>CAYYNT010000054.1:0-30325 GCA_964473155.1 uncultured Gemmatimonadales bacterium | reverse complement strand
TTTTGGTCCTTTTCCACAAGCCGGAAAAGGACATGAAAACAATAACCTTTCGATCTCGTGATGCAAATTCCTAACCGGACAAAACTGCCTGTTTCCCCCTTTGACTCAAGATACAGTCTTACTTTATTTTCAGGTCAGTCACCTTGTAGAAACCATCCGCCAGTTTCAGGCTGTCCGCCAGGGGCAGTTCCAGCCATTCTTTCCGGTGATTTTCCACTTTCAGGCCCACTGACACCTGATACTCTCCCTGTCTCAGGCTGTCCGGCAGGCTGATCCAGCCCCGGCACGCGGACACGGAATCCGGACCCCACGCGCGGTTGTCCACACCCTCTACCGGCAGAACAAATGAACCGGCATTATCGCTCAGGCGGAGCATCAGCGGGTAATGTTGGTAGGCCTGGGCCACGCCCCGGTTTATCCACTCCATCGTAATCTCGACCTTCTGTCCCGGAGCGGCCGAGCGCGGCAGCTCGATGCTTTCCGGGAAATAATAGTACCCGCAGCGGTTGGCCAGCTTGGGGGTAAGCCACGGATTGTCTTTCTGGAACTGACGGGCATCGCCGTGGAAACCGATATAGGTGGCGTGCATTATCTCGACAGCCGCGGCCAACGGCGCGCCGCCCTTGAATGAGTCTGTCTTGACAGTCTTGTGGTAATGCTCCAGCTCCAGGACCGTGGGAACCGAGGGCCAGAAATCGGCCCACCACTCCGGATTTTTCAGCGTGCTCAGGCCGAAATTCAGGACGTACCATTCCACGCAGATACTGTCGTCCCGGAGCGACAGGCCTTTTTCCCGCATATAGTCGTAGATCCGTTTTCGCGTTTCCCAGTCAGCGCTTCTGTCGGACACGAAATCATCGCTGATGACCAGCCTGGTTTTCCTGTAGTTTTTCAACCAGATATCGATATGCTGCTTGATCACCTCGAACGGGTATTCCTTGCCCGTACCGAAACCGGTGTGTCCCTCGCCCCATTCGCCGTAACTGCCTATGTCGATATACTCCACCCAGTCCCTGCCGTCGTACCGCTCCGCAAAGGCGCGATGGAAATTATCCAGCTTCTCCAAAAATATGGGGTCACCGTAGTCAGGCTCCCAGGTGGCGCTGCCGTCGCGCTGGTTGGTGACCATTGTGCCCTTGGCCCCGGCCAGCCTGACCCATTCAGGGGTGGCGTAGGTCTGGTTCGCCGTGGTTTCCTTGCAGGTGATCCGGAAAGCCACGCCGTAGCCTTTGGCGCGCCAGGCCTCGATCACCCTGTCGATGACCTCCCAGTTGTAAACTCCCTCCTGCGGTTCCAGATAGCTCCAGGCCAGTCGAAGGTAGATATGGTCAAGACCAGGGAAATCCTCCAGGAAATCTCCGGGAGCCAGGCGGTCGTGATATCTGACGGTATCGTTGTCGAAATAGTGGAAATACCAGCCCTTATGCGGATTTTCACATACTTTGTTTTCATCCCAGCCCGCGGCGAGATATACGCGCTGAAGGTTTTCAGCGGCGTGGCAGTTGAATACTGTCGAAAACAACGCTATGAGAAATGCGCAGAAGTATTTCATGTCTTTATATCTCCCCGCGGACAGGTTTTTACATTCGGTTTTTTCAGAGACGAAAGATAATGAATACTCGTCCGGATTGCATGTTTTCCGGTCAGAACTCAAAGCTGTCCGGGAAAAATCCTGGTGATTCCTGGGTTTGATATATGTTGTAACTGCTTTAACTGCTTTCGTTTCGGCGAAAGCAGCAAAACCAGCGGGGCCGCGCAACTCGTCCGGACCGCGCCTGTTTTTCCGGCTTAAGTGTATACGGATCGTTGATACCGCTCCTTTGTCACCGGGCGGCGCTGGCGCGCAATGCCGCCGGACTGTTGAGCTTCAACTGGCCCTGGCGTTAACAGTTCTTTTACACGCTGCCCGTAGTGCAGGCTCAGACAGGCGCGGCCCCATCAACAACCGCGGCCTGGCAGCCGCTTAAAGGTATATGACCAGTCTTTCTCTCAAACGGCCCAGCGGGCCGCTCCGGGGCCGTACTGTCCGAGCCGGGACGAAGGAGCGGAGCAGATGCCCCGCGCACACCGGAAAATGAAACAGCTCCAACGCCGGGCGGGCCATTGCGCGTCAGCGCCGCCCCGCAACCAGGGCAGCGTGAAAAAGAGCCGCGCACACACAAGGCTTTCTGTTCCACCGTGGCCGATGCGAGTTTACGGCCCCCAGCGTCTTTTGGTCCTTTTCCACAAGCCGGAAAAGGACATGAAATCCCTGTCCTTAAAAGCCTGTTCTCTCTGATTGGATAGTTGTTAAATAATCAGCTCATGTTATCCAGTTTTTCCCCGTACAGTTATGGTCAGAACTTTAAACTCGTGTAAAAGCTTTCCCCCTGGCTTTTATCCATCTATATTCCCTCAAGAGTTAAGTTCTGCGGATATAACGATAAGGGGAAACGGCTGTTCGATGGTTTTCTCCGTTGAAGAAGGACTTTAAAGTGACGTTCCGGCGGTATTAATCACCGTGTGGGAGACAAGATGCGAAAATTTATTCTGAGCGCCGTTCTCTTTCTGTGTTTTATCTGGACAGTTTGCTCCGCGTACGAGCTGGGGGACCATCCCCGGATCATGCTTAACAAAACCATCCTGCCCTCTCTCGTGCGGAAAGCCACCGGCGCTGGAATGCCGGGCGGCGATTACGCCTCGATCAAGGCCGAGGCCGACTGGGTGGTGGCCAACGGCCAGTTCAGGAACATTCGGAACGAGTATCTGCGTCCCAACGAGATGATCTGCACGGCCCTGACCTATCTGGTCGAGCGCGAGCGGGGCGGCGATTCGGCTCATGTCTATGCCGAGGCGGTGAAGAAGCTCTGGGGCGACGGCACTATCCTTTCCAACATAGGCAGCGGCCAGTTCGGGGCTTTCGCGATAGCCTACGACTGGATTTATGACTCCATGAGCGAGGCCGAGCGCAAAAAGTTCGGAGATTACCTGGGAACATGGCTGTACCACTACACCAACACGCCGGAAATCGTTCTCCTGTACGGCGATTTCCTGTACAACCAGACCTGGGGGCCGGAGCACCTGAGCACACCGCACTGCCGGGACGGGATCACGCCAAAGCTGTTCGTGGCCCTGGCCCTGGCCGGCGCGGGAACGAAATATGAGGCCGCGGCCAGGCAGAACCTGGATTCTTTCGCCTCGAGGATTCCGAATGACTGCCTGCCGCGTTTCGACCTGATGGGGGGTGTCTGGTCCGAGAGCATGGGCCACGGAACCTATGGCCCCACACGCGTGATCCCCTGGGCCTTCGAGGCCTGGCGCACCGCCACCGGGCTGGACTGGTTCAAGCTCGGCCGGGACAACACGTTCCTGAAAGAAATGAATTACTGGGCGCTCCATACGACCGTGCCGTTCAGCGGGCTGACCGCCGGTATCGATGACAACTACTGGCCGGACAGGATAGAGAAACAGTGGAGCATGACAGCGCCTATCCTCGGCGCGAGATACAAAGACCCGGTCGCAAACTACATATCCGCCGCTTATGACGCCGGTTCGTGGCCGGACAATGTCTGGGACCTGCCCTGGGTAAGATTTGTCACCTACGATCCGCAGGTGGAAAAACTTTCGCCCGGCCAGGCTGGCTGGCCCACGTCCAGGCTGTTTTCCGGGGCCGGACATGTGTACATGCGCAGCGCCTGGGACGATCCGGACGCCACCTGGTCGTTTTTCGGCGTGGGTCCGCGTTTTGCCGGGCACTCGCTGGATGACGAGGGGCATTTCATGATCGCTAAAAAGGGCTGGCTGGTTCTGCGCGCCGCCGGACGTGGAGACAACAACGCCGACTACTACTCCCGAGGCTCGCTGGTGTTCAACATTGTCACGGTCTTCGACTCCACGGAACAGTATGCCAAGGTGGACGGCGAACAGACTGATTCGGAGCGTGACGGCGGAATCATGCGCGTGGATGCCCTGGGAGAGAGCGGGACGGATATCGCGCACAGGGGGCAGATCAAGGCGTTCAGGCAGGGAAAGAACTATACCTACTCCGCGGCGGACCTGACACGGGCCTACTGGAGCGGCAAGACCTCCGAGGTCACCCGTCAGTACCTGTATCTGCGGGGAGAGCGGGACTATTTCATCATATTCGACCGGATAGATGCGAAAAGCGCGGCCCTGCACAAGCACTGGTTCCTTCATCTGCCCAGTGAACCGTCTGTCAGCGGTCCTGAAACCGAGCTTGTCGCCGGGCATGTCTACTCCAGCCAGCAGCCCGGCGTCATCACCTGGCTCAGCGATCCGGCCGGATACGATTCATATGTCAGGAGCACCGGGCGCAGCCGGGCTTTCCTCAAAACGGTGCTGCCGTCCGGAGCCACGCTTGTCCGCAGGGGAGGATCGGGCTACGAGCGCTGGGGACATCCCGATGAGCCGACTGCCCAGTACAACCACATGACCGAGGGCGGCAGGGAGGCCCCGTTAGCACCCTGGCGTCTGGAAGTGAAATCTCCGGGCGTCAGCGGGCGGGAGTATTTTCTGCATGTAATCGAGATCGCCGATCAGTCCGTGGCGGCCATGTCGGATGTACAGCCGCTGGAGATTGACACCAGCCGGGCCGGACTGAAAATCACGCCCGCGGGCGGCGCGCCGATCGAGGTGCTGTTCAATTTGCGCGGAGACCTGGACGCCTGGGTCAGGCAGGGCGGGGCGGCTGAATTCGAGCAGCTTTCCACCGGGATTGATTCCACGATCAACCAGTCTTTCCGGGGGGATTTCAACGGCGATGGGCGGTTGGGACTTGCCGATGTCCTTGAACTTCTGCTGTCTGCCCGCAGCAATCCCGCTGATACGAGATTGGATTTCAATGCTGACGGGAAATGGTCTCTGGGAGATGCGATAGACCTGCTGAGATTCATGTGCGATGTCAGATCGAACAATTTTCCTGTCGCGGCCCTGGCCGGAAGGTTCTGAGATTGCTTCGCTGTCCGGATGAAATCATTGCAGGTATGCATTGAAAAGAAGACTCGAGGAATATGAAGAAATTTAAATGAGCATATTTCTTTTGTACCCAATATTCATTTCCAACTCAATCGACTGAAAAAGAGATTACTCCATCCCCTGTCCTCTTTCGCCTGAATCCGTGCTTCCAGGCACGACACTTCCGAAGATTCAGCTCGAACATGCCGCTTCAGACATAGACTTTGGCAGCCTCACGAATTCCGGTATCGGGTTTAGTGCGAGTTATGGCGCCCGGTGTCAGAAAATAGTATTCTCCGGCATGAATCGTGGAATTACGGTCTTCTTTCTATCCATGGATTAAAAATAATTGATGCATTCGCCAATAGCGGATATATTATCGCATGAAAAGAAGCGATAAGCTGATTCATCATTAATATGGAAAAATTACTCGACAAAAAAGTAATAGAATAACCGTTCTCGAAAAAGTCAAGGCACATAATAATTCTTGGTTATCACGGTACTTTGATGTTGAATCAGGGGTTAAATTCCCATCCTTGAAGTTCCTTATTTATCATGCCACAGGCACAGGAGTGCAGCGATGAAAAATATGATGCACCTGACTCTGCTGATGGCTGTTATCATGACCACCGTTCCGATGCCGCCGGTGCTGGCGAAAATGGACTGGGAGCCGCTGGATGCCTCCGAACTCCAGAAAACCTCATATGCGGAGGCCCCCGGCGAACCGGCGGTGATCCTTTTCGACAAGGGGAATATGACTGTCGGACCCGAGTTGATTTTCGAGCGGTACTGCCGGACCCGGATCCTTTCGGAGGCGGGCTACAAATATGCCGACATCCATCTGTTCTACCGCGAGGACAACGAGATCGAGGACCTCGAAGCCCGGACAATCCTGCCGGACGGCAGAATAATAAAGCTGGAGAAAAAGGATTTTCTCAGGAACAGAATAAAATTCGGCGCCGGCTCGATGGATATGTTCGAAATCGTTTTCGCCTTTCCCTCGGTGGAACCCGGCTGCGTGGTGGAGTACAAATTTTCCCGCAAATCGAGTGACATTAGTTTCCTTGATAAATGGTATTTTCAGAACGAGATATACACTTTTCACTCCGAGATGAATGTCAAGGTGTTATCTGTTTACGTTTACAATTATTATCTGTTTCCCCCCGGAATTATCCCCATGCCTGCAGGCAGGGATGTTGCTTACCCGGGCGGCGGAGGAATGCTCAATTACGGGCTTTTTACCTGGGAACTGAACAATATCGCCAAAGCCGCACCGGAGCCGCTGTCTCCGCCGGTAAGCTCCACCAGGACCCAGATATTTTTTGCTCTCTCGTCCATCCCTGTCGCCCGGCGATACTATTTCAACAGTTGGGAGAATACGGCGAAAATAATCTACAACATTCTGACTCCCGGTCTCAGGGATGCCGGAGCGGTAAAGGCCGCCGCGGAACAATGCACCGCGCAGGCAGCGGATAGCGCGCTGACTGAAAAAGTAGACCGGGTGTTCCGTTATATAAAACAGAACTGCGAATACAAGAGGACCTCGCAGCAGGAGCTGTTTTTCGCCCCTCCGGAGTACACGCTGGAAAAAAAGGAAGGCGGGACAGCGGACCTTTCGGCGCTGATGATCCAGATGCTGCGGGATGTTGATGTCCGGGCGTATCCGGCCATGATCCCCACCCGAAACGACCCGCCGTTCCTGCGTAATTTTCCCAGCCCGACCCAGTTCAACAAACTGATTGTCTATGTTCCAGGAGCACGGGACACCCTGTGGATAAACCCGGCCGGCTCGCTCTCCGGCTGGCGGGCGCTTCCCTGGCAGGACCAGGGGCAGCCTGCCCTGGTCCTGGACTCGGAGCATGGTTCTTTCAGCCGCACGCCGGTTTCATCAGCCTGGCAGAGCATGGTATCGCACGATGCGTCAATGACTGTGGCGGAGGATGGCTCGGTGACCGTGGACGGGCGGATGAAAGCCACCGGACTGTGCGCGGATGAATGTATCGAGGCGATCAGGAACCGGAGCCTGGACGAGCGAAAAAAGTACATCCTCGAGCGTCTCGGCTCCGGGTTCGCGGACGGCGAGGTGACAAGCCTGACCGTTCCGGAGGACCTCAAAGCCTGCGACAGCCTGACTATCGGGTATTCGGTCCGGGCGAGATCCGGTGCGAAGGTGGTTTCTGAGCGTATCATGTTCTCACCCCATCTCGGGGTAAAATGCTCATCCGAGCCGTTTGCCGCTGTCAAGCGCAGCGCGCCGGTGTTTTTCGAATATCCATATGCAGCGGTCACCAATGTGCGGATCAACCTGCCGGAAGGCTACGAGCTGGAGTCCGGCCTGAAAGACGAATACCTGGAGCGGGATTTCGGGACCTATGGCCGGCGCTTTGAAAAGAGTGAAGGCACACTCGCGTACATGAAGACTTTCGTGCTGGACAAGCCGGTCTTCCCCGTGTCGGCTTACATGTCGATACGAAGCCATTACCAGCAGCTCGAGGTTCTGGACAACGAGGAAATCGTGCTGAAAAAGAGCGCGGCCCCGGCCAAATAAGGCTCATGTTGACAAACTGATCGTCCGGAACTTTTCTCAGGAAAAGAGCGCGGAAAATCAGCATTTTCCAGCCAGGGACTTGAATCACGGAATTGAAAGGCTTTGGTTTTCATGTCCTTTTCCGGCTTGTGGAAAAGGACCAAAAGACGCTTTGGGGCCGTAAACTCGCACAGGCCATAACTCTTTTTCAGCCAGCGGTGTGCATGGAGTATCCTCACGCTGCCATTGTCACCGGGCGACGCTGGCGCTGAATGCCCGCCGGGCCGCGGAAGCTTTTTCAGGCTTGAGTGTGCCCGCGGCCATTACTCCGCTTCTTTGGCGCGGCTCGGGCATACGGCCCCGGACGGCCCTGAGCGGGCCGCTTGAAAACGAGACCCGAAAACCTAAGGCCGCAGAGCCGAAGAAAGACTGTCTTTTCCTGAGACATTTGGCGTAGCGAGCACGGCGCGCCTTGCCCGTAAAACTTTTTTCGATCTTCCCTGCAACTTCTTAACCCGGAATTGTTGGCGGAAAATGCATTTTCGATGGGGATCAGCTTTCATGGAATTGCGTGCAAGCCTGGCGGCAATGCTATGCGTTTCTGTACAGTTACTGTTCGCGTCCTCCGCCTTTTCAATGGATAGCCGCGGGGAGCTGTTCGACAGGCAGGCGGCCCGGAAAGGCTACCGTATCGACCTGTCGACGCAGGAGTATGTAATTGGCGGGAACGGCCACGAGTTGATCGCCACGCAGAGAACTCAGTACACGGTTTTCAACCGGCGCGGCTGGAAAGAAATCTCCCCGGTGGTTCTACGCTACAGCGGAAGCCAGAAAATAGAGACCGTGGAACTGACTATAGAAAAGAATGGAGAGAAACCGCAAAAGATCGGCCGCCAGCAGTTCCGCGATTACCCGGCCTACCCCGGATTCGTCCTTTACTCGGACGTGCGCGCGCTCGTTTATACCGATCAGGTGCAGTCCGACAGCGGTAGAATGAGCCTTTCTGTCCGGATTAAAGATGAACGCCCGGTGCTTTCCCTGCCGCTGCAACTGCAGTGGAATGTCCCGGTGGGAAGGGCGGAGGTCTCGGTGAAAGCCCCGGAGGGCTGGACCATCCGTACATTCTGGCGTAACTGCCCGGAGGAAATCCGGAGCCGGGCGGCGGGAAACACGTTCCGCTGGAGCGCCGATAACGTGGAGCCTTTCCTGGAGGAGCCACTCAGCCCGCCGTTCGGTGACATCGTCCGAATGCTGCTGCTGAGCTGTACGCCTCCGCGACCTGACACCACGGTCTGGGCTTTCGACGCCTGGGAAGACGTGTCCGGCTGGGCGGTCAGACTGTTCGAGCCTCGGGCCGGCGTGACCTCTGAGATGGCGGCGGAGGCGTCAAAGGCGGTGACCGCCGCGACCTCGCGGCTGGATACTGTCCGTGCCCTGTACGACCTGGTCCGCGAGCGCACCCGCTATGTGGCCATACATATCGGCATCGGTGGGTTCCAGCCGCACCCGGTGGCGCAGACTTTCGAGCTGAAATACGGCGACTGCAAGGACATGGCCCTTCTTTTGTGCAGCCTGCTGAATTCAGTGGGGATCGAGGCCCTGCCCGTGCTTGTCCGCACAGCCGGAGAAGGCCGGATCTGGCCGGAATTCCCGAGCCCGCACCAGTTCAACCACTGTATCGCTTACGTGCCGGTATCGCGGACAGATTCGGCGCCGGAAACTCTGCGGGAGGGAATATACCTCGATCCCACGGCCAGCATGTGCTCGTTCGGGAATGTCCCGGAGGCGGACCGCGGCACGGATTGCCTCGTTCTGGGAGACAGGGGCGGCAACCTGAAAAGAATCCCCAGGGCCTGCTTTCAACCGGATATCGAGATTGGAAACACTCGGATTGTCATGAAAACCAACGGCGGCGCGGATTGCACGGTGCTGGAAAGGCATTCCGGCAGCGCAAACCAGAACCTGCGCTACCGCCTTCAGAGCATGGACGCTCCGTCCGTTCAGAGTTACTGGTCCCAGCGCCTGAACGGCAGTTTCCCAGGAGCGGAGTTCAGCCGTCTGGATATCGCCAACCGGGACAGTATCAGCCTGCCGCTGGAGTTCAGGTCCGGCTTTACTGTCAGGAAACTGGGACGGACTGCCGGTAAAATTATTATGCTTCCGGTAATGAACTGGAAAACATTCAGCCGGAACCCGCTGGATGACAGCCTCCGTCTTGGCCCGGTCTCTCTTAGCGGTCTGACTGACCGGACTGATACGGTGCTGATCCAGCCTCCGGCGGGGTATCATGTGACGCACTGCCCGAAAGAGGTTTCGAGCGTCCTTCCTTTCGCCTCCTTCAACTGTTCGGTCGAATGCCTGGCGGACAGTTCCATCCGGGTTGTCCGCTCGGTCAGGTTCTCGCCGCAGGAAGCACCGGTGGAACAGTACCGCGGGGTGCGGGATTTTATCGATCTGGTGCTGAAAACGGAAAGCGAGAGCATCGTGCTGGAAAGCCAGTGATGAAGTCAGTTGAATAGAAAAGCTGTTCACACCAGTAAAATCCGCTTTTTGTGCCTTTTTTAAGCACAATGCCATATATTGAAGCTGTCGCAGGCATCTTTCCCGGGTGAAAATATTACACACTCCGGCACTGCACTCCGGCCGATTGATCAAAACCATATTGCAGCAAAAACGAGGGTAACTTCAATGAAGCGCAGAAATTTCATGTCCGCTCTCGCGGTTTCAGCGGGCGCAGTGGCCGGCGCGGCCGGGTGCGGCAGGGAATCCTCGCCGAAAGAGACTGCCGTGAAAGATACCCTGGCCGTCCAGCAGACACAGGCCGGGGCGACCATCCTCGAACCGGCGCGGGAGATTCCGGTGATCGAGGAGACGGATGTGCTGGTGGTGGGCGGCGGCCCGGCAGGCGTGGCCGCGGCCATTGCCGCGGGACGGGCCGGGGCGCGGACTGTCCTGGTCGAGCGCTACAACCATCTGGGCGGCCTCTGGACCGGCGGGCTTGTCCTGCCGTTGCTTTCCACGCACGCCCTGGACAAGTCCGGCAAGTTCAAGCAGGTGATTTTCGGCGTCGGCGACGAGGTGACCCGCCGCCTCAGGCAGTTCGGCATGGTGATCGACGAGGTGAACCCGGTGATCGACCCCGAGGCCGGCAAGTACATGCTCGATCTGATGATCAAGGAATCAGGCGTCAGGATGCTCTACCACTGCTGGGCCTCCAACGTGATAGTCGAGAATGGCTGGATAAAGGCGGTGATCCTGGAGACCAAGTCCGGCAGGGTGGCGATAGCCCCGAAAATGGTGGTGGACGGCACGGGAGACGGCGACATACTCAGCCTGGCCGGGGAAAATTTCGAGAACATGAAATACCATATCGGACTGGTGCACAGGCTGGGTAACGTGGACCGGATAGACCGCTCGAAACCGGGCTATGCAAAAATGGACATCGGCCTCCCGACGCCTGTCCCGAGCGTGAACTGGTATAACATGCACGGGGATGACGGCCAGGACGGGATCGACCTGCGCACCCTGTCCGAGCTTCAGCAGAAATACCGTATCCAGATCTGGGAGAACACGCAGAAAATCCGCAATACGCCAGGCTACGAGCAGGTTTTCCTGCTCGACACCGCCGCGCAGCTCGGCGTGCGCATGTCGCGCATACTGGACGGAGAGTACAGGCTGACCCTCGAGGATACGATGACTTACAGAAGGTTCGATGACGTTATCGGGATCAGCGGCGCCTGGACAAACATGCTCTACAAAGGCAGGGTTGTCCCCACGAAAAAGCGTCCCCTCTGGCAGATACCTTACCGCGCGCTGCTTCCGAAAAAAACGGAAAACCTGATCGTCTCCGGACGCTGTTTCTGTTTCGAGCAAAGCCTGGTCGAGGATACGCGCATCATCGGGACCTGCCTGGTGACAGGGCACGGGGCCGGGGCCGCGGCGGCTGTCGCCGCCCGGTCCGGAAGCTCCGTCAGGACGGTGGATATCCTCAAGGTGCAGGCGCTCCTTAAACAGCAGAATGCCAACCTGGGATGAGACTGCCAAGCCGGAAAGTCCGTCTTATCTCCATGGTGGCGGCGCTTTATCTGGCGCTGCCCCTGTCCCCGGACACGTTAACCGGACTTTATGTCTGGACCAGCCCCTTTATCTTTCTCAACACCCTGCTTGCCGGGCATGCGCCTGTCATTCTGCATGGCCTGGCTTTGACGGTGCTCGTTCTCATCGCCTGGAGCCAGCGCTGGTACTGCCGATGGATGTGCCCGGCGGGGGTGCTGTGCGATGCGGCCTCCGGTGTCCGAAAGACGAAAGCTGATCTGAACCGCGTTCCGGAGATAGGCCGGGTGCTGCTTGCCGCCGGTCTGATACTCGCCCTTCTGGGCGCTCCGCTCACCGGCATCCTCGACCCTCTCAACCTGTTCAACGCTTTCTTCGACGCCTTCCGCGGGCAGCCCGCCGGGGTAATCGTGCTTAAAGCCTCCGGTCTTGTTCTTGCCGTGGGGGTCAATTTCGCCGCGCCGCATGTCTGGTGCCGGAAAATCTGCCCGCTTGGCGCCTTACAGGACATGCTGACCGCGCTCAGGGGCCGGTTCCTGAGAAAAGACACTGCCGCCGCGCCGTACATGAACAGCCGCCGCCTGGCCCTGGGGGCGCTGGCCGCCGTGGGGCTGAAGCTGGCGCTTCATCAAACGTCCGGCGATGACGCCGCGGAGCCGGTCCGCCCGCCGGGAGCGCTGCCCGCGGAGCAATTCAAGACCGCCTGCCTGCGCTGCGGGAATTGCGGTAAGGCCTGCCCCACTGGGATTATACAGCCGTCTTTCGATACCTCCGACCTTACCGGCCTGCTGACACCCAGCATCTCTTTCGAAAACGGATACTGTCTGCCGGAGTGCGCCGCCTGCGGGACAGTCTGTTCCAGCGGAGCGATACGCAAATTCTCGAGGGAGGATAAAAAGCGGCTCGTAATGGGCATCGCCCGGATACAGGTGGAGGGTTGCCTTCTTACCTCGCACAGGGAATGCGACTTGTGCCGCCGCTATTGCGCCTATGACGCTGTCGATATCCGGCAGACGGAGGGTGGTGTCGGCGCGCGGCCGGAGGTAATCACCGGACGATGCACCGGATGTGGGGCCTGCCAGGTGGTGTGCCCGGTATCGGTGATCAGGATTCTGCCGGTCTGATTGCGAGGTTCTGGCAGTTTCAAAAGAGATAATGCCATTTGTTTGATGTCAGATTGGTATTAAGCGTTGTTTAATAATCAGGGGCCATCAGAAAAAATGGCCCCTGATTATTAAACAGACGACTGTCATGGACGCAGTTTATTTCAGACGGGCGAGCTGCCAGGCCGCGCCGGTGTGCGTCAGGTCCAGCTCCAGCGCTTTCGTGAACTCGACTTTCGCCCCGGCTGTATCACCCTGCCCGGTCAGGCCGAGTCCGATCAGGTAATGCGCATCCGCCAGAGTGCCCTCGCGTGTGGCGCGGTGGCCGAATTTGGCGAAAAACGCATTCTCGGGGTCCGGATTGAGCTGACGGTTTCCGGCATCCAACAGGGCCTTGAAAGCCGCGGCAGCCTCGGCGTCGCGCCCCAGTTCACGCAGCGACATCCCCTGTGCCCAGAGCAACTCCGAGGGCGGCTGCCTGCGCTCGAGAGCTTTTTCAAAATATTCAGCCGCTTTGGGCTTGTCTCCCATGCCCTTGTACGCCATCCCGATCAGATAGTACGCCTCGCAGGCTGGCCCGCCATCCAGTGGACGACCGACTTCCAGGTTGTCCGGATACTCAAGTGCGGCCTGGAAATCAGCCAGCGCGCGCTTGAAGTCCTTCCGCCTCAGGTGACTGTCTCCGCGCTGACGGCATGCGGCGGCATATACGCCGTGAATCTCTCCGCCACCCTCCCAGGTGTGGAAATGATGGCCGCGCAGAAGTTCCAGCGCGCGGTCGTAGCGCCCCAGGCGGACAAGCAGGCTGATTTCACGCGACAGCAGCTCATCACTGGCCAGGGCCAGGGCATGGTTCTTTTCAAGCACCGCAAGACGTTTTTCCGGGGCCATCTTCCCGGCCTCGTACATCTGGTCCAGCTCCAGGCGCACGCGCGGGTCCCGCGGGTTCAGTTTAGCCGCCTGTTCGAGGCTGGCCGTAGCGGCCGGGATGTCCTTGCGGATGCGGTAATAAGCTACGCCAAGGTTCCGGTGAATAGCCGGCAGCGTGGGTTCAAGGGTTCGGGCGCTCTCCCAGCAGGCAATGGCGGCCTCGGGCTGGCCCTCGAACAGAAGGTTGCCCAGATAGTAAGGAGCGCGGCCGTCTTTCGGAGATGCGGCTATGGCCCTCCGCAGCACGCCGATCGTCTCCAGGCGGAACGGGAACACGAGGTCCGCACTCTGTTTCGCCGCAAGCTCCAGGCAGGCGGCGGCGCGGTTATCAAGGCCCAGGTTGCGGTTCAGGTCCGCCAGATAATAATATACCAGCGGGTTGGCCGCTCCGCTTGCGGGGGCCAGGGGCGAAAGGACCTGTACGGCCTCCGCGTTCATTCCGGCATTTATGTAATGACAGGCCACTTCCAGCCTGGTCTGGAGCGGATTGGCGATGGACGCCGCTTTCCCGTCCAGCGGGTCGCCGGTCGCGCCCTTGTCCAAGGCCAGCTCGCAGGCGGCCACGTGGTCAAGGCAGTCAAGGGCCAGGGCCTGCGCGGCCAGCTCGGCCGCCGCGCCGCTGCGTCCAAGATGGCGCAGGGCGGCGGCTTCCAGGCACAGGATACGCGCGTCCTGCGTGTTGGCCGAGCGGGCGCGCTCCAGGCGCTCCAGGGCGGTGTTGAAATCTCCCTTCCGGCAGGCCAGACGCGCCAGGGCGTGGAACGATTGTGAATACCAGGCCGCGCTCCAGCTTGCCCGGTAAAAAGCCTCCTCGGCCCCGGCGTAATCGCCCAGGAACTCGCTTGTCACCGCCAGATAATAAAGCGCCTCGCCGTCCCGCGGACGCGTGTGCTGGGCAGTGATCCTGGCGACAGCCGCCTCGAACAGCTTTCTGGCATCCTCGAAGCGCCCGCGTTTAAGGTGCATCAGTCCCAGCGCCGTGTTGACCCGGTAATCGCCCGGATCGCGGCGAAGGGCCTCCTCGTAGTAAGGGTCCGGCTCCATGGCCGCGCTGTGGAACTGCTCAAGACGCTGCCCGGCGAGCAGAAGCTCCTCGTTCGTTTTTATCTTTTCCGGATGCTCCGGTGCGGTGACTGCTTCGGGACGGGGCGCAGGCTCGCGCTTGACCGGCTGATAGGCCACCAGCTCGCGGCCAAGATTGTCAAGAAGGGCCGCCCGCAGTTCGGTTTCCTGGGTTCCGGCCGGCAAATCGACTTTTTTGGTATAAGGTGAGCCAGGACTGAGATCGGCCGTCTCTTCCAGGATATTCTGTCCGTTGCGAGTCAAAATGACACGGCAGCCTGGACGCGCGGAGGTAACGTTGAACCCCACCTCGGCCCGTCCCCCGTCCATTGTCAGGTTGACCGCGGCCTCGGTGTTGGCGTTTTTCGCCCCGCCGATAGCGCGGATCGGGTACCAGCGCTGGGTGAAGGTTTTCACTTCTCCAGGCTGAATCCAGGAATAATCCGGCTGGTTGTCGGAGAATGCCCCGACCATGATCTCGATATACGGGCCGTCGGTTTCGGTCAGTATCTTGTCCCAGGCCTGGGCCACAGTCCCGGGGCCCCATTCCCAGAGCTTCTTGCCAGGCACAAGATGGTGGTCGGCCACGTGCAGCACACCGGCGTCGAGCTTGTGGTTGTAGCCGCCCATGAAATCCTCGCCCGCCTCGAAAGCGAAAATCGAAATTGGCGAGGGATGGTTTTTCCACCAGCTCAGGTCGCGGCCTCCCGTGTAACCTTCCATCCCGCCGTAAACATCATCCGACCAGGGCCAGCGGGTGAATTCGTGCTTGGCGTGCCCGACACCCCAGTCCACCGAGGGCGGGAAAATCACCTGGTACGAGGAATCGGCGTGCACCGCGACATTCGCCCAGTACAGGAAACTCGTGGTGAAAGGAGTCGGGTTTACCACCCGCACCGTGGCCTCGACCCAGGAGCGGCCCGGCCGCAAGGTCAGCCCCACCATCCACTTGAGCCGCTGGCGCAGCTCAGTCTCTCCTACCCAGACTGTCCGGCTGCCATCCGCATTTTCTTCCAGCTTGTAATCCACCGGCAGGAAAGTGCTGGCCCGGTGATGGTGCGGGACGTTCCATTCCACGCCGCCCGAGATCCAGGCCCCCAGCATCCCGATCAGAGAGGGTTTGATCACGTGCTGACGGTAGAAGAAATCGTAGTTGTCGGTTTTGTCGAGCGCTGAGAATAACCTTCCGCCAAGCTCGGGGATCACGCTGATTTTCACGTACTCGTTTTCCAGGTAGACCGCCCGGTAAGCCCTGGGAACGCTTTTATTGCTCAGCTTGTCCAGAAACGGATAGGGATAGACCCGTCCCTGCGCGCCCTGATACCGTCGCCCGTAGTAGAATACAGGATTCTTTTCAGCTTCACCGACCGGGTAGGCCGGCAGGGTGAGGTCCTCTTCCCAGATTTTCACTTCGCCACTAGCCGCGAAAAGACCGCGCGGGGCCTGGAACAGAATGACGGTCAGGATGAGGCTGAACAGGAGCAGTTTGTTTCGAGCCGTTTTCATAAATATATCCTGTCGAGAATGGAGATGGTGGAGGGCGGTCTCCCGATCGCCGGATCGGAACAGTTATACACGGATCAAAAATGAGCGGAGACGGGCCAGTGGCAAGGGATGCATAATTCAGCCCCGCATGAACCCGGAATGAGCCGTCAGCGCGTTTCCGGAACACTGTAAAACAATCGGAAAAGCCAATCGGTTTCAACAGCAATGGAACAGAAAGGTGATATCAATAAATGCGCCACTGCAAAAGCAAATCTAAGTTACTGTATTTCATGCGGCAAGGATTTGAGATGATCGAGCGGATTCTCATTTCAGGAATAGCGGTTTCATTTCTGTGAAAAAACTGGACACTTAAAACAAAGGGGCTGTCCCAAAAGCCCCTTTGTTCTTTTAACAAATTGTCTCAATCTCTAAATATTTATAATAAAAGCAGTAGGGTCACGGTGCACCGTGACCCTACTTTTGGGACAGCCCCTTCCGGTTGTTGTGAAATAACCGATTGGTTTCCAGACCGGCTGATCAACCGGCGGCGGCCAGGCTGTTTTCCCGTCCAAGCTCATGAACGAGGCAGCCCCCGGCGCGGTACAGGAGGACTTCCTGATCCAGGTTCGCAGTGAAGGGGTTCGGCGTAACAAGGTACTGCTGGAGGTCCAGGGTCATGAGTATCGCCGGCTGATCCAGGCCTGCGTACTGGCGCACGCCCAGTTCGTTCACCGCCAGAAAGCCGTAACGGTGGAACTTGAAACGCTTGGAGGGGTGCACGGCGATTACGAACCAGTTACGATGCGGATACGAGGCGACCGAATCCACAACCACCAGATCGAACAGACGCCTCTCGATGCCCAGACGGTGACGGCGCCAGGCGGAGGGCACGGCCAGACGGGACAACTCGCAGACCTCGGGCGAAACAGACACGCCCGTGATCGAACGCGCCGAGGCGAATCCCGGCTGATACGCTTCCAGCTCGTCCGGGCTGACAAGGAAAGAATCGCAGGCCGGAAGGGGCATACCCTTGCCATCTCGGGCCAGGGTTGTCATCCCGTTAAGAGTCGCCAGGCGCGAAACCGCGGCGCTCACCGGTCCGTCCCCGCCGGTGCGTATTATCCTGAGCGTGCCGGCCAGCTCCGTGCGATTCCCCTGGTGGACAAACGCCCCCAGGATGATCGAGCGCGGGTCCAGGCAGTCACATTCCAGCGTCGGGCAACTGTCATCTATATATCCGGTTTCCAGATAGACCTCGCGGCGGAGGCGGAAAGCGGCGTCCAGTTCACTTTCATCCGCCAGACGGCGCACTTCCAGCCACTCGGTCCCATAATCCGGAGGAGCGCTGTTCAGTCGCGCGCGCAGTTCCAGCGCGCTCTGAACAGCGGTAAGAAGCTGTTTCATGCCGAAAGGCTTGCGCAGGCTCTCCACCACCATTCCCTGGCCGCCGCCGCCGTTCAGCGGAAGCACGAGCGCCAGATAGCCCGCCTGCTGGAACTCGCCTGGATTCCGGTCGAGCGCGATTTTCGAACCCCGCTCCCATGCCCCCTCGAGAATCAGAAGCGAGGGATCGGATAATTCCGCCTCCAATCCAGACGTTTCCGCCCCACCCAGCCCGAACGCCTTGAATCCTCTCCCGCTGAGCACCGCTGAGATAGCCTCGTGCAATACCGGATCGGAGTCATGAAACAGGATCATCTCATTCATCATAACCTCCAGGCTGATGGCGCCGCATGACGGCAGACGGTCAGCGTCCCGCGCCAGCTCACGGGGCGGCGGCCGATGCCGCGTGGATGTAATGAATAGATCGATTGAACAATCAGGAGATTTCCGTCGATAAGCCACCGGTTTTTGCCGGTGTCAGCAATGCGGGGAAATATTACTTGAAAAGCGCAGAAAATCAATTAAATTTTTAATTTAGTAACTGTTAAAAATGATTCATTCTATATATGATATATGATAGTTAAGCCTTAGATGTTTGTTATGTTTGCCACGTATTACGTTTTTTCATTCGGATGCCTTGGCCATTTCGCTTCGGTGTGATGTGTTTTCCCCTTCCAGGCTATGGGACAGATAACCCGCGGCGCGGTACAGCAGCATTTCCAGGTCAAGGCTTGCGCTGAAGGGATTGGGCGTGGTCAGGTACTGCTGCAGGTCCAGGGTCATCAGGATGGCCGGCTGGTCAAGGCCGGCGTAAGGCCTCACGCCCAGGTCCCCGGCCAGACTGAAACCGAAACGCTCGAATTTTGCCTGCCGCGAGGGGTGCACGGCGATTACGAACCAGTTGCGCCGTGGAGAGGCGGCCATGGAGTCGACGACTATCATCTGGAACAGCCGTCTCTCGATTCCGAAACGGTTGAGCCTCCAGGGACTGGCAATGGCCAGGCGCGAAAGCTCGAAGACCTCCTCGCGCGCCGGATTGCCGCATAACGATTCACCGCTGCCGAAACCCGGCTTCAAGGACGCCAGGCTGTCGACCCCCAGACCGAACGTTTTCAGGGCGGGCAGTTCTGAAACACATGGATCGGAAACATAAGCCAGTTCAGGCTCGAAACGCCTCAACAGCCGCTCGACTGTCTCCGTGTGTCCGGCAATTTTTCCCGCCGGGCGGTGGATGATGCGGATAGTGCCGGCCAGGGTGCGGCGTTCGCCCTGCACATGAAAAGCGCCGAAATGGATCGAGCGCAGGTCGTAATGATCATACTCGATTGCCCGGCGCTCCCCGCTGATGAAGCCTGTCTCGCGGTAAACCTCCTGGCGCAGGGCCAGGGCCGCCTCTATTTCCGGCTCGGTGGTGAGACGTTTCACTTCCAGCCATTCGCGGCCGGGCCTGCTCCTGTGCGCCAGGCGACGGCGCAGTTCCAGGGCGCCGCTGATTCCGTTGATCAGTTCGCGCGTGCCGAAAGGCTTGCGCAGCTTATCCAGCACCAGTCCCCGTCCGCCACCCGCGGCGCTGAATCCTTCCCCTTCCAGCGGCATTACGACCGACAGATCGCTGTCGCGCCGCGGCCCGCTGTCTCCGCGAAGGCTAACTGTCTCTCCGCGTTCCCAGCCGGATTCGAACAGCACCAGCTCGGGATCGAGCATCCGCACCGCCTTGCCAAGCTTGGCCGGATCACCCAGCGAAACGGGTAGAAATCCTTTTCTGAACAGGCGGCTGAACAGCGCCTCACGCAGCGAACGGTCCGAGTCCCACAGCACGATCCGGCAATCCATGACCATCTCCAGGGAGAATATTTCCCGCCGCATGTTTGAACCGCCGGCGCGGGCTGGTCCCGGCGGTCTACCGGTTTTCCGGTTTTTTATCTGGAAAGCGAGAGATTATTTCAAGTTCTGTCATTCTGCGTGAGACCTGCTTAAACAAGTTCTGCAAACAGCGGGGGGATAGTAAAACAAGTTTTGTGCCAGATAGATTTTGCGGGAGGCAAAGATTTTTCTTGACAAGTTTGATATGATGGAGAGATTATTGACACATAATACTATTGTTATGTTTGATATGTTTTATATGGAGACGCCGCCATGTCTCGTAAAACGATTCCCGGCTTCATTCCGGATCCGCCCCTGACCACCGGGGACATCGCGCGCTACTGCCACACGACGGTCATGCAGGTGCATCGCTGGATAAAGAGCGGAGCGCTCAAGGCGTTCCGCAACCCTGGAGGGCAGCACAGGGTTACGCGCGAGGAATTCAGAAATTTTCTGGAGCGCAACGGCATGCCGGTGGTGGATCAGTATTTCAGCGGCGGGCGTAAAAAGAAAGTCCTGGTGGCGGATGACGATCCGGCGGTGGTGGATGCCGTGCGCAGGGTGCTGGCCGCCGCGGTCGGAAACCTGGAGATCGAGACCGCGCTCGATGGATACGAGACTCTGATCAAAGCCGGGGATTTCAAACCCGACCTTCTGATCCTCGATATACGGATGCCGCAGCTTGACGGTCTGGAAGTCTGCCGCCGTCTGCGCGGCAACCCGAATGTCAATCCGGAGATGAAGATACTGGCGGTGACAGGCCACAGCGAGGCTTACGACCGCGAAAAGGTGTCATCCAACGGCGCCAATGATTACATGCTCAAACCGTTCGATATCAAGACGCTTCTGGAACATGTCCGGCCGCTGCTGGGCTGAAACAGGCTGCTGAAGGTCCGTTTGACAGATCGAATGCGACTCCGGCCGGCCCGCGGCCGGACATTTACATAAAATCCCGCCAGGACAAGGAGAACAAAGGCCATGTGGACCAGTGCCGTCAGGAGCAGGCTGGGGCTGATCCTCTCGCTGACCGCACTCGCGCTTGCACCGGATCCGGGACAGGCCGAGGGTGAGATGACCGAGAGACTCTTCTTCCAGCCGATCGAGAAAGTAATCACCGCCGGCCGCACGGAGCAGAGCATCGAGCGCGCCCCCGCCACTGTGACCGTGATCTCCTCCGCCGAGATCAAGGCCTCGGGCGCTTTGACCATCCCCGAGCTTCTGCGTTTCGTACCCGGACTGGACGTCATGACAATCAGCGCCTCCCACGCTGAGGTCAACGCTCGCGGTCTGAACCAGCTCCTTTCGAATAAAATGCTCGTACTGATCGACGGCCGCTCGGTGTATTTCGATTTCTATGGCGGCATAGTCTGGGAAGGACTCCCGGTGCTGCTCGATCAGATAGAGCGGATCGAGGTGGTGCGCAGCCCCAGCAGTGCGCTTTACGGAGCGAATGCATTCAGCGGCGTGATAAACATTATCACCAAGACGCCGCGCCAGATGAAAGGCAGCCAGATAAAGGTACAGGCCGGGGAAAACGGCACGCTTTTCAGCTCTCTGCTGGCCGGAGCGCAGCGCGGGGACACCGACTTCCGCGTCGCTCTCGGGTCGAGGCGGCTGAACAGCCTGGACAGCACGGACCACAACTCCGAAAACGTTGTCCTGGGCAACATCTACCTGGGCCACCTGTTCCAGAACAACCTGCGGCTCTCGGTCGAGGGCGGGATGAGCTACGGCTCGGTGGAGCACATGGTGCGGATGGAGATGAACGAGTTTGACGCCACGACTACATACGCCAAGCTGAACCTCGAGCGCGATGGATTCCGTTTCCAGGCTTTCTGGAACCGGGGTGACGAGACGGCCGATCCGTTTTTCTCCCCGGGAGAGGACGTCTCGATCCTGTACAATACGCTGGACCTTGAAGCGCAGAACATGACCGAGGCCGGGGGGAAGAACACCCTGATCTACGGAGCCTCCTACCGCCTGAATACGATCGAGTCGAGCATAATCGACAAGGACCACAGCCAGAACCTGCTGGCGGTATATTTTCAGGATGAGTACCGTCCCGTGCCCGAGATCAGCCTTCTGGCCGGATTCCGGATGGACCACCATCCCCTGGTCGGCGCCAGTCTGAGCCCGCGCGGCAGCCTGATATATTCGCCGCGTTCGGACCACACGCTGCGGTTTTCGGTCGGTCAGGCTTTCCGCAATCCCTCTTTCACCGACTCCTATTTCCAGCTTATGACTCCCTACGGCTTGCTGATTCAGGGCCAGCCGGACCTGGAAAGCGAGAAAATCACCACCTGGGAGCTGGGTTATACTTACTTCCCCAGCCATATATTCAGGGCCGAGATAGACATTTTCACCTATCGCTTCCGGGATTATATCGGGCCGGACGCGCCGCATCTGGAGAACGGCGTGCCGGTGCAGTCATTCCACAACCTGGGCCGCGCCACGGCCAGCGGATTCGAGCTTAGCGCCGACGTCCTGCCGGTTCCGTGGATGAAGCTCACATCCAGCTACAGTTTCCAGGATCTGGATAACCATTATACGGTCAGGCAGTTGCAGCGCCCGCCGAAACACAAGGCCGCGTTCAAGACGTTTTTCACCCTGCCCCGGGGGGCGTCGCTGGCGTTTCTGGCAGGATACACCGGCCGCACTGTCTGGGAAGTGCCCACGCCGGCCGGGGATTATGTCCGGGTGGACCTGGATTCGCATTTCCGCTGCGACACCCGTCTGGCCTGGAGCATCGGACGGCGCGGGCCGGAGATTTATGCGGCGGCGCTCAACCTTTTCAACAGCCGGCGGCTGGAATACCCTCTGGCCGAGAGGACCCGGCGCCGTCTGACCGCGGGTTTCAATCTGGGATTCTGAAAGCCGTCTCCCTGACCAGCGGGACTGCCTGACAATGACATTGAGAATATTACATAATCCCCCTCCGCGACAGCCTCTGCTGGCAGCAGGTTTGCTGCTGGCGGTTTTTCTGTCTCCCTGGGCTGCGCAGGCCCGGGCGCCGCGTGTGATCCTCATCAAAAGTGACCGCGTCTGGCAGGAATACGAGGAGACCGCCCGGGTGATCGCCACCACCCTTCGTAACAGCGAACTGGCGCCCGAGGTCGAGGAAACCTTTCTTGAAACCGATCCGGAACGTGCCCAGCCGTTCTGGCGTTCCCTGAACCAGAAACAGCCCGATCTTCTCGTGACAGTAGGGACGCCGGCCTCGCGTTCCGCTCTGCAATACGCCGGGAACACACCCTTGATTTTTACTCTTGTCCTTGACAATCCCGCGGCATCGGATGCAAACTCATCCCCGTCCCGGACCGGGGACGGCATAACTCTGCTGGTCCCGGTGCGCGAGCAGCTCCAGATGATCCGTCAGGCGCTTCCCGAAGCCCGCCGCGTGGGTCTGCTGCACAGCCGTTCCAGCGCCGCGATTTATAAGGCCGCCGCGGGTCAGGCCGAGGAACAGGGTCTGCGTCTGGAGCAGCGCATGGTAAATGGTGAGCGGGATGTGCCTGCCGCCCTGCGCTCTTTGCTGCCGCTGGTGGATGTGGTCTGGATGCCGCCGGACAACCTGGTTTATGACAGCCGGATAATCAGGTTTATCCTGCTCGAATGCTTCCAGAACAGCGTTCCGATTGTGGCGGCGGGACGCGAAGTGGCCGAGGCCGGCACACCGCTGGCCCTGGGCGTTGACTACGCCGACATAGGCCGTCAGACCGCGGAAATGGCTCTGAGAAGGTTATCCGGCAGAGGCGGCCAGGTTTCTGATATTCAGCCGCCGCGCCGGGTGCTTCTGTATATCAATGACCTCGTGGCTTCCAGCCTGGGACTCAATATACCCAAGGCTGTCCGTGACAAGGCCGTTGTGGTGAGGAACGGAGGACGCTGAATCATGCTGAGCAGGCTCGCCAGGTCGATCCGCTCGCGCCTCAAAGCCAAGTCCATCCTGGCGGTGGTGCTGCTGATCGCTGCCATCTCGACCACGCTCACCACTTTTTTTGTCTCCCGCCAGCGCAGCTCAATGATGGACGAGCTGGGCAAGCGCGCACTTTCGCTGTCCGGCAACTTGGCTTTCAACAGCCAGTACGCGGTGTTCCTGCGCGACACGCTCACAATCCGCAGCCTCGTTGCGGGAGTGCTGCAGGAAAGCGATATCCAGCGGGCGGTGATAACCGACCTGAAAGGGCAGAAACTGTGGGCCGATTCGACCGGCGGACGGACAGTCCCTCTAAAGGCCTCCGAGCTCGACACTCTTACGGTCCGCCGCTGGCACCCCACGGCCGACCCGGACATCTGGCGGGCGGTCGCCCTGATCGAGATCGAGCGCAAGGCCCAGGAAAACAATGAGAAACTGCTTTTCGCCCCGCCTGTCTCGGCGACGGAAACCCCGGACTCCGAGACTGCGGTCCTGCGCCAGAAACTCGGGTTCGCTGTGCTGGACGTTTCTCTGACCAGCCTGCATGACGCGCTGGAGGCCGGCACGCGCAAGGCTGTTCTGATCTCGCTGCTGATGGTGGCGGCCGGGTCGCTGGTGACCATTCTGCTGGTGGGGCACGTGGCCGGGCCGCTTTTCGAGCTGGCGGGAGCCACCCGCGCCGTGGCCCGCGGCGACTTGGAACGCAAGGTTTCGATTCAGCGCGAGGATGAAATAGGCGTGCTGGCCGACTCGTTCAACCATATGATCGACCAGCTCAAGGCTTCGCGCGAGAAGATCGAGGCCTGGAATCGCGAGCTGGAGGCCAGCGTCCTGGAGCGCACCCGCGAGCTGGAGGACAAGCACGATGAACTGGGGCGCGCATACGAGGCGCTGAAAACTCTGGACAAAGCCAAAGACGATTTCCTTTCCCTGGTCTCGCATGAGTTGCGCACCCCGCTCAGCTCGATTTTGCTTTATTCCGAAATGCTGCTTGACGGGCTGGCCGACTCCGATGAGAGCCGCACCGAATTTCTCGGCACGATAGTGGACAACTGCAAGCGGCTCACCCGGCTGATCAACGATGTTCTTGACCTGAGCAAGATCGAGGCCGGGCGCATGCGTTTCAAGCTCGACAAGCTGTTTTTCCGCAATGTGGTGGCAGATACGCTCAACGGTCTCAAGCCCTCGATCGATGCCAAGAGGATCGCATTCGAATACCGGGAGGAGCAGGCCCGTGACCTCAGGCTCTGGGGCGACTATGACAAGGTGATTCAGGTCCTGACCAATATAGTTTCCAACGCGGTGCGCTTCACGCCCGCAAGCGGGAGGATCACGGTGGAATTGAGCCGCCGGAACGGAATGGGCCTTGTTACCGTGAGCGACAACGGAAAGGGCATCCGCCCGGATGACATCCCCAAGGTCTTTGACCGTTTCGGCCAGCTCGAAAGCATCGATCACCATTCCGAGGGCAGCGGGCTGGGCATGACAATCTCCAAATCGATTATCGAGCGCCTGGGTGGCGAGATCTGGATCGAGAGCGAACCCGGCTTGGGCACTAAAGTGCTTTTCACTCTGTTGGACGCCGACATGCGCTCAGCCCTGGACGAGGAGAGCGAGGAAACAGATGAACAGCCCGCGCAGTAAGATACTGATTGTGGACGATGAGCGGATGCTGAGGCTGGGACTCGCCCGCTGCATGGAAAACGCCGGGTTCGAGACCCTGACCGCCGAGGACGGTGAGCAGGCCCTGGCCCTGGTGCGCGCCGAAAAACCCGGTCTGGTGGTGCTGGACGTTATGATGCGCGGGATGAACGGCCTCGATGTCTGCCGCGCACTGCGTTCCGACCCGTCCGCCCGGGGAATCCGGATAGTGTTTCTGTCGGCCCGCGGTCAGGAGCGTGAACGCGCCGAGGGCCTGGAAGCCGGCGCCGATTACTATATGACCAAGCCTTTCGATTATCGCGATCTGATCCGGGTGGTGAAACAATTAATGGAGAATGATTAATGGACCAGATGCTCGAGCAGACCGGATCGTTGAGCCAGAAAATACAGGGTGGAAAAGGAGACGGAAACGGCCGTTCCGTTGTGCTCGTGGTGGATGACGACACCTCGATCCGGCGCGGCCTGGCTTATCTCCTTGGCCGTGAAGGGTATTCCACTCTGGAGGCGGAGGATGGCGGGAAGGCGCTTAACCTGGTGCAGGATGAAAAGCCGGACCTGATCCTTCTGGACATGATGATGCCACAGGTAAGCGGCCTGGAAGTCTGCCGCCAGATCAAGGGCGGGGAGGAAACCCGTCTTATCCCGGTTGTCATGATTACCGCGGTCAACAACCCGGATGACAAGATCGCGGCGATCGAGGCCGGGGCGGACGATTTCCTGAACAAGCCGGTGAACCTGGCCGAACTGCGCGCCCGCGTGCGTTCCCTTCTCAGGATGAAGCACCTGAACGACCTGCTCGAGCGGGCCGACATGGTGATCGCTTCCCTGGCCAACGCCATCGAGGCCAAGGACAAGTACACCGAGGGGCACAACGAGCGCGTCTCGCTCTACAGCGTGGCCCTGGCCAGGGCAATCGGGCTGGACATGCAGGACCTGGCGCTTATCCGCATGGCCGGGGTGCTGCACGATATCGGTAAGATCGGCGTCCCGGACAGCATCCTGAACAAGGAGGGGCCGCTGGATGCTCCGGAGCGCGAGAGGATATTCACCCACCCGGACAACGGCGGCAAGATACTCAAGCCCCTGCGTTCCCTGGCCGGGGTGCGCGAGGTGGTGCTGAGCCATCACGAGCGTTACGACGGGAACGGTTATCCGCGCGGCCTGAAAGGAGATGAGATACCGCTTCTGGCCCGTGTAGTCTCCATTGCTGACAGCTATGACGCAATGACCACCACCCGCTCATACCGGAAAGCCTTGAGCCGCGAGACCGCTCTGGAAGAGCTGCGGCGTAATGCAGGACGGATGTGGGACCCGGGGCTGGTTGAGGCTTTTGTCAGTCTTGTCGAAGCCGGAGGGCTGGATTCTCTCGTGCCGGACAAGGGGGGACAGGGATGCCTGAGCTGATCCTCTGGAACTCGGTGGCCGGACGAAGACGGTCGCCGGGGGACACTTTTCTCGAAAACGGACTGGCCATTCTGGAAACCAGTCTGAAAGCCAGCAGTTTTCAGGTGGAGGTGGTGGACTGGGCGCGCACCGGAGTCTGGCAGCGGTTCACCCCGCAGCCCATGGCGAGAGTAAGCCATTTTCTGGCCGATTTTCTGATTCCCGAGCCGGGAAAAGCCGGGCGCGGCAAGGCGCTCCGGCGGGCCGCCGGGATGCTGTTCCTGTCTGTTCAGGAGATCGCCGCCCGCGTCCAGCGCCGCCGTCAGCGCCGCATGCTGCGCGACCTCGCGGTCCGCGTGCGTGATTCCGGCTGCCGGGTGCTTGGCATTAAGACCTGGTACGGCGAGGCGTTCAGCGCGGCGAAAACCCTGGCGGCCCAGGTGCGCTCTATCGCCCCCTGGGTCCTGATCGCGGCGGGCGGACCGCACGCTTCTATCTACCGCGAGGCCATGCTGGACAGCGGCCTGTTCGACCTGGTGGTGGCGGGCAGCGGAGAGAAACCCCTGGCGCGCCTGCTCGAAATGTCGCGCGAGTCCCGCGACCGGGCGAGCCTTCTGTCCCGGCTGGCCGTGGAGGTTCCCCGCGGCGGTTTGGGGAATGCTTTTCTGCGGCATTCCGGAGTAAAGATCTCCGGGCCGCCGGTGGAAGATAAGGCCACGGACAAGATCATCCCTGAATATACAGACATAAGCGGGAAAACACTTATCCACGTTATTGTCGACTCCCTGGGCTGTCCCTGGGGCCAGTGCAGTTTCTGCGTCCACTCGCGCATCTACCCGCAGCATTCCCTGCGTCCCGCCGTAGAGGTGGTCCGTGAGATCGAGCTGATGCTGGCGCGTGGAATCGGCATCTTCCGCTTCGCCGGGTCTTCCACCACACTGGAGCAGGCCGCTTCGATCGCCGGAATGCTGCTGGAAAAGAACCTGAGCGTGCTTTTCTCGATGTTCACCCGGAGCGAGAGAGGCTTGTCGCAGCCGGAGACACGCGCCCGCGTCGTGGAATCCTACCGTCTTCTGCTGCGCGCCGGGCTGCGGGCTGTTTTCCTGGGGGCGGAATCCGGCCTGGACCGGGCCAACGAGACCGTGATGAACAAGGGCGCGCGCCGCGAGGACGTGATCGCCACGGTCGAGGTGTTGCGCGAGGCCTCCCGCGCCGAGGGCCTGCGCCTGGATATCGGCCTTTCGCTGATCTATCCGGCCCCTACTCTGGGGCAGTTCAGCCTGGAGGAACTGGCCGGGGCCGACCTCTCACTGGTCGAGGCCTGCGCCCCCGACTCCGTCCTGGTCAGCCCGCCCGCGCCTTTCCCCGGGACCGGCTGGTTCGAGAACAGCAGGGAATATGGTTTCAAACTGGCGGCGGACTTTGTCCCCACCATGCTGGAATATGACTATATGCTGTACAAACCGCCCTCGCTCTGGCCGGATGCCGGACTGAGCCTGGAGGGCAGCGATCTCAGGAGCATACTGGCCGAATGCCAGCGCCTGCGGACCGCGCTGGAGGAGCGCGGCGTGATTACCGAGGTCACGGACGAGCATTTCCTGATGCTGCGGGCCGCGGGCTACGAGGGGGCGGACGGAGCGGCGGAATTCAAGCGCCGGGCTTTGATCGGGCTTCTCTCCTGCGACTACCGCTGGATGGACTTGTTGCAGGAAAAAGTCAACCGGGTCAGCCGGGGGATCGCCGGAAAGAACCAGGTTCTGACCACTGCTTTAACCTGAAAGAGAGGGCAGGCGAGCGTGCAGAGAGTCCCTGAAAATGGAGCCATGGATGATCCCGGCGAGGTGGAATCGTACGACCGTCTTTCCAGCCGGCATCTGGGCCTGGTGGAGCGGAAATTCGCCAGCCGCCTCCTTCGGATTCTGCGGCGCGGCGCGCGGAACCATAAACCGCTGGTGCTGGATGTAGGGACAGGGCCGGGCAACATCCCGCTGGCTCTGGCCCGCGCGCGAGACGACATACAGGTGGCGGCGGTGGACCTCTCGAGCGGCATGCTGCGCCTGGCGCGGGAAAAGTTCAGCGCTCCGGGCCTGGCCGGACGGTTCCTGCCGGTCTGCGCTCACAGCGAGCGCCTGCCGTTCCGGGACGGGACTTTCTCGGCGGTTTACACCCACAGCACGTTGCATCACCTGGCCGACCCGCGCCCCAGCCTGGATGAGATCGCCCGGACTACCGCTCCCGGCTGCCCGTTCCTGGTGCGCGACCTTCGCCGCCCCCCCGCGCCGCTGGTCGCCCTGTACGTGGCCCTGTTCGGCCTGGGCTACGACAGCCTGATGAAAAAGATGTACCGCGAGTCGCTTTACGCGGGGTACACTTTCCGGGAGATGCGCGCTTTCGCGGCCCGTATCTCCCGGGCCGCGGCCCGCGCCACGCGCTTTTTCGTGACGCACGTGGGAATAGAAGGGATAGCAAAATAGAGACCGAAAAGTACGGTTCTCTGGAAGTTAAGCAGATAAGACAGTGAATACAGTATTCGTTCAAATGGATCGCAGAAAACATCAGGGGCTATCCCAAAAGACCCCGTTTTTATTCTTTGCAAATTATTAAATCTAAAACATCTTGCAAATAAAAAAGTTACGTAGGGGCGAACGGCCGTTCGCCCCTACAACAAATGCTATTGGGGCATCCCCGTCCCGAATTTCGTTCCCACCACTGAATCTCAATGACGAAGCTTCCCGGCCACCTCGGCCACCCGCCGTCCCATGGCGCGGGCAAGCGCCAGGTCTTCGGGCGCGGGTTTCAGGCTGTTGTCTCCCCCGGCGACTGTGGTCGCGCCGTAGGGCGTGCCGCCGCGTCCCTCCGTGTGCAGCATGCCGGGCGTGGAGTACGGCACTCCGCAGACAATCATCCCCAGGTGCAGCAGCGGCGGGACCATGCTCAGGGGAGTAGTCTCCTGCCCGCCGTGAGTGGTGGCCGTGCTGACAAACACTCCCGCGGGCTTGCCCTCCATCTCGCCCTTGAGCCACAGTTCGCCCAGATTGTCGATCAGGCGCTTCATCTGGGCGCACATGTTCCCGAAACGTGTCGGAGTGCCCAGAAGGACGCCGTCCGCCTCCCGGAAATCCTGCGGCGTGCAGACCGGGATGTCTTTCTCCTCTTCCCAGACCTTGCGGTGGTGCTCGCTGGTCTTAAGTTTTTCCACCACTTCATCGAAATCCTTGGCCCGCCTGAGGACCGGCTCGGCGCCGGGCACGCTTTTCACGCCCTCGGCCACGGCTTTCGCCAGTTCCAGCACGTGTCCGTACATCGAATAGTAAACCACCAGTATTTTCATTTTCCCCTCCCCGCAGTTTATGTCTATGTCAAATCCGAATAGAATGTGCACATTAACAGTGTATGGAATATGCCGGGGAGAATCAAGATGCGAAAAATTTTCAAACCTGGCAGGGTAAAAGTCCGCTCACTCCATTCCGCGCACGGCCTTGAGCGCCTGGACTGACAGACATTCGGGGCAGCCGTTGCAGTTGACAGTCACCGGCTGAAGGCTTGCAGTGGCCAGGTCCAGGGCCTCTGTCAGTTCCGGCGGGCGAGCGGATTCCGGGGTGTAATCCTCGATCATCAGGAGCGCGCCGTGCAGGCCGCCGCAGGAACGGCATTTTTCGAGTCCGGACGCGGCGCGCAGAAGGCGGACAGCCCGCGGGATATCGGAACGGGGAGGAAGTTCCAGGTTCAGGCTCCGGGGCAGGAGGATTTAATTCATTGTCATAATTGTCCGGGGAAAAACCGGAACATAGGAGTTGATTGTTGATCTGTCAGCCGATCAGAGAGACCAGGCTTTTCAGGACAGGGATTTCATGTCCTTTTCCGTCTTGTGGAAAAGGACCAAAAGACGCTGGGGGCCGTAAACTCGCAACGGCCACGGTGGAACAGTACGCTTGGGTGTGCGCGGCTCCTTTTCACGCTGCCCTGGTTGCGGGGCGGCGCTGACGCGCAATGGCCCGCCCGGCC
>CAYYNT010000053.1:0-31010 GCA_964473155.1 uncultured Gemmatimonadales bacterium | reverse complement strand
CTCAACTGCCTGGGCACGATCATGCCGAGCCAGATTTTCTGCCGGGCCATGGCCGAGCGCGGCGTGGGCAATGTCATCAATATCAGCTCGATGAGCGCTTTCCACCCGTTGACCAAGGTGCTGGCCTACAGCGGAGCCAAGGCCGCGATCAGCAATTTCACGGAGTGGCTGGCGATCCACATGGCACAGAACTACAGCCCGAAGATCCGGGTCAACGCCCTTGCGCCGGGATTTTTCCTCACCGAGCAGAACCGTTTCCTGTTGACCGATGAGAAGACCGGCGCGATGACCCCGCGCGGCAAGTCGATTATCAACAGCACGCCGATGGCCCGCTACGGCGACCCGTCCGAGCTTTTAGGCGCGCTGTTCTGGCTGATCTCGGACGCCTCCAGCTTTGTCACCGGCACGGTCGTGGCGGTGGACGGCGGATTTAATTGTTTCTGCGGAGTGTAGAAATCCGGATGAAACGGAGCGGGAGAGGTTCAACAGACAGGTGAGTCCCCCTCGGTCCCCCTTTCGAAAAGGGGGAGGCCGAACCGTGTCCGTTCGGTTTAATCGAAAAGAATTCCTCGGAGCTTGCTCCGGGCAAAAAAACGTCCTAAAATCTTATGTAGGGACAATTCATGAATTGCCCCTACTCTTGATACCTCGCGGTTCTACCGCGAGGTAGTTCATTCGGAATGCATGGATAACTCCCCCCTTTCGTAAAGGGGGGCGGGGGGATTTGAGTCAGGGGAAGCCTGTGTTTCCTCTAATCGAGTTCCAACCCGGCGATGGATCAGAAAGACCACTGGTTCTGACCCTAACGACACGAGGAAAACATGGCGCACAATGACGTTCTGAAAGATTTGAAACCCACGCGGGAGTTTTTTGTCGGCATCGACTCCGACGGCTGCGCGTTCCCGACCATGGAACTGAAGCACAAGGAATGCTTCATCCCCAACATAATCTACTACTACAACCTCCAGGCGATAAGCAAGTACGCGCGTGAGGCGGCCGAGTTCGTGAACCTCTACTCCAAATGGCGCGGGATCAACCGTTTCCCGGCCCTGCTCATGGTCATGGACCTTCTGGCCGAACGCCCCGAGGTGCGGGCCAGCGGAGTGAAGCTGCCCGACCTGAGCGAGCTGAGGAAATGGTCCGAGTCCGGCGCGGCCCTGGGCAACCCGGCGCTCAAGAAGGCGGTGGAGGAGAGCGGCAGCGAGGCGCTGAAACGCGACCTGGCCTGGAGCGAGGCGGTGAACAAAAGCGTGGACTGGATGGTGCACGGTTGCTCGCCGTTCTCGTTCGTGCGCGAGAGCCTGGAAAAGATCGTGAAGAAAGCCGATATCGTGGTGGTCTCGGCCACACCCGGCGCGGCTCTGGAAAAAGAATGGGCCGAGCACGACATCGCCCGCAATGCCCGCGTGATCGCCGGGCAGGAGATGGGCAGCAAGAAGGAGCACCTGGCCCTGGCCGCATCGGGCAAGTATGCGCCTGAGAAAATACTGATGATCGGCGATGCCCCCGGAGACATGAAAGCCGCGCGGGCCAACAACGCCCTGTTTTTCCCGATCAATCCGGGCGCGGAGGAAAAGAGCTGGGAACGTCTGTATAAAGAGGCGTTCGACCGGTTCACCGCCGGGACCTATGCCGGGGCATACGAAGCCGCTCTGATCGAGGAGTTCGAGGCCCTTCTGCCGGACACGCCGCCCTGGAAGAAGTAAAAAAGGCCCGGTTGAGTTTTACGGTGTATTTGAATGCAGGGGCACGGCATGCCGTGCCCGTTTATCAGATAAATCCCCCTCGATCCCCCTTTTCCAAAGGGGGAGGTCCGGGGACACGGCCGCGGTAAGATATCCGCGGCCTCGAAGCGGTAATGATTATCCGCCCGGCAGGCAGGAGAAACACTATGGCTAATGAATTCGATGTAATCGGCAGGGGGTACGCCGACGGGACGCTGATCGGGGCGGCGGAGGCCGAGGCCCTCTGCGCCGAGGCTTTCGGCCGCATGGACCTGAGCGGCAAGCGCCTGCTGGTCATTATCCCGGACAGCACCCGCACCGTGCCGATAGACCTGATGTTCCCGATCTTCTACAAGTATCTCAAGGGCCGGGTTCGCAAACTGGACTACCTGATCGCCCTGGGCACGCACCACCCGATGAGCGAGGAGAAAATCGCCGCGCGGGTGGGCCTGACCCCCGAGGCGCTGAAACGCGATTACCCGGATGTGAATATCTACAACCACCGCTGGGACCTTCCCGATACGTTCGCCAGGATCGGAACGATCAGCGCGGACGAGATCGAGAAAATAAGCGGCGGGCTGTTCCGCGAGGAACTGAATGTCCCGATCAACCGGATGATTTTCGACTACGACCACCTGATCATCCTGGGGCCGACCTTCCCGCACGAGGTGGTGGGGTTCTCCGGCGGCAACAAGTATTTCTTCCCCGGCATCTCCGGCGATGAGCTTCTGCACTTTTTCCACTGGCTTGGCGCGGTGATAACCAACCCCCTGATAAACGGCAACAAGTGGACCCCCACGCGCAAGGTGGTGGACCGCGCGGCCGAGTTCATCCCGGTGCCGGTGACCAATTTCGACATGGTGGAAAAGGGCGGCAAGCTGGCCGGGCTGTTTATCGGGCCGACCCGCGAGGCCTGGAGCCGCGCCGCCGACCTGAGCGCCCAGCTCCATATCCGCTACACTCAGCGCAAGTACAAGCGCGTGCTGGGCGTGGCCCCGGCCATGTACGATGACATCTGGGTGGCGGGCAAGGTGATGTACAAGCTGGAGCCGGTGATCGAGCCGGGGGGAGAGCTGATTATCTACGCACCGCATATAGATGAGGTGAGCTACACCCACGGCAGGCTTCTCGACAGGGTGGGCTACCACACGCGCGATTATTTCATGGCCCAGATGGAGAAGTTTTCCGACGTGCCCCGCGGCATCCTGGCCCACAGCACCCACGTGCGCGGCGGCGGGACCTTTGTGGACGGGGTGGAGAAGTGCAATGTGGACGTGATCCTGGCAACGAGGATTTCGCCCGAGCGCTGTAAGAAGATCAACCTGGGCTACCGCGACCCGGCCACAATCAACCTTGACGAGTGGAAAGGCCGCGAGGACGAGGGCGTGCTGTTCGTGCCCAAGGCCGGTGAGACCCTCTACCGCCTGGAAGGCGAGAGCTACGATTTCGAGAAGAAGTAGCTGTTTTCATATTGAATCATGCGAGGCCGCTTCCTGCAAAGGGAGCGGCTTTCTTTTGGGGTTTTGATTACGTTCAGAAACGCCAGGTCAGGCCGGCCATGAAATCCACTGCCAGGCGAATATCCGCGCCGCCTATATCGGCTATGGGCCGGGCCTTGAACACCATGTCGGCAGCGTCCTTCCAGCGGTATTCGCAGCCGAGGGCTGCGGATAACATGAGCAAACGTTCGGAGTAGCCGCCGGATTTCCTTGTCAGGGATCCGATTGCCGCCTGCGGGTGAACGAACGTCCTCAGGCGGTTTTCCGTTTTGTCGCGCATCAGATAGCCGACGTTTCCAGCTATCAACCATTCGTTGCGCACAGAGCCGCCTGTATTGTCCCCGCTGAAAAAACGATAGAGCAGAGGGCCGAAAGTGAAGCCCCGTAGCTCATCATGGTTCATGAACGCAAAATCCGCCGCTACAGCCCAGGCCGCGCCGTTTGGATAGAAATCGTGGAATGCCGGGCCGGTGGAAACGTTGAACAGAACTTTCGGGCTGTCTCCGGCTGCGGCGATTTTAGTGCAAAGCAGAAGCAGCAGTATCACGGTTAGGTATGGATGCTTGCCGCCCATTTTGCCCCCTGCGCAGGATTGTTCTATCAGATCATGGAGAATAATGCTACGGTTATAAAGTATCTCTGGAAAATATCATTTATCAAGAAAGTTGTTTCCCTGCGTTGCTGTCTTGACCCTTCGCCTGTCCCCGGCTATATTGCCGTCAAAGTCCAGCCCCACAACCTGCCCCTTGCTCAAGGAGATGCCGCATGCGACGTATATTCCTCTGCCTGTTCGCGCTCGGTTGCGCCCTCTCGCTGCCTGCCCGCGCCGAATGGTTCAAGGGCAACACCCACACCCACACGATCAATTCGGACGGCGACAGCTCGCCGGATGCCGTGGCGCGCTGGTACAAGGAGAACGGCTACCAGTTCGTGGTGATAACGGACCACAATTTTGTCACCGATGTCAGCGGGATCAACGCCGTGATGGGGGCGGAAGGCCGGTTCCTCGTGCTCTCCGGAGAGGAAATCTCGGACCAGGATAAGGTCAAAGACGTGCCAGTGCACCTGAACGCGATCCACCTGGAAAAGACTCTTCCCCCGGCCGGCGGATCGAGCGTGGTGGACGTGCTCCAGCGCAACGTGGACATGATAGCCGCCGGTGCAGGCGCCTGCACGATCAACCACCCCAATTTCTGCTGGGCGTTCAGCGCGAAAGAAATGGCCCAGGTAAAGAATTTCCGCATGTTCGAGATTTACAACGGCCATCCCACGGTGAACAACGTTGGAGGCGGCGGGCATATCAGCGCCGAGGCGATCTGGGACTCCCTTCTTGTCCTCGGCTTGCGGGTGTTCGGCGTGGCGAGTGACGATGCGCACGGGTACAAGCAGTGGGCCGCGCGGTACGCCAACCCCGGACGCGGCTGGGTCGTGGTCCGGGCGGACCGTCTGGATGCGGCCGAACTGGTAGCGGCTCTCAACAAGGGGGATTTTTACTCCTCCACCGGTGTGTCGCTGAAAGATGTGAAATGCGACGGCAAGAGCCTGAGCGTGGTTATCGACAAGCCGGAGCGCGGCTTCACCGAGTTCACCACCACATTTATCGGCGCGAAAGGCATTCTGGCTGTTTCTACCGACACGGCGGCGGTCTACCGGTTCAAGGGCGGCGAGGGATTCGTGCGGGCCAAAGTGGTAGACTCCAATGGCCGCGTGGCCTGGACTCAGCCGGTCTGGCCCTGAGCGGCGATAATCCGTTTGCACATCGATCAGATAAATCATCCCAAAGACAAGGGGTGTCTCGATGCGATATATCCTGCTGCTGTCGCTGACAGCTTTGCTCGCCGGTTTCCAGTCCGTGGCCGGGGCCGGCTGGTACAAGGGCAGCCTTCACACCCATACGGTCAACTCGGACGGCGACAGTTCGCCGGATGCCGTGGCGGCCTGGTATAAAGAGAACGGCTACCAGTTCGTGGTGTTGACCGACCACAATTACCTGACCCATGTCCGTGGGCTGAACGCCCTTCTGGCGGCCAGGGAGAGATTCCTTGTCATCCCCGGCGAGGAGGTGACTGACAGGTTTGTCACTCCGGAGGGCAAGCGCCTGCCCGTGCACCTGAACGCGATCGACCTGGACCGGCTCCTGAAGCCTGCCGGGGGCGCGAGCGTGACCGAAATGCTGAACCGCAACGTGAACATGATCAACGCGGCCGCCGGGGCCTGTATCGTGAACCATCCTAACTATATCTGGGCTTTCGACCACCGCGAGCTGCTGGAGGTGGAGGGCCTGCGCCTGTTCGAAGTGGCGAGCCAGGACCCGACAGTCTGCAACTGGGGCGGAGGCGGGCATATCAGCACCGAGGCTGTCTGGGACTCTTTGCTGACACGGGGCCGCAAAGTGTTCGGCGTGTCGGGAGACGATGCCCACGATTATAAAAACTGGGGTCCGGACCAGATCAATCCGGGGCGGGGCTGGGTCATGGTGCATGCGGACAGCCTGGAGGCCGGGGCGATCTGCGCCGCCCTGAACCGCGGGGACTTCTATTTTTCCAATGGCGTGCGCCTGAAAGACGTGCAATCGGACGGCAAAAGCCTGACTGTCGCTATCGGCCAGCCGGAGAACGAACCCACGCGCTACACGGTGACTTTTATCGGCCGGGGCGGGGCGTTGCTGGCCACGGTGCTGGAAAGCCCGGCGGTTTACCGGTTCAAGGGCGGCGAGGGTTACGTGCGGGCGAAAGTGGTGGATTCCAACGGGCGCATGGCCTGGACTCAGCCGGTCTGGCCGTGATTTGCCGCTGGACCGATCCCCGAGGCGGCGTTGATCGCGTTCGAAAGCTCCTCCGCCCGCCGGCTGCCGATCAGAAGCGTCCGGCTGTCCGCCAGAGTGAACAGCACGCCGCGGTCGCCGCTGACATTGTACGCCCGGCCGGTTTTTCCATAACGGAGGCCCCAGCCGCCGTACTCGCGGACCGGGTGATAGGTCACCGCGCTCTGGCCGCGCACGGCATTCCACGGCAGGAGCACGAAATCGCGGTGAAAGGGGAAGAATCGGTAGGCCAGGCCATTGGGACGGACCTCGGTCACGAGGCGGGCGTTCAGCATGACCCAGGGGAACGCAAGGCCGAACAGAAGAAACATCAGGACAATCATCCAGTCCGGGGCCGGATTGGTCCCCATCTGGCGCCCTAACAGCACCTGCCAGACCAGGGCGGCCGTATTGAACACCGCCACTAACAGCACGAAACCCACCAGCCAGGGCTGACGGAAGTACTGCACTTCGCGGAAAGGGTAGATTCCCCCTTTTTCCCCATTCATTTTAAACTCGTTATAGTTAGTTGAGTAATTCGCGCAACTGGGTTGCCAGTACTGGAATTTCGGTTGTCACTGTTTACCAGATCCATTCCAGATTGACTCCGAAATATTCATGGATAAGAGCATTACGCATCCCGATAATTTCACGCCAGGGAATTTGCGGGTTAGACTCGTGTAAATGAGAGGGCAACTGATTGAGGGCTTCACCGATTACTTCAAGTCTACGCACTACTGCATCCTGTAACAATGGATCGGAATCGAAATCCTCCCACGACTTGTTTCGTGTGTAAGCCTTTATCATTTCTATACATCCAAGGGCATGCCGTATATAAGTCTCCGCTGTTTTCATCAGAGCAATCTCACCTGTTCCCGTGCGGCTCGTGCGCGTATTTCCGGCAGAAGACTATTAGGACTGGCCAGGTCGATCTTGCCCCCGAAAGCCTCTTCCAATTCCTGCTTGACCCGCATTACCCCCAGCAGCCCGATAGGGCCTGAGAACTCGACCAGAAGGTCAAGGTCGCTGTCTGCACGGTTTTCTCCTCTGGCATAAGAACCGAAGACAGCTGCCGAGGACACACCGTGTCTTTTAAGCACCGGAGTGAGAATGCGGCTGATCTTATCAATCTCTGGTAGAGCATTCATTAATGTTTTTTCTCTGTCTTGGCGGTTGAGTATGTCGATTATCGACAAATGATATTTCATCCGCCGAAAAAAATCAACTTCTACTGTTTTTATGCCATTATGGACCTTCCGCCGTCCACGAAGATGAACTGTCCCACGATCATCTTGGCCTCATCCGAGCAGAGGAAAGCCACGGCCGAGGCCACGTCCTCCTCCTCGATCATTTTTTTCATAGGAGCGTGGCTGATCGATTCCTCCATGCGCTCGACCGCGCCGGGGATGGCCTCGAAACTGCGGGTGAGACAGGGGCCGGCCATCACTCCGTTGACCAGTATCCCGCGCTCGGCCAGCTCGACCGCCAGGTAGCGCGTGATCGCTTCCAGAGCGGCCTTGGCCGGGCCGACAATGCCATAGCCGGCCAGGACCTTATGGCTTCCCTCGCTGGTGATGCTCACGATCCGGCCCCAGCCGCCGGTCATCAGCGGGACGGCATGCTGCGCCAGGTCCAGAAGCGAGCGCGCCGAGGCGCTCATCGTGACCTCGAAATGCCGCACTGTGGCGCTCATCAGCTCGCCCGGCACGCCGAACGCGGCGTTGGCGATTACGATATCCAGACGGGGGAATTCCTCCTTGATCGCCTCGAAGAGTTTATGCAGGCTTTCCTCGTCACCCACGTCCCCGCGCAGGGGCACGGCGCGAACTCCCTTGACCCTCATGGCGTTGATCTCATCCGCCACGGCCTGGGCATCGCTCTTACTGCGACGGTAATTGACCACCACACTGACACCCTCGCGGGCCAGGCGCAGGGCTATCGCGCGGCCGAAACCGCGGCTTGCGCCGGTGACCAGCGCGCACTTCCCCTGAAGTTCTGGATACATTTATTTAACCCCCGTTTCCGGGTGAATTGTTAAAAGAAAGATTTCAGATTAATTGTGACGGTAAGTGTGTGGGAATGTCAAGTTAGAATTGAAACGAAGAAGGTCTGGCTCAATTAATCTGTCACTGGGAAAAATCAAGGGGGCACGGTGCACCGTGCCCCGCTAAGATTTTGTTAAACGTAAGGGCGATTCATGAATCGCCCCTGCGCAATCATACTCTCTTAAAGCTCGTCCTCATCCCCGTTGCCGCCGCCTTCGTCAAAGTCGTCCGGGAAGTCCGAGCCTGACTCAATTTCATCCTCGTCCATGGCAGGCGCGGGCAGCGCGCGTCGCGGCTGGGCCGATCCCTCCACTGTTTCGGTGGCCACCAGCTCCTGCTGGTCTCCATTTTCCTCCTCCTCGCCGGGCACGATCCGGGCCACATCCACCAGTTTGTCACCCTCGGACAGGTTGATCAAACGTACGCCCATCGTGTTGCGGCCGGTCACCTTGATCGAGGAGATACGCAGGCGGATTATCAGGCCCTGCTGGGTGATCATGATCAACTCTTCCTCATCCACCACATCCATGATCGCCACCAGCTCGCCGGTGCGCGGACCGACACGGAAGGTGATGATGCCCTTGCCGCCGCGGTTTGTCACCCGGTAGTCCGCCACGGCTGAGCGCTTGCCCTGGCCTTTCTCGCTGACCACGAGCAGGGTGGACTCGCGCTTGATCACCACCATGCCAATCACCCGGTCTCCGGTGTTCATGCGTATCCCGTGGACTCCGTAGGAGGTCCGTCCCATCGGGCGGACGCGGTCCTCGTGGAACCGGATGGCCTGGCCCTGGCGGGTGGCAAGCACGATGTCGTTGGTCCCGTCGGTGATCTTCGCCCCGATAACCACGTCATCCTCGGGTATCTGTATGGCCCGGATGCCGGTGCGGCGAGGGTTGCCGAACGCGGAGAGCGGAGTTTTCTTGATGATCCCGTTGCGGGTGGCCATGAACACGTACAGGCCGTCCTCGAAGTTGCGCACCGGAAGCATGGCCGCCACGCGGTCGCCCGGTTCGATGTCGATCAGGTTGACAATGGCTTTCCCCTGGGCGGTGCGTCCGGCCTGCGGAATCTCGTAGACTTTCAGCCAGAACAGGGAGCCTTTTTCGGTTATGTAAAGGATATAGTCGTGCGTCGAGGCGATGAACAGGTGCTCCAGGAAATCCGTCTCGCGCGTCGACTGCCCGCTCTTGCCCCGCCCGCCGCGCTCCTGCCGCCGGTACGTGGTGACAGGCAGGCGCTTGATATAACCGAGGTGGCTGACCGTGATCACCATCTCCTCCTCGGCGATCAGGTCCTCGATATTGAACTCGCCCATATCGTCAAGAATCTCGGTGCGGCGCGGGTCGCCGAATTTCTGTTTCATCTCGGCCAGTTCGTCCTTGATGATCTGCATGCGCAGTTCGCGGCTGGCCAGGATGGATTTGAGGCGCTCGATTGTCTGGAGCAACTCGGTGTATTCCTGCTCGATCTTGTCGCGTTCCAGGGCTGTCAGGCGGGCCAGACGAAGGTCGAGAATGGCCTGGGCCTGTATTTCAGACAGCCCGAACTGCGCCATCAGGCGCTCGCGGGCAGTGTTGGTGTCTGCGCTGTTGCGTATGACCTGGATCACCGCATCCAGGTTGTCTATCGCTATTTTCAGGCCTTCCAGTATATGGGCGCGCTCCTCGGCCTTTTTCAGCTCGAATTTCGTGCGCCGCGTAACCACATCGTGACGGTGGTCGATGAAGTGCTGCAGTATCTCCTTGAGGTTGAGCACACGCGGCACCCCGTCAACCAGGGCCAGGAAAATCACGCCGAAAGTGGTCTGGAGCTGCGTCTTGGCGTAGAAATGGTTGAGCACGACCTCGGCCGAGGCGTCCCGTTTAAGCTCCACGACAATCCGCATACCGTCGCGGTCCGATTCGTCGCGGATATCAGAGACGCCCTCGACTTTTTTCTCGCGCACCAGGTCGGCCATATCGGTGAGCAGCTTGCTCTTGTTGACCATGAACGGTATTTCGGAGATGATAATCGCTTCTTTGCCGCTGTTCTTGGTCTCGGTGAAAGCACGGGCGCGCACGCGCAGACGGCCGCGGCCGGTGCGGTAAGCCTCCACTATGCCCGAACGTCCGTAGATAAAGCCGCCGGTCGGGAAATCCGGTCCGGGCACATACTTGAGCAACTCATCCACCGTGATGTCGGGATTATCTATCTGGGCCACCGCGGCATCCACCACCTCCGAGAGGTTGTGCGGCGGGATGTTGGTGGCCATGCCCACCGCTATTCCGCTGGAGCCGTTGATCAGCAGGTTGGGCAGTTTGGCCGGAAGGACCACCGGTTCCTGCAGACGGTCATCGAAATTGGGCTGGAAATTCACCGTCTCTTTTTCGATGTCGGTCAGCATATCGACCGAGGCCTGTTGCAGGCGGCATTCCGTATAACGGTATGCCGCGGCCGGGTCGCCGTCTATCGAGCCGAAATTGCCCTGGCCGTCAATCAGGGGATAGCGCAGGCTGAAATCCTGCACCATGCGCACCAGGGCGTCATAAACCGAACTGTCTCCATGCGGGTGGTATTTACCCAGCACATCGCCCACCACTGTGGCGCTTTTCCTGAACGCCCGGTTGGGCGCCAGACCCAGCTCGTGCATGGCGTAAAGGATGCGCCTGTGCACCGGCTTGAGCCCGTCCTTAACATCCGGGAGGGCGCGGCTCATTATGACGGACATCGAGTAGTTGATGAACGAGTTCTTTATCTCGTCCTCGATGAACCGTGGTAGGATTCTCTCTCGCTGCTGTTCGATCGCCATTGTTCTCTGCTTCTGCTTTAATAAAGACGTATGGTTGGATAGCCGGTCTGATTGCCAACAGCGCCTTTCAGGCCTATATCACACATGGCGGCACGCAGGCCGCGGGATCAAAACGAGGGTCTCCTCCAGTGTCCGCGCCGCATGTCTCCGCGGCGCAACCGGTGAAGCCTCGAGCGTAAACTCACACACCGCCGGAAAAGGTTTATTTCAGCGGGAATTTCAGGACATCCGCGGCTTTCTTAACCGCGACAGAGCGCATGGTTGTGGCTTTTCCCGGATTGTCTCTCTCATTGCGGGACAATCCGACTATCATGTCCACCACGTCCATCCCCTCTACCACCATGCCGAATGCGCTGTACTGGCCGTCCAGGTTCTTGGCTGCCGCCACCATGATGAAGAACTGGCAGGAGGCGCTGTTGGGATCCTGGCCGCGAGCCATCGAAACGATGCCGCGGGTATGCGGGATGCGGCTGAATTCGGCCTTCAGCGAACGAGGTCCGCGACCGATGCCATCGTTCATCAGATTGTCATCCCGGCTGTTCGGGTCGCCGCCCTGGATCATGAACCCAGGTATCACCCGGTGGAACGTGGTCCCGTCGTAAAACTTGCTTTTCGCCAGGTTGATGAAGTTGGAGACGTGTTCCGGCGCGACATCCGGGAAAAAGCGTAGCACTATCTCGCCGAAATCGGTGGCAATCACCGCCACTTCATCATCCGGACCCAGGGCCTTGACCTGCTGTCCGCCCAGGGTTTCCATCGCTGGCTTGGCATCCGCAGTTTTTTTCTCGCTTGCGTTCGCGTCTGAGTTCCAGCCGCTCAGGGCCATAGCCACACCCAGTACAGTAAGGTATTTGAGACAGAGCATAGGATGTTCCTTTCCTCAGGTCGGCAATATGAACCGTCGGGGCAGCCACGGGCCGCTAATAATCTATTCGGCGTCCCGGACCGGCCCGCGGCGTGCGCGGCAGCCAGGTTTTCCGGCAGCATCAGATGAATCGTTCGGTGTTGTAGACTTTTTTCATGACCACTTTTTCGCGGGGCTGGCCATCCGGTCCGGCAGGCAGTCTTGAGATTTTTTCCACCACATTCAGGCCCTCAACCACCTGGGCGAACACGGTGTACCGTCCGTCCAACTCGGGCTTGTTCTGCAGCAGGATATAGAACTGGCTGTTACCCTTGTCCTGCTCACCCTCGGGGTGGGCCAGACCGACAAAGCCGCGCAGGTTGCGAGCGCCTGCTTCAAGGGCCACGCTGAACCCCGGGTCGCCCGCGCCGTCGTTCGACGGGTCATCATCCCTGGAGTTGATATCCCCGCCCAGGATCATATCGTCCGGTGAAACGTAATGGAACGCCAGCCCGTCGTAGAACCCGCGGTTGACATTGTCGCCGAAAACGCGGCAGGTGTTTTTGGCCGCATCTGGAATCAGCATGAGAACTATTTCTCCATATTCTGTTTCGATCACCACGACATTTCGGTTGCGTTTCTGGGCTTCAAAGTCCCGCAGAGCCGCGAGTTGCATACCATTGCGCACCGGGGGCTCCTGGCACGCAGTCGCTGCCAGCATGAAGGAAACGGCGCTAAACATGACCAGGCGGATGATTTTGGTTGACATCGTTCCCACTCGAAGGGTTTACGGTGTAATAGACAGTCTGGATAATAAAACATTAATATAATAGCATAATCGCTGTTTGACAACGGTTTTAACTCGTTGCCCAGACAATGGTTAAGGCCTGATTGCATCTTTGACGGCGGTGCGCGCCATAAGCAGGAGCGTCTTGACTGTCAGGCTTACTGTCCCATGACGCCGAGAAGGACGGCGTATCCCGACACATGCAACTCGCCGTGGAAAGGAAAAGAATCCCACATGAGAGCAACGAAAGTTTCTCGTAACTTTAAAATTATTAATTCATTATGAGAAATATCGGTAGACCTCTCCGATAAACAGCACGATTCCCGAATGATCTTGAGGTTAAGACGTCAGCAGCGGCTTGTCAATTCACCGGATGTGGATTTTGGTCAATCTGAATCCTCCATTGCGGGCCGGTGTGACCGTCAGGCTTGACCATCGATGGAAGGCGAGCTATGTTGGCCAGGTTCCATCAACCGCAGGCTTCATGATTCAGGCCGGGGAGCATGGATACCGCAGCGCGACAAGTTTGCCGTGCCAGCCGAGCAACGTTGATCTTCTTGTTTGCACAAGGATTTATATTGTTTTCGGCGGAGCTGGTGCATAAATTTGGATTAATTGATCCACCATTACAGATCTGATTCCATTCCCACAGCCCTAAGTATATGCTATCCAGGAGGAGGCGCCGTGTTGAGATTGCGTGGCATTCTGCTGTCCATGGCTTTGACCGCGGCATTGGTTTCAACCGCCCGGGCGGATGAGGTCCGGGCCTACAGCGCACCGCTGACTATCCCCACCTACCAGATCGGTGCTCCGGAACAGATGCCGGCTTTCGGCAGGATGGTCTATCCTTATCCCATGTATGACAAGCTGACCGATAACAGAGTCCAGAAGCAGTACAACGCTCTCTGGGTGGAAAACGAGTATGTCAAGGCCCTGGTGCTGCCCGAGATCGGGGGCCGTCTGCACGGCGCGCAGGACAAGACCAATGGTTACCAGTTCCTGTACGATCAGACGACAATCAAGCCGGGCCTGGTCGGCATGACCGGGGCCTGGATTTCCGGCGGCGTGGAATGGAATTTCCCCCACGGCCACCGTCCCTCCGGTTTCCGGGAAACAGACTGGACAATTCAGGAGAACCCGGACGGTTCCCGCACGGCCTGGACCGGAGAGATCGACCAGGTTTACGGAATGCGCTGGTCTGTCGGAACCACCGTTTATCCGGGCCGCAACTGGGTGGAGACAAAGGTGCGCCTGTACAACAGCACTCCATACACGCATTCATTCCAGTACTGGGCCACCAGCGCGGTCCGTATTACCGACAATTATCAGGCCGTGATTCCCGGCGAGATAGTCACGGGGCACCAGAAGCATGAATTCTGGCGCTGGCCGGTCAGCGAGGGCGTGGATATCAGTTACTGGAAGAACATACCGCCGGCCACCAGCTATTTCGCCTGGGAGTCAAAGTCGGATTATTTTGGAGGGTATTCGCCTGAATTCAAGGGTGGCATGGTTCACTTTGCCGACCACAATATCGTCCGCGGCAAAAAACTCTGGACCTGGGGAACCGCCCCCAGCGGACGGATATGGGAGAAAATCCTGACTGACGGTGACAGTGCGTATTTCGAGCCACAGGCCGGCGCATATTCCGACAACCAGCCCGACTACCACTGGATATTGCCGGGCGAGACCAAGGTGTTCAGCCACTACTGGTTCCCGGTGCGCGATATCGGAGTTTATGATTTCGCCAACCTCGAGGGCGCGCTGAATATAGAGCTGAACAAGGGCAAGGTGAGGATCGGCTGGTCCCCGACCGGAAAGAACACCGGAGCGAAAGTTACATTGAGCGCCAAGGGCGGCGAAATATATTCTTCAACCGTGAATGCCGACCCGGCCACGCCGTTCATCACCGAGCTCAAAGCGCCCAAGGGCGTCGAACTGTACGACTTAACCATGACTGTTGTGGCTGCCAATGGTGAAACTCTTTTGAGTTTCACGCATCCGCGGCCGACAAACCCGCCGCTGCCCGATCCGATGCCGCGCGACCCCAAACCGGAGGATGTCAAGAGCCTGGATGAGCTGTTCACTATCGGCGACCGGGTAGAGAAGTTCCGTGAGGTCGAAAAGGCGCTGGAATATTATGAGGAGGCCGTGCGCCGCGATCCGGGAGATGTCCGTACGAATACGGCTCTCGGACTGATCGATCTTAAGAACGGGAAGTCCGAGGAGGCGCTTGCGCGTTTCGAAAAAGCGCTGGAACGCGATCCGGCGTTCTACAAGGCCTGGTATTATAAAGGAATGGCCCAGATGTTGTTAGGACGGTGCGGTGACGCCGAATTCAGCCTGAACCGCGCGAGCTACGATTTCACCTGGTATGCCGCCGCGCAGTTCGAGCTGGCCCAGCTCACCCTGCGCCAGGGATATGCGGAGAAAGCCCTCGAGCATATCGAACGCGCTATCCGGGGCAATGGCGACAACGTCCAGGCCCTGGCCGTCAAGGCCGTGGCTCTTAACCGTCTGGGCCGCAACGAGGAAGCCCTCAAGCTGGCCGGGGAAGTCCAGAAGACCGATCCCCTGGACCTGCTCTCACTGGCGGCGAAGGGCCTGGCCGCGCGCGACATGGGGCGCGGCTCCGAGGCCGAGGAAGTGCGGGACCAGGCTCTGAAAATCCTGCGCGGCGATCCGCAGAATTATATCGAGCTGGCTATCCGTCTGGGCCGCTGCGGCCTCTATGATCTTGCGGACATGGTTCTTTCCGCGGCCGTGGAAAGCGGCTCAGGCAACGCGCTGGTCCTTTACCATCAGGCCTGGTTCAGCCATCTGTCGGGTAACGAGTCCAGGGCGGCATCGCTTCTGGGACAGGCCGCCAAAGCCGCCAGCCGTAATGTCTTCCCCAATCGCCTCGAAGATCTTGCGGTAATAAAATGGGCATTGGAGAAGAACGGCAGCGATGCGCTGGCGTGGTATTTCCTGGGCAACCTTTATTACAATTTCTCGCGTACGGACGAGGCGGGAAATGCCTGGGAGAAAGCCGTATCGCTGGATGCCGGCAATGCCGTGGCCTGGCGCAATCTGGGTTTCGCCCTGAATCTGAAGAAAAATTATGAGAAGTCCGCCGCGGCATATGCCGCCGCGATCAAGGCCGATCCCACCTCCGGGCAGGCGCTCTATGAGTATGACGCGGTGAACAAGAAACTGAACAAGAACATGGATGAGCGGCTGGCCATGCTGGAAGCGAACATGAAAGCGATCGCGGACAGCGATCCAGCCCTGACCCAGCTTATTTCTTTGTACGTGCAGAAAGGGCGGTACGAGGACGCGCTCAAATATCTGTCCACGCACCATTTCCATTCATGGGAAGGACGCTACGGAATCCACCAGTACTGGGTGGAGAGCAATATCATGAAGGGGGACGCGGCTTTCGCAAAAGGTGATTTCAAGAACGCCCTGGCTGCGTACCAGGCCGCGATGGAGTATCCGGAAAACCTTGAAGTGGCGGCCCAGCCCCGCGTGATCAACGCCCGCAAGCAGTACAAGATCGCCGAGGCGCTGGAGGCTCTGGGACGCAAGGGAGAGGCGCGCAAGCAGCTTCAGGCCGTAGTGGACTCGAAACCGCGGCCGGATGACGCGCAGCAGTATTTCCGTGGCCTGGCTCTTGACAAGCTGGGGAAAAAAGCCGAGTCCCACAAGGTGTTCGAGGATTTCCTGGCCGCGGTGAACAAGGCGCCCGAGACCAACGAGCACCAGATTGCGGATGGGATCAATTTCGACCCGGACCGCCGGGCCGAGGCGATCCAGAGCTACAAGCTGTCGCTTGCCTACGAGGGGCTGGGCGACAAGCAGAAAGCCGGCTCCGAGCGCGCCAAAGCCTTGGAGATGGACCCCATCGTGCAGCTTCGCGCTTTCAGCCCGCCGCGCGCCGGCTGGTGAGACATTCCTGAAAGAAGCGTAAACAGAACGGCGTCCGGAGTCTGCTCCGGGCGCCGTTTTCATTTAAGCCACAGGAACCTTATTTATACCTCGACGAACGCCACCGCGCCGAACCCCACCGCGCTCTGCGTGGCGTGCTCGTGCCAGGTCTGGTAGCCCAGTTCCACTCCCCGGCAACTTTCCGGCAGTATTTCCAGCAGAAGCGACAAAGTCGAGAACCCGCACACGTGATAGCGGTCGCGAGCCACGCGGTTGGCGGCGCAGAAAGCCTGGACATCGCGGGCGGCCAGGGCTTTCAGCAACTTGCGGTCCAGGGCGGCGGCATCGCGGGTGAGCTGGATGCCGGGCTTGCGGTCGCCGAACTTGAGACCCACGTGCGAAAAATCCACGCCCGCTACGATTAGAGTGCGGCAAGATGGGGACTCGATCAGGGAGGCAAGTTTACGGATAAACGGCTGGAGAGGCTCCACCGCCAAAGGGCGCGGGACGCTGGATTCAATGAGCGGGGCGTGCAGGCTGCCGATGAGCACCGGAACGAGGCTGAACGGGCCTTTCAGCACGTGTTGCAGCAGGATGACCTGGAATTCGATGGAATGCTCGCCCTTGTGGGCGAAATCATCCGGAGCGGCCAGCGGCCCGGCGGCTGCGCGCAGGGAACGCGCCGCGAGACGGTCGGTGTGGACCCGGCCCAGGGGGGTGATGAAATCTTTGTCCGTAATCGAAAAGATGCCGTTTACCAGGTTGTGGCCCACGCCCAGCACAACGACACGGTCATAACTCCGTCCGCGAAGAGTGTTGTAGGCCGCGGCGTACAGCTTGCGGCCAACCTCCAGCTCTATATGCGGGGACACGATAGCTGTGATTTCGCGAGTCTTGAGTTGCGCGTATTCAGCCGGAGGGCTTTCCTGTTTCAGAAGGTCATCCAGCCAGGCAGAGGTTTCAGACGGGTCTTCCGGGTAGGATTTCCCGGCCAGCGCGGCATCGCGGTTACGGCGGGCGCAGAAACCATCGACCAGTGAACGGCGTGCATCCTGGAAGCGCTGGTTGTCCAGCAGAAAAACCTCATCCAGTTGATCCAGGAAACTCTTGATGGTTTCAAACGGTATGCTGGTCGCCGCCTGTCCGTTGGAGGCCTGAATGGAAGCCACTGTCCGGAAAATATCCTCCACCGTGCGGCTGCCGTCCAGAAGGCGCAACAGACCTGCGCTCTCGGCATGCAAAGCCAGGGTCCCGTCACCGGTCAGCTCCAGGGGATCGCGTATTACGATCAACCGGGTCCCATCCTCGGAGGTCATGGGCATCAGGTCAAGGTCCTGCCTGAGCAGCGGTCTGTATGGGCTGTTTTTTTTCAAATGCCTTCGCCTGCCGGAGAAATCAGTTGTCTGCTTTAAAAACGAAACGGAATCTTTTTTGATACGATGCCGTTTTTTCCGGCTTCGTGACAGTCTCACCGGGAGGCCCTGGCGGAAGAGACCGGCATTCAGACAACCAATTCGCCGTCTCTGACGATCAGCCTTCCATCCAGACGGAGCGTGGCTTTTGTCAGCAGGCAGCCGGAGATGGCCGGACCTGTCCGGGCGCTGTTTTCCAGGACAAGCCGGACGGCGCCCCGGGCTTTCTGACTTTCAAGCGCCACGGGACTGTCGATCCGCGCTTTGCCGTTCGTTCCGATACCAAAGGCGCACAGGCGGGCCGTCCCTTTCTTCTCCGGTTCAAATGTCAAGGTCATACCACCTGGACACACCGGCGATGAATCCGGAACCAGCTTTCCTGCTGTCGTATTGGACAGCGGTTCGACAAGAACCTGCCCGCCCGGAATGTCTCCTTTATCTCCTGGTTGCTGCAGGATGCCGGTATCGGCGCGCGCCGCGCGGCCATCGATCCGGAATTCGAGGTCAGTCCCGGAAGGTGAGGTGATACGCACATTCCCTGCGACGCTCAGCAGTGCGGCAATCCTTTGGCTGAGCCGGGAGATTTTGGTATAATCGGCCTCCATGGTCTGGATAAGGCAGCCGGCGTCGACTCCGGTCATGACAGCCACCCGCGCGCCTCTGGCGACGGCCTCGTCCAACTCCCGGCTGAGCCTGTCCGGCCGGGTCATCAAAAGCGCAAGCGCGGCCGAACGTTTCATCATTTCAGCCAAAGTCCCGGCGCTCTCGTCCTCCGGCCATCTTCCGGGCGGCGTCTCGATCAACCGGACCTCGGCTCCCAGTTCACGGGCCGCCCCGGACAGCGCGGAGGCGATTTCGCAGCCTGCGCTGTCGCAGAGGACAAGCACCGTTTCGCCCTTTCGCACTCCAAGACAGCCGCCCAGAGCGTTGAGCGCGGCTGAATGCAGGGCGCTCATCGATCAGTTCCTTCCAGCCCCGCGCATCAGGATTTCCTGGAGCTTTCGGCTTCGAAAGCCTTGCGCGCCGGGATGGTGATAAGAATCCATGCGATCGGGACAAAGATCAGCAGGCCAAGCCAGGGCATCAGGTAGCCGAAATTGTTCACGAACCCCTCATACCAGGGCGCCAGCGGGCGCTGGGCCACCTGGGTGGACAGTTCGAACATCGGGCTTGTCGTAAAATTGAGGTTCATGAAAACGAACACGGCCAGGAGCACGGCGGTCAGGCTTTCTCCGGCCACAAAACCGCTGGCCAGGAGCAGACCGTTGTTTTCAGCGGCTGTCTTGCCCTCCTCGCTCAGCTTATTGACTCTCACTTCAAGCACTTTTTTGATCAGGCCGCCTACAAACATGGCAAAGGTTGAGTGGAACGGCAGATACATCCCGACGGCCACGAGCATGGGGGAGCCGCCTCCAAGAAGTATCAGACCGAGTGCGAAGAAGCCGCCCATGATGACCAGCGGCCAGGCCATATCGCCTCCCACGATTCCCTTGGCCATCAGAGCCATCAGTCCGGCCTGCGGCGCGGGAAGCTCAGCTCCGCCGAGACCTCCAGGAGTATAGTTATGCAGCAGCCATAGAGGCGCGGCCAGGACGAGCGCGGCGGCCAACACTCCTATTATTTCGGCCACCTGCATATGACGGGGCGTGCCGCCAAGTATATGACCGACCTTGAGATCCTGTATCATCTCACCGCCTATCGCCGCGGCGCAGCAAACCATACCCGCAACGCCCAGCACGGCCGCCACACCGGCCAGCCCGGTCGTGCCCAGCCAGACCATCATCAGGGCGGCCACGATCAGGGTCGAAAGGGTCAGGCCGGAGATCGGGTTGTTCGAGGCCCCGATCAGGCCGACCAGGTAACCGGCCACCGCGCTGAACAGGAACCCGGCCAGGGTCATCACCAGGGCGGCTATTATGGCTGAAAACAGGCTGCCTGAGAAATGCCAGTAGAGCAGAGTTATCGGGACGAGCAGGCCGATGATCGAGAGAACGACCCACTTGAAACTGATATCCTGCTGGAGACGGTTGAGTTTCAGGTTGCCGGCCTGGCTGAGACGGAAATCGGAGAAAGCCCGGCTGATACCTTCAATCAGCGGTTTACGCATGCGGATAAGAGTGAAAAAGGCGGCGACCAGCATCGAGCCCACGGCGAACGGGCGGACCTGAGCGCTCCATACCTGCTTGGCTATATCGACCCAGGCAATGCCTGATTCATGGTACGCGGTAAGCGTGGGATTGAAAAAAATCGCCACCGGGATCAGGACAAGCCAACCCAGCACGCCCCCGGCGAAAGCCCATGAGGCCAGGCGCAGGCCGATGATGTAACCGACTCCGATCAGCGCGGGCGAGGCTGAGGGTGACTGAAACAACATCCCGCCATCGTAAGTCGAACCGCCGGAGCTTCCGGCGCCGGGGAACAGGTCCATCCGGCTGGTCTTGAACGGGAAATATGTGGTGGCGCTCTCGCGGATCAGGCGGATGCCGTTGCCGTTTTTGAAAAACTCGAAGAAAGCCGCCAGTCCCATAGCCCCGAAAACATATTTTGCACCGGTCTGTCCATGCTGACCGGCTTTGACCACCTCGGCGCAGGCCCTGGACTCGGGGAATGGCAGCCCCGATTCCTCGACCAGGGGACGGCGCAGCACCACGACAAAAAGGACGCCCAGGATTCCGCCGACCGCCATTATCAGTGTGCTGTCCCAATAGTTCAGGTTCTCCCAGACACCGGCGATCATGAACGCGGGGAGGGTGAATATGGCTCCGGCCACCAGGGCCTCACCCACGGAGGCTGTGGTACGGGTGATATTCTCCTCGAGGACGGTTCCGCGGAACATGCGCAGCACAGCCATCGCAACCACGGCAGCCGGGAAGGTTGCCGAGACGGTCATCCCGGCTTTCATGCCAAGGTAGGCGTTGGCCGCGCCCAGCACAACAGCCATGACGACTCCAAGGAAAAGGGCGCGGAACGTGAATTCCTTTACATTTGCGTCTGCGGGAATGAAGGGCTTGAAATCCTTCTCGTCACTCATGGGCAGCTCCCAGGGATGATGTTGGGCCAGAAAAAGCGCTTTCTGAGGTATACCGGGCTTGTGCGCCGGGGGCGCGCCCCGCTGTGATGCAAGTGCTGGAAGATAGTCAGATTGCAGGAGCAAACGCAAGTATTCTCTGACTGAAAACCGGAAAACTGTAAAGGTATGTTGATGCAGCAGGGAGGAAAGAAACCTGGTTCTATTTATCGGAGGATGGCCGACCCTCCAAGCCGCCGTTCATGAAATCGTACATGCGGCCGGTTTCATTGTCGCGCTGCGCGGGCGCTTTTTCAGGACCGTGCAGGAGATAATCGACGAAGGCGTCCAGCTCGTGGATATCGTTTTCATTCAAATCCTGGAGCTTGCCGACCATCTCGCGCAGTCGCTCATCGACGAACATCATTCCAGGGGGCAACCCCTTTTTTATTTTCATGCTGGCTGCATCCGGATCAAATTATTTGGAGATATTCTCCAGGCGGTTCTGGTGACGGTAATTATCGATGAACTCACGGATCATGGCATCCTGTTCCTCGACAAAACCTTCGAGAGTGACCAGAAGGTTTTCCACCTCGCTGGCCCGGAAATGCACGATCGCGTCTTCATCCTTCAGGTCCGCCGTATCGCCCATCTTGGCGTACAGGAGGTCGCTGATCACTTTGATCGTCGACAGTTTCTGTTCCAGATGAGCCAGAAAATCAGTGAACTCTTGCATCCCGGTTTCCTTTCGATTGCATTTATCTGCGTATCAGTTTGTCTTCCGCGACCTTACCTCTACTTGAGAGGCAGGAATTTCTGAACGTTGATCTCCTCGCGGTACTTGTCCAGCACCAGATCGATTCCCTCGCGCAGGTATTCGCTGATCGGCACGCGGGTCTTGCTTGAAAGGTGTTTCAGCTTCTCTTTCTGGCTCACCAGGATGTAAGTTGTTATCTGTGTCTTGCTTTCGGACAAGGCTGACCTCCTTGTGACTGGAACCGGGGCGGGAACTGTCGTTGCATATAAATATAATGCATTATACTAAATTCCAACACGTATGTCAATGCCTGTCCGCTTATAGGCTTGAAAAAAAAACTGGCCGGCTCTATCTTTGCATTAAATCCTGAGGATCAGAACCTGTGTTTGTCTTTACAGCCCAGCGCAACCTTGAGAATAACGGTTACAGGGAGAAGAAATGAACAAATTCAAAACATTCCTCATATTCGGTCCGAACGGGATAGGCAAGGGGACAAACGCCAAGGCGGCGGGCTGCCTGCCCGGCTACCTCCATTTCTCGACCGGCGACATGTTCCGCGCTCTGGTGGGGCGGGTCAAGGACGGCACGGCATCGGAACTGGAACTGGGGATCGACCGGACCATGAAATCCGGCGCGCTGGTGGACGACCAGACCACCGTGCGGCTGGCCCAGGAGAATCTGGAGAAGCTGGTGGCGGATGGGAAGTTCAATCCTCAGACCGATTACCTTCTGCTGGACGGGCTGCCGCGCAACGTGGAGCAGGCCGGGATGATCGCGCCGTTTATCGACATGCAGGGCGTGCTGCACATCACCGCCGCCCGCGAGGTGGCCGTGGCCCGTATCACCGGACGGGCGTTGAAAGAGGGGCGCAAGGACGATCAGGATCCGGTGGCCGTTGGAAAGCGCCTGGATATTTTCTTCCAGAACCTGGGGAAGATACTTTCCTTTTACGATCCGGCGTTCAACGGAAAGATGGAGTACAGCTCGAAAGTCATCCACTACATCGACGCTTCGCAGCGGCCGGCCAAAGTTCTGCGCGACTGCCTGGAAATCCTGCCCTGACAGATACACGCTTATGGGCCGCGAAAAGCATCCAGTCCAGAAAGGCGAAAGCCACTCGGATTACTCCGGGCGGCTTTCGTTTTTCTGATGGGTTGCAAGTTATCTCAGACCAGAAGGTCTATGCGGCCCTTTTCCCGGGCGCCCAACTGCCTCTCGTTGTCTGTCTTCCGGCTCTTTTCTTTCTTCTCTCGTCTCTGGTGCATGTCCTGCTGCGATGCCTGATCTTTATCGAGAGGCTGTACGCGGTATGCGCCGCCACCAATTGGAATCTCTGATACAGCCATGTGTGGAATCTCCCGGGACCTTGAGTCAAGTTGAATCCCGATCCGCTCTCGGCGAGACGGAATTGTATAATATTATGTTCTATTACGAGTTATCGGCAGGCAGGAAACGTATCTTTAGTCTTTACAGGAGAATAGATAAGGAGAAAATAATGCAGCCCTGAATGAAGCCGTATTTGCGGCAAAAATCGCCCCATGCGTCGATATGAAAATAAATTAAAGATTTTTGCCGTGAGACGTTCAAAGTCCAGTCAGAAACTTTTCCACTTCATCCCGTCCGGACAGGAAATCCCGGACAACCAGGTCGGCGCCGGAAGCGACAAGCTCCTCGAAACTGACCGTGCCGGTGGCCACGGCCAGAGTGCGCGCGCCAATCGCCTGTCCGGCCCGGACATCCCGGACCGTGTCGCCGATCACTGCTGTGCGTCCCGGAGCGAATTCAACCCCGAAATGACGGCAGGCTTCCTTGTAAGCCAGGTCCGAGAGCTCGTTCCGCGTGATCGAGGTCTCTCCGAACCCGCCGGTGGGGAAGTAGCGCGCCATGTCCAGCGTCCCCAGCTTGATCAGCGCGCCCTCGCGCACGTTGCCGGTCAGAAGGGCCAGGCAACCCAGCGTCTTCGCGCTCTCGACAAGCTCCCGCACTCCAGGATAGAGGACCCAGTCTTTCGGGGTCAGGCTTTCCTTTTTCAGGTAGGTTATATAGCCTTCGCGGAACTTTTCCCAGTAGGGCAGAAGGTCACCGTTGGAAAGGTCCGGGCGGTAGGCGGCCACTATCTCCTCGAAGATCACCCGGTCGAGCTTGCCCGCCATGTGTATCCCGTCGATCGGGCCGACCAGGCCCAGCACATCGCGGCAGGAGCGCACGAAACTGCGGTAGCCGCTGTGGTTGGTCGAGAGGATTGTGCCATCTATGTCAAACAGAAAAAGACGTTCCGATCTGCATGTTGTCATTTTAAATATCCAATCCCGCACCCGGCGGTATAACCTACAAATTCAGTATCCGGAACTTTAAAACTACCTGGGCCTGATTCTCAGAAGCAGTAGTTGAAGCTGAAGCGGTGCGAGTCCCCCAGGCCCTCGACATAGGGCACGAAAGCGTAATCGAACCGCAACTGCATATAGTTGATTCCAAAACCGAACGACATGTCCTCGTTGTTCAGGCCGGAGCGGTAACCCACCCGGCCATAGAGCATTTCACGCCAGCCGTACTCGGCGCCCAACGCCAGCCGCGCATCGTCATCGTTGGGCCGGACGATTTCGGCGGCCAGGGTGGCGCCGCCGCTCGCCCAGGGCAGGTTCTTGTGGAAAGCCGCACCCACCGCCACTTCGCGCGGAGCGTCAAATCCCTGGTTCTCGAACTTGAGCTGCGTGCCCAGGTTGCGAACGCTCAGGGCGGCGGTAAGCCCCGGAATGATCGTGCGCGATTTGACCCCGATGTCGAACAGCATGGCGCTGGCAGTCTGCGAGTCCAGGTTCTCGTGGACCCAGCGGGCGGTTACTCCGGCCGAGACCATCTCGTTGACCCGCATGGCGGCGCTCACTCCCAGGGCCATGTCGAAGGGGCTGAAAGTTCCCTCGGCCTCAACCGAGTTCAATTCACGGCGTTCCAGCTCGCCCGCGCTGAAATAGTTCATAGACACGCCCACCTTGAAACGCTCGACATCGAACACGTATGCGGCGGCGCTTTGCGACATGTCTGCAATCAGCCGCTGGTGGGTGAAGAACACCTCGCGCTCGCGGGCGTCGGTCAGCCCGGCCGGGTTCCAGAAACAGGCCGCGGCTTCATCCGAAAGGGCGGCGAACGCCGTGCCCATGGCAGCCGGCCGAGCGCCCACCGCTGTTTTCAGGAAGTTCAGGGCTGTGGTCCCGGCATCGGAACTGATGCCATCCGCCCGGAGATTTCCGGCCTGGAACAGAACTATCAGCAATATCAGGGTCGCCACGGCGGAAGGTGCTTTTTTATTGGTTTTTAACACTGGGTGTCCCTCATTATAGTCGGGTTCAGCGGATCACGGCGAATTTTTTCATGACGCGCGACGTTCCGGCGCCCTCGCTCTGCGCCTCGATCAGCACGATATATATCCCGCTGGCGTAACGCGAGGCGTCCAGCACGACCTCATTGTCCAGGCCAACAGCGGCGGCTGCTCCGCCCTCAGTTTCGGCTACGGTTTCGCCGCTTGGAGTGAACACTTTCACCGTGACCCGGCGCACATCGGCGCGGCCCAGACGGTAGACCACGCGGGCGCGTTCGCCGCGCAGGGGGTTGGGCCAGACATAACAGCCGTTGTCGCTCAGGGCCGCGGATCCGGCAGGCTGCTCCTGGGTTTTCTGGACAGTGGAGTTGAGTCCGGTCCGTGACGGGCCGTTCCCCATTCCGGCCCACTGCGGGGACAGTTTCGACGATCCGGTGGACCAGGCGTACAGATAGCCCTCGCCATCCGCGCAGAGAAGGTCCAGCTTTCCGTCACCGTCCAGATCAGCCGGGACGGGCGGCAGGAGCGCGCCACTGCCGGTGGGATACCTTTCCCAGGGCCGTCCCGTTCCATCTGCCTTGTAGGCCGCCACCAGACGGCTGCGGGTGGATACGATGATCTCCTGGCCGCCGTCGCCGTCCAGATCGGCCAGGGCGGGGGCGCTCATGTACGGGGCGTCATAGGAATAATCCATGCCGATATAAAGCGGGTGTCCGGCCAGGTTCGCGCCGTTGTATTCGAGCACATGGAGTTCGACGCCCTCCCTTTCCGGCGAATCTGTCAGGTCCACGGGGACAACCAGCTCGTTCAGCCCGTCGCCGTCGACATCGCCCAGCGCCCCGCCGGACAGGCAGGTCCCGCCGGTGATTACCGGCCAGCCGTCCGCGGCTTCGCCTGTCTGCGCCGAGAGGCTCCAGATTTTGCCGTCTTTGGTGAACACGCAGACACGCTGTTCCTCGGAGGATCCCGGAAGTCCCATTCTTCCGGCGATCGGAGCGGCAATCACCGGTGAACCGAGACTGGCTTCGTATTTTTCCCGTCCCTGGCTGTCGAAAGCCAGTAATTTGCCCTCCAGAGTGCCAACGAACACAGCGCTGGGGGCCAGGGTGGCATCCTGCAACACCGCAACCGGTGCGGCGGCCTCATCTTCGATAATCACCGGGAAACCGTTCAGATGGCCGCCATCGCCCGTCAGGACGAAGAGTTGCGAACCGGCCGCGCCGTTACGGTTGGGCAGCAGCACCTCCAGCGCGCCATTGCCGTCCATGTCCGCCAGCACCGGCGTCGCGCTGATCCGTCCCGGCAGCCGCACGGGCCAGCCGGGAAGCAGAGTCATACTGCCGTCGCTGGCAAGCCGCCATGCGAAAACCGATCCGTGCGACGTGGCCACAACGACATCCGGAGATCCGTCGCCATCGATATCCCCGGCCGCGGGCGAGCCTTGAACGGAATCATCCGCCGCGGCGGCGAACCCGCCTCCCCCGGCAGCCAGGGCCACATACACGCGACCGTCGTCCGTCACCTGCACGGCATCCACTCCGGAAACCCGCGGATCGACATCGATCACCAGCGGGCTGGAGCCGGCCGTAAGCCGTTCAAGGTTGCGTGGCCAGCCGCTTAAAGTATGCGGTATATGCCGTCCGCCGGTGACCGCGTTGAACTGTACGTCCAAGGCCACCAGGCTATCCACCACCGGAGCGTCCGGTTGGACTGTCACCGAGCGGAAACCCGAGATTCTGATGTTCGAGGGCAGGCCGGTGTGGGAGACCGTGGAGGGATTGGTGTACGGCCCGAAATCGAGGTTCAGGTTGTCATTGTCGATGTTTTTCACACCGGGAACCGCCCCGCCGAAAACATCGAACGGGCTTCCGAATCCCGGGTCGAGAGCGGCGGGGAACGGCTCCAGCATATGGTTCAGGCCATCCGCCTCCACCAGTCCGATCCCCAGGTGCTGCGGCTCGGTGTTCACGAAATTGAGGGTCAGGTCATCCCTGAAGTTGCGTCTCAGCACCTCTTCATCGATATGCCAGATCAGGATTCCGGAGCCCAGGCGGGCGCTGTCGGCCGAGGACATGGCCGGAAGGTTCGGTCCCAGGGTGTTGGGGATGGACCAGTCGAACTCGGCGTAGCGTCCGTCGTCCATCTGGTAATCGTCCACCAGCACGTCCGGGAAGAAGTTGTTCCCCCCGCGCTCGTCGAAATCGAAGCTGTTGTTGAAATTTTCGTCCCGCAGGCGATTTTCAAGAAGGTAATATTCAGTCGAGGAGATGGGCACTTTCACCACCCGCACGCCCTCGCCCCAGAGTTCCGTGGCCTTGATCCGTATATCGTTCCACGATCCGTTGACCGTCACCGGCTCCTCCCAGCCCATGAACACCTTGCACCAGGCGTCCGGGTGCGAGGGGATGCGGCTGACCGTGTTGAAGAACCCGGTGGCCATCAGGGAGTAGAAACCCACCGTGGGGCGCGTGCCAACCATTGTGTCGTACAGGTCGGGCAGCCCGAAATAGTGTCCGATCTCGTGGACGATCACGCCGAGAAGACCCTGCAAGGCCCCCTGGGAGTTGCCCTCCTTGTCCCAGTCCTGTACTGCGGTCTCGGGGAATATCTGGATGAACTGCACATAGAACGGGCTGCCGTCAGGCTTGCGGTCATTTGTGGCTATGCCCTGATAATCCGGGTCGCCGTCTTCCAGAATCTCGGACAGAAGAACACGGTTGATCGAGACCGGGTGGATGTCGTCCGGGCTGTCCGGAACAAAATCGGTATGCTGCCCGCAGCCGGCGCTGAATACCATTATCATGTCGTACTTCGAGAAATCCATCTCGGCATCCGCCGCCTTGACCGCATCCACGGCGAGCTGGCTTGTGCGCAGGCTGTAGTCGTCGTCCTTGCCGTACTCGGCCATTTCCTTGTCCAGTGTGTAAATGGCCGAAATGTCCTCGAGGGTGTCGGGGACCTCCAGGACCACCTTGCCCCGGCTGACCGCCTGATAGTACTGGCTGGCCCAGAGCAGGTTGCGCTGAACGTAGATTTTGGCCCGCGAGTCGATGCTGTGGTCCTCGACAATCGTGCCGGAGTGCGTGCCGTCGAACGTGAAGAACGGGATATCACCCCACGTCCCGTTGCCGGTGGTCTGAGGGTTCTCATCCGGCTTGAACTGCACTCTTACAACTCCGATTTTCAGGTGCAGGGGCCATTGTGCCGCGGCAAGCTGAGTCCCGGCCGGTGCGCCGCCCAGGAAGGCTTTCAGCGCCGGGGCTTCCGGGTTCGGCATGGAACTTTGGGGGCAACGCGAACGTCCGAGCGCGGCCGAGGGGCCGAGGGACTGGAAATCGGACGCGGCCAGAAGCGCAGCGGAGGAACACAGAAGGGCGGCGGCCAGTAACATGGCGCCTGACCGTGATGCATTAATTCGGGTCATCAATCCTCACCGGCTCGACATTAATTCGTGGAAGTATAAAATATCCGCCGTCTTCAGTATGAATCCAGAACTGGCTTGCCATGCCAGAAGCGGCGATATAGATAAAGATAATAAGAATGCGCGGATGTCTCAAACCTTTTTGCTGAAGGGGGGTGTTCGGGTGAATTTTTAAAGCAAGAAACAGGCCAGACAGGCTTTTGTTTTGATATATGGCGGATTGGTCCGGCTGGCAAAAATATTGACAAGCAAGCCCGGACAGATTATGCTGGAATCCGCTACCATGTTTTGCCTTAAGCGGTTGCTGACTGTGGATTATTCTTGACAGCAGTGCTGCAGGGCCCTTCCACGTGCCCGGTTCATCCCCGGCCATGACTCATGGAATCAGGGGGTCATCCTGACCTTGTGCATGAATTCTGTTTGAATACACGGGTAGTCTTCGCAGTCAAATTCACCGAAGCCGAGGGCGGTTTGTTTGCACCGCCCGACAAAAGACAGGGGGCTGTCACATGGCATCGAAGCAGGGGAAAGACATCAGCCGGCGCGGATTTTTGAGGAATTCGGCCTGGGCCGCGGGAGCGGGACTGGGCGCTCTGGCTCTGGGGACGCGGTCGAGCCTGGTCAGCGCCGCCGTGCCGCCGTCGGACAAGATCACTGTGGCTTTCATCGCCGCCGGAGCTCGTCTTCAGCAGATCATGGACTCGATGATGACCATCCCGGAGTTCGAGATCGTGGGCCTGTGCGACGCCTACAAGGGCCGTATCGAGCGCTCGATCGAACGCTGCGGCGGCAAGCCGAAAGCGTATGCTGACTATACCGAGATACTGGCCGACAAAAGTATCGACGCCGTGGTGATCGGAACTCCGGACCACTGGCATGTGAAAATGGCGACCGAGGCGATCCAGGCGGGCAAGGACGTCTATATCGAGAAGCCGCTGACTTTCACCGTGGATGAGGGTGTGACCCTGATCAACGCGGTCAAGGCCAGTGACCGTATCCTGCAGGTCGGCAGCCAGGGCATTTCGACCAACACGCAGAAGAAAGCCCGGGAAGTCATCAAGTCCGGAAAGCTCGGACAGATAACGATGGCCCGCGCCTACTACAACCGCAACACCGCGGGCGGCGCCTGGATTTATCCGATCCCGCCGGATGCCAGCGAGCAGACCGTGGACTGGAACAAGTTTATCGGCCCGGCTCCCAAGCTGCCGTTCAGCCTCGAACGTTTCTTCCGCTGGCGCTGCTACAAGGACTATTCGGGCGGCATCCCCACCGACCTGTTCGTGCACCTGGCCACCACGATCCATTTCGTGATGGGTGTCGAGGCCCCCAACCTGGTTATGGGCATGGGCGGCCTGTACCGCTGGAAGTCCAGCCGCGACGTGGCGGACACGGTCAACGCCTCGCTGGCCTACCGCGAGGGGTTCATGGTCAACATGTCCACCACGTTCAACAACACGCTCTCTGCGGGCGACGGGTTCCAGATACTGGGCACCGAGGGCAGTCTGGTTATCGGCGGACAGTTGACGTTCACCCCCGAGACTCCGGTGGACGATGAAAGATGGGTAGTGACTTCCTGGCCGAGCAAGATGGAACAGGCCTATTACGCCGATCCGAAAATGGCGGCCTATCTTAAGGCTGCTCAGGCCCGCGAAGCCGCGGCCAAGAGCGAGGTTATCCCGGTCGAGCCGGGTGATGAGTCCACCACGGCGCACCTGAAGAGCTGGCTGGAAGCGATCAAGAGCCGCAAGCAGCCTTACGAATGCGTAGAGGTCGGACACCGCGCCGCGGCCGTGGCGCACATGGTCAACCGCTCCATCGAGACCCAGTCCATGGTGCAATGGGACTTCGAGAAGCAGTTGATCAAAGCCTGAGCCGGAAAAGATTCGGGTGAACCGGCCGGGCTTTTGCGGAAACTTTTTTGATTATTTATAGTTAAATAGCATATTTCCCGGCCGGATTGACCCCAACCGAGAGGTGCAGATGAAAAGGATCATTCTTGTATTGTGTATTTCCGCTCTGACTTTCGCTTTCTCCAGCCTGGCGGGTGCGGCCGAGTACAAGCACAAGTTTACCGGCGCGTCAAAGTGCAAGGTCTGCCACTCGGCGGAAAAGAAGGGCAACCAGTTCGGCGTGTGGAGCGCTTCCAAGCATGCCAAGGCTTTTGAAACACTTGGCACGCCACAGGCCAAGGAAGTGGCGAAAAAGGCCGGCGTGGCCGACCCGCAGACAGACAAGGGCTGCCTGAGCTGCCATGTCGCGGGGTTTGACGCGCCGGAGGCGATGAAAGGCCCGAAGTGGGCGAAAGAAGAAGGAGTCACCTGCGAGAGCTGCCATGGGCCGGGCGAGGATTACTCGCCGATGAAAGTGATGCGGGACAAGGCCGCGGCAGTGGCGGCCGGGCTGGTCATCCCTGACGAGAAGACCTGCAAGACCTGCCATAACGAGAAAAGCCCGACCTACAAGCCGTTCAGCTTTGCCAAGGAGTGGCCCAAGGTCAAGCACGACAACCCGCTGACACCGTAGAACTGCGGTTGAGCTGAAAAACGCGGGAGCTGTCCAAAAACCGCATTTGATCATCTGAAGGGGCGGGTTTTAAACCCGCCCTTTTTGTATCTTTATACCGGATAAACAGTTGAGGGACACGGTGTGCCGTGCCCCTTGTATCTTGAAAAGAGATTATTAATAGTTCAAGAGGTTGTAG
>CAYYNT010000052.1:0-31574 GCA_964473155.1 uncultured Gemmatimonadales bacterium | reverse complement strand
AAATATGAAAGGCCATTCCAGAAATCTTTTGCTTGACCCCTAATACAGTCGCTTTATCAATGGGGGGCGGGGGGGATTTCATGCAGAAACACACGCTCTATTTCTATTATTGTTGTTCCTCAATGTGAAAATGGTATAACTTGTATCTTGATTATTAGTAGAGTTGCACAAGGATATTGCTCAACATCAGGCGACGCTTATACTTAAATTCAACCTCGATTGAAAAAACTAATCTTCCCAAAGGGAAGCAAGGATGAAAAAGCAATTTCTTATCGTGCTGATGATCAGTTTTCTGGCCGGTTGCAGCCGGAATTTTCCGGTTATCGAAGACGCATCCAGCGGACTGCGCCTAACCGCCAGGCCAACGGAGCGGGATGTCAATTTGCAACTTATCTCCGGCGGCGGCGCGGACACGCTTGAGTTCAGCCTGAGCCGGATGGCCCCAGTCTCGCGGGTCCGTCCCTGGAGCCTCTGTCCGCAGAAGTTCGAGTCTGTGCGTTGCGGACTTCATGGCGACACTCTCGTGGTGTCCGGATCGGACGGCAGGCTCGAAACCGTGCTGGCATTCAGCCTGGTGGACACTCTGCTGCGTGTCGAGGCCCGCTGGAACAATGTTTCCCCGGATACGCTGACCGATCTGGCCGTGGCCCTGGCCCTGACTTTCGGGATACAACCCGGCGGCGAAAGGATCACCATGCCGCATATACTGTACAACGGGAATCCCTCGGCCGCGCCGGAACGGCTGGTGCCGCGTTTCGGCCCGGACAGCGCGGCCTGCCTTGTCTGCGAGGAGACCCGTTTCCCTATCCCCTGCGTGAACCTGGAATGGCAGGCGCAAAGAGGCGACTGTTTCGTGAGCCTGTTTTCCGTTCCGGACAGCGCCGCATCCTGGAGCCTGGGTGCGGACCGGTTCGAGGGTGAACTGCGCCTTCTGTGCGCCTCCGGCGTACTGGCCCTGAACGGGGAGAAGGATGCCACCTACGGGCAACAGTGCCGCTCCGTGCCCCTGGCGGCCGGATATGCCAGCCTTCCGCCGGGCGGGAGCCTGGTCAAGACCGCTTACATACAGGCGGGTCAGCCGGTCAATCCAGGGCAGGGGTTCCGCGCCATAATCCCTGCCGCCTGGAAAATCTACAAGCCTGCCGCCAGCCCCTGCCTGAGCCTGGACAGCCTGATTGTGCTCAAGTCCAATGCCCTGGCCCGCCGTTGGCACGAGGACAGCCGCTGCGCCGGGTTCTTAGCCGTGCTGCCGGGCAACTATTTCAAGCGTCCGCCCTATTTTCTCTGCGGCTGGAGCGGCCAGAACCTCCGCCTGGCCTGGTGCAGCGCCAGGCTTGGAATAGAGATGAAGAATCCTGAGCTTATACGGCGCTGCACCCGGGCGGTGGAGTTTTTCACCCGTAAGAGCGGGACCGCCACTCCGGGACTGCGCTGGAATTATTACTACCTTGAGACCAGCCACTGGGAAGGCAACGAGGACGAAGGCCAGGAAATGATCTCCAGCCGCGCCACCGGCGAGTACCTGACCAACCTGGGCAAGATAATCCGTCTTTACCGCGCCTCCGGCCTCGATGTCCCGGACGGCTGGGTCAGGTTCATGCGCGATGGCGCGGAGTTCCTTCTCCGGGACAGTTCCCGTATCAACGGAGGAATATATCCTGTGTTCTGGCTGGAAAACGGCGTTCCGGAATCGGAGTTCGAGTCCGCGGCCGGAATCCCCTGCGCTCTCGGTCTTCTCGAAGCCTTCCGTGTCTGCGGCGACAGCCTTTATCTTCGCTCGGCTCAGATCGATCTTGAACGCTACTGGCGCTTGAACGGCGACCGTTTTGACCGTCCTTTCGCCCGCTCCACCCTGGATGCCCGTTGCGAGGACAAGGAGGCCGGGCTGTATTTTTTCCTGGCCGCCAGCGAGATGTACAAAGAGACAGGTGAGACCCGTTATCGCGAATGGGCCGCAGCCTCGGCGGACTGGATCCTTACCTATGTTTTCTTCTGGAACACGGGATTCAATCCCGGCGCTTATTGTGATAAGAAAGGTTTCGTCACCACCGGCTGGCCGGGAGTGAGCGTTCAGAACCACCATCTGGATGTCTATTTCCCGGCCTGGGAGCTGCAAGAGTTCGGTGTGATGACCGGTGACAGATTATATGCCGATCTGGGCAGGATGGTGTTCGAGGCCTGGAGCCATGGAATCTGCCGCTATCCCGGAGACTGGGAGCACCAGACGCCCGGAGAGCAGGGAGAGCAGTTCTATCAGACAAATTACGGGATCACTCCGGATTACTGGCGCGGCGGTTATCACTACTGGAACCCGAGCTGGATCGTAGCCCTGGTCCTGGAGGCGGGCCTCCGGTTCAAGTATGATAGCTAAGCCGGGAGCCTGACGGAAAGGAGGCGCCGATGCGTGGGGCAATGCGAAGGAGAAGTTTCATGAAAGCCACGGGTGCGGGTCTCGCTGCACTGGCTTTTCAGCGGGATGCGACCGCCGCTGAACAAGCCCGGCCGTCCTTACGCTGCGGAGTCTCAAAAGTGAAAATCACTCCGCCTGTTGGAGCATGGCTCGTTGGATGGGAGATTCGCACCAGGGCGAGCGAGGCGGTGTCGGATGACCTGTACGCCAGGGCGATGGTTTTTTCTTCCGGCAGCGATGAGGTGGCGATGATTTCAACCGATTTGATCGGGATGCCAGCCGATATCACCCGCCGGATCAGGAGGGCGGTAAAGGAGAAGACCGGCTGGCCGCCGGAAAGAATTCTTATCTGCGCCAGCCACACCCATTTCGGCCCGGCGGTCCGGGGACCGCGCAAGGCCGCCCGTCCTGACCTGGTGGACCAGAAAGGGGCCGACCCGAAGTATATCGACAGCCTGGTGGGAAATGTGGTTTCAGCGGTGCTGGAAGCACGGCTGAACCTTCAGCCGGTGCGAATTGGAGCTGGCCGCGGAAGCGCGCCCCATCTGCTGTATAACCGCCGCACCCGCAGGCCAGACGGCAAAGTGGTGATGACTTTTGTCCTTCCTCCGGCTGAGGAGGGGCTTGTTTTCGGTCCCATTGATCCGTCTGTAGGTGTGCTGCGGGTGGAAGACTCCAGGGGGCAATTAATCGGTTCGATGATCAATTTCGCCTGCCACCCGGTGGTGGGAGGCGGCCACGGAACGGGCTGGGAGGGATGGTTCTACCATATCTCCGCCGATTATCCGGCCTATGCCGTGCAGGTGGTCGAGATGACCGAGGGTGGTGTCTGCCTTTTCACTCTGGGCGCGGCAGGCGACATGGTGCCGGTCAGGCGCGGGGTGAGACCGCGTTTCGAGATCGGCTGGTCGCTGGGCGCCGAGGCTCTCAGGGCCATGCAGTTCATGGAAACGTCCGCGGATGCCTCAATTGCGGCTGTCCGACGGGAAATTACTCTGCCGCGGATTAAACAAGCGGACCCCTCGGCCGAACTCGAAGACGGCCTGAACGAGGTGACGGCTGAAATACATGGAATCAGGATTGGAAATATTATTTTTGTCGGCCTGCCCGGTGAGGTGCTGGTGGAACTGGGTCTGGACCTGAAAAGGCGTGCGGGAGTGGAAAACCTTTTCCTGCTGAGCCTGGCCAATGATTCGATCGGCTATATCTGCCACGAGGCGGCTTACGATGAGGGCGGTTATGAGACCGAAAGAGGAACAGTGCTGGAGCGCGGCGGCGGGGAAAAAATCGTTGATACGGCGCTGGAGGTCATAACTGCATTAAAAACATCCTCTTGAGACTGAATGAGCCGGATAGTGGACTGGTCCTGGAGGCAGGCCTTCGGGTTTAAATATGACAGATAGGGTTGAATAGATTGCGCTCAAAGCTGTCCGGGGAAAATCTTGGTGATTCCGGTATTTGATACATTATTGTAACTGCTTGATCTGCTTTCGTTTTGGCGAAAGCAGCAAAGCCAGCGGGGCCGGGGTCACAACTCGTCCGGGCCACGCCTGTTTTTCTGTCTTAAGTGTGTACGGAGTTTTGATTCCGCTCCCTTGTCACCGGGCGGCGCTGCCGCGCAATGCCGCCGGACTGTTGAGCTTCAACTGGCTTTGGCGTTAACAGTTCTTTTACACGCTGCCTGTGGTGCAGTCTCGGACAGGCGCGGACCCATCAACAACCGCGGCCTGGCAGCCGCCTGGAGGTTTATAAAGACAGACTTTACCCAGGGCGTCCCTCCGGGCCGCTCCGGGGCCGTACTGTCTGATTCGTGTTCGTGCAGGGGCGGACCCATGTGTCCGCCCGGTCGCACACACGGGTGCGACCCTACAGGAAGCATTTCTTTGCCGGGCGGGCCATTGCGCGTCAGCGCCGCCCCGCAACCAGGGCAGCGTGAAAAAGAGCCGCGCACACACAAGGCTTTCTGTTCCACCGTGGCCGATGCGAGTTTACGGCCCCCAGCGTCTTTTGGTCCTTTTCCACAAGCCGGAAAAGGACATGAAATCCCTGTCCTGAAAAGCCTGTTCTCTCTGATTGGCTGACAGGTCAACATTCAGCTCATGTAATTCTGCTTTTTCCCGGACAGTTATGAACATAATTATTTTATTGACATGTATCTCCGCTGTATGGTACAATTATCGTTGCATGGTAATGATATTTGGTCATGACTGGTGGGAGCGAACTCTATGCGTCCTGGCGCCAGAGATGTCCGTTTTGAGCGCTGCCCGAACTGCGGGTCTGTGGTCCTGTTCAAGGATACTGATGTGACCACATGCCCGCGCTGCAAGCTCAAGATACGGCTGAAGAAATAGATAGCATTTCCGAGTGACCGGAACTGTCATCCGGAAATGATGGTCTTTATGTCCTGTGTTTCAAATTGATTTTAAGGAGCCTCAGGCATCCCGGCCTGAGGCGTAGTTGTATTATGAGAGACTATCTCTGCTGGAATAGATGATATCAAACCTGATCTCATAAGTTTTTAATTGCTGAGTGCATCTTCCTCCGTTTTATCCGGTAGAAAAGCCCGCCGATTTTGACTCAAGCGTGGATCTCTGGAATATATCCCGGCCCCGAACAGCACATTTATTTGCTAAGACCGTCCGTTTGTGATAGAATCATTTCTTGGGTGTCCCGGTGTTATGCGGTAAAGATAAAAAATATATGGTTATTGGAATGAGAGAATGGATGAAAGGCCAGTGACAGAACCAGGCGGTCAGAACGTTGACTCCGGAGCCGAGCAGCCCGGGCAGGACGGGAAGGCCCTGAGGAAAACGTTCGAGGAAATCCGCGAAGATGCGCGGCGCGAAGTCCTTTCGAGCGCGGACCGCGAAAAATTCGATGGACTTGAGCCGGATGAGCGTGAGTTCGTTGACCAGGTCTGTCTGTTCGAATCCAAAAGCCAGAAAGTCTCCCGTCAGCCGCACAAAGTAAAGCTGCGCGAGATTCTTTTGTGCCGGGATATCGCCCAGGCTTATTGTCCGGGACGGGATGCGGCGGGGCAGTACAGCGAGGGCAAGCGCATCCTCACCAACAGCGAAACAGGCAGCGACAGCGTGAAGTTCGTGCTTGCGCGCAAAGTCTGTTCGATGCTCGACAAGATAAACATGATCTACCAGTCCAACGCCGGTTCCTACGTACGCGCCGACCTGCACCGCGCGGAAACGGACCTTCTTAACTACATCAACCGCCTCGGGCGGATGATACGCGAACCGCTCGGCGAAGCGCGCCGGGTTTACTCAAAACTGCGTGAGCGCGCGGGCTGGAACCTGCCAAACACCGCGTTCGCCATGGCCGAGGACTGCGATGTCCCGCAGATCTTCTTCAACCGCTATTCCTCCCCGGCCCAGCTTCTGCTTAAAGACCCGAAGAAGCCTTTCCGCAGCGACAACACGGCTCCGCCTTTGAAACTGGATTTCCGGATAAAGAACGCCGTGCTGATCGTAGCCGGGGAGAACCGTTTCCACCTGGACCACTCCCGTTTCGAGAAAGTCAAAGACACCGCCGCCGCAAGGCACATAATGATGAGCAGCTTGCAGGCCGGCAAGGACAAGATAGCCGAACTGTACCGCAAGAATCCATATTCGTTGGCCGAGGGTTTTTCGCTGGAGGATGAAATTAATATCCAGGGGATAAAGGAGGATGTTTTCGGCTTTTTCTTCTCCTACACTCTGAAAAACCTGCCCTCAACCGCCTCACGCGCCGACTCGGCCGAGCTGTTCGTGCAGGAATTGATGCGCGAGGAAAACGGGATTGGCTGCAAAGGCTTCTGCCGCTTCATTTATCCGCCCGCCGCGGTGGAAGATCCGCCTGAACCCGATCTGTGGACCCGCAACGCTACGAGGGCTTACGGGCTGCGACGGCTTTTTCAGGATATCACTGATCGGAAAATCCGTCTGAGCATGTTCCCTACACGGATGAACCAGTTGCTCACAGAGCATCTTGCCGTGCAACTGGAAATACTGCGCAAGAAAATGGCCGCTCCCTACGAGGAGAAAATCCGCCGGTTGGGACACGATCTCGAACAGTTCAACGCCGTCAACGGGAGTCCGCTTGCCGCGGAAGCCGATGAACGGACACGGCAGCAGCAGGTTGATTCCGAGTGCCGGCGTATAACGGACGAGGCTTACACCCTGGTGGCGGAACTGTTGAAAAAGGATCTTGCCGCCGGGAGCAGCGCCGAGAAACTGTCGATGCTGACTCGGGTGAAGCCGCGTCTTGAGGATAAGATAACCGAGTTGCGGACTACCCTGGACAAGCTGCGTGGCAGTTTCGAGGCGCTGGTGGAGCGAAAGAAAACACTCAGCGAGTGGCTGGTTCAGGCTGTCGACCTGGCAAATCGTACAAAGAAAGGCGAAAACGGGGATGTACAGCAGAGGTTCCGCCAGTTGGCCGGGCTTTTAGGCGAATCGGAGGGACAGCCGTTCGAGGGCGGCCCGGAAAGCCTGGCCCGTCAGATCGCGGAGCTTCGTGTACGCGTTATAGCGAGCCAGGAAAGGATCAAGAGCCAGTTCGATCAGGTTAAGGCTTTCCTGGAGCGGCTGAAGACAGCGGTCGCGATGATCGGGGAGGCGGCGGGATTATCGGCGGAAAGCCTGCGCATAGAGGAAACCCTGGCCGCCGGCGCACCCCTGCGTGAGCAGGAGGGCGCCCTGCGCGAGGCGCTCGGCCGCCTGACCATGGAGTATGAGGAAAAAGCCGGACGGATCGAGGAGGCGATCGAGGTCAACCAGGAGACTTGATTCTCGCTGCATGTCGAAATGGGAAAAGGCCCTTCCGCAAATCGGGAGGGCCTTTCCGTTGGAAATAATATCTTCTCGAACCGGCTCTGTCTCAGGCTTTGAGGAATATCTTGCGGCTGTACAGAAAATACAGGAACAGCCATTTGACCGCAAACACAGACAGGGCCATAATCAGAGGCTGCAATACCCCTGTCTGGCCGATGAATCCGTGGATGAAAATGTTTGCAATAATGCTGAAATCGAACAAGGTCTGAGCCACATAGATCGTTATCGGGTTGAGGCCGATCACGATGAACGGGAAAGCCCACCCTTGCCAGCCGCGCACGTCGATGATCCAGTAGAACAGGGCCAGAAGAAGGAGGCTCCAGCCGCCGGCGAACAGCACGTAGCTGCTGGTCCAGATCAGCTTGTTGATCGGGAAGAACGGGTTCCAGATCAGGGCCAGCGCAAGGCACGCCACGCCGGAAAGGGCCAGGCGCGCCGTTTTTACTCCCGGCGATGCGCCAGAGCGCAGCCAGTGACCGGCTAACACACCTATAAGCGTTGTTGAAATCGAGGGCAGTGTGCTCAGTATCCCCTCATTGTCGAAGATACCGTTACAGAACTGTCCGGGTAGAAACAGAGTATCAAGCCAGGCGGCGAGGTTGCCCTCCGGAGTCAGCACGCCCGCCCCGTGGCCAGGCACCGGAACAAATGTCATAAGCGCCCAGTAGACCAGCAGTATTGCTCCGGTCCAGATGGCCTGGCCCCGGATTCGTGTGTTCATCAGGATGAGGGCGGCGAACAGGTATCCCAGAGAGATCCTCTGCAGGACACCGGCCCAGCGCATCTGCTCCAGGTCGAAATCCAGAAGGCCGTTGTAGATGAAGCCCAGAATCATCAGGGTGATAAAGCGGCGCAGGATGTGCTTGTAAAGCCCGGAGCGGCTTTCCCCACGCTCCAGCCGGCGGCTGATCGCAAAGGGCAGGCTCACGCCGACTATGAACATGAACAGCGGGAAGATCAGGTCCCAGAAAGTAAAGCCATTCCACTCCGAATGTCCGATCTGTCCCCTTAGGGTATCTGCCAGCGGCCCATCGAACATCCCCAGCAATGCCGCGGCGATTGCTCCCCCGCCGGTGATCCAGAACATGTCGAATCCCCTCAGGGCATCGATCGAAACTATGCGTCCTGCTCCGGACGCCCCCGCCTTGTCGCTCATCCTGCGCCCCCCTGTGCAAATCGGTTTTGAACTGCCAGAGATGACATTACCTGCTGACAACGCGGCAAGGATAATGATTTCCGGCGCCGGTGGCAAGCTATACGGAGATTGCTACCACAATTTACTTTCATGAGGTGTCCGACGAAAGCAACGATTGACAAAAGAACGAATGCCGATCCTGCTGATGAGTGGGATTTGGCCGAAATGTCAATTATCCTTTCCACTGATTTTGCATAGTGATTTCGGCCTGATGTGGCCCGCTGTTCAGGCTTATACTGCGTTATCTTGGAGTCGACCGCCATCGAAATTGAGCGTAGTGACATGGGTATTTTGTTGTTCTTATATATGTTGTCATTCAGCCATCTCTCGCGTAAGATATGCTTCCAACATCAATACCAGCTCGTTCGTAAATATATCTTTCGACATCAGTTGCTCACTTGGATGTGCGGCAAATCGATGGGTCAGACTTTCCACAGTCTGGACAACCAGAAAACCAGAATAATCCAATTTTGTGTAATGAATCACGGAGTATAATTCGAGGAATCCCGCCATTATCTTGGCCAATTGCTTCTCCGCTTCGAGAAGCAATTGGTGGACTCTTTCCGGTATTGGCGTTTCCTCAAGCAGGATATGCTGCAAGCGTGGATGACTGCAGTGCATTTCAAGCATTCCGTGCACGTAATCGCATAGTGCGCTCCGTAATCCATGGTGTTCGGAAACCATGTGTTCAACCCAATCGTGAAGCTTATTCAAGGTATCATCTATGTGGCGCTCCAGCAGTGCCACAGCCACGGCTTCCTTGCTCGGAAAGTACTGGTACAGAGTTCCTATAGAGACGCCTGCCCGTTCCGCGATTCGATTAGTTGTCCCAGCCGCATAGCCGTGCGTCTCGAAAATCTGAGCAGCAGCGGCCAGAATGTATTCCACTGTAGCCTTTGAACGACGCTGAATCGCCTTTCTTCGGGGCTCGAGCCGTTTATCTGACGGAGGTGTGTGCTTTTTTAAAATGCGAGTAGACATAATATGAATATTTACTCATATTTAATCCGATGTCAAGCCGCGAGATCAAAGGAGTTCAAATGTTTGTCTCAAAAGAACAAACTACCTGACAAGCACCAGCAATTAAAATGGCACTTACTCTGGTCGAGATTGTGGGCCATTCTTTGGAGACAGAATGAGCGATACATGGAAGGAAAAAACACTTCAGAAGACCTCTCCCGGATCTGGTGGTACAGCGGACCTTTGCCTGAGTGATTTTTCCGGCTTGAATGAGAAGGACGTTCGAATCCGTCTCGAACAGGAGGGCTTGAACGAGTTGCCGACTCAGAAGAAGCGTAACCTTATCTCCATCGTGATCGAGGTCGCGCTTGAGCCGATGTTCATGATGCTTGTCGCCGCTGGCGGGCTTTATCTTTTGATGGGGGAACCCTCTGATGCTTTGATGCTGCTCGGTTTTGTCTTTGTAGTCATGGCTATCACCATCGTCCAGGAACGACGAACGGAACGCGCCCTTGACGCGTTGCGCGATCTTTCCAGCCCTCGTGCACTTGTTATACGCGAGGGTGTCCAGCGAAAAATATCGGGTCGCGAAGTAGTCCGCGGAGATATCATTGTCCTATCTGAGGGCGACCGCGTGCCGGCGGACTCAATCCTGCGACGCGGTATCAGTGTATCGGTGGATGAATCTCTGCTCACTGGAGAATCAGTACCGGTACGCAAGATGCCTTCTGAAACAACCCTTTCTCTCGACCGCCCCGGCGGGGATGACATACCCTCGCTTTTTTCCGGCACACTCGTGACAGCAGGCCAGGGAATTGCGGAAGTCATCTGCACTGGAGTGCGTACGGAACTGGGTAAGATAGGCAAAGCCTTGCAACAGGTCGAGCCGGAGCCAACTTTGCTTCAGCAGGAAACAGGACGCTTGGTAAGAACCTTCGCTTTTATAGGTATTTCAGCCTGTTTACTGGTTGTGGTTGTCTATGGCCTCACGCGTGGAGGAAGTGCTGAAATCTGGAAAGAGGGTTTACTGGCGGGCATCGCATTGGCCATGGCCACTTTGCCAGAAGAGTTCCCAGTCGTGCTTACGGTTTTCCTCGCGTTGGGGGCGTGGCGAATTTCACGCAGCAACGTATTGACTCGTAGGATGCCGGCAGTCGAGACTTTGGGAGCGGCGACTGTCCTGTGCGTCGACAAGACGGGAACGCTTACCCTTAACCAGATGACTTTGAGATACATTGTGGCAAATAGCAATTCAGCAGACCTCCTTTCTGACGGTATCCTCCTTCCGGAGGATATAAAAGTAGTACTCAAGAATGCCATCCTCGCGAGCAAATCCGATCCATTCGATCCGATGGAGCGGGCTATTCACCTGGCTGGCGATAAGCTGCTCGGTCTGAAAACGTCACTGCATTCTGAATTGACTCTTTTTCGGGAATACCCTCTAACTTCGGGATTGCTTGCGGTAAGCCAGATTTGGAGTAGCGGTGAAAGTGGTGAACTTGTGGTGGCCTCAAAGGGAGCTCCTGAAGCGATCGCAGAACTATGTCATCTCTCTGCGGAACGTCGCGCTTCACTGGCTGTGGAAGTTGAGGAACTCGCGTCCAAGGGTCTCAGGGTTCTTGGTGTGGCCTGCGGGAAAATACAGACAAAAGACCTTCCCGAAGAACATCATGATCTCGATCTGGAGTTTATCGGACTTCTTGGACTCGAGGATCCGCTCAGGCCGTCGGTCCCCGCGGCCGTCGCCGAGTGCCAGGCCGCCGGAATTCTCGTGGTAATGATCACTGGGGACTACCCGGCCACCGCCCAGAGCATCGCTCGTCAAGCTGGACTATTCAACTATAAGACAGTCCTCACCGGTCCTGAACTCGATCATATTTCGGAAGATGAGCTTGCGAGCCGTATCAAGGGCGTTCAGGTATACGCGCGAGTGGTGCCCGAACAAAAGCTGAGAATAGTCCAGGCGCTCAAGGCGAACCAGGAAATTGTCGCCATGACTGGTGATGGTGTGAACGACGCACCGGCCCTCAAGGCCGCGCATATCGGTATCGCGATGGGCGGTCGAGGCACGGATGTAGCCCGCGAGGCAGCTTCGCTGGTTCTGCTTGACGATGACTTCTCGTCTATTGTGGCAGCAGTCCGGCTCGGGCGGCGCATCTTCGACAACATTAAAAAGGCCGTCGCATTCATCTTCGCCGTCCACGTGCCAATCGCGGGACTCGCGATGCTGCCCGTGTTTTTTACCGGCTGGCCGTTATTGCTTTTGCCGGTGCAGATAGTCTTTTTGGAGTTGATTATAGATCCATCCTGCTCTCTTATATTCGAAGCAGAGGAGGCCGAGAAAGATGTAATGAAGCGGCCCCCGAGAAATCCCAGGGAACGGCTCTTCTCAATGTCGACAATCGGATTCGCCTTGCTCCAGGGTCTAAGTGTTCTGGCCGTATGCTTGGTCGTTTTTCTGCTCTCCAGATTCGATCACCAGGCCGACGCAGCACGTGCGCTCACTTTTACAACCCTGGTGGTGTCGTTTATAGGAATCATCCTGGCCAACCGTTCGTGGAACAGAACTATCGTCTCCATGCTGCGAGTGCCTAACGCAGCGTTCGGATGGGTGATAGGTGGGACTGTGGCTTTTCTGTCACTGGCGCTGTTTGTTCCATTTGTTCAGAAGCTGTTTCATTTTGCCCCTCTTCACGGTGGTGATCTGATAATGAGCCTTGGCGCAGGAATCGTCTGTATGTTGATTTTTGAAGTTTTTAATACTATCAGGCGAAAGGTGATCACCTGAAGCCCGAAGAAAGGGAAATATATGGGACACGATGATTTTTTTGAACATGGGCGCAGAAAGCACAGGGAATATCGGGATGACCACCATGATCGGGATCATCGGCATTACGGTGATAGATATCTGGATCACGATCACGGCAAAAGCTATGGCCACGATCATGAACTGCCGGATTTAAGCCAGTTGAAATATATTGCCGGAAAAATACTTAGGAACAAGTTCCTGCTGACAGTACTGGTAATCATCGTCCTTATCGTTCTGGTCGGCACGATCTGGCTGATCTTTTTATTGTTGCCCGTACTGGGTAAAGTATTCGACTTTATAATCAAAAATGGTCTTACCGGGATTTATGATTATCTTTTGAAAATTCTCAACCAGTTTCTGAAAGGTACAGGTGGGTGATAACAATCAGTTTTCGGTTAAAATAGAAAGAAAGTTGACTGACGCTCTACTTAAATAAGATTTGAAGAGCAGACGACAAATCCGAATGTGGAAACGACGGTCAACTCGTTGAAAGGGAATATAGTATTAGGTCAGGTAATGCAGTTGCTTTTTCACGCGAAAAGAACTGCTCCGCTGCTTTTCGCTGAGCAGTTCTTTTCCTCCTGCAGTTCAATCCATTCTTTTGTTCTGCCTGGCTTTCAGATTGTCTGAATCCTGTTCAGGTACTCCAGCATCAGGCGGAAGAAAATCTCTGCGCAGTCAGCCGGGACGGTTTCGGGGGTGTCCTCGGGGCGGTGCCAGAGATGGCTCAGCTCGTAACCGGTGCTGTTGACATACATGGCTCTCGCCCCGGTGTCGCGGAACGGCCGGCCGTCCAGCGCGAACCCGTCCGGACCGGACAGGACCGGAGCGCCCGGAAGTTCGAGCTGCGTGTCGATCTCCTGGATGGTCTGCCACAACTGATCGTCCGAGGTGGAAATCTGCATGTCCGGCCCCCAGGTGGCAGAGTCCACGTTCACCAGGAAACGGATTTTATCGTACGTGCCCTCTCCGCGCCGCCGGGCGGCGTAGTGCTCGGCCCCGGCCTTGTTGTACTCCTCGCCGCTCGTGGCCAGGAATGTAACGCCCCGCTCGAGTGTCTGTCCCGCGAGCGCGTGCGCTAACATCACCATTGCGATAACCGAGGCGGTGTTGTCGTTGGCCCCGGGCGTGTTGTACACCGTGTCCAGGTGGGCGATGAACAGTATCTCCTGGCCGCTGCGGCCGGGAATGTGGCCGGCCACGTTGCAGCAGTTGGAGCCGGACTTGAACTCGACGCTGTCTTTCAGGACCACGGGAAGGCCTTTTTCAACCGCTTCCTCTGCCAGGAGCGAGTCCTGCCGCCCGAGATTGAACACCGGCAGGCAGCCGAATTCCAGTCCGAAATTGTACCAGGGCCGCGGCACGGCCCGTCCGTAGGGCGAGACGCTTATGTAAGCCAGCGCGTTCCCGCGGCTGCCGGTCAGGGTGTACGGGGCGGACTTGACATTCTCACCCGAGCGCTTCAGCACGCCGCGAAGGCCTTCCCCTGGTGTTCCTGCGCTTCCGTGGGCCGGAAAAGCCTCCAGCGTTGTCCCGCCGATTGTCAGTTCCGGCTGTTCATGCAGAATCCAGCGCACCAGTTCGAAATTGTCCAGTTCCACCTGCGGCAGGCTGCGTTTCAGCTCGCGCTCCACTATTTCAGCGGACTTGCGCATGGCCGGGCTGCCGATAGGGCGGGGGCCGAGGCCGCAAATCTCATCTAACATTGATTCAAGGTATTTACGGCGTTTCTCCGGCGTATCGACCAGCGTGGCGGATGAGCTTACAGCGTCGTTCCGTTTTCCGCATCCCGGCAGGATCAGGCCGGCCGAGGCGGCGGCGGAAAGAGAGATGAAATTTCTGCGGCGCATGGAATAACTCCCCGGGCCTTATGGCCCCGGATACGGTTATAGACCGTCAGCAGCAACCAGATCGATTCTAATCCTGTTTATTCATAAATCCTGCGTCCGATTGCACTGTGAATGACGTATCCCACTCAGGATGGGTTTGTCGTAGGAGCGAGGCCTGCCTCGCCCGATAACTTTTCACGGGCGACTCATGAGTCGCCCCTACGAAAGGAAACAGGCAAACATCGAAACGAACAGGTTCTTTCCATCCCGAATTACTTTTGTAATTAGAATGGTTTGCGAACCGCCGCAAGAACTTACGGCAATTTATGAATAATCCAGGCCAAAAACTTTTTGAAGTATGCTTAAAAAACAACCCCCTGTTACCCTTTATAAATAAGACTTCAAAACCGCCACTGCCAAGGGATTTCAGATGGACGGAATTGGCGGCCGTTCCTCCCCCCTTGACAAGGGGGGAATGAGGGGGATTTGATACATAAAATCAACACACCGCAACGGCGCGCTTTCTACTTTATCTGGCCGGGTTTGCCTGCCAGGCGGCGTCCCAGGCCCACCTGTCCAGCGTGGTAACCCTCGTGGAAAAGGAGCAGGGTGAGAAGGGTCCCGAGCGTGGGCTGCTCCACCGGCAAGGGGAACGGGAACGGGTCTATCACCCGATCCAATGCACCTGTTTCCAGTTTTTTCAGGCGTTCAATAATCCCCGCGGCTGAGGTCTCCAGGTCCCGGATCAGGCGCTCTATCGGGAGGGCTGGGGAATCCGGTCCAAGGGCGGCGGAGCCGCGCTGGTACAGGAGCGTTTCGGATTCGGACAACACGGGTGCGCCGCCCAGTTGCTGAAGAATACGCCCGCGCGACACGAGAATGTGGCCCAGGTTCCAGTTGATGCAGTTGCCGCCCGGCTCGGCCGAGACCAGGCTTTCCGCCTGGCTTACTCCCTCCGTGTTCATTTTCAGCGAGAGCTGGCTGAGACCGAAAGCCGTGGCCAGATAGATGTTGTGCATTGTTTTCACCTCTGGTGGCGTGTTGATTTGGTTAAGCCCGGTTCAATCAAGATAAATCCGCCAGGCCGGACTGTAAAGCCGTATCTCGACAGCAAAACGGGAAGGCCGTCCCCTCGGCGGAACGGCCCCCTTGCAGGATGCTCCTGTCAATGCCTGAATCAGAGCGGCTTGATCATCAGGTTGCGGAACTCCACGCGGCTGCCCGGACCCCAGCTTTCGCCGGGATGCACCTGGATCCCGACCGGCCCGCTTTGCGGGAAGCGCGGTTTGCCGTCCACGGCCCAGTCCTGGAAATCGTTGATTTTCACCCCGTTCAGCCAGACCTGCACCCTGGGCACCGCGCCCTCGACCCGCACCAGCACGCGGTTGAAACTGTCCGGCTTCCAGTAGGTGAAACCGGTCAGGCAGTGCTGGAAGAACCCGCCTCCGCCGTTGGGCCAGGGGCCGTAGAGCGCGCCCACCTCTCCGGTGGGGCGGTAGTCGATAGTCACCTGGTAGTGGTTTTTCCCGTCCCGGATGCGCAGGAAGAGGCCAGTGTCGAGTGGATAGGTGGCCAGGATCTCGGCGTACAGCTCGTAATCCGAGTACTCGGCATCCGTGACCAGCAGGCCGCCCTTGCCCTCCGGCTCCTGGCCTCCCGCGATTACACCGCCCTTCACCTCCCACTTGCCCTGGTCGTGGCCGGGCAGCCTGTGCCAGCCGTTGAGGGTTTTCCCGTCGAATAAGGGCTTAAAACCATTCAGGTCCTGACTCTCCTTTTCAGCGGCGGCGCGAACCGGACCGGACAGCAGTTGAAACAGGCATAGGCAGAGCGGCAAGATCATTTTTTTCATTTTTCCTCCGACGGACCTGTGACAATTGACAATAAAGATTGAACGATTAATACCGCGCTCGCAAACATCAGCCAGTAATAACGGTGTGCTCATCGTAACGAGTTCAGCGCTCACGGCATGGGTTTCAGTCCCTCCCAGCGCACCGTCCAGCTCCCATCCGAGGGGAAGCCGGGAGCAGTCCTGTCCGTCGTCCCATCCCAGCCTGCGCACATCATTGCCACCGCGGAAAGAAGGCCCCCGTTGGCCGGAAGGTACAGCGGCAGCCTGCTGGTCTGGAAACAGTGACCATTCGGCAGGTAATGGTTTTTAGGCGTATCCATCAACAATGCATCCACGGCCAGCCCGGTTTCGCCCAGACGTGCGGCGGTCATGGCGATCAAAGGATAGTCCCAGCCCCAGGTGGTGGACCAGTCCCAGCACTGGAGGACTTTGTTGAGCGTACGGTGCATGATTTTCCTGTCGACCGAGGAGTTTTCGGGCAGGAATCCCAGCGCTCCGAGCATCAGAGGGTGGTCAGTCATGAAAAGTGGCTCGGAAAAAGTGTTCGGGGCACTCTCCGCCGCAACATACAAACTGTCATGCACCGGCAGTGCGGACAGGCCCTTTAGAACTCTGTCCCAGGCCGGATTACGCTCCTGGCCAAGCCGCTCGCGCCATTTCTGGGCGGTTTCGAGACCGAATCTCCAGTAAGCCAGCTCGAAAGCCGGATTGAATGTGGTGCTATGGTCGAAAACTTCCTGTCCGGGCGCCACCGGCGGCCCCAGCACATATCGCCCGGTTTTGTCAGGGTGTGCGAACGAAGCCATGAAATCGGCCGTCTCGAATACGATATCCCTGTAACGTTTCAAAGTAATACTATCCGGATTGGCTCTATAGCACAGCTCGGCGTAGTAAATCGGATGCGGTTGCTGCCAGATCAGGAAGGGTTCGATAAAGCAGGGCATCTGCACGCCCTCATGATCGACACATTTGGGCCAGCGGGCTCCGGCATAACCTTGGATTTTTGCGGTATGCCGGGCTTTAGCCAGAATCCGGCCATAAAACGGGAGGCTTTTTTCTATCAGCCGGGTTCTTCCCCACAGGGCAAAATGAGTTGCGTGCCACCAGTGCATCTCGAGATGAAACTTCCCGGCCCAACTGTTTAAAACCAGGCCGGTTTCCTGAGGCGGCAGCGAACCCGCGCACTGGATGGCGGTCAGGTACTGCGAAAGAACTATACGCCGTTCCAGTTCTCCGGCCCTTGGGTCCCGGCTTCCGGACAGATCAACCGCTCCGCCCTCCGACCAGAATTTTACCCATCCCGCTCGTGAGGCATCCTGAGTCTCGGTCACCCCGGGCAGGGGTGAACTGGGCGGCATCTTCGGGGAAAAAGAATAAACCAGTTCGAATGAACTGTCCTTTTCCGCGGGTGTCAGGAAATAAAGGTGTGGTTCGGCTGCGGCAAGCTCGCCGGACTGAGACCAGGCTGTCTCCACGTAATATTTATCCTGGTCCAGGATTCTGGTGAAAAGGGCACGGTTCGCCGATAGCCGCTTCAGATCGGTGCGATGGCGGCCGGGGAGGTCCCATCTGGCCCCGGAACAGAACTGGGCCGTATCAGAGTAGGGGAAATGGAACTGTATCTTCATCCGGTGAAGGCGTATAAGGTCCGACTTGATCCGCACCGACACCAGGTCTTTCTCCGGGTGGCAGGCTGTTTCCACCACGCTTGTTATTCCATCCACAGTGAATCGGCTGGTCAGGATTCCGCTCCACAGATCGAGGCTCTGCTCGACTTCGGTAAGCTCGGTAGCCTGGACCGGCCTGCCGTCCGCTTTTTCCAGCCGAAACCCGACCTGACCGAGCTGAAGGCGGTGGGGGTTGGAGCGCAGCCATTGGACCGTCTTCTCCATGCCAGGGACATGCATGTAGAGATAGCCCACTTGGCGGCCGTACGTGTCGTAGGGAGTAAGCGGAAACTTTTCAACCGAATATCCGGAGGGATTCGGCCAGGTATGCCAGCCCCAGCTGGATTGGGCGCCAAGAGGGATGCCTTTCCGGTAAGCCTCTGGGAAGCTCTGAAGGCCGGTGATGTCCAGAGTGAGTGCGAATTCACCATTACCCAGGGAAAGGGGAGACAGAGAATCGATCCGGTGGATGAGCGGATTGTGGCGGCGCACAAGAGCCTGACGGTCTATCCTGCGTTCCGGTTGTTCGTTTGGAACGGATTGCTTCCCGGCCTGGGATATATCGCTCCCACAACCGGCTGTCAGGACAAAGATAATTAACATTGACCGTAGTTTTTTGTGTATGTAAAAATCTCTCATCCGAACTTTCCTTTAGAAACTGTGGTCAGTTCTTTTTCCCTTCCACCCCTGTCCGGCCGAAACGCGGCACAGACGCAGGTTCACTCCAGACCTCGCGCGAAAGGGCAGGAAGGATATCGGCCATCACGCTTTTATTCAGAGTGTAGAGAATAACACCTGCCCCGCCCAGCTCCCGCCCAAGACGCACCTGCGCGATCTCACCCTCCGGCGTGTCCTGGATCGCCCCCTGGCTGAACACCAACGGTATTAAGCCCTTGAGCTGCGCGGCCTCGTTGCGGGCGAAAGGCTCGTAGTGGTTCACTATATAAGGGCCGCCGCCGTAGTTCATCGGGGTGATAAAATCCACCCAGCCCTCGCGCGCCCAGCGCCCCCAGTCCTGCCGGACCCCGTCGTTGCGCGAACTTTTGTCGTTGCACCAGACCGCAGCCGAGACGACCAGGCCGGGATGCGCCTCTTTCAACCTGGGCCGCATGTCCCGCACGAACGTGCTTATCACGCCGCACAGGTAGTCCAGATACTGCGAGGCCAGCGGCCCGTTTTCCAGCACCGCTTTCGGCCAGTCCTCCACCTTGCGACCCAGGCTCTTTTCAAACCCCGCCCGGCAGTGCCCGCAATAGCAGTAGCCGCCCTCGGGCAGGCGCATGTAGTCGTACAGGATGCCGTCCAGCTCGTACTGTCCGGCCAGCTCGAGCAGCATGCGGCTCATCAGCTCACGGTTCGGCTCCTGCGAGGGGCAGAGAGTGTTCGAGGCCTTGCCGTCCGGCCCGCGCACCAGCCGGTCGGGGTCAGTGCTGTCCGGAGCATGATACCACTCTATGGTCCAGACATGCACCTCCAGGCCCTCGGCGTGGGCAGCGTCCGTGATCTCGTCCAGAAGGTCCGGGCTGAACAGGCATCTCGCCGGAGGCAGGGGCGGCGCGACTTTCGACGGGTACGAAGCCCCGCGCGGGCTGACCACGTTCGGAAATATTGCGTTGACTCCATGCTGACGGAGTTCGGCGAACAGCCTGCGCCATTCGCCGTTGGGGACAAGCGGGAACACACCGAAGCGTTCGGAGCCGTGCAGCTCCATGTATACACCGCGCAGCTCTTCCCCGGAGGGTGTCTGGCCCTGGGCCGTGACAGTTACCAGCAAAACCGTCAGCAAGGCCAGGATAAAGGTGTGTTTTTTCATTCAGCCTCCCTGTTTATACCGGTTTGACGACAGCCTGTATTCATCGCGTTTTAATTGCGCACCTGTTCTGCCAGTTATCGTGGCTGCACATTAAAGCTTAATTCCCCCTGTCCCAACGATGTCCTGTCAGGAACTTGCATCACGGGATTGAAAGGTCAGGCTTTTCATGTCCTTTTCCGGCTTGTGGAAAAGGACCAAAAGACGCTTTGGGGCCGTAAACTCGCACTGGCTATTGCTCTTTTTCAACCAGCGGTGTGCATGGATCATCCGCACGCTGCCTTTGTTGCAGGGCGACGCTGGCGCTGAATGCCCGCCCGGCTGCGGAAGTTTTTTCAGGCTTAAGTGTGCCCGCGGCTATTACTCCGCTTCTTAAGTGTGGCTCGGACATACGGCCCCGAACGGCCCTCGGCGGGCCGCTAAAAACGAGACCTGAAAACATACGGACAGATAACCGGGAAGAGTCTGTTTATTCCTTAGACTTTCAGCGGGGTCACAACGCGCCGTGACCCCGCGTTTAAGACTTTTGGGACAGCCCTCTCCCATCTCTGTCGATTTAAGTCAGCGCCGCAGCTCGTACGTTCCGGACGGCCCCTCGAAACAGAGCGCGCCGGAGTCCTCGCTCACCATGGCCGCCGGGATCAGCACCCGGCCATTGAGCCGCACCTGCCACGCCCCGGCGGAAAGGTCTGTCACCAGGACCTTGTGATTGACGGATGCGCCTGAAAGCTGGAAACTCAAAGTTCCGCCAAGCCGCGCGCCCTCGCGGGCGAACAGGGCCACGCGCCCGGCCAGGGACACCCCGACCAGCGGCCCGGCCTCGATTTTTTTCACCTCGTGCAGCCTGCTGTTGCCAGTGTCGGTGACCTGCAGCACGTTCAGGAACAGGTCGACCGGGCGGGCCTGACGCGGCGAGACCTCCACCCGCCATTCACCCATCTCGTACTGCTCCGGATTGCGGCGCGGCTTGCTCGGGAAGTTGCGTCCGAACACCTCGAACTCACGCCCCGGCCCGCCGACCTTGGTCACCTTGCGGTCCGCGGCCTCGGGCAGAAGGATTTCCCCGGCCAGCCGCCCGCTCCAGCCGCGCTGTGTCAGGTCGAACGTGACCCGTCCGCCGTCGATTTTCGGTTCTTCCATTCCGTGCAGCAGCCAGTATTTGCCGAATGTGCTGTCGCTGGATTCCACGCGGTCGAACACCACCAGGGCCGCCGGAACGCTCTCCGCCGCGCCGAGGTTAAGGAAGACGAACGAGCGCCGCACCTGTTTCACCTTGCGGCTGTAGGCTGCCGTTATGTCGCCATTCAGGTAGCTGAACGCGGGGTTGTTCGCATCCGGCCCGAACCAGCGGCCCAGGACCTCGCCAGTGCGGAAATCGCTGGCGAGGAAATCGGGCAGGGTCCCGGCCGAGCGCCAGAGGTTGGGGAAGCGCTGCCCGCCGTCATTGATTTTCTCGACGTTGCGGAACCCGCCGGTGATCCATTTTTCAGCCGGGTCGTACACCAGCAGGCTGTTGTGGGCGATTGTGCGCTTGTAGTAGTTGACGTTGTGCGGCCCCAGGTAGCCCCCGTCATCGCCCTCGTATATTCCCGTGTCCATGGCCAACGGCCCGCGATACCAGATCTGGAACGCCCCGGCGTCATGGTGCTGGTGGTTCAGGAAATTGTACTCGTTCACTTTCATCTCGCAGATCACCGGTTCGCCGTCCCAGGACGTGCGGGCGTACATCCAGCCATACGGCGAGCCGCAGTAGCGGGTGAGTGGCAGTTCGGCTATTTTCCAGGGCTTCAGCTCCGGGTCCAGCCAGAGCAGGATAAAAAGCTGGTCCATCGGGTAGTTGGCGTGCTTGAGCACCTCGAAAGGCCAGGGGTTCTTGAGGTAGTCGGCCAGGATATATCCGTCGTTGTAATAGCTGGCGCAGAGGAGTTCAGCCAGCTTGGGGGTCCAGATGAAATCATCCCCGCCGGTGATCAGGCGGCCATCCGGGCGGCGCATGTATACCCACTGGTAGGGAATGAACTGCTGTGACGGATTGTAGACATTGCCCGCGCCCAGGCGGTCGAAAATCCAGAGCGGGTAGAGGTCGCTGCCGAAACGGGTGTCGCCGTAGGCCGCCCCCTGATGATACGCCCCGCCCGGATAGATCCAGTTGCGGGCGGGCAGGAAATCGCGGAAGAACTTGCCCGCGGCCTCGACATACATGTCCGGGTATTCATCGTATGCCGCGATCCCGGCCGAGAGCATATCGCGCATCACCATCCACTCGGCCAGGTGGCCGGTCAGCGCGCCGTCCTGCTGGATGGGGTAGCCGATCTCGAACATGCGGGCCAGGCGGATGAACTGCACGGCGAATTCCTCTTTTTCCTGGCTGGTCAGCCAGCCGTAGCACCAGTCATAGACCACGGCCGCGGCCAGCAGCATCCGTCCGATGGGCCGCGAAACATCGCCGGTCTCCATGTTCCATTCGGCTTTTTCCAGGGTGTCGAGCGCCGTGGCGATTGTGCGACGGGCAAGGGCGGAGTCGGATTGTATCAGGCAGCGCAGGGCGTCAACCACCATGCGGTTCTCGGCGTTCCTTTCCCCCAGGCGCTGAAGGTTCTCCCAATAGGGCTTGAGCACGGGATGCGTTATCCGGGCACGCAGGTCCGCAATATCCCTGGCCCGCAGGAACAGGCGCGGGTGCTCAGCCGGAGGGACAGGCACGGAGACGCCATCCGGCAGGCTCATCCATTTTGCATCCACCGGGCTGCCCGCCGCCATGTCTGTTGGCTGAGCGAGGCACAGGAGGCAGGCGAGGACGGAAAAAAGCGCTTTTCTCATCATGTTCTCCCGCTGGTTCGATTGAGGACAATGAGATCAGCAGGAGCGGCCGGGCGGCCTCTCCTGCTGCAATCTGTGGGGAATTTCCAGGATTGATTTTCCCGGAATCAGTTCTTGAACGACTTGAGCAGCGCTAACAGGAACTCCCACACAGCCCCGATCGAGGGGAGATTGACCCTTTCATCCGGACAGTGCGGACACTGGATGGTCGGGCCGAACGAGATCATGTCCATGCCGGAGTATCGCGCCCCGAGCACGGCTGTCTCCAGCCCGGCGTGTATGACCTCGATTTTCGCCTCGCGACCGTACAGGCGCTTGTATACCTCGCGGCAGCGGGCCAGAAGCGGGCTGGCCATGTCAGGCTGCCAGGCCGGGTAACCGCTTCCGATACGGCATTCTGCCCCGGCCAGGCGGCAGGTGGCTTCGATCTTCCCGCAGATACCGTCCAGGCGCGAGGTGACCGAGCTGCGCTGGCTGGTCAGCACGTGCAGCGCGCCGTCCTCTATTTTCATGGTCGCCAGGTTGTTCGAGGTCTCGACCAGGCCCTGGATTTCTCCGCTCATGCGCGCTACGCCGTGCGGCAGGGCCAGGAGAAGGTCCGCGGCGCGGCGGGTGCACTCAAGTGTCACAGCCGTTCCGGATGCCGCGCCTTTAACTTCCACTGCAATATCCACGGTTTTTTCGACCGAGGCATATTCCACACGCAGGGTCTTTTCGATTGCGGCCGCTATTTCGATGGCCTGGGCCTTTTTGTCCGAGGGCAGGGCCACTGTGGCGGAGGCGTCTCGCGAGATGGCGTTGTGAGCGCTGCCGCCCTTGAGCGCCACGAGGCGCACCGGCATGGCGGCAAGAAGGCGGTCCAGCAGACGGGCCAGCAGCTTGTTCGCCGTGGCGTGCTGCTTGTGGATGTCAACTCCGGAATGCCCGCCGCGCAAACCGCCCACGGTAAGCTGGAGCGTCTCCCAGGACAGATCGAGCTTGCTGCTCTGCAGCGGCAGGGTGATTTTGGCCTCGCGGCCGCCAGCGCAGCCGACTGTGAAAACGCCCTCATCCTCGCTGTCCAGGTTGAGAAGAATGCGGCCGTTCACGAATCCCGGTTCGAGACGGTTCGCGCCGGTCAAGCCCTGCTCCTCGTCCACAGTGAACAGAAGCTCCAGCCTGGGATGCTCGCAGCCTTTTGTTTCCGCCAGGGCCAGGGCCATGGCGATAGCTATCCCGTTGTCCGCCCCCAGGGTCGTGCGGTCGGCGTGCAGCCAGTCCCCGTCACGCACCAGCCGGATAGGGTCTTTGTCGAAATCGTGCGGTGAGTCCGGCGTTTTCTCGCAGACCATGTCCATGTGGCCCTGCAGGACGACCGTGGGCAGGGACTCATAGCCCGGCGAGGCTGGGACCTCTATCACAACGTTGCCCAGGCTGTCGGCGCGGTGGACAAGGCCATGCGCTGCGGCCCAGTCGCACAGCCAGCGTGAAATTTTCTCCTCGTGCTTGCTGCAGCGCGGCACAGCGCAAATCTGTTCGAAGATTCCGATAATCTTTTCAGTGCTTTGGCTCATCTGATTCTCCATCCTGTTGAGCTTGCGTGTGTTTGAGGTTTTGAACGATGAGTATTCTGATGCTTTAAAATGCGGCCATGACAGAGAAATGGCAAGAGCAGGGAACTGAACCTGAAACTGGATTTTCTGATGAAAAAGTATTTGACTACACAACATAATTTGTATATTTTGCAAAATAACCAAACAAGGAGAGGCATATGAGTTGTTGCGACATGAAACGGTTCGAGCAGAGAGCAGCCATCTTCAAGGCCCTGGCCCATCCCACCCGTCTGTTCATCGTGGATGAACTGTCCCGCGGCGAGCGCTGTGTCTGCGAGCTGACCGCGATGGTCAAGGCGGACATCTCGACCGTCTCCCGTCACCTGGCGCTTCTGCGCGAGGCCGGGATTATCGAGGATGACAAGCGTGGCCAGCAGGTGTTTTACAGCCTGAAAATGAAATGTGTGACCGGGTTTTTCACCTGCGTGGAAAACGCCGTGCGCGAGCGCGCTGCGGCATTGAGCGTTTGACAGGGGATTGAGAGTGATGGACTGGAAAAGGGAATGGAAGTCTCTGGCCGGGATGGCGGCCATATTCGCGGGATTCTACTGGTTGCCAGTCGAGAGCTTGCGCTTGTCCGGCCCGCTGATGGAATCTCTGGCTTTGACCCGCTGGTACGCGCGAGAGCACGTGTTGCTCTGCCTGGTCCCGGCGTTTTTCATCGCCGGGGCGATTTCCGTGTTTGTACGCCGCGATTCGGTCATGAAATACCTGGGCCCGCGGGCGAACAAGGCGCTGGCCTACGGCGTGGCCTCGGTCTCGGGCACGGTCCTGGCGGTTTGTTCCTGCACGGTGTTGCCGCTTTTCGCCGGAATCTACCGCATGGGGGCGGGGCTTGGCCCGGCCTCGGCCTTTCTTTACTCCGGCCCGGCGATCAATGTGCTGGCGATGATCCTGACCGCGCGGGTGCTGGGATTGAGTCTCGGAATAGCGCGGGTTGTGGGAGCGGTTGGGTTCAGCCTGTTGCTCGGTCTGATTATGCATTATATCTACCGTCGCGAGGAGGCCGAGCGTGCCGCGGCTCAGGCTGCTCTGCCGGAGCCGGAAGCGCCGCGCCCGCTCGGGCAGACCGCCTTGTTTTTCGGTGCGATGGTGGCAGTGCTGGTGTTCGCCAACTGGGGGGCGGGTTCCGGAGACAACGGTTTCTGGCACGCGGTTTACAACTTCAAATGGTGGCTCACCGGCCTAGCATCCTTGACGCTGTTTGCGATTCTGGTCGCCTGGTACGGCCTCGAGTTCCGTCATGCTGTGATTGCCGGTTTGCCTGCCCTGATCCTGGCTTTCTGGCCCGGAGTTCCGCCGGTGGCCGCGTTCAGCGCCGGGGCGCTCGGACTGGCTGTCGTGACCAGCCGAGGCAGGGGCGAACCGGCTGAGTGGTTCCGCTCTACCTGGGAGTTCGCCCGCCAGATACTGCCGCTGCTTTTTATCGGCGTGCTGGCGGCGGGGTTGTTGCTGGGACGGCCGGGCCACGAGGGCCTGATCCCTTCCGCCTGGATTGCCACAGCCGTGGGAGGCAATTCGCTTGCGGCAAACTTTTTCGCCTCATTCGCCGGGGCGTTCATGTATTTCGCCACCCTGACCGAGGTGCCCATATTGCAGGGCCTAATCGGCAGCGGAATGGGGCAGGGACCGGCGCTGGCCCTTCTGTTAGCCGGTCCGGCGCTTTCTCTGCCCAGCATGCTGGTCCTGCGCAGCATCATGGGGATTAAAAAGACAATAGTGTTCGTTTCGCTGGTCGTGGTTCTGGCCACGTTGTCCGGCTGGATGTACGGAGCATTCTTCGCCTGAGGGAGATGGAGAAATGAAAAAGATTCAGGTTCTTGGCACGGGCTGCCCCAAGTGCAGGCAGCTTTACGAGGCGACCGAGCGCGCCGCGGCCGAGCTCGGGATCGAGTGCGAGCTGCAGAAAGTGACGGATGTGAACGATATCCTGGCCTTTGGCGTAATGATGACCCCGGCGCTGGTGGTGGACGGCGCGGTGAAAGTGGTGGGCAAAGTCCCGCCGCAGGAGGAGCTGAAAAACTATCTGTCCTGATCTCTGAGCAGGACGGAACTGCTATCCTGGGCAGTTCTCTACGGATGCTCGAACGGTGATTCCATAAACTGGAGCTGCGATGAGTAAAAAAGTAAAGCTGATCGTTCTTCTGGCGGTGCTCCTGGCCGTGGCCGGGGCGCTGTTGCTGAAACAGCGCGCAGCCTCGGCGGTTGGAGCGCAGACCGTGGATTCGGCTCAGTCCTCCCCCGTGCCCCGGCTGGTCGACCTGGGAGCGGACAAATGTATCCCGTGCCGTATGATGGCCCCGATCCTGGATGAACTTCGGACCACGTACCAGGGACGGCTCGAAGTTGTTTTCATCGATGTCTGGAAGGATAACAGCGCGGGAGAAAAATACGGAATCAGCTCTATCCCGACACAGATTTTTTACGATGAAAATGGTGGAGAACTGTACCGTCACGTGGGATTCATCTCCAAGGCGGACATACTGGCCAAATGGTCCGAGCTGGGCTACAGCTTCAACTGAGCGGCGGGTGAGCGGATGGAGTCATTGTTTTCCGAACTGAGCCGGGCGGTGGAAAGTTCTCCCGGCCTCGCGCTGACCGCTGCGGCGCTCTGGGGTGTGCTGAGCGTGGCGCTCAGTCCCTGCCACCTGGCCAGTATCCCGCTGATCGTGGGTTTTATCGACGGGCAGGGGCGGATATCCACGGCCCGCTCGTTCTATATTTCCTCGCTCTTCGCGTTCGGCATCCTGGTCACAATCGCCTTGATCGGCGCCTTGACCGCCGCCGGCGGACAGATGTTAGGAAACGTGGGCCCGGCGGGGAATTATGCAGTGGCCGTGGTCTTTCTGATTGCCGGTCTGTACCTGATGGACATTTTCGAGCTGCCGCTCTTCGGGCCCTCGAATGTCTGGATCAGGCGCAAAGGGCCGCTGGCCGCGCTCCTTCTGGGGCTTGTTTTCGGCGTAGCCCTGGGACCCTGTACGTTCGCCTACATGGCTCCCGTGTTAGGCGTGGCTTTACGAAGCGCCTCCGCCGGTTTCATGAAAGGCGCGTCCCTCCTTGCCGCCTACGGAGTGGGACACTGCGCGGTGATAGTCCTGGCTGGTGTTTTCACCGGGACGCTTCAGAAATACCTCAACTGGAACGAGCGCTCCGGCGGGGCGGTATGGCTGCGACGGGCATGCGGGGCGCTGGTTATCCTCGGCGGAATCTGGCTGATCTACTCGGCATGAAACGAACTCTTGACAGAAATTTGCTTTTGTGTTATCCTTATATGTGAATATGCGCAGATAAACAGATAAGGAGGTAATATGGAAAACGAGGCTGCACTGTTCCGCGCACTGGGAGACCCGATCCGCCTGCGGATCGCGGTGATTCTGGCCGGGCGTGGTGAAACCTGTGTCTGTTATATCGCCGCGGCACTGGAAGAACCGGATTTCAAGATATCGCGACACCTGTCCGTGCTGCGCGCGGCAGGGCTGGTGAGCGCGCGGCGCGAGGGCACCTGGATGCACTACAGCTTCACCCCGCCGAAAGGTGTCCTGGGTGAAAGCCTTCGCCGTCTGCTGATCGAGGGTTTCGCCGGGAATGAGACCGCGCGGCTCGACCGGGAGCGGCTTTCCGGTCCCTGTTGCTCCTGGCTGGGAGGCAAGACCGAAAAGCCCCGCGTGCTGTTCCTCTGCACAGGCAACTCCTGCCGCAGCCAGATGGCCGAGGGCTGGGCGCGGGCGTTGAGGGGCGACGTGATCGAGGTGTACTCGGCGGGCGTGGAGCGCCACGGACTCAATCCGGATGCCGTGGCTGTGATGCGCGAGGCCGGGGTGGACATCTCCGCCCAGCATTCCAAGACCGTGGATGAACTGCCGGGAGTGGAGTTCGACTACGTGGTGACGGTGTGCGACAATGCCCGCGAGAGCTGCCCGGTGTTCCCGGCGAAGGTCCGGCGGGTGCACCGCTCGTTCGATGACCCGCCGCGTCTGGCCCGCGATGCTGCGAGCCGCGAGGCGGCCCTGGATTGTTACCGTCGCGTGCGGGACCAGATACGCGACTACATTTTGACGCTGCCGGAGGCCCTGAAAAGCTGAAACCGGCGCGAAAGGGAAGGATACTGCCATGTCGGGCTGCTGTGGAACAAATGCAGACAAGAATGTAAGAACGAGTGTGCGGGAGTACTATGGACGGATTGCGGAAAAGGGTGTGAGTTCATCGGCTTGCGGCTGCGGCTGCGGGGGACAGGATAACGATGCTGTCGCCCGCGCGGCGGGTTATGGCGATGAAGAGCTGGCAAGCCTGCCCGAGGGTGCGAATCTTGGCCTTTCCTGCGGCAACCCAAACGCGCTGGCCTCGCTAAAACCGGGCGAGGTGGTGCTCGACCTGGGCGCGGGCGGCGGGTTCGATGTGTTCATCGCCGCGCGCAGGGTTGGACAGTCGGGGCGGGCGATTGGAGTGGACATGACGCCCGCTATGCTTGAGCGCGCCAGGGGCAATATCGCAGCCTTTCGCGAGCAGAGCGGTCTGGATAACGTCGAGTTCCGGCTGGGCGAAATCGAGCGCCTGCCCGTGGCCGACAGTTCGGTGGATGTGGTAATCTCCAACTGCGTGATCAACCTTTCGACAGACAAGCCGCAGGTCTGGCGTGAGATCGCCCGCGTGCTGCGCCCCGGCGGGCGGGTGGCGGTGAGTGACCTGGCCCTTCTGCAGCCTCTGCCCGAGGCCATACTCTCGAACATGCGCGCCCTGGTCGGCTGCATTTCCGGGGCGGTGCTGGCCGAGGACACCCGGAGCATGGCGCGGGAGGCCGGGCTTACGGATATCGTGCTCACTTCCAAGCCGCAGTACGTGGATCAGACTCCCTGGGAGGACCCGCTGTACCTGGAGATAATCCGTAACCTGCCCTCCGGGGCGAAACTGTCGGACTACGTCACCAGCCTGGATATCAGCGCGGTCAAGCCGTCCTGAAAGACAACTTGGGACTGAACAAGGGGATACTGATGTCTTCCTCGATCTCGAAAAGACTGGCCTTTCTGGATAAGTACCTGACAGTTTGGATTTTTTCAGCCATCTCGGCCGGAATACTTCTTGGTTATGCCGCGCCGGGCGTCACCGGAATGATCGCCGGAATGCAGGTGGGGACCACCTCGATCCCGATTGCGATCGGCCTGATTCTGATGATGTACCCGCCGCTGGCGCGTGTCCGCTACGAGGAGATGGGCCGCGTATTCGGGAACAAGCGTCTGCTCGCGCTTTCTCTCATCCAGAACTGGATTGTGGGTCCGCTGGTGATGTTTGCCCTGGCCGTGATTTTTCTGCGCGGGCAGCCGGCCTATATGATCGGAGTTATCCTTGTCGGTCTGGCCCGCTGTATCGCCATGGTGATAGTCTGGAACGAGCTGGCGGAGGGAGACCGCGAACTGGCGGTTGGGCTGGTGGCTTTCAACGCCGTATTCCAGGTTCTGTTCTATGCCGTCTATATATACCTTTTTATCACTGTGGGACTGAATGCCCTGGGGCTGGTCGAGGGCCTGGATGTGCACATTTCCATCCTGGATGCCGCGAAAACTGTCTTTGTCTTTCTTGGCATTCCCTGCCTTGCCGGACTGATTACGCGCTACTCGCTTATCCGTTGCAAGGGCGGCCAGTGGTACGAGGAAAAGTTTATCCCCCGGATCAGCCCCCTTACTCTGATCGCGCTGCTGTTCACAATAGTGGTGATGTTCTCGCTCAAGGGCGAGATGATCGTGCGCCAGCCGCTGGATGTGTTGCGAGTGGCGTTGCCGATGGGGATTTATTTCTTCCTGATGTGGTTTATCACTTTTTACATCGCTCGGCGGCTGGGAGCCGGATACAGCCAGACCGCCACGGCTTCGTTCACCGCGGCCAGCAACGATTTCGAGCTGGCAATCGCCGTGGCGGTAGCTATTTTCGGCATCTCATCCGACCAGGCGTTCGCCACGGTGATCGGGCCGTTGCTGGAGGTGCCGGTGCTGATCGGGCTGGTCAACGTATCCCTTTGGCTTAAAGGGCGCTATTTCGGAAGCGAGAAACCTGCGGTCTGACAGGCTGCGGACAGGGTCGCGTAACTTATTGTATTAAAATGAGATTTGAAGGGGTGCGGTGCGCCGCGCCCTTTTTTTATTCTTGTCGGATTCTTGACTGTGCGGAGAGCAAACTGCAGTCGCGCTATTGACCCTTTGCACTGGCCGGTCTATATTTAGAAAAGCTTGTCCCCCGCGGTTTTTTGACATTCCAGCAAGGAGCCGCAGGTGATACAGGACGTCCTTCATTTCTTCCGCAGCGTGGACTGGAGCGGTTATCACGTCTCCGCGTTCGAGATCCTGCTGGTCGTGTTCGCGCTGCTCAAGCGTTTCAACGTGCTGTCCCTGCTGATCCTGGGGATTGTCCTGGGACGGGGGTTTGTCGAGGTCCAGCGGAACACCGATTTCGGCGCCGGATGGGCGGCGCTGACTCCGTTCTGCGTGTACGCTTTCTGCGCGGCCGTGTTTTTCATCTACGCGCTGGCGAAGATGTTCACGCATGAGCGCTGAGACGGTCCGCGGCGGGGCCTGTCAAACAAGGGATGCGACTTTGGCCAGACCGACAGTCCTGATTGTCGATGACAGCCGCGAAGAGATCAACCTCTGCGAGTTCATCCTCAATTCCGCGTGCCGGGTTGTCGGCGCGACCAGCGGGCGCGACGGGCTCCGTCTGGCCGCGGAGGAGGACCCGGACCTGATCCTGGTGGATCAGCGGCTGGGGCGGCGCGACGGGTTCGAGGTCTGTCGCAGGCTGATCGAAGCGGTGGCCACGCGCAACATCCCTATCGTGATCCTGGGCTCGGCCGCGGATGAAGAGGGCCACAGCACCGCCGCCGGACTCGGGCTGGTGGACTATATCTCCAAGCCGCTTATCCCGGCCTATTTCAGCAAGCGTGTCCAGACCCTCCTGGAGAAATACGCCGGGCGGATAAACCGTTGTGCGCGGTGCCTTCGGCCGATGCAGCAGGACTGGAAGTTCTGCCCGTACGACGGCAGCCCGCTGCCGCCGCTCGCCGGAAAGAAACCCCGAGACAACTGAACGATGAGTGAAATCCGATTGCAGATGCGCTGCCCGTCCTGCGGCGCGCGGAACCGTCTGCGCCTTCCGGCCGGGAAAAAGCTGCGTGTCACCTGCGGCGGTTGCCGCGAACCGCTGCCGATAGGCCGGGGACGGCTGCTGAGGGCCTGGGCTGCCTGGCAGGCGCGGCGGCTTTTCACGCACGGCCTGCCCCTGGCGCTCCTGGCCCTGATCGACCTGTTGGTGAAAATGCTCGGGCTGCTGCTTTTCCCGCTGGTCTGGGGCTGGAAGAAGATGTCAGAGCCTGCCCGCCAGCGCGTGATCTGGAGCCTGATCGTTGTTCTGGGCCTCGGCTACCTGTACCTGGAGGGGGCGAACAAGCTGGGCGACCTGTTGAACCTGGGGCTGATCATATTCGGGGTGAGCCTGGGCATGCTGATCCTGATGCGGGGGCCGCGCGCTCTTCTGGACCGTATCCGGGAGGCCGCGGGTGGGACGCTGCACCGCTGCCGTCACTGCGGACACGGCTATTCCAACTGGCTCAAGAGCTGCCCCAAGTGCGGGCATGAAAAATAGAAGTTTCGAGAAGAGAGATATTATTCAGGCGGCTTTCAGGCCGCCGTTTTTGTACTCGGGAAGCTATATATTTGTACCGCAGATAAAAAATAAGGAAATACGCAAAAGGACGCTTGAAGCAGCTTTGTCCGGTTAGGAACTTGCATCACGGAATCGAAAGGTTATTGTTTTCATGTCC
>CAYYNT010000051.1:0-32332 GCA_964473155.1 uncultured Gemmatimonadales bacterium | reverse complement strand
CCTTTTCCACAAGCCGGAAAAGGACATGAAAACAATAACCTTTCGATCCCGTGATACAAGTTCCTGACCGGACAAAGCTGGTATACAGTGAGTTGTGTTTTAAAGCTTTTTTCTAAACGTTTTCAGAACAGTTCTTTCCACACAGTTTCCGCAAACCTTGGCCTGTGAAAACAACTTGAGCGACAGTTCCAAAGACCGCATTGACCTGACCCGGCCGGATGTGCTGGAGGATGAGGACAGTTTCGAGGGCAGCCTGCGCCCGTCGACGCTGGATGAGTTTGTCGGCCAGCCGCGGCTCAAGGAGAAACTGGGTATATTCATCCAGGCGGCGCGTCAGCGCGGCGAGGCCCTGGACCATTGCCTGTTCTGCGGCCCTCCGGGGCTGGGCAAGACCACCCTGGCCCACATAATCGCCCGGGAACTGGGGGTGGGAATCCGGGTGACCAGCGGACCGGTGATGGAGAAAGCCGGCGACCTGGCCGGTCTGCTCACCAATCTCGATGAGCGCGACATCCTGTTCATCGATGAGATTCACCGTCTGCGCAGCAACGTGGAGGAATATCTCTACCCGGCGATGGAGGATTTCTGCCTGGACATAATGATCGACACCGGACCGGCGGCGCGCAGCGTGAATATACCACTAAAGCGGTTCACCCTGATCGGGGCCACCACGCGCAGCGGTCTGCTCACCAGCCCCATGCGCTCTCGTTTCGGCGTTGTGGGACGGCTGAATTTCTACAGTGATGAGGAACTGGCCCAGATAGTAAAACGCTCGGCCCGTATCCTGGGGGTGGAGATAGACCCGGACGGGGCCGAGGAGATCAGCCGCCGCTCACGCGGCACGGCGCGTATCGCCAACCGCCTTCTGCGGCGTATCCGCGACTATGCCCAGGTGCGGGCGGATGGCCGGATAAGCCGCGAGGTTGCCCGCGCTGCCATGGGCCTTCTGGAGGTGGATGAGTCCGGGCTGGACGAGATGGACCTGGCGATCCTGCGCACCCTGGTGGAGAAATACGGCGGCCGCCCGGTGGGTGTGGGCACTCTGGCCGTGTCCGTGGGTGAGGAGCCGGACACGATCGAGGAGGTGTACGAGCCGTTCCTGATCCAGCGCGGACTGATCAACCGCACCCCCCGTGGCCGCGAGGCCACCGCCGCCGCCTGGCGGCACCTTGGCCTCAATCCCCCGGCCGATACTCCCCGCGAGGGCCAGAAAGACCTGTTCGGCGACGGACAATAGAACCTGTCAGGGATAATACCGACATTCAACATTCACGCAAAGGTGGATATGATGCCCGGATTGAAATCCCGTTTTTTTCTTCTGATTGTCATGTTAGTTGCGGCCTCAGGTTGGACTGTTCCCGGTGCAAATGCACAGCAAGGATCAATAATCCAGCAGAAGCTGGAAGACATGCAGAAATTCAGTATAGCCTACCTGAGACCGGGGCAAATCATTCAACGGCTGGATGAGGTCCCGGTGGTATATGTCCCGATAGGACCTGTAGAGTGGCATGGACCGCATATGCCGTTCGGAACCGACCCGCTGATTGCCGAGACAGTTGCATTGCGCGTTTGCAGGCAAACCGGAGGCGTGGTCTGGCCCACGCTGCACTGGGGATCGGCCTCTTTGCGTTCTCCGGAGGAATCGAAGAAACTCTTTGGACCGAAGCTGGATCAGTACACATGGAGTGTGGAGTTTCCGGATATTACTTTAAAAAGCGCCTATAGTTCGGAAGAAATGTTGGCTATGATAGTAAGAGAAACTGTAAGAGAAATTTCGATGATGAATCCCAAATTGATTTTAATTTTAAGCGGTCATGCCGCCGGAGCGCATATCAGGACCCTGGAGCGCATCGCTCTGGAGGAAAATATCAAGGGCGGAGGACCGAAAGTGATGGTCCGGGGCGCCTGGGCCGATACACCGGTGGATTCCGCAAGAGAGGGCGGCCATGCCTGCGCCGGAGAGACCAGCCAGATGATGTATATGACGAACTCGGTCGCCTTGGATGCGCTGCCGGCGTTGCCTGCAAAAATTGAGTACTGGAGCACCGGTGTTGTGGATGACTGGTCGGGATCGGGGACGAACGGCTATACCGTAAACGAGGTGGCTGACCCCAGGACGAAATCCTCTGTGCAGTTCGGAGAGGAAATAACCAGCAGAGCGGTAGATGATATCGTGAGCCAGGTGAAAAGGACTCTTGCCGGACTGCACTGAATGCGGCAGGCCTTTCGCCATGGTTTTTTCAGCCGGGGATGCGGCCTTGCCGCGTTTATGATCCGGGATTATTTGAACTGGAGGGCTTTCCGGATGGAAGGGGCCGGTAAGATACTGCTTATGGCCGGGCTGGCTATCGCCGCCTTGGGTCTTTTGCTGATGTTCGGCCCGAAGATCCCCTGGCTGGGCCGTCTGCCGGGGGATATCCTGATCAGACGCGGAAACACCACTTTCTATTTTCCGGTTGTCACCTGCATTATCCTCAGTGTAGTTATCACCGTACTCGCGCGGCTTTTCGGCGGAAAATAAGCTCCCTGCCGTACTGCTTTCGACCTGTTACGGAGGACCTGATGATCAGGCTCAACAGGAGGGAATTCGTCCGTCAGGGCGCGCTCGCCGCCGCCGGACTGGCCGCTGGCAGCCTGCCCGGCTGCTCCGGACGCGAAAGGGCAGTCCGGAAGCCCAATATCGTGTTCATCCTGGCCGATGACCTGGGCTACGGCGACCTGGGCTGCTACGGTCAGAAACAGGTCCTCACGCCGAATATCGACAGCCTGGCGGCGCAGGGAGTGCGTTTCACCGATTGCTACGCCGGGAGCACGGTCTGCGCTCCCTCGCGCTGCTGCCTCATGACCGGCAGGCACACCGGACACGCCTGGGTGCGCGGTAACCGCGAGGCCGAACCCATGGGCCAGACCCCGCTGCCGCAATCCGAGGTCACGGTGGCCGAGGTATTGCAACAGGCCGGATACGCCACCGCCCTGGTCGGCAAGTGGGGCCTGGGAGGGCCGGACAGCGAGGGACATCCGAACCGTCAGGGTTTCGGCCATTTTTTCGGCTACCTTTGCCAGAGGCACGCCCACAACTACTATCCGGAGTTCCTGTTCCGTAACTCGGAGCGGGTGGCTCTGTCAGGCAACACTGTCCCTGAGGGCCGTCCCGACGGCTCCGGGGTGGCCACTGAACGCGGGACCTATGCGCCGGACCTGATGATCTCAGAAGCCCTCACTTTCATCCGGGACAACCGCGAGCGCCCGTTCTTCCTGTATTTCGCCTCCACTATCCCGCACGCCAACAACGAGGCCGGAGCGGACGGGATGGAAATCCCCGCCGAGGGTCCGTACTCCGGCCGCGACTGGCCGCGGAACGAAAGGAATTTCGCCGCCATGGTCAGCCGCCTGGACAGTGACGCGGGCAAGATAATGTCGCTGCTGAAAGAACTGGGGCTGGACAGGGAGACTCTGGTTTTCTTTACGAGCGACAACGGCCCGCACCGCGAGGGCGGCCACGACCCGGATTTCTTCGACAGCAATGGCCCGTTGCGTGGGATCAAGCGTGACCTGTACGAGGGTGGAATACGCACACCGATGCTTGCGCGCTGGCCGGGGCATATCGCGCCGGGGCGGATGAGCGCGTATCCCTGGGCTTTCTGGGATTTTCTTCCCACCATGGCCGCGCTTGCCGGGGTTGCATCGCCCGCCGGGCTGGACGGAATAAACGTTTTGCCGGAGTTGTTAGGGCAGCCGCAGGCCGCGCATGGCCCGCTCTACTGGGAATTCCACGAGCGCGGGTTCAGTCAGGCTGTCCGCAACGGAAACTGGAAAGTGGTGCGGCATGGCCTCACCAGTCCGGTCGAACTGTATGATCTGAGCACGGATATTGCTGAAACCACCAACCTGGCTGCCGCGAACCCGGAGGTGGTGAGGGAGATGGAGGCTTTGTTCGCCGCCAGCCGCACGGAGAGCGAGCTGTTTCCGGTGACTGTTCTGTAATAAGTTACAGGTGTAACATCCTGGGTGACGCATTTTTGCCAATCGTAAACAAGGAAGCAGACAGAATGCAGCGTGGACAGCGCCTTAGGTCTTCTTTCTCTTTATGGCATGGTCATTGCTATTTTGTATACTCCTGAGAATGCAGTATCAGCCTGGAGGCCATTCTCAGGTCTTATCCCTCCCCCCAGGGTTTCCCGCAGTTATATCCAAACTGTCTCAGGAGGAGAGATTGCGTCTTACCCACCCGTTTTCGCGCCTCTTAAGCACCGTCCTGATTATTTCCACATTGATCAGTTTTTCCGAAATTATCGCTCAGGGAACTGCAAACGTTGATGAGCCGCGGCTTTTTCCGGTCCAGCGGAACGGTAAATGGGGCTTCATCGACAGCACGGGCAGCCTCGTTATCGCGCTCAAATACGATGGGGCGCAGGATTTCAGGGAGGGGCTGGCTCCTGCCCGCATGGGCCGTCAATGGGGCTATATCGACCGGACCGGCGAGCTGGTAATCCCTCCGAAATACAGTCTGGCGGTTCCGTTCAGCGACAGCCTGGCCCTGGTGAAAATGGGCCCGGAGGACATGAGCCGTTTCATCGACCATACCGGCCGGGAGGTGGTTACGGCAGCCGTGGTGCAGGCCTGGTCTTATTCAGAGGGTATACTTCCGGTGCAGATGGATGTCCTGGGCGCCGGGCTGAAATGGGGCTATTTTGACAAGTCCGGACAACTGGTGATACCGGCAAGGTTCGATCAGGCTCATCCTTTCAGTTGTGGACTGGCTCTGGTGAAAGAAGGGGATGTATTCAGCTTTATAGACAAATCTGGCAAGGTTGCGATAAAAGCCCGGTTTGAGACGGCTTATCCTTTCAAGGATGGGCTGGCCCTGGTGCAGGTGAAGGGTAAATGGGGCTGTATAGACATGAATGGCGGTTTCGTGATCCGGCCGCAGTATGACCGTCTTGATATGTTTTCAGAGGACCGGGCCGCGGCGCGTATCGGGCGGAAATGCTGTTATCTCGGCCGTGGCGGACAGACAGTGCTCGAACTGGGTGACAGGCCGGAAATAACGTACTGCTCATCTTTTCAGGAGGGACTGGCCCTGGTGCGGACCGCCGATGGCTGGGGTTTCATCGACGCCACCGGAGCGCAGGTGATTCCGGCGAAATATGCCGAGGCCCGCAGTTTCAGCGCTGGCCTGGCCGCGGTGCGGGTGGGCGACAGGTGGGGTTTTATCGACCGCAACGGAAAGATGGTTATCGAGCCGCGGTTCCCCGAACCGCTTACGTTTGAGGGCGGTCTGGCGCAGGAAAGATATCTGGACCGGATAGGCTATATCGACAAGAGCGGGAAGTATGTCTGGGAGTTGACGAGGTAGGTTTTTTTCAAAGACGTATCAAACCTACCGCAGTATTGGTATATACCCGGTGAGAGTGTGACTGATCAAGCTTGTTTTACAGATAATATTTGTTAATTTAAGGAAAAGGCCTTAAGATTAAATATTGGAAGGCTATTTAAAATTCTTTAAATTGTTATTCGAGGTTGTCATGAATCGGGGTGCGACTGGAAAATATGTTACGGTCTCCACCGCCGGAGGGGAGGAATGCCGGGCATTCGTGCCGGATCCACTGCCGCCGGTTCCATCCCTTGAGATAAGTCCGCGGATGCGTGAGCTTCACGATGAAACTCTTCTCGCCCTCGGCCGGCTGGACAGTGCCTCCACTCTCCTTCCGGACACGTCCCTTTTTATCTACATGTACATCCGGAAAGAGGCTGTGCTGTCCTCGCAGATCGAGGGCACTCAGTCCTCTCTATCCGACCTGCTGAAGTTTGAGAGCCAGGCCCAGCCCGGAGTCCCGCTGGACGATGTCCGGGAGGTTTCGAACTACGTGGCCGCGATGGACCATGGCCTGCACAGGCTGCGGGAGGGCTTTCCCCTGTCGTTGAGACTTATCAGGGAGATACACCAGGTGCTGTTGCGGGAGGGGCGGGGGAGCCAGAAAGACCCAGGTGAGTTCCGGCGCTCCCTGAACTGGATTGGCGGCGCTCGTCCGGGCAATGCCCTCTACATACCACCTCCACCCGAAAAAGTGATGGATTGTATGGGCAGCCTGGAGCTGTTCCTGCAGGACCAGCCCTCGAAGACGCCCGTGCTGATCAAGGCCTCCCTGGCTCACGTGCAGTTCGAGAGCATTCACCCGTTTCTGGACGGCAACGGCAGGCTGGGCCGGTTGCTGATTACTTTCCTGCTCTGCGCCGAGGGCGTGCTGAACCAGCCGATGCTCTACCTGAGCCTGTATTTCAAGCAGCATAGGCAGCAGTACTACGACCTCCTGCAGAAAGTCCGCACCGACGGCGATTGGGAGGAGTGGCTGGCGTTTTTCCTGGGGGGAGTATCGTCGACGGCCGCAATTGCAGTGGCAACGGCGAAACAGATCGTTCACTTGTTCGAGATCGACCGCGGCCGGGTCCAGGGTTTGGGCAAGGCCGCTGGATCGGCCTTGCGGGTGCACCATATGCTGCAGCAGAAACCGATATTGAGCATAGCCGAGATAGTCTCGGGAACCGGTCTTTCCAATCCCACCGTGATCGCCTGCCTGAATAAGCTGGCCGGGATCGGCCTTGTGGAGGAACTGACCGGGAACCGCCGCAAGCTGCTGTTCGCCTACAGGGATTACCTGCGGATTCTGAACGAAGGGACTGAACCATTATAATCCGAGTGTTCGGCTCCTAATCCGGAAAGGAGGCATTCGACATATGCGCCAACTAAGGTGTTTTCAGGTCAGCGGATTGACCGTGCAGGAGGTTCTGGACGAGTTCAACGAGAGAGCCGTAGAATTTGGTATCGAGGAGAAAGATATCGTTTCTGTCAGTGCCCTGCCTCCAACGCTGGGCGTTAAAATAGGAACTTCCAAGGGATTAAGAAATCCCAACGTAGAAGTAGTAATTGTTTACTGGTCGAATGAATGAAAATACACCCTTATCGATGACAGTTCACTGATCTCGACGCTCAACGGAGTATCTTAGACGTTCCTGCAAAATGACATGCACGGCTACAGGCAGTACCTGGACGCGCTCCAGAAGGGGGCTGAATCGCTGTAAACACATTCTGATTTCATGTACAAATATACTTAAACACAGAAACTAAGTCCAAGGAATCCTTATGGCTCTCATCAACTGTCCAGAATGTGGAAAGCAGATTTCCGATCAAGCTGAGGCATGCCCTGAATGTGCCTATCCTATGCATCGAGAAAATTTAACTTCTGCCGTTCCTGAGTCTAAAAAGGGGAATTTTAGTAAGTTAATTCTTATTGGATTAGGAATACTTTCTTCAATATGTATTATTGTTGTTACTGTCATTCATATTAACAATATCAATGCATATAATAATAGTGGTGATCCTTATGTTTTTGAGTCTGGATCACAGGGTGTCATTAATAAAGATACAATGGTATCTGATAGAGAAAATGGCGTAGAACTTGCGAATCAAGTGGATAAAGGGGATATCAATCTGAGACAACGGATGGCTTGGCATTTGAGTCAAGATAACTATTTTAAGGTCAAAGCCGGAATAAAAGTTAGAGTACTTGAACAAAAAGCAGAGAAAGTCAGACTTCTAATACTTGAAGGACCTCAAAACAGCAGAACCGGCTGGGTTATATGCCTCAATCTTTCAAAGGAATAGTCATTTGGCAATTCATCCTAATTTCTATGCCTCAACCTCATCCCCCCTCTGGCCGCGCTTTCGTAGACAGCCAGGATTATCGCCAGCGCGGCGCGGCCATCCGCGCCAGTGCTTAGCGAGCGCTCGCCGGTCTCGATCTCGCGAACAAGGCTCTCGAATGCGGCCGTGAACCCGTTGTTCGGGGTGTAAGCGGGAAACTCGGCCCGCTCCAGCTCGCTGAACCCGCTGAGGCGTCCGCTGGGACGGGCGAGCCACAGCTCAGGAGCGCGGTTGCCCACGCGCAGTACACCGGCGCTGCCCTGCACCTCCAACTCGAACGCGAAATACTCCCGCCGCCCGCCACCCTCGATAAACCCGAGCGCCCCGCTTTCAAAGCCTAACATGGCCGTGGCCGTGTGCTCGATATTTTTCGTTCCGTGGGCGCGCTTGATCCTGCCGGTCACCCAGTCCACCGGGCCGCAGAAATAGCCCAACAGGTCGGTCAGGTGGGTCCCGTCGTGGAACAGCGGCCCGCCGCCCGCCTCGCTCCGGGGGATAGACGGCGGCTCGCCGGAGAGCGCCTGCCCGACAACAGTGCGTATCTCGCCCAGTGCGCCGCCTGTCACCAGCTCGCGCGCTTTGATAAAGTGCGCCCCGAACCGCCGCTCGTGACCGATCACGAGCGCCACCCCGGCCTTCTCGCAGGCCTTAATCATGCGATCGGCGTCATTCAGGCTGAGAGAGATTGGTTTTTCGCAGTATATTCCGCGCACCTTGCCGGATTGTGCCGCATCCACAACGATCCGCGCATGGGTGGAGGTGGGGGAGGCCACGGCCAGGATATCGATCCGCTCTTTTTCCAGAAGGTCGAGGTGCGAGTTGTAGAGCAGGCCCACGCCCCAGTCGCGGCCGAATTCGGCCAGGCGCTCGGGGTCCGGGTCCGCCGCGGCGACCAGGCGCACCCGCCCGGTGGCGGCCAGCGCCCCGGCATGGGTGCAGGGCTTGCCGCGCAGGGGATCAAGCTCCAGGCGGCAGCCGATCCGTCCTGTTCCGATAAGTGCGGCGGTTAGGAAAGGGGCAGGCATGGCGGGTCAGCTTTCACCGGGCTGGCGTGGCGCAATGTCGGCTTTGTTCAAGCCCTCGCCCTTTTTCATGTCGCGGGCGTAAACCAGCTTGCGCAGGCCGTGCGCCATCTGCGGCCCGATTTCGGTCCAGGGCTTGAGTGCAGCAAGATCATCGGGCTTCACCCGTTCCCCGGCGCAGACATCCCGCAGAAGGTAATACCCCCGGCGGCCTACACGGCGCTCGGCGCGTTCGACCTCGGCCGGGACCTTCCGTCCGTGGCCGCGCATCTGTTCGGCCAGACGGATATCCTGCACCATGCGGCGGAACTGGTCCGGACCCAGGCTCAGGGCATGGTCCGGTCCGGGAGCGGCGCTGTCGTACGTGAAATGCTTTTCCACCATGGTCGCGCCCAGGGACGCGGCCAGTGCGGGGGTCAGCGCGCCCGATGTATGGTCGGAGAAGCCGCAGGGCAGGCGGAACCGCCGTTCGAGGGTCTGCATGGCTCTCAGGTTGACCGATTCGGGCGGGGCGGGATAGGCGCTCACGCAATGCAGGAGCACGATTTCGCGGCAGCCACCGCGCTTCAGGGCGCGCACGCTGGCGCTCACTTCCTCCAGGTCGGCCAGGCCGGTGCTGAGGATGACCGGAAGACCGTACTGCCCGAGGGATTCCAGAAGCGGGTGGTGGGTCATGTCGCAACTGGCCACCTTGAAAGCGTTAACTCCGATCTCGACCATCCTGGCCGCGCCGGCGATGTCGAAAACAGTGCAGACAAAGGGAATCTTTCGTTCGGCGCAGGCGTGGCTTACCCGCGACATGTCATCGAGGCCCAGGGTATGACGGCTGTAGATGTCCCACACTCCGGGGAGCTTCTCTTTCTGCACCATCGCCGCCGGGTCGATGAGTTGGAACTTGATCAGGTCCGCGCCGGCGGCAGCGGCTAATGACACAAGCTCGACCGCGCGTTCCGCGCTCCCGTCATGGTTAATCCCCACCTCGGCCATGACCGCGCACGGGGAGCCGTCCCCCACGCGGACATAGCCGGTCTTTTCACTGCCGATACGGACCTGTTTCATTCAGGAGGCTTTCTCGATCAGGTGGTCCTGGGGTTCGGTGCGGACCTGGATCGCCGCCAACGCTCTGGCGCAGAGTTCGTCCAGTTCCTTGCGCGTGTCCGCCACGGCGATCAGGTTGCCGAACTTGCCCAGGTTGCTGGTCGGCTCGCGATAGATGTCGCCGGTCTTGTACATAGTAAATATGTTTTTCACTCCGGGCAAGGCGCGCGCCTTGTCCAGCCCCCGGACCGAGGTGATCCTTCCTGAGCGGGGAATGATCGCCCGCTCGGCAGAGACCCTGTTCCAGCGCGGAGTCAGGTCACCGGGATGCTCGCCCATGGCGATCCGGATCGCGGCGCTCATCAGGTCCACGCCGGTGGCGTAGGGATAGGTGAAGCCGCTCATGAAACCTCCGGAGAGCCTGGCGGCCAGTTCGCCGATCATCGGGCCTTTCGGGGTGAGCTTGATATCGCCCTTGGCCGCGCCGATATCTATTCCCAGGGCGCGGATACCCTGTTTCATCACCCGCACCGCGCTGTCCAGCACTTTCTTCGGCAGGGCAGAGGGCATGGTGTGCCCCAACTCGATGAAATAAGGCGCGCCCTGGATGATCCTGTCTCCGATCCCGGTGATCTCGACATGCCCGTCCCACACCAGCGCGTCGATAGAAAGCTCCGGCCCCTCCATGTACTCCTCGACCAGCAGCATCCCGCTGACTGATGCGCGGCGGGCCTCGGTGAAAGCCTGGTCCAGGTCCACCTGCGGGGTGAGCATCTTCACGCCGCGCGCGCCCATGTTGTCGGCGGGCTTGATTACGCAGGGATAGCCCAGTTGTTTCACGGCGCGGCGCATTTCCTCGCGGGTCCAGACATAGACGAACTCGGGCGAGGACACGCCGTGCTCCTTGAACGCACGGCGCATCTTGACCTTGTCCGTGGCCCGCTCGGCTACATCATAACGGATTCCCGGCAGCTCGAGGGCGGCGGCCACGGCGCTGACCGTGCGGCTGGCGTCCGTGCCCACGGTGAGCACGCCGCGGACAGGCACCCCGGCCGCGATCCGCCGCGCCGAGAGGACATTGAAATCCACGTTGCGCGTGCTGACCTCCAGGGCTATGTCAGCCAGGGCCAGTCCGGGAGCGCGCGGGTTGTAGTCGGTCACGACTGTGATCAGCTCCATCTTTTTCGCGGCTTCGATCAGCGGTATCTGCATAATCCCGCCGCCGATGATTATGATTCCCGGTCTGTCCATGACGGGCCTTTCATATTTATGCGGCCATCCGGGCCGCTGTTATTACTGCTGAATCCGGCGCAAAATCGCCGGGAGCGCTCTAAATCAGAGAGACCTTTTCCCTGCGCGCGTTTTCCAGGTAGGCCATCGCACCGGCCAGCCTTTCTATCCCGCGCCCGTCCACCAGGGAGGCTCCGGCGCTGGCCAGCGCAACTCTCAGCGCCGGGTCCTCGATCAACTGTTCCAGCGCCCGGAAAAGGCGTTCCCTGTGATCGGCGGTTTCGGGCGGCGGGACGAGCGACAGGCAGGCCCGCAGGGCGAAACGCGCCGCGTTGACATACTGCTCGCGGTGCTGCGGGACTACCAGCACGGGCAGCCCCAGGCAGAGTGCCTCCAGCATGGTCACGCCACCCCCGGCAATGGCCAGTTGAGCCTTGGAGAATACCTCATCCAGGCTCCGCAGTCCGCGGAGAACGCGCAGCTCGTGGAAGCGGCATTTGAGGCCGCTGCAATCCACTCCCGGACCGGCGGCCAGGCTGATACGGAAATCCCCGTTCACCCGGTCGAGCTGGCTCAGGACAGTGGCGGTCAGTCCGGAAGGATCGGAGCCGCCGAGAGAGACAACTATGTCGCGGACAGCAGTCAATCGCTCAGAGGATGGTGTACGGTTGAGGCAGGCCGCGGCGCGCGCATAGCGCGGATCGAGCAGGGCCCAGTCCGGGCCGAATCCGCAGAGCGCCCGTCCCCGGAAGGCGGACTCAGCGCTGCCCGGCCAGATATGGCAGTCGATAAGAATATGCGCCTCGTTGCGGCCCTCGCCCCTGTCCTCGATATCGACAACGAACAGTCCCGCGCGGGCAAGACCGGCCACATATTCGCGGCTGTTGTCCCGGCGGTCAAGAATGGCGAACTGAGTCCCGTCACCGGCCGCCAGGCTGGCAATAAACTCCGGCTCATCCTCCTCGCTGCACGAGGCGGGGATGAACACCGCCTCCAGCCCGCGCTCCTCGATGAACCGCCGGACAAGCGTATCCTCGCGGCAGACAAGGCGGCTGCGTCCTGGCGCCAGGTTCGAGGCCAGCATGGCGCAACGGACAAGGTGGCCCAGCCCCATACGCCTGGACCCGTCGCAGCGCAGAATCACTTTCTCTATCAGCTCGAATTCCATGCGCACCTCTCTCAGGCCACAGCGATGACCGGGGCCGGGCGCCAGTGTTTCTGCCGCACATGGCTGTTCAGGGCCGCGTACTCAGGGTTTTCGAGAAGGAACCGCACGGCGTTGGCCAGGTCCACGCAATGGCCGGGACGGTACAGTTCATCATAGATCAGGCGCATCAGGGTCATGTCTTCAAGCGTGTCCACGGTCAGGCGCAGTTGCGGGGCCGTGAGGTGACGGGGCGCGCGAAGGCGCAGCACGCGGAAATCCTTTTCGTGCTCGTAAAGATAGCTCGTAACGTGCTCGCGATGATAATCACGCCTGCCATAGCGGTTCAGGATGTCCAGAAGAGCCGTGGGAAACACCTCGGCGCTGCAACCCAGCGGCAGACCTTTCACACCGACCATATCCCAGCAGCCGGTGCGGCATTTTTCGATGGCGCGCTCAAGCATTTGGATATCGATCAGGGGATTGTCGCCTGTCACCCGGATTGTTATCGGGGCGGGGAATTGCCTGGCGGCAAGGTAGTAACGCTCAAGGACATCCCAGGGACTGCCCGCGCAGATATCCGCTCCGTAATCCCGCGCCAGTGGATCGAACAGGTAAGCCTCGTCCATGGGCACGGCCAGTACGACCCGGTCCACTCCTCGCGTGTGGCGCAGGCGTTCGATAACGTGCCCCAGAAGGGGCTGACCGGCTATATCGGCCATGACCTTGCCCGGCAGGCGCTCGCTGCGCATCCTTGCCTGGAGAACGGCAATAACCTCATCCATGGTTATTTCTCCGCGTTGAAGTAAAGACTCATCGGCGTCTTACGGCGCTCGTAATTGGCTGTGACATCCGCGGCGTTGCGGAAGCCCGCATCGGTAAGGGCCATTCGCAGGGCCGTGCTGTCGAACATCGTATAGTGAAAATTTCCCCGATAGTCCTGGCCGCCGTAAAGACGGTTGCGAGCCTCGGTATATTCCATCCAGCCCTCGGTGTAACCGTGGGCGATGTAACCCAGGTTGGGCGTGATAATCAGAATGCTTCCACCCGGTTTCAACACCCGATGCCATTCGGCCAGCACATCGCCGATCCCGGCATACGGGAAATGCTCGATTATGTGACTGGCCAGGAGAGATTCCACCGAGTTCTCGGCAAACGGCAGGGTCTCGATCCGGCAGACCAGGTTCGTGGCCGGCAGAATGCGCTCGTCGCAGTGCAGATACCCGTCGTATGGGCGTTCGCCGCTGGCCAGCTCGACTTTCATTCGATCCCTCCGCAGAGCGCGCCCGCGCCGCGGGCGGCGAAACAATTCATGTACCGCGCGAACACCATATCCAAGCTTATTTTGTCCAGGCAGTACTGCATCCTGTCGCACTGGTTCAGGCGGCAATCATCACTGCACTCCACGGTGTCGAACACCAGTTCAACGCGGCTGCCCACGGGCCGCCAGGCCCACTCGTTCCGGGGCGCCCAGACAAGCAGACACGGAATTCCGGCCACAGCTGAAGCCAGGTGAGCCGGTCCGCTGTTGTTGCCAATGAACAGACGGCAGCGGCGCAGAAGGGCTGTCAGGCCGGCCAGACCCAGTTTTCCGGCCAGGTTGACCGCAGGGGTGCGCATGAGAGATTCAATCCTGGCCGCCAGCGCCGTCTCGTCAGTCCCGTCGTACGTGCGCCCCGCGCCGCCCAGAAGCACAACCGGAGCGCCGCTTTCGGCGGCTATAAGGTCGGCCATAGCGGCGAATCGTTCCGGCGGCCAGTTGCGTATGGCCGCGCCGCTTCCTGGGTGGAGCGCCACCGGCCAGGAACCGGAGGGAAGTCCGGCGGAGAGCAGGAGGCTTTCCAGATGCTCCTCGGTAAAGGATGGCAGGCTGACCCTGAATCCACCGCCGGACGGCCTTTCCAGACCCAGATAATCGAGGATGCGCAGGTTCCGCTCCAGGCGGTGCTCACCGTTGACATTCGGGATTATATGGCCGTACCAGGGATAATCCCGCCGTTCGTGCCCGAATCCGATTGTAGCGCCCGCCGCAACTCCGCGGGTGATAATTCCCGCGCGCGGCATGAAAGCGAAGTCCAGGCAGAGGGCGAATTTATGCTGCCCGGCAAGCTCGCGGATGAATTCACCCAACTCCGGCTCGTTCTCCCTGCTGCGTGGAAGCGAGACAACCTCATCCACCGTGGAGGCGCAACGGCCGAATTCCTCCAGGGCGGGCCAGAGAAGCGACACAACAGGCCCGAACCCGGCGTTTTTCAGACCCTGAAGCACAGGCAGGCTGAAAATCATGTCACCCAGGCCGTGAAGGTTCAGAGAGAGGACCGCGCCGCGGTTGTTCTCATGTCCCGGCATGGCGCACCTCTTTCCAGAACCGCGCGGAGCGGATAATCCAGTTCAGGTTCGAGAACAGGGCAGCCAGAGTAAGCCCCGCCGCCGTGTATCCGGTGAACAACCCGAGAGCGGTCAGGCCGAGAGCTATTTCCCGTTCTCCGCCCCAGAACGTGACCTGAGAAAGATACAGGTGATCCAGCCGCACCATGGCTTCGGGTCTGGCAAGGCGGACTTTCGAGGGTACGGACTTGAGAAGCGCCACCGCGCTGTAGGCGGCCCAGCAGGAGGAAAGCCCGGCTGCGGTTCCAAGCAGCAACCCTGTGGATTGAACGCCCTGTTCCGATCCCCAGGCAAATCCCACGGACAGAAGGAGTATCAGGTCCAGACCATAAAGCAGCACGCGCGGCAGGATCGAGCGCGGCGCGCCCTGAGTCCTGGAGCGGAAGATGCCGTAACGGCTGAAAAGAAGCCAGCCGGCCAGGGCCAGACCCACGGTCTGCCCCGTGCTGAGAAGGTCCATGAAATACAGCGGCAGGGCGGCCAGCCCGGAGATGCCGAGAAGGCGCAGACCGGGGCTGTCCGCGCGGGACGCGCCGCGGGCTTCGAGCCGCCTGATAATGGCCGCCAGCTCGGGCGGAAGATCGCTGAACTCAGGCGCTTTCCCTGGCAAGGTAGTCATCGTACTGTTCCGTTGTGGTTGCTTTTCTTACCTGATGGAGTTTCAAGGCCCACCAGATAGTCTCAAGGACAATCAGAAGGCTCAGGGTCTGGCGCGGATAGCCGAACGCCACTCCCAGGGCCAGGATCAGCATGTAACTGTCGTGCGTCAGGCCGAACACCATCCGGCGCTCGTGGAACCACTTCTCGATCCGCGCTAAGAGTCCTCTGGCTGGGACTTCCCGCCGGAGCGCGCCGGAAACAAGCAGCGAATCCATCGCGGTCCAGTAACAGACATTCGAGACCAGGGCGATGAACGCAAACAGCATGGCCTGATTCACGCTGCCGCCTGAATGCTGGATCGAGAACCCCGCGCCGAGTATCAGCAGCCAGTCGCAAAGCCGGTCGGCAATGTTGTCCAGCCATCCGCCGAACCAGCTTCCCATGTTTTTCAGGCGGCTCAACTCGCCATCCACCCCATCCAGCACGGAAAAAACCTGCGCCAGTATTCCACCGGCCAGCAGATGACCCGTTGCCATCAACCAGGCGGCCAGTCCGGCAAGCAGACAGTTGAACACAGTCACGTGGTTGGGGCGCAGCGGAAAATGGCAGACCCGCCGGGTGATCCAGCCGCTGATCCGCCGGTTCAGCAGGCGGCTGACCACGCCGTCTCGCGGCTTGGCGACTGTATTCCAGAGCCTGCGCCCGGCCTCCGCCAGGTCGGCCGGGTTGTCGATATCCTGCCACATGCAGCCGGTGACATCCACGGCGTGCATTTTACCCTGGCCGCACAGCACCCGGACGCCGTCGCTGAGGCTGTCTCCGCCGTCTGCCTGGGCTTTTTCGAGCGCCTCGAACAGGGCGGGAGTGCAGAGAAAAACGCCTGTGTCCACGGCATCGAACTCAGTCAGCATTTTACCGATGCCCGAAATCGAGCTGTCTTCGCCCAGCCGCACCCGGGTGGCGTCCTCGATATCCCTCACACCGGCGATGTTACGGTCGACGGCCAGGGCGCAGACGCCGTCCCGGACACCGGAGGAGAGCAGCTTTTCAGCCAGGGAGCGTTCGAACAGGTGGTCGCTCATGGTGAGCAGGAAGGATTTTTCATCCGCCAGGGCCTCCCGCGCTGCCAGCACGGATACGCCATTGGCCCGTTCCCATTGCCCGTTGCGGATGAAACGGAATTTCACCCGTCCGGTCAGGAGCCGGATAAGCTGCGCTTCAATCTCCTCTGAGCGGTAGCCGGTCACGATGACATACTCCTCCATCGGTCCGCAGGCTGAAACGATGCGCTCGATCAGAGGGACCCCGCAGACCGGGATGAGAGTCTTATGGCTTTTCTGTCCCGCACCGTCAAACCGGCTCCCCCGGCCCGCGGCGATGATAAGGGCTTTCATCCGTTCTCCGCGACAGTTGAAGTGATCCTGATATTTACCGTATTTCGCCAGGCGTTTCCGGCAAGCCGGGCGGCCTTTTCCGCCAGCTCGTTTACCAACGCAGGCGTTGAACCGTTCGAGCACAACGAGTTGACCAGAAGCGAGGCCTTGAGAGAGAATATCTCTCGCTGCCTTGTCACAACCCGCCCGAACGGTCCTGACGCGCCACCGGACTCGTTCAGTGCCTTAAGATAGCGCGCCATATTGTCCACCAGGGCCTGGAAGCTGACAAGGGCCGCCTCCCGGTCCTGCATTTCTCCGGGATGACCGGATTGCATTTTGTCGCCGCTGTCCAACGGGGCGCCGCAGGCGGCAAGGCAGTCCGAGAGATGAGCGGCCACCCGCTCCCGGGCCCCGGCGGCCTGCAATGCACGGTGTATCTGCACAAGCTCGTCGCGTTTCACATGGGCCGGATCTCCGGCCAGTTCGATCTGTCCGGCGAGCGCGTTCAGCAACTCATGGCGTTCCAGGCGCATGGAGAGGGCTTCCGAAGAGAGCAGATCGACCGGCGGATTAATTCCGGACAAAGCCGGGTGCGCGGCCAGTGAGCACATCGCGCGCAGACGCCAGGCGGTCTTGCGGGTGATATCCGGATAGTCGCGTGTTTCCTCGAGCTCGTCGTCCAGGGCCATCTCCTCTTTCTGGTTGCGGCCCTTGGTGCTGACCAGAGACATGTCCAGGTCGGCGAGGGCGGCGCTCCAGCGCTCAAGAAGGCTGTCATCCGGGCGTCCCAGACGGATAAGCTCGTCTGCGCACCCGGAGATTAAATCATTCAGCCTGACGGCCAGGGATTCCATGATCTCATCGGCGGCATCCTCGGCGCCGTCCTCGCGGAACCGGCGGGCCAGCCGGACCAGGCGGTCCGTGTTACGCTCCAGTATGCCTTCCAGCGCGCCGTCTGAGGTAAGCAAAGCCTGAGACATCGAAGCGGCTGGGATAACATACGAGGTTTTATCCCGGTCCGACGAAACACCTTCCGCGGCCCGCCGCTCGGCCAGGGAAAGATGCAGCTCCGGGCTGCCGGGGAAGATCGCGATGAGCGCGCTTATCAGCTCCTCCGGACGCGACAGGGGGCCGTTCAGCCTGAAAGTCCTGCCCCGGCTGGAGACAAGCAGGACTTTTTCCTTGTCTTGCGCAAAACGCACTCTTTCGGCGCGGGGGGACCGGCTGCAAGTGTCATCGAGACCAAGGCTGGCCAGAAGGAAACCCTCGTGGTCCCATATTCTGAGACAATTGGCCGCGTCGTCGATACCCAGGACCAGCGGACCGCCGGAAAATGTGAATACGCGCACCTGGCCGCAGTAACGCGCGTTCCCGTCCTGTTGCGGATAAATTCTGCGTAAGAGGGAGCCGCCGGTATCAAGCGCCACCAGACGGCCGTTGCACCCATCCCAGACAAACACAGCCTGAGTTCCGTCAATATCCCGCGCAAGGCTTAACGATTCCGGGAATTCGAACAGGATATTCCTGTCGTCTTCAGGCTTTCCGGTGAACCTCCGCACGGTTTCCTCGAATGTCAGGCCACGGCTTCCGATCCAGCCAAGGGAGCCGCCCTGAGGGTCAAGCCGTGATATGCGGTGGGCGCCGCGCTCGCATATCCACAGTTCGGCTCTGCCGTCCCTTTCCAGCGACAGGATGTCCGAGGGCTCATCCAGCGGACGGCCGGGAGCGGACTGCTCGATCCTTCCAAGCTCTTTTCCTGTTTCGGCGTCGAGCCGCAGGATGCGGCTGTTCCAACGGTCGGCTGCATACAGAACGTCATGGATGAGGGCCAGTCCGCCGCTACGGCCGAGAGTCCCTCCGGGGAGGCTCCATATTTTCCGGCCACTCACGGTATCGAAACAGCCGAGGCCCTCATCGCTCGCTCCGGCGGCGAAAAGGCGGCCTCCGGCTGGATCGATAAGGCAGCATCCCGGCCACCACTGCGGCCAGGCCGGAGTTTGAACCGGAACGATCCAGTCCTCGGCCAGCGGCCGCAGGATTTCATGTTCTTTGTTTTCAGCAGCCGATTTGAGCGCCGGAACAGAAAAGCCGCTTCGCAGCAGTTCTTCCCATCGCTCAAGCCCGAGGACGGGCGTTAACTCTGTTTTCACCGGCGAGGTCTTAAGTTTTCCGGTTGTCTTTTTTGTTTTTTTTGACATTGATTCGTTGTCTCTTTTTTTCGGGTTCAACCGACGCTGAATACCTCGCGTCCCTGCAGGCGCAGTGGTTCCAGCCGTCCTGCTATTTCATCCGCATGACCCAGCGAGGTTATTATAGCCAGGTCGAAATCCATGTCCGTAAGAATTTCAGGGCCGCTCACGGTCAGGCCGAGCATCGGCCGTCCCTGACGGCGCAAGTCACTGTCCACTACCGCAAGCACGCGATGCCCCATTTCAAGGCAGAGCTGACAGACCAGCTCGCCTGTTTCCGCCGCGCCGTAGAGCACTATTCCAAGATTCAGCCGCGAGCCGAATTTTTCAGCCAGAAGGATGCGGAATTCGCGCTTGGCATATTTGTACAGGCGCACGGTTTCGATTGTGCAGCGGCGCACCAGCTCGGAACGGCGGTCCCGCCCGGCGGCGGTCAGATGGTAGGTGGTGCTGCGATGGTTAGCCCCGGCTTTCATCAGGTAACCAGCCTCGACCAGACGCCGGATATAATTGTTGACCATCGAGGGAGCGATGCCCACCCGCGTGGCCATGCGGCTCTGGCTGATCGACGGGTCGGCGCCGATCTCGGAGAGCAGCATCATTTCCCGGATCAGGCTTCCGGGAAGAAGAAGGTCGAATTGAGCCATCATTTTTCATTCACCGAATGATCATTCCGGTTACAAATATATCCGGCCAGCCGGGCCGGAGACTTACTTAACCCTTGAATTCAATCCTTTTACGGGACTGTTCGTTTTCACCCTGCATCTGAGCGGCGGGAGCGACCTTGTCCAGGGTCTCCGTGAGTCCGCTCCACTGGTTCTTCATGGCCTTTTCCCAACTGTCGCGCAGGACCCGGAGCTGTTCGCTGACTTTGTGAATCGGTTCGGCGTCTTTCTTGACGTTGGCATTGACCAAGGTGTAATGCATGAATTCGTAAATTCTGAAAAGATTCGAGGCTATGTCACCACCTTTTTTAAAATCAAGGCAGGTCATCAGCTCGATGAAAATTCTCTGCGCCCGGATCAGGTTGTTGTGCGCTTTTTCCAGATTTTTTTCCTCGATGCCCTCGATTCCGGTTTTCATGAAGCGCAGAGCGCCGTCATAAAGCATCAGTATCAGCTTTTCCGGTTTGGCGCTTAACACCTGCATGGCCTGGTAATCTTTTATCTGCTTGTTATAAGCCTGGCCATAGGTGCTATTTTTCATCGTCTGACTCATCTTGATGACACCTCATTTGCGGAATTAGCTTGATCTTATCCTTTATAACCGTGCTTATCAGCGTTAAACTGCTTCGAGCAGGCCTTTTTCCTGCAAGTCATCATGCTCAGCGTTCGAGAAATCAAGGTGCGATCCGATAACCAGGGCGGCGCGTTCCACCCGCTTGAGCAGAAACCCCGCGGTCTGGTAGAAGCTGATGAAGAAAGCGCCGTAGAGCCGGGAGGCTTCCTCAATCAGACCGCGGTCGCGGGTTCGTCCCTCGAGCTGATGCGTTCCACGCTGGAAGGCGAGCAATCCGCCCTGGTTGGCATGTTCCAGCAATTCGAGCACGTCCTTGCGCAGATATACTTTTTCGTAAATCCCTTCGATAGAGGCGAAATCCGCCTCCGGGTTCGGGCTTTGCCCCTGGTGTATCAGCCGGGCCAGTTCGAACCCGTCATTGCATAGCTCGCAGAAAGTGGTCAGTTCGCCCACGGATCGGCTGAGGAGATCATAGACCGCCTGTTTTTCCGCATTGTCCCGGAGCGAATAACAGTTCCGGATCATTTCGCGCACCGGATGAACGCGGCGGGCATAACGCCAGAACGCCTCGTCGAGCGGCATGTTGCCGACGCCTCCAAAACCGGCTCCCCCCTCGGTGGCGTTGATAACGCGGCGGTCAGACTCGGCTATTTCACGCTCCAGGTACTGACGGTAAGCCTCGAGCGCCTTGGATGTGCGCACCGGGCGTCCGAATATATCAACCGCATCCAGGTTGTTTTCATTAACCATGCGCCAGTCGTGCATGTCCTGAAGGGTGCGCTCGTGGCCTATTTCCCGCAGCCAGCGGCGTTCCTGGTAGGTGCCGTGGGCATAGTAGCGCAATCCGGGAAACGAAAGGTCCTGGCCGGCGAATATTATCGGATCGCAGCCCAGGCGGCAGGCCAGGTCGAATGCGCCGGTGGAAATGGAACCCCAGGCTTTCACCCGGCCGAAATCACCAAGCGCAGTGGCCAGGCGTTTCATCAGGGTTTCATCGAAGCTCATCGTGAAACGCGGCCCCTGGAACTCGCTCAGGATACGGGGATGGGTCATCGGCTCCGCCACCAGAGCGGCCCCAGTTTCTCCCAGTCCCTTGACGTGGCGGAAATTGTTTTCGCCAGGGTCCCCGGCCAGCACCAGATGCGGACGGACTCCGGCGCGGTGGAGCGGCCCGAGGGACGTGTCGACGCAGATCAGCACGGCATGGTTTTCAAGCACCCGCAGAAGGGCGATATTTCTGTCGAGTGAGGGCCCGGCGGACACCACCACCGCGGGGATGCCTTTGAACAGCCCGAAAAGGCGTTTCACCGGCGGGTCGCTTGCCACATGCAGAATATTCGAAAGCGTGTTGGAGAAATAAGTGCGCACCGCGGCGACATTAGTCAGGAAATTACCGCCCACGGCGATTATCCACTTCCGGCAGAGGTCATCCACCCGGTTGAAATAGTCGCCGCACAGACGCATCGAGGGTGCATGCGGCAGGATCATCACGCCTTCGAGCGAGGCGACGCGGAAGACCTCGCCAAAATGCGAGGGGACCTGCTCGGCGCTTTCACCCACTGACCAGTAAATGTTGTCCCTGGCAAACAGATGGCTCAGATCGCGCACCTCCAGAGCCATTCTGAAAATGGCTGTCTGGGGTTCGATCACCAGAACAGTTCCCGATGAACCGAGCTTTTCGAGCAGCATATCCACATGGTAGCCCAGGCCGAATCCATATACCAGGCAGGCATTCGCGCCCTCCTGATACTGAGCTTGCACCAGGCGGGCGGCTTCGCGGAGCGGGTCAACAGTGCTGTGCAGGGTCCAGGGACGGCCCCCGGCGTCGTTAAGCCGGAGCGAGTGGACTCCTGCGCCGGTGGCGATTATTTCGGCCGCCGCCGGAAGGCTCCCGGAAACAAACCTGGCCAGGTGCGGATTCCTTTTCTCCAGGGCTTGCATATTTCTGCGATATGTATTCACTGTCATCCCGTCTCAGCGACCCTGTTCCAGCATTTCCATCAGTTTCATGGCGTGATCGCGCCAATCCTCGAGAAAGCCCGCCAGTTCTGATTCAAGGTAATCGCAAAGCTGCACTGCATCGCCGTTTTCCTGAGCGCAAGCGATATCATTGAGCAGGTCCTTGAAACCATCGGTCCTGGGCAGCAGAGCATCGGAGGGCCAACCCTCTGCGCTCAGCCACTTGATGATCGGCGGCCAGGCGCTGGAAACGATCTGCAAGCCCTCTATGGCCTGGTTCAGGTGTTTGTAGCCATCGTTTTCCCGCCCGCTCTGGAGTTCCTCCACGCAATCCGCCAGCGCGGCCGCGATACGAGGTATGAATTCAACCAGGTTCCTGAGCGTGGCGCTGGCCAGGTCATCAACCCTCTGTGTCTTGATTTCGAGGCTGCTCAGGCTTTCAACGGCCTTGCCGGCATCCGCCCTTTCGCTCTCCTGATCCAGATTCTGCCCGTCAAGAGTCATTGAGACAATTACTCTTTCAGGGGTCAGATCGCGCTCTATCGAGCGGATCAGCTCAGCCAGCGTCTGTCCGCGCAGGCTCTCCGTGTCCATGCTTTGTCCGTCGAGAGTAAGTTTCAGCAAGACTGTCTCCTTTCATGTAAACCCGGCATACGGATGCGTCTTGTCTGCCGGAGCGGGCATTAACTGTTTTTTACCCCGGTGAGCTGCGAGAGCGAATTCTGTTGCTCCTGAAGGTTCGCGATTACGGTTTCCATGTTGGTGAACTGCTTGCGAAGGCGCGTCTCATAGGCATCAAGACGGTCCTGGAGAGTCTCGATCTGCTCCTGGATGTCCACCATATCATCGTAAATCGATCCCTGTCCATAGGCGCCGCCGGACGAGACGCTACGCGGGATGAAGCCGTTCACGCCAGTGCTGCCCTTCAGCGAGCTGTAAAGTTTCTGAATCGCCCCGGCCTTATCATCCGCATCCGGTCCGATGAACGAGCCGCCGGTCAGGCCGAACCGGCTGTACAGACGGTCGGTCTCTGACTGGCTGGTCAGGTCGAGAATGCGCAGGTAAGCCGATCCGGTGTTTGTATCCAGGTTGAACTTGAGATGCCCTGTCCCGTCGAACGTAACCTTGACTTTTCCCATGTTCTTGTTCTGCAGAGCGGTCGTAATCTGGCTCAGGATCGAGCTCTGGCTCTGTTTGCCAGCGGGAATGGTGATCGTGGCCCTGTTGGTCCCGTCGTACACCTCGAACGAGATGTCGTTCGCCAGTGGCGTTGAGGCCTCGAATGCTTTCGATCCCATTACGGCGACCGAGGATGAGGCAGCCTGATTGAAAAGCTTGGAGACAGAGACATCATCGCTGTCCAGCGCGTCGTTCAAATCTGCATTGTTCAACAAGGCGGCCTTGATTGTCTCAAGATCAGTCGAGTCTGCCACCAGAACACCGAGGTAGTCTGAATTGAGCGGCGCGCCGGCATTGCCGGTGTTGATCCCCAGATCACCAAGGCTTTGCAGTGAGCTTCCCGTTATCTGTACACGCGTAGATACAACATTCTGGATCTGGTTCAGCAGTGTCTTGAAATTGCTGTCCTTGCGTATCGCCTCGCTCTTGTTCAACGTCTCGTATTTTTCGATGCGGTCGACAAGCTCGGTATAGGTAAGAGAGGAACGTTCCTCATCCGTCACCGCTTCCAGATACTTTTTATCATCCTTGCTGACCGCTTCAGGACTCAACAACTTGACTGATTTGTTGTACTCGACTACAAAAGCGGCGATTGCATCGATGGCTTTTTCCTTGTCCCCCTCGACAGTGACAGTAGCCGTTTTATCAGATGTGCCGAGAAGCTCATAGGTGATACCGGAAGTTATATCGTCGATAGTGTTGGTTTTCCGGGTATAAAGGACGCCATCCACCTCGACCTGGGCTTCCTGCCGGGCCTGGCCAACGTTATTTTTTGCCCTGGAGGATTCAACGCTGCTCGTGGAACCGTCCGAGGTGGCTCCTTCCAGAAAGCGCAGGACAGTAAACAGGTTGCTCGTGTCCGAACTCGATCCGAGTTGTATATTGTTCGCCGTGGTGTCATCGTTGACTTTCTGCACCAGGGTGAAACGGCTGTTACCGGGATCGATCGAGGCGGTCACTCCGGCGGCCGAGTTGTTGATCTTGTCGATGACATCTTCCAGCGTGTCCACCTGGGCATCAATGGCAATCGAGATGCCGTTGATCGTGACAGTGCCGGAGGACGGGCGGATCGAGAACCCGGCCTGGTCCAGCTCCGCGGCCGTATCTATCCTGCCGGCGTCGATTCCACCGGATGTAGCCGTTGCAGTCGGGGAATTGGTCAATCCCAGGACTTTCAGGATGTTGCTTTCCCCGGAGACCCCGCTGTAAGCACCGAAACTCACCGTACCTGAAGAACCGTATTCAGAAGCCGTGGCGATAAACCGGTCAGTGCTTTCCTCGTAATGAAGGACCATTCCCTGGCCTGAACTGTTGATCCGGGCTACCACCTCGGCCAGGGTAATACCGTTGTCAATGTCTTCCTGCGTCAGGGTGAGCGTCGTTTCCCCGACCTTGAACGTCCCCGCTTTTATCGTGCCTTCGATCCCGAAAGCCCCGGCGGAGTTTAGATCGGCGATGGAGCGGTTTATTCCGCGCGTTCCGCTGGAATCCGGGTCCACGGCCAGGCTGGTGGCGAAAGAGGAGCTGGTGATTCCGGCCACGCCGTAGAATTCAGTGCGCAGACTGTCGGAAACCGCCAGGTTCTGACTGTTGTTAATCTGAATCCGCGCCGCTCCGGGAGTAAAAACATCCCCGACAGTAGCGCCCAGGAGCGTGACTCCGTCGATCAGGTCGGTGACGCCGGCGCCCCTGAAATCTTCCTTGACGCCGCTCACCACGCGGCGCGACTGGGCCGATATATCTCCCCGGCCATAAAAATTACTGGTCATGGTGAAATCGGTGCTGTCGGATGTTGCGTTGGTGCTGGTTACGGTTTCGTCACCCAGTCCGAATATGTTTTTCAGGAAACCATCGCTCGCGCCTATCTGGCTGACCGTGATATTCCGTGCGCCCTCGTTGGCCATGATCTGGAAGTATTTAGCCCCGCCTGTCCCATCGACCACCTGGGCGGTTACATCCGGCACGGAAAGATTTATCGCCTCGATCAGATCGGCCAGAGTGTCGGAACCCGAAAGCAGGGAACCATCCTCCCTGGTCACTGTCAGATTGCCTGTCGCGCCCGAGGCGTCCGGGTCGATTGTCAGACCGGTGAAATCAGTTATCCCGAGTTCATCGAGAGTCAACGCCATGATGTCCCCGCCGGAGGCTGCCGCCGCCAGGTCCACAGCACCGCTCAGGCTTCCCGCTTTACCGTTTGTGGCCACCACCAGGGAGGTTCCGGTGATCACATCCTGCGGGACTATCGAGGCCGCAGCCCTGGCGGAACCAAGTCCGGTGGTGTCGGTTGAGGATACTGTCGCCCCGCTGCCAATCCCCAGGGCGGCCTCGGCCACCGCGCCGCTCACGCCGACATCCACTCCCACGTAGCTGCTGGCTATCTGGAGCACCTTGCCGCCCAGGGCCTGGTCCTGAACAAGCTGCACCTTGAGCGCCGAGCCGGTCTGGTCACGAACCGCCTGCATCATCTGCCCTATTGTAGTGCTTCCGCTTAGGCCGGTGATGGTGACAGGATTGCGCGAGCCGGAGGCATCGAGATCAATTTTCAATTCGAAATCAGAACCAAGCCCCAGGTCGCTCAATGTCGTGGTCTCGGTTAGCGTCACTCCACCCCGGAGACGTCCCGCTCCTGGCGCATTCAGCGTGGCGGTGCTGCCTACCTGATTGATGCCGACAGTGTTGGACCCGATCAGTCTGGCCTGGCTGAAATATCGGTTACTGCTGACCGAGGCTTCCTGGGCGAGCTGAAGAACTTTAACCCGGTGGTTGGTTTTTGCCGTCCCGAGGCTGGCCGTGGCGCTCACGATACCCTCATCGCTTGATTTCGCGGTGCGGGCGATAAAGGTTGAATCGAGACGGAGTGACAGGGCCGTGGTCTGAAGAGCCAGCAGTTGGGTGTTGACATCCTGGTAAGCTTCGCGCTTCAGCGACAGAAGCTCCTGCTTGTTTTCGAGCCTTGTTATCGGCGCCTGCCTGGCTTCCAGCATTTTGGAGATAATCGACTCAGTGTCGAGACTGGAAGCCAACCCGGAGATGCTTATATCGGAAGCCATGGATTTCCCTTTCCATTTTATCATTGCTTGTCTGTTTGTCCGTCAAAGACGCATTGCGCCTGAGAGTGGACAGCCCGACAGAAGCAAGAGTTATGCCATAAAGGAGCTAAAAGCTTATCAACATATTGACATAAAAAGAGTTAGGATGGATTATCCCCTCGGCGTTCTGTTTTTTTCTCGTGCATCAGTTAATCATCAAGGAATATTTTTCCGAATTAAAATTAAATACAGTTGAATGGTGCGGAAAAATAATCCGTACTATGGGACCGCTGTCTATCAATATTATATCGGCAGAAACAGAGAGGCTCTTGAGCGTGGAACGTTATGAATGAAAAGAGGTTTGATGAAAATGCCGTATGCCCGGTTCAACCGTAAAACAGTCTTTGGAGCGGTTGAGCGATCAGTTTGTCTTGCGGATAGGAAGTATTATTTTTGAGGTAAAGCGGGAGGTAAGGAATGCTGGACAAGACGGCAAGCAGTCTGCCACGCTGGTGCGATCCGCGCTGCGAGTACGCTTCATTCCCGGAAGAGACCGCTCTTGACGGATCCGGAAGCTGCCGGACCTTCTCGGCCCTTTACTGCGCCGTCCTCGAGAGGATTGTGGCCAGGAACGCGCCCTGCGCCGCCAGGCTGGAGCTGGAAGAGAATAGATAGCGAGTGTTCAGGATTTCCTGCGGGTCAGGACCAGGTATCTGTCCTCGGTGTCCTCGACCGATAGAACGCTGAATCCCGCGTCATCCAGTATGGTCCTCAGCTCCGGCTCCTCGGGGATCATGTCCAGGGACACCTCGCCGCCCAAGGACGCATGATAACGGTTCAGGCGCTCTCTTCCGGCGGTATGGGCCAGCGCCAGAAGGCCCGACGGCCGGAGCGCGCGGTGGAATTCAGCCAGGCAGGCCGGTTTATCATTGAGGTGCGGGAAGACCCGGAACAGAACCACCGCGTCGAAACCAGCCGGAGCAAACGGCAACCTGGATGCATCCGCGCGCAGGAATACAGTTTGCCGCAGAGCCTTGGCGCGGGCCTGTCTTAGCATTCCATCGGAAATGTCGAAAGCTGTCACCCGTCCCTCCGTCCCAAGCGTTCCCGACAGCGCCATGCTGACATGTCCGCTGCCGCAGCCCGGTTCAAGCACGCTCCAGCCGGGTATCAGGCGCATGTCTCGCACCAGAGCCTCAACCTTACGGCGTTCCTCGCCTGCGCTGTGCTCCCTGTCCCAGCTTTCAGCGTGATGGTCGAAAAAGCGCTGCTTTTCGCCCAGGACGGATCTACCAGACTGATCCATTGCCAGCATGCCTCCTTTTGGGTGAAAACAGGAGCGATATCCCGAACAAAGCGCTGGATGCCACAACTACGCAAGCTCCGGACGGCAGGTTGAAAAAGCTCGAAGCCAGCATCCCGCAGACCGCGGACAGCACCCCGAAAAGCGCGGAGAGCAAAAAAAGACGGTTCATGCGATAGGTGAACTGCCAGGCCGCGGCCGCCGGGTTGACTATCATGCTGAACAGCATCAGCCCGCCCACAGTGTCCAGGTTCACCGTCACCGTGGCCCCGCAAAGCACCAGAAGCATGTACCAGGCGAAACGTTCCCGCACTCCGGAGGCAGCCGCCACCAGCCGCGAAAACATCACCGCCCGGAATTCCTTGTAGAAAAGGAAGACCAGAAAAAGCCCCAGGCCGGTCACCACGGCCAGCCGCCGGATATCCTCATCCGAGATTAACAGGATATTGCCCCAGATAAGCCCCAGCATGTCGCTGCGTGGAGTGGGGGACAGACCGATTCCCAGGAATGCCAGGCCCATCATCAGCGAGAATATCACGCCGAGCGAGATATTGGGGTCCATGCGCACCCGGTCGGTCAGCGGGCCGACCGCGAGCGAGGCGGCCAGGGCCAGTGCGAAGCCGCACCAGGCGGGGGGCAGTCCGGTAAGAAGGCCGAACACCGCTCCGGCCATTGCCGCGTGGGACATCGCCACGCCGATGAACGGTATCCGCATGGTGACAATGAACACCCCGATTACGGAGCATCCCGCGCCGCAGAGGACCGAGGCTGCCAGAGCATTCCTGAAAAACTGAAACTGCCAGAGCTCGATCAGGTTCAAGGCTTATTATTCCTGAAAGACATGGTAACGCTCGCCGCGCCGCCCCACCTCGACACGGCAGCCGTAAAGCTCGCTGAGAACGGAATCGGAGAGAAGGCTTTCTTTCTGGCCCGCGGCCATCAGACTTCCATCCCGGACAAGCGCCACCTGGCCGCAGCCCGAGGGCAGGCTTGAAATCTCGTGTGTCACGACCAGAACAGTCATGCGCCTGCGGCCCTGAAGCTGATCCACGCTGTCCAGGAAACGCACCGCGGCGCGCGGGTCCAGCCCGGCCGTAGGCTCGTCCAGAATAAGTATCTCCGGCTCCTGTGAAAGGGCGCGGGCCAGCAGCACGCGCTGGCGCTCTCCGCCGGACAATGTTCCGAAAGGACGTTCCAGCAGGTTTTCCACGCCAAGCTCTTCCGCGCAGCGCGCGGCAGCCTCGCGGTCCTGGCGGGTCAGGCGGCGCATGAGGCCGCGCAACCCTGTCCGGCCGATCAGTATCACCTCGCGGGCGGATAGCGGCAGGCCCTCGTCAAAGAACAGGTGCTGCGGAAGGTATCCGACCCGCCGCCTAAGTTCTGTCAGCGGCCAACCGGCAAGCTCCTTTCCCAGCACCTGAACCTGTCCTGAGTTCAGCGGGACAAACCCGGCCAGGAGTTTGACCAGTGTTGACTTCCCAGCTCCATTCGGCCCGGCGATTCCCCAGAACTGGCTCTGGTCCACCTGCATCGTAATCCCGCGCAAAACTGTCCGGCCGTGCAGGACCACCGTGGCTTCGCTCAGGGCCAGCGCCGCGCTCATGGTCGTCCTCCGGAAGCGGCGGCTTGGATCAGCAGATTGGTATTGTCAGCCAGAAGGCCGGCCCAGTCTTTGTTACGCTCGTTCGTACCGGGGAAATTGCTCAGGATGCAGACCGGCAGGCCGGTCTGTCCGGCCAGGGACAGGGCCACTTTCTCGCCGCCGCTCTGAAGGTTGCCGACTATGAACTGCGCCCTGCTGTCGCGCGCGGTCTGGATTATCTGTCCCAATCGTAATGCAGATAATTCCTCCGGAGAGTTTGAAAAAGTTCCTGCGGCTTTCACTCCGGCCCAGAGCGCGAACCCGGCCTGCTTGTCAGAGCAGAGAGCGGTTTTCCGTGCCATTCCCGCGCTTTCGAACCTCAGCCTGGCGGCCTCTCCGGCGGCCAGCACATACTTCTCCGCCGCGGCCGCGTTTTTCTCGATACTGTCTCCGAGAGCCGGGAACCGGCGGATGAGAATGCCTTTCAGTTGGTCCAGGGCAGCCAAGAAGTTCCGCGGGACCAGCAGGTGGCCGGGAGTGTCGAGGACAGCCAGGCGGATATTACGATTCTGCTCGCGGAACCGCCGGTCCAGGTAGGACTGGTAGTCATGACGGATGAAAAGGGCGCTCTTTGCCAGCTTCGCGGCGTCCGATGGCCGCAGATCATAGGTTCCAGGGCAGGCCGCGGGCGGGATTAGCACCTGGACTTCGATCAGTTCCGGGGCCAGAAGGACGATCATGCAGCCGATCATGCTGGTGGAGGCGGTGACGAAAGGGCGGGGGCTTTCAGCGCGAACATCTGTCCCGGCGAGAAAAATGAGAACGCCCAAAACTGTAAGAAATGCGGCGATTCGCGACATGGAATTCTCCTGAAACAAAAAAGGGAGGGCGCGCCTCACCCTCCCCCAGATATACGCCGGGTTCAGCGGTTGAAAGATAATCCAAGATACGCGGAAGCGCCAGGCATTGGATAGCCGGGCTTGAATTCATAACCCGTATCGGTCAGGTTCTCCACCGCCAGGAACAGGCTGCTGTGTTCGAGCGCCCGCCCGGCCCGGCCCAGGAAATAATCCAGACGCGCGTTGGCGACAGTGAAAGCCTCCACCTTGCCGAACACGCTACCGAACCGGTCATTGGCCACCCAGCGCTCATCGACGGATTCGATATCCAGGCTCAGATGCAGGCCCGGTGCGACAATAATGTTGGTCCCCAGGGTCAGCATGTAACCGGGGGCCTGCGGAAGGTCCGAGGGGGTGGAGTTCATCATCGTAAGTCCGCCGTAGAGCGAAAGACGGCGCAACGCCGACCAGCTTACCGAAATTTCGGCCCCGGTGCTCCTGAAACTGCCGACATTGCCGAACGAGGGAGGCGGGGGCGGCGGCGATACGAAGCTTATCATGTCTTCACCGTCATCATGGAACAGGCTCAGGTCCAGCACCAGACCCTCGCGCGGAGTGAGTTTCAGTCCGGTCTCGTAATGTTTCACCCGCTCGGGTTTAAGCTCCTCGTAGGCCGGATTCTGATAGTTCCAGGCTATATTGTAGAACCAGACCGCATACACGCCGGCGTAATTGTATCCTCGGGCGTAGTTGCCGTATAACTGCCATTTCTCGCCGGTCAGAACAATACCGGCCTCCGGCGCGGTTTCACTTTCAAATACGTTGTGGCTGTTGTAACGCACCCCGGCCGAGGGCGTGAGACTCAGATCCGGCCGAAGGGTGAAGCTGTACGACAGGCTGGTGTACAAGGCCGTGCTGTAGAAGTATTTTGCCGGCATCGTTTTGGTGGCAGCGGCGGTCGAACGCAACTCCACGGCTTTGCCCCCATAGGCGTCGTAATCCAGGCCCACGGTGAGCTGGGTGGCGCTGGTGAGAGCAATGTTCTGCTGCGCTCGAAGACCGCGGTTCAGATAGTCGGTGTTGGTGTCAAACCCGGAGCTTGAGGTGGCGTCCCACTGCTGCCAGTTCATGCTGCCGTCGTCCATGTACAGGCGCATGAAACCGTCGAACCGGTCGTTTCTGTTGGAGATCGTCAGGTTGGCGGTGACATTCTCGTTGTTGAAACGCCCACGCGGCGGAGTTGCTGTCCCGGCTACGCCAGGGTCATCCGCAGTGTTGTCATAGCTGGACAGCACCAGAGTCGCATCCCAATCCTCCGAAATGCCGTAGCCGATCCGCCCCCAGTAATTCCTGAGATTACCGTAAGCCTGCTTGCGGTGCCCGTCCGTTCCCTTCGCCGCTGCGCCCAGGTAATAGTCGAGCTTCCCGCTTTTCCCGCCATGGTTGAATACAAAACTGTACGTGTCGTGCGAACCGAACAACGAGGTCAGCCCGGTGCGGAAACCCTCGGCGTGCATCCGCCGGGTGCGCAAGTTTATCGCTCCGAAAGACATGTTGCCCAGGCGAACCGGCTGGGGAGACTTATATATGTCTATGTTTTCCAGGTTGTCGACGCTCAGAACGTCCATCAGGGGATGGGTCCAGAGGCCGACAAATTTCGGAGCACCGTCCACAAGGGTCTGGACCGAGGCCCCCGGACGGCTTGAGCCCATCCCACGGATATAGACCGCGCCTCCCTCGCCGCCGCCATAACTTCCCACCAGGTTATGACGGGAAATCATGACACCCGGCACGCGTCGCAGGGCTGAGGGGAGGTCCAATGCGTTGAGATCGCGCACCTGCTGTTCGCTGATCCGTGTCACCGCGGCGCCATCGCGCCGGATCTGTATTTCATCTATCACCGCTTTCCCCACCACCACCACGGGCGGGAGCTGGTAGACCGTATCGGGATTTATTTCAGCCGCCGCGGGGGCTGCCACTCCCAGGATGCCGGAAATCAGGAGCGAGACAGCGCACAAGGTTTTTCTGTCCACTTTATCTCCTTGGTGTAATATGTTCGTGTTACGAAAAACTAATCAGTAATACTCCGTCAATATACCCGAAGAGCCTGTCTCGCACAAGTGTTTTCTGAAAAAATGTCTGCTGAAAAGCTTATTTCTCAGTGATGCGTAGATAATCGATTGACTATCCTGTTATTGTGGTGTCATATCACAGGACAGGGTTTACTCCAGCGGCTCAGGATGTTAGTTTTCCCGCATGAAAATTCTTATTCTTACCTACCAGGGCGATCTTGGCGGAGCCACCCGCTCGATGTCCTACCTTGCACGAGGGCTGGCCGGGCGAGGCCACGAGGTGTATTTCGGCTGCCGCCGCGAGGCGCGTATCTGGGACGACCTCTGCGCTGCAAAAGTTCACCTTGTGCCCATGGAGTTCGGCCGTTTCGGCGGCCCGGCGGCCCGGCAGATAGACAGCCTTTGCCGTGAAAATGGCATACAGATAATCAACGCCCAGTC
>CAYYNT010000050.1:0-33876 GCA_964473155.1 uncultured Gemmatimonadales bacterium | reverse complement strand
CGACCCGGAAATCCGGGGCGTTCCTGAGCAGGAAATCGAATATCACTTTCATCACCTGCGGCGTCTTTTCATCGAACCCCAGCTCGGCGATCTCGAACCAGCCCTTTTCCTGCAAGTGGCCCTTCAGGACCGGCAGGAACGCCTTCCAGGCCTCCTGCCACATCGGCTCGCCCACCTGCATCTCGGCGTTCCGGTGCTGCCCGGTGGTGGTGTCCAGGTAGCGGATATGCGCGTCCAGGGTGGAGCCGGGGCCCATCACCAGGGCGTACATGTCGATCTTTTCCTTAATCCCGGCAGCCATCATCAGCTCGACATAGCGGTCAAAGATCGAGAAGTCCCATTCGAACTTGTCCGCGCCCCCGGTGGTCCACTCGCCCGGGTATTTCCATTCGACCATGGTGTCGAACGGGTACCCGGACTGGCTCTTCCAGGGATCGTACACCAGGCTGGTCATGATCGACTTGAGGCCGTGGGCGGCCAGGTTGGCGGCGTGACGCTCCAGCAGGGTCCAGTGCTGGCCGCTCCAGACTTGCACGCCGTGGCCGCGGGCCACTCCGCTGGGGTCCTGCCAGATATTGAGGTAGAATGACCAGTCCGAGGGAGGGGGAAGCACGGCGGGCAGCACCTCGAGGCTGAAATCGAGGCTGGCGGAGCGCTCTCCCGCGGCTGTGATGTTTATTACCGAGGAATAGACTCCCGGAGCGGCATCGCGCGGCACATCCACCGTGATCCAGACCGATTGCGCCCGCCCGGCAGGGACATCCACAGAATCCGTCTCCAGCAGGGGGTCGGCGGTCAGGTTCATGGTCTCGTCCACCTTCAGATAAGCCCCGTAGCGCACCCGCACCGCGCTGTCCGGGATAAGCGCCCCGCTTGCGTTTTTCAGCCCGCTCAACGCGCCGTGCAGGTTTTTCATCCGGCCGTCGCAGCGCACCGCCACCTGGGCCGAGACGAACTCCCCGGCCAGGCCGGCGGTCTTGATCGAACGCTCCTCCGGGTTGCGGGTGAAGGAGCCGGAATAGATGCGCGTTTCGATCCCGGCGGGCCAGGCCTGCAGCGGGGCCTTGGAATCCGAATCGTCCTGGATGTCAACTTTCAGCTTGCAGCCGGCGAGCGCGAAAAGTGCGCAAAGGGCAAGGTGCGGCAGGAATCGTGACATCGTTTCTCCGGGGTGGCGGTGAGGGTTTAAAAGCGCTCCGCTGTTTTTGTTCTTTCCGAAATTTCAATATTATGCTCCTGCCCTGTTTTGGCAACTCCCGGCGTTAGATTGAGACCTTTTCTGCTTATGGTCATTTTCTCCCCGGATGGACATAAGTATTGACTTATAAGGCGTTCCGCCGCATTATAATGACGATGGCAACGTTCGCTGCGCCACTGTCACCGCCATAAAAACGGCCCTGCCGGGAGGCTGGTTTGAAACTCTACCTCGTGCGTCACGGTAAAGCGCTTTCCGCGGACCAGGACCTCGCGCAGCCGCTGAGCGTGGAGGGGCGGGATGATATCACGCGCCTGGCCCGCACTCTCGGCAACATGAACGTGAAAGTGGCCCGTATCCTTCACAGCGGCAAGCTGCGCTCCGAGGAGACCGCGCGCCTGATCGCCGCGGTCCTTCAGCCCGCGGGTGGCGTGCACAAGACCGGCAACCTGGGGCCTGGGGATGACATTTCCCCGGTCCTGGAGCTTGTGCGGGCCGAGGAGGAGAACCTGATGTTAGTCGGCCACCTGCCGTTCCTGGCCAACCTTCTTCAGGCCCTGGTCGAGGCCCCGGACCAGGATGACCTCCCGCTGTTCGACACGGGCAACCTGGTGGCGGTGGAGAAAATCGGCAGCCGCTGGCAGGTGTTCCGCCACCTGGGGCCGCGCATGATAATGTAAGTATCCGCTGGTTATTTATATGCAATTGGAGCTTTCTTATGCTCGCCGTTATCGCCGAAAACCGGGATGTAATAAAAGCACTCTGCAACAGCCATAAAGTCCGCCGTCTGGAGCTGTTCGGCTCGGCGGCCGGCGATTCTTTCCGTCCTGGGGATAGCGATATCGACCTTCTGGTGGAGTTCGCGCCCCTGACTCCGGTGGAGCACGCCGAGACGTTTTTCTCTTTGCAGGAGGAATTGGAAAGAATCCTGGGGCTGCCCGTGGACCTGATCGAGCGCGCGCCGGTGCGCAATCCTTATTTCCTGGAGTCAATCGACCGGAGGAAAGTGCTGCTGTATGCTGCCGCTTGAGGTGCGGAAATATCTTTTCGATATACGGGAGGCCTGCGAGCTCCTGCAACGATTCACCGAGGGCAGAACCTTGCGGGAATATAAAACAGATCCCTACCTGCGTTCAGCGGTTGAGCGTCAGTTTGAAATAATTGGTGAAGCTCTCAGACAGATGCTTACCGTACACTCAGACCTGGCCTCTTTCATAAGCGACAGCAAAAGGATAATCGCCTTCCGCAACAGGTTGATACACGGCTATGCCGATATCTCTCCCGAGGTTGTCTGGGGTGTTCTGGAATCCAATCTTCCGAGGTTGAAAAAAGAAATCGAACAGATTTTAACACCGGAACAAGATTGATTCATAATCCTTTAAATAATTGATCTCCAATGCACGGCGCGCCGTGCCCCTGCATTTTCGTTCCGAAGTCATCTGGATGACTTTTCCGTAATCATCGCAACTGTATAAGGAGCAAGGCAATTGAAACTGATTCAGAAGAACGACCCGCGTGAGACCGAGCTGATCGAGCTGGGCAAGGATTCCTACACCGACCGTCTGTACGGCTGTTTCCGCATCGATAATCCCCGCGCCGACCGGTTCGCCGCCGAGCGCCAGGTGGAGATGATTTTCCGCAGCGGCCGCCAGTGGACTGTGCGCGTCCCGGAAAGCCTGAAAGTGACCCTGCCCGAGGGCAAGGCCGTAAACCAGGATTTCTTCCGCCTGGAGGAGATCGGCGGCAACCTGGACAGCATGATGCTGCTGACCATGCGCGTGGGCTGGAACCAGGTGGAGACCGACCTGAACCGTATAGTGAACTTTGATCCGAAAGGCAACTTTGTCGCCTCGTTCCGCTCGAAGGACTGGGACATCCCGGTGGGCACATCCTCCGTGGCGCCGCTGGGCAGGCGGCATACCTGGATCGGCATGATCCTGGTGCATCCGGAGGTGCGCCGCCAGGGCGTGGCCAACGCCATGATGCAGCACTGCGTGCGCTACGCGATCAACGAGGGAAAGATAATCAACGGGCTGGACGCCACGCCGATGGGCAACACCGTTTACGGCGCGGTGGGCTACGTGGACAGCTACCGTATCTGGCGCTGCTGGTACCGCCCGTCCGAGTTCCGCGGGGCGGCCTGGGACCGCGCCCGTATCTCGCGCGTGGAGGAGAAAGACCTGCCCGCGCTCATAAAGTACGACACGGCCCGTTTCATAGAGCGCGAGAACGTGATCCGCGGGCTGCACCGCGACAGCCAGGGCGAGGTCTATCAGTGGCGTAACGACAACGGCGAGGTCGAGGGCTTCGTGTTCGCCCGGCCGGGACGGATACGCTATTCCGTTGGCCCGTTTACAGCGGAGAGCCGGGAAATCGCGAGCCAGCTTCTGGCCTGTGTCTCGCAGAGCCTGGACGCCCGGGGCGTGGCCGAATGCTTCATCGACACCCCGGAGGGCCGTTTCTCCGACCCCGGAGTCTATGACAAGAGCGTTTTCGACCAGGTGAAAAAACCCTCCGGCCACGCCCTGATCAGGGAAATATTCCCGGTGCGCGATTTCACCCGCATGTACCAGGCGGTGGATGAGCGCAAGGCCGAGTCTCTGATCGAACAGTTCATCAAAGTGGAGAAGCTGGAGCGCTCGAACCCGCGCGTGGCCGATTTCGCCGAGACCATGCACGCCAGTATCGCCAATTACACCGAGAGCGTGGGGTTCATGGAGTACGAAGCCCGCGAGCTGCAGAAATACTACTGGGCGATCACCGGGCCGGAGAAAGGCTGAGATATATAGCCTTGCAGGAGAAAGGTCTGCGGTTTGAATTGAATTTGCTGTGCGTTTTTGAGAATCATATCTCTTTAATCGAAAAGAATTCTTCGCGGCTCTGCCGCGGGGTGGATGCCTCGAAATCAAACGAAGGGGCTATCCCAAGAGTATAAAATGCAGGGGCACGGCGCGCCGTGCCCCTGCGTAATTGCTTTTCTTTTCAAATAGTTAGAGATTGCGACAATTCTCAAAGAGCAAAAACGGGGATTTTTAGAAGCGTGTTGAAAAATGATTAAAAAAACAACCGCCTGTTTCCCCTTTTTAAGGGGGACTGCAAAACCTCCAATGACAGGCATTTGCAGATAGCCGGAAGTGGCGGCCGTTCTTCCCCCTTTCCAAGGGGGGACCGAGGGGGATTTAATCCAATAAATCAACACACCTCTAAACATCTACATTAAAAGAAGTTCCGTAGGGTCACGGTGCACCGTGACCCTACGTTTCAAGACGTCTGAGGACCCTGCACAACTGTTTAAATATCAGTGTATTAAATGCCGCCACAACAGACTGACCTGCATCGTCAGGCGGAATTCAACCGGTCAGATTTTCACCAGCTCGGAAAGCTCCACCGGCCGTTTCCACTCGATAGAGCGGCGGGCCATGATCCCGGTCAGGCTGCTGAGCGCCCCGGCGCGGCTGCCAGCGGTCTGTTCCAGCGGATCGGGCGTGCCGCGGAAAATCATGTCCTGCATCTTCAGGTCCGCGCCCCAGTGCCCGGCGTTGCCCGCGGTGTGCTCCTGGCTCTCGCTCAGGTCGAAAGTGCGGCTCTTGGAGAACAGCGGGGTGACCCGGAACTCGGCCAGGGCTTTCTGCTCCCAAGGCTGGGCGTGGAACACCTGGACATCCAAGCGGCCCTTCGTGCAGTTGAACGCGGCCCGGTAGCCCTCGTAGGGCATGAAGCAGTTGAGCGAATAGGTGAGTATAACGCCGTTGTGGTAGCGGATGTTGGCGGTCATCGTGTCCCAGATGTTGATCTCCTCGCGGTACAGGCAGGCATCCGTCGAGTAACCGTCAAACTTCTCGTTGTCCACGTACAGGCGCATGGACTGCTCATCCTGGGTGATGTCGTAGAAGAACTCACATTTGTCCTTGTACATGCAGCCGCGGCATTTCTGTCCGCGGAACGCACCGTTCTGGCCGTAGCGGCGCAACTCGCCGAATGCGCTGACCTGTCGCGGCTCGGCCCCCAGCCACCAGTTGAGAAGATCGAAATGGTGCGAGGCCTTGTGCACCCACAGCGAGCCGTTGAACTGCTTGAACCCGTGCCAGCGGCGGAAATAGCTGGCCCCGTGACTGGTGTCCAGGTAGTAGTTGTAATCCACCGAGGTGACCTGGCCCAGCTCGCCGGTGCGCAATATTTCGTAAATCTTTTCGGCTTCAGGGTTGTAGCGGTAGTTGAACGTGACCCGCAGTTTCCGCCCGGTGCGCAGCTCCGTGTCGATAATCTGCTGGGTCATGGCCTCGTCCGTGGCCATCGGTTTCTCGGTGATCACGTCGCAGCCCAGCTCCATCGCGCGGCAGATATATTTGGCGTGGAAGCAGTCGGTGGTGGTGACAATCACCACGTCCGGCTTCGTCTCGGTGATCATCCTGTCGAATTCCAGGTCAGAGTAGACCGGGCAGTTCACGCCCATGAACTTTTTGGCGTAGGCCGCGCGGCCGGGGTTGCGGTCGCAGAGGCCGACAAACTCGACCATGTCGGGGTAGACCTCCACAAGGCGGCGGCCCCACATCGAGCTGCCGCGGCTGCCCGTGCCCACCAGGCAGTACCTTTTCTTTTTCGCCTCCACCGGGAACTTGAACGGCCCGCGTCCCAGGGCCAGGGGGGCGATTATCGCGGCGTTGGCCGTGGCGGCCAGGAAAGAGCGGCGGTCCATGTTTTTCGGCTGTCCGGACATGATCTTTCTCCTGTGAAGATATGAAAATCGAGTTATGAGAGATGCCTTTTTGCGCTGGTTCGTCCGCCGGGGGGAGCTGATCGGCGGCAAGGGAATAATAGCTTTTCATCAGACGGGAGGCAAGAAAAGCAAAACCGGGCTGTACGCAGCCCGGTCTGTCTGAGTGCTTATTGCAGTCTGCTTGATCTGTTTATTTTCGCGGCGCCACAGGTCCGGCGCCGGGTCTGGCGGCGGGTTTCGCGGCCGGAGTTGCGGGAAGCCCGGCGCTCAGCACCTTGAGCACTTCCTCGGTCACATCCGTGGTGCTGTTGGCATACAGAAGGGTCTCATCGCTCAGGATGACGGTGTACTTGTCACGCTCGCCCACAAGATTGATCGCCTTGTTGACCTTCTCGTTGATCGGCGCCATCATCTCGTTCTTGCGCTTCTCCGCCTTGCCCTCCGGCCCTATGATGCTCTGCTGGAAATTCTGGGCTTCCTGGGTCTTTTTCATTATTTCGGTCTGCATTTCACGCTGCTTCTCCGGGCTGACAAGCGTGGATTTCTGACGGTAATTCTCCTGCAGGGCCGAAAGCTGTTTCTGGTAGTTTTCCATTTCCGACTGCCAGGCTTCGGCCTCTTTTTTCAAGGCCGCCTGGGCGTTCGTAAAATCGGGAAACCTGCTCAGCAGTAAATCCACTTTAACATACCCGATTTTGACTGTCTGAGCGGAAGATATAGAGGTAAAAGACAGGACCGCCGCAAGGGCCAGAATGAAAGCGCGCAAAACTATACCTCCTGAATGAGAATGACCGGAATCGGGGTAAGGCGCAATTTTCAACGTGCAAAATTACATAGAACCGGGTCACAGTTCAAGGTTTCATCCCCTCGACATTGATCCCGAATTTCTTGATCCGGTACTGAAGGGTTTTATAACTGATCCCCAGGAGCCTCGCCGCGCCCACCAGCCGCCCGCCGGACTGTTCCAGGGCCTGAAGCAGAAGGCCCTTTTCCACGTCAGCCATTTTCACCCCCCCGGCGGGAAGCCGGAAAGGCACCGAGGCAGCCTCTCCGCCCTGGCCGCGGGAGACCCTTATCGCGCCTGTCTCCACCGCGGGCGGTGCATAATCCTCCTCCCCGTCCGTCTCCGGACCTTCATCGCCCGGCTCGAAGACATAGGCGGGAAGCTGGCCGGGCGAGATTTTCGGCTCATCCGAAAGCACCACCAGTTGCTCGATCAGGTTCTCCAGCTCGCGCACGTTGCCCGGCCAGTCGTAACCGGAAAGCGCCTCCACCGCATCCAGGCTGATCGAGAGGCCCGGTTTCTCGTACTGTCGGGAGTACTTGTCCAGGAAAGAGCGGACCAGCAGGGGAATGTCACCCTTGCGCGCGCGCAGCGGCGGAAGGCTTATATTCACCACGTTCAGGCGGTGGAACAGGTCCGGGCGGAAACGGCCCTCGGCGGCAAGCTGGCGCAGGTCCTGATTGGTGGCGGTGATTATGCGCACGTCCACCTTGAGCGTCTGGTCGCCCCCCACGCGCTGGAACTCGCGCTCCTGAAGGACACGCAGGAACTTGGCCTGAAGGTCGTACTGCAGAGTGGAAATCTCGTCCAGGAACAGCGTGCCGCTGTCGGCGGCCTCGAACTTGCCTATCCTTCGTCCGGTGGCCCCGGAGAACGCGCCTTTCTCGTGCCCGAACAGCTCGCTCTCGATCAGGTTCTCCGGGATCGCCCCGCAGTTGACCGCCACGAAAGGTCCGCCGCGCCGCGCGCCGTTGTAATGGATCGCCCGGGCTACCAGCTCCTTGCCCGTGCCGCTCTCCCCGCTGATCAGGACCGTGGAGTTGTTGTCCAGCACCTTGCCGATCAGGCGGTAGACCTCGTTCATGGCGGGCGAGACTCCGATGATGCGGTCGAAACGGTAGCGGCTCTCCAGCTCGCGGTGCAGGTCCTGGTTTTCCTGGGCCAGGTGACGGTTCTTGAGGGCCTTTTCCAGGACAATCAGCAGCTCATCCTTGTTCAGCGGCTTGGTCAGGTAGTCCGTGGCCCCGGCTTTCATCGCCCGGACAGCGGTCTCGACCGTGCCGTAGGCGGTCATCATCACCACCACCACGGAATCATCCGCCTCGACCGCCGCCCGCAGCACGTCCAGACCGTCGCGGCCCGGCATCTTGAGGTCGGTTATCACCACCTGGAATTTTTCCTTCCCCAGCCTGGCGATCGCCTCCTCGCCCCCGGAAGCCTGTTCCACGCTGTAGCCCTCGTCGCCCAATATCTGGGCCAGGATGTCGCGCTGGCTGAAATCGTCCTCCACGATCAGAAGACGCACTCCGGCTTTGTTTATCTTCACATTCACCGCCTCGCCTCAGGGTATGGTCACCATGAATTCGCTGCCCGTGCCAAGGCTGCTTTTGACAGTTATCTCGCCGCCGTGGTCCCGCACAATGTTGTTCACAATGGGCAGGCCCAGGCCGGAACCGTTTTCCTTGGACGAATAGAAAAGGTCGAAAATTCGTTCGAGGTCCTGCGGGGCTATCCCGCAGCCTGTGTCGGCCACTGTGATACGCGCCGGAGCGCCGGGACCGCCCGCCGTGCGCACTGTCAGCCGCCCGCCCGAGGGCATGGCCTGGATTGCGTTAATTATCAGGTTGAGCAGCACTGTCTTCATTTTTTCCGCATCCACGCTCTTGACCAGGCTGCCGGCCGAAAAATCGGTTTCCACCCGCACTCCGTGACCGGCTGCATCCCGCGACATCAGGGTCAGAACCTCCTCCACCAGGGCGTTCAGGTCCACCGGGGCGCGTTCTAGCTCGCTCATGCGCGAGAAATTTAGGAACGTGTCCACGATCTTGGTCAGGCGGGTCACCTCGCGCTGGATGTTGGGGCTGTAACGTTCCCAGAGCTCGCGGTCGCCGGGGGACTCCAGCTTGAGCTTGTCACCCATGTGCTGAAGGGTCAGGCGGATGGCGTTGAGCGGGTTCTTGATCTCGTGTGCTATCCCGGCGGCCAGTTCGCCCAGCGAGCTGAGCCGTTCCTGACGGTGCAGGCTTTTTTCCAGGTCCTTGTTCTGCTTCAGACGGTCGACCATGTGGTTGAACCCGTCAACAAGCTGGCCGATCTCATCCTGACGCGAGACGGCGACCCGGCAGTCCAGGTCGCCCTGCTCCACGCGGTTGAAGCCCTCGGAAAGGCGGCGGATGGGGCGGGTGAAATGGCCGGAAAACACGACCGCAATGCTCAGGCCCAGCCCCAGCACGGCCAGGGTCACCAGCAGGCTGGTCATCTGGAAACGGCGGAACCGGTCCAGAAAATCCGAAACCTCGTACTGCATGTGCACGAACCGGACCTGCCCCTGCTCGATTACCGGGATGCTGACCTGCAGTATGTTGTCCGGGGCCGCGGATGCCGGGCTGGAACTGATTTCATAGCGCCAGAGCGGGCTTTTGCGCCGCATCTCATCGAGCACCGAGAGGGTGACCATGAAAAAGGACTCGCCATCCGGCGGCCGGACCGTTTCGGCCAGGCGGCGCAGACGGGAGACGTGTTCCAGCATGGCCCGCTCCATGTCACGGCCGGTGAGCATCCGGCCGATATTGCCGTCCACGAAGCGGATGAAGCTTTCGAGTTCCTGCTCGACAGAAGGCCGTCCTGGCCCCGCGTCCGCGCGCATACCCTGTACGGTCTGCGGCTGGTTCAGGCTGCGCGCGCGCTCCTGGATCTGACGGTCGATGTCGCGGACAGTCTGGTTGATTTCGTGGTTAAGCTGCACCAGCCGGGCAAGCACCTCTCGCTGCTGCCGCCAGTTCAGGTAGTACTGGGTGGCGCTTACGCCTGCCAGCAGCACCGTGATCAGCAGCACCAGCCGCGCGCGCACCCCGAATTTTATTTTTCGAGCGGTCATTTTAACCTTACAATCCGTTCAACAGTTTTCGATTGTTTTTCGACAGTTACACGCTGTCCGGATGGCTGTTTCTGACATCCCCTGCTTCAGTCTCCATCGCAAGGGATTGTTCCGTATGTATTCCCGCACCTGATTAATATTTTCATTTTTCCTTATTATGTGCTCATGGTAACCACGTTGCCAGATTGTCAATCCGGAGCAATCCTGCAAAAGATGAATTCGCCTTGTTACTGCGGATTTAAAAGCGCGGACTATGGTCGGCAACGATGAGGAAACCGGAAGGGAGAATTGTCCGGGCGTAGGGGCACGGCGCGCCGTGCCCCTACATTTTAAAACAACTATACCATGCAGATGGTCCGGCATTATAACATATTCATCCAATTCCACGTTATCCCGCAATTGGGCCGCCCTCTTCCATTCCTCCATAACAACCTTCCCGAAGCAGTTCATTTTTAATGCGCCATCAGCAAGAATGTGACTGAAAACAACACTGTTCCGGGAAGCACAAACCGTTACCAGATAAGCACCTGGACTTGTATAGTCGTATTCATTCAGGCGGATTCTTTTTCTTTTCATTTCCATCCTGCATCCTTTTAAGCAAGAATGGGTGCGCAGCCTTGATATAAGCTATCATCAACCGAAACTATCACGGCATCTCCAGGCCTACGAAGTGGGTGGTCCCATCGCGCAGGACCATGAGCAGCAACGCCTCGCCAGGTTTTATTCCATCGAGCAGGCTCTCCACCTCGGCCGGGTTGCTGACAGTCCTCCGGTTGACTTTAAGGATCACATCCCCGGCGATCAGGCCGGAGCGCAACGCCACCCCGCCATCCGAAACCTGCTCCACCAGCACCCCTTTGCGGTCGGAAAGCCCCAGCTCGCGCATGTCTCGCGCCGTGATTCCGCGAAGCTGCAAGCCCAGGCTGCTGTTTTGCGGCAACTCCGGCTCCTCTTTTTCCGCATCCGGCTTTACCGAAGATATCTCCTTGCCGCCCAGCTTGACGCTGAACTCCATGTTCCGTCCCTCGCGGAACACACGCACGCGCACTGTTTCACCCTGACGGTGCTTGGCGATTGCCTCCTGGAGCTGGTGGCTGGCGTTAACCTCGCGCCCGTCCACCGCAAGCACCACATCCCCGCGCGCAAGCCCCGCGCTCTCGGCCGGAGAACCCTGGCGCGGCGAAAAATCCTCGATCAGCACGCCCTGCGGTCTGGGCAACTCCAGCGCCCGGGCCTGGACCGGGTTCACAGTCTGGATCAGAACGCCCAGCACCGGACGCACCACCCGGCCCATCTCGATCAGGTCCTCCATCACCCGGCGGGCCAGGTTCACCGGAATGGCGAACCCGTAGCCCTGGTAAACGCCCGTGCTGCTGGCGATTGCCGTGTTGATCCCGATCAGCTCGCCTTTAAGGTTGACCAGCGCTCCGCCCGAGTTACCCGGATTGATCACCGCATCGGTCTGGATGAAGCTCTCGATCGACTGGTCGACATTGCCCTGAACGTTCTGCGGGTTGCCGCTCAGGATATCGATCCGTCGGCTCTTGGCGCTGATTATCCCGGCTGTCACAGAGATGCCCAGCTCCATCGGGTTGCCGATAGCCAACACCCAGGCCCCGATCCTGCAAGAATCGCTGTCCCCGAAGCGGATCACCGGCAGGCGCGCGCCTGTCTCGAGCTTGAGCATACGCAGCACCGCCAGGTCGGTGGTGTAGTCCGCTCCCACGATCTCGGCCTCGTAAGTGCGCCCATCCGCCGCTAACACTCTTATTTTCTCGGCCCCCTCGATCACGTGGTTGTTGGTCAGAAGGTAGCCCTCGGGCGAGACTATCACGCCGCTGCCCAGGCTTTCGGTTTCGCCCCGCCGGGACAGCGTGCGTTCGCCGGTATGATGGCTCGAAATGATGCTCACCACGGTCGGGGTCACCGATTCGGCGATCCGCTGGAACGTGCGGTTAAGGCGGTCGGCGGTTTCCGCGGTTTCGCCCGCCCGCGCCGCGGTCTGACAGTTGGCCGTTGACGGAATCAGGCCCGTCCAGAGGCAGAGCATGAGAGCCGCGGCCGTAACCGGAGCGGTTCTCCGGGCTGAAAATCGGATCGTCATTCAGTCCTCGATTCTTGAACTGTTAACAGGTCAAAGGCAAATCCCGTACCCGCCCCGGCCAAACGGCTTAAACCCCCGCCCGTCCTTGATCCACAGGGGTCAGGCTGTTCCGGAACGCCGCTGTTTTTCCGGATCATGCCGGATTGGCGATTAATTATACCTCATTTGAGGCAGAACAATCAACAGTGGAACAGGGTTGACCGCCGGGACGGCGCTGAAGTAATATAAGAAGTCTCCAGGACGAGGGATTACATTGCCCGTGTCCTGTCACGGTCCTTTTCCGGAAAAGAATATATGAAATTCCAGCCTGAGCGATCAGTTAAATCGTCAATCTTCAACCATTCGGCCCTTGGCGGACCGGCTTTAAGAGAGAGGAACATGCTTCGGTCAATCCGCACAAGCGTTGTTTTGATCTTATTCTATATTATGGCTTTTCTCACTCCGCTGTCCGCCCGGCCTGATCCGGCGACAGCCTCCCCGGACAGTCTTCGCGCGGCCTTGGACTCTCTTTCGCTGCGGGCGGATTCACTCGCCCGCGCCGTGGATTCCCTGACCGCCCGTCTGGCCGCTCCGGCCCCCGCGGCGCCGCCGCCTCCAGCCGCTGCCGCGCCTGAGAAAAATCCCTGGGAGATGGGCCTCGGGCTGGGCTACACTCTCAACCGCGGCAACAGCCGTCAGACCACGTTCGTCTCCGGCCTGAACCTGTCGCGCACCGGCGAGCGCACACGTTTCAACAACGAGGCCACCTCGACCAGCGCCTCGATTGACAGCGGAAGGAAAACACGCAAGGCGGCGCTGAAATCGAAATTCGAGCTTGAGCAAAACGAGCGGTTCTTCTATTTCACCTCCCTGGACCTGGACCACAACCGCGAGGCCGGACTGGACCTGCGCGTGGCTCCCGGCCTTGGCGCAGGTTTCGTGCTGCTGAACGGCGGTAAAGTGAACCTGAACCTCAACCTGGGCGCCAACCCGATCACGGAGTATATCAGCGGTCAGAAACGCTCGACCCGCGGCCACTACCTGGGCATCCAGGAGCTGAAAGTGCGTTTCAACTCCCGCACGCGGCTGGAACAGAGCCTCACCTACAAGCCGCGATTCGACAAGGCCGAGGCCTATCTGCTGAATTTCAACCTCTCGCTGAACAACGAGCTGACCTCCTCGTTCAGTCTCAAGGTCAACCTGGAGGGCAAGTACAACAGCCGTCCCCCGCTGCACGACCCGGTCTACAAGCGCAGCGACTGGATGTTCTACACCGCGGTCAACTACAGCATCTGGTGACAGGAAACCCCGGGCGCAGTTGACATCCGGTGCGGACGGTGTCAGTTTTCAACGGCGATGAGCGATGACGACGTTTAACGGGCAGTTCCGGACAGCCGGTCCAGGCGCGGACCGGCCGGAGGACGGAATGGAGAACACGAATCCCCGCGACAGGGCGGCCTGGCTGCGCGAGCGGCTCAACCTGTACGAATACCATTATTACGTGCTGGATGATCCGCTGGTGACGGATTTCGAGTACGACACCCTCTACAAAGAGCTGGAACACCTGGAGAAAGAACATCCCGAGCTGGCCTCGCCGGACAGCCCCACGCGCCGGGTGGGCGGCCAGGCGCGCGAAGGGTTCAGCCAGGTGGCGCACAGCGCGCCGATGCTCAGCCTGGACAACTCGTACAGCGAGGACGACCTGCGCGAGTTCGACCGCAGGGTGGCACGCGGCCTGGGCGAGGACACGCCCCGGGTCTACGTGGCCGAACTCAAGTTGGACGGCCTGGGAGTGAGCCTTCGTTACGAGGATGGCGTTTTCGTGCAGGGGGCGACGCGCGGGGACGGCCGCACGGGCGAGGATGTCAGCGCCAACCTGCGCACAGTGAAAAGCCTGCCTCTGTCATTGAGGCCGCCAGCATCCGGGGAAACTCTGCCTCGAGTAATCGAGGTGCGCGGCGAGGTCTACATGACCCGCGCCGGACTGGAAGCGGCCAACCTCCAGCGTATCGAGGCCGGGGAGCCGCCGTTCGCCAACCCGCGCAACGCCGCGGCAGGGAGCCTGCGCCTTCTGGACCCGTCTATCACGGCAAAACGCCCTCTGCGAATCTTCCTTTACCAGCTTGTCCTGACCGGAAATGCGGCAGACAACCGGCGCTTCGAGCGCCACGGCCAGGTGCTGGAATACCTGAAAAGCCTGGGCCTGCCGGTCAACCCGCACTGGCGGCTCTGCGAGGGAATCGAGGCCGTGCTGGAATACTGCCGTGAGTGGGACGCCCGCCGCGCTTCACTGGGTTACAATATCGACGGGGTGGTGCTGAAACTGGACAGCCTGGCCGGCCGCGAAAGGCTGGGGTTCACCGCCAAGCACCCGCGCTGGGCCATGGCTTACAAATTCGAGGCCGAGCAGGCCCGCACCCGACTGATCGCGATCGACGTGCAGGTGGGGCGCACCGGGGCGCTCACCCCGACAGCGCGCCTGGAGCCGGTGTTCCTGGCCGGGACCACTGTGTCCAACGCCAGCCTGCACAACGAGGAGGAGGTGGCGCGCAAGGACATCCGCGTGGGCGACTGGGTCTGGATCGAAAAAGCCGGCGAGATAATCCCGCAGGTGGTCGCGGTGGACCTCAAGGCCCGCGGTCCGGAGTGCGCGCCCTGGACGCCGCCCGAGACCTGCCCGGTCTGCGGGGCCGTGGCGGTCAAACCGGAGGATGAGGCCGTGCGGCGCTGCACCAACCTTTCCTGCCCGGCGCAGATCCGTCAGCGCATCGAGCATTTCTGCAGCCGCGAGGCGATGGACATCCAGGGCCTGGGACCGGCGCTGATCGAGCAGTTGACCGCCTCCGGCCTGGTGCGCGAGGTGGCCGACCTGTACGGCTTGAAAGCATCGGACCTGGCCGCTCTGGAGCGCATGGGGGAAAAGAGCGCCTCGAACGTGGTCCGCGAGATCGAATCTTCCCGGACCCGCCACCCGGCGCGGCTGCTGTTCGCCCTGGGTATCCGTCACGTGGGGGCCACGGTGGCCGAGATTCTGCTCGCGCATTTCGGCTCGCTCGAGGCGATGCAGGACCGCGCGGAGGAGGAGTTCGCCGCCGTGGAGGGGATCGGCCCGGTAATCGCCGCCTCGTTGAGCGCCTTTTTCGCCGAGGAGAAAAACCGGTCGCAGCTCCGGCGTCTCCGGGAGGCCGGCCTGCGCACAGCCCTGACCGGGACTGAGAAAGCCCCCGCCACTGGGAGCCTGAGCGGGAAGAAATTTGTTATCACCGGGACACTCTCCTCGTTTTCACGCTCCGAGGCCGAGGCCCGGATCAAGGCGTCAGGCGGCGCGGTGAGCGGCTCGGTCAGCGCGAAAACCGATTACCTCGTTCTGGGGGCGGAGCCCGGCTCCAAGCTGGACAAGGCGCGCGAGCTGGGGGTGAAAATCCTGGACGAGGGCGATTTCCTGCGCCTTCTGGAGCAGGGCTGATACCAGACAATGAAGACGGCCCACCGTAGAGGCAATTCATGAATGCCTCTACATATTCCCCTTGCGGTCCGTTTGGGCAAAGAACACAAAGCGGCCGTTCCTCCCCCCTTGAAAAGTGGGGATGAGGGCAGCTTTGTCCGGTAAAGATGTTGCAGGGAGGATCGAAAAAGGCTTTAAGGTCACGGTGCACCGTGACCCTACGCCGAATGGTTCAGGAAAAAACAGACTTTTTTCGGCTCTCCGGCCTTATGTTTGCGGGCCTTTTTTAAAGCGGCCCGCTCAGGGCCGTCCGGGGCCGTATGTCCGAGCCGAGTAAAAGAAGCGGATTAATGGCTACGGGCACGCTCAAGCCTGAAAAACCTCCGCGGCCGGGCGGGCATTCAGCGCCAGCGTCGCCCTGCAACGCGGGCAGCGTGAAGATGCTGCATGCGCACCAAAGGTTGAACATGATTCAAAGCCAGAGCGAGTTTACGGCCCCAAAGCGTCTTTTGGTCCTTTTCCACAAGCCGAAAAAGGACATGAACACCACGGCCTTTCGATCCCGTGATGCAATTTCCTTAACTGGCCGAGGCCGGTGATGAGGGGGATTAAATCCTTAAAAATCGGGCACGACATGCCGTGCCCATCCGGTCTTTTGGATTACGGAGCAGGCCTCGTTCAGCACGTGACACCCGGAAACCGGCTCGTATTCCGGGTAAAGGAAATAAAGGCAGGGTGTAAAATTCGTCTGAAAGGGAGTGGCAAGCATGCACGACCTGATCGGAGTGGTGTTCGATTTCGATGATACGCTGGCCCCGGACAGCACCTGGGGTTTCCTCGAATGGTGGGGCGAGGACCCGCCCGCGTTCTGGCGCGATAAAGTCGATCCCCTGCTCGAGGTGGGCTGGGACCCGATCCCGGCCTACCTGTACGCGATGATCGAGGCCTCGAAAGCCCGCCCGGCTGGAGAGAGGATCACCCGCGAGCGCCTGGCCGAGTACGGGCGGAGTATACGCCTGTACGACGGGGTCACACGGATATTCGACAAGCTGACTGCTTTCGCCAGGGCCGAGAACCCGGAGATACGGCTGGAATTCTATATCATTTCCAGCGGTATCCGCGAGATACTGGTCAACACCAAGATAAGCCGTCATTTCACCCGTATCTGGTCCTGCGATTTCCTATGCCACCCGGAAAGCGGCGAGATTCTTTTCCCGAAGAACGTGATCAGCTTCACCGACAAGACCCGCTACCTGTTCCAGATCTCGAAAGGCCTGGCCGGGCCGGAGTACGACAGCCAGCCGTTCGCGGTGAACCGCCGGGTGAACCGCGAGGATATGCGCATCCCGATGAACCAGATGATCTACGTGGGCGATGGCTACACCGACATCCCGTGCTTCTCGCTGATCCGCAAGCAAAACGGCGTTGCGATAGGGGTGTACGACCCGAAGCGTGAGGAGAAATGGCGGCGCGCTTGGGGCTTTATCGAGGACAACCGGGTGAGCAACCTCGTCCCGGCCGACTACTCCCGGAACTCAGCCTTGGAGATAAGTCTGCGCATGGCGATCCGCAGCCTGGCCGGGGACATCGGCCTGCGGCGAAGAACGCACCGGGATTAGAAACGGCGCGCCAGCCCGGACGCCAAACACTGGCTGGCCGAAAAACGATGAAGCTTGCCGCCAGCCGGATCAGGGAGTTCCGAAGGTGTATATGACCAAATGGACAGATAGCAACTCCTACTTTCTACTTTGAATCCGAACAATTCCCGCTTTTTAAATGAGTCAGCATGGTTAACACGTCAAATAGATTAACTTTACCGTTTTGGTCGAAATCGGCAGAAAGATTTCCTGGATTTACTCGTATAAACTTAAGAAGTGCTATAACATCTGAAATGTTAATATCACCATCGGCATTAAAATCGCACGGGACCCGGTTTTCAGTTCGTATACGGGCACGAAGGTTGAAATTACCATATTCCTGGCTGGGCAATTGAATAAAAGCTTTGCCATCGTCAGAATAATACGACCTTCCAGTATAATCAGAATAGTTATCTACGGTAATCCAGCTATTAGTTTTGTAAGCTATAAAGAACTCCTGATTCACAGGAAACCAAAGATTTGAGTTATTCAACTCAATAGTGTGCCAACCGGCAGGAGTTGGCCCACCGGGAATCGAATATATTAATGTTCCAGGGATAGAATCGGTTACATGGGAATATATCTTGATTTGAAAATCAGTTACATCATACATCAGTCCCAAATCGACAGCAGTCAGCAGCCCGGCAGCGCTTGTTTTGAACAAAACTCCTCCCCATGCCGTGTCATTTGGCGTTTCCGAAGACCAGCCAAAACCGGTAAGTCCATTTGGATCATAAGATACTACGTATCCAATCGGTTGACGAACAACTACATCCGCGCCTATGTTAGTACCTTCTGAGTATCTGATGTTATTTATTTCTATTCCGGTAGAATTACCATCGTATCCCTTACTATTTGGGTATGAATTGTTATTAAATAATATATTAGCGGTGCTACCGGGAAATGGATCACCAGCATCCCCAGCATTTCTATTATGATCGAGATCATCCCTGCCATCCGCCTCTTCTATATCTACGAGTTTATGGTGAAGGTTGTTATTTACATCTCCTCGCCCAAAAAGCACCTTTCCAAATCTTTGATTTTCATCCACATGGTAAATAAGCAATCCAGAACCGGGCAAGTTTTCATCTGAACTGGTCTTTTGTCGATTTTCAAGCAAAAAATATCGGCTGAATTGGTACCCATCCTCCCAGATCAAATAAGCTTCTGGGCCGTTTTCCAATGGTTTGATTGATATTGTCTGGTTATTGAGTATTATCGAAGGGACAACCCAGCCCAACTGTATTTTGCACCAAGAAGAAATATGTGGTGGCTTCAAACCGTCTATATTAGCTCCTTCAGCCATTAAACACCAATTGCCAAGACCCATTGAATGGCCAGAATAATCATAAAGATCAGGCAGACCAAGCACGTGTAAAAATTCGTGGCAAATAATACTTATTTTATTAATTCCAATTGAGTCTGAGTATTGCCACGACTCATCCGCAAGAATATATGTTTTGATTTTCAAAGGGGATCCGTTAACTGATAGATCATTCGTGGAATACTCGTGATCTCTAAGGCTACCCTGTAATGCTGGTATATTAAAGGTTTCTTTCATCCCCGGAATAAATATTAGCACTGCATCTACATAACCATCATCATCTCTTGAACTTGGAACGCCGTCTGTACCATCATTATCATATTTTCTGAAATCCACACTTTTGTCCGCAACAGTCACAACATCAACCACTAATTCTGTTATCTTTTCCAAGATTACGTTGATATCTTGACCACTGCTCGGATAGTATTTATTTCTATTATCAACTTCAAACCAACCGAAAACATCTCCAGAGAGTTCGAACTGTCTATAAGAAATTTCTTTTAAATATCCAGCCACCGTGTTTTTTGAATCCATTTCGAATAAAATATTTTGAAACTGTTTTGAAGAATAACTTCCAGGCACATCTTTAAAATTTCCAAGAAGTACTGGAAGGTAAAAATCATCTTGGTTTGTAAATATCAGTTTTATTTCTTGACTAAGGGCGGTTTTCAGCTTTTGAAGCTTACGCTGATTCATTTTGCGGACCCAGCCTGGATCGCCGTAACACAAGCGCGCTTCCTGTTTAACAGATCTTTTATTGAGTGTACAACTTGGCTTAAGAATGTTCGCGGCTATTAGCGTAACAGATAAACTTCCCTGTAAAATCAGAATACAAGATAAAATTCGTAATATTTTTTTTGAATATCTCATTCTTGGTGTCCAATCCTCAAAGGGTTCTATTTCATAACTAATTTATATACAAAGCTTTTCAACCGCCCAAACAATCAAAAGAAAATCGGGCGGTTAAAAGGCTTTAGATTCATAAAACGACAGAAAATTAAGTTTAACTTGCTCCGTAGACTCACAATCAAATTCGTCATTTCCGAAAATTACAGCAGCCTCAGATAAACGATATCTTCTAATCGCAATAATGCGAGGCCACTGCTTCATCACCCGCAAGCGTTTGCCAAGTATTATCTGTTGGCGGGCAAAATGGAGGACACGCTACCAGACCAACTGAATCTCCTGGTATATGTGGTAAAGTCGCTCTTGCAAGCAATGTAAGGGTTCCCGGACTGTTAAGCTTATAAACATAATCATCCCTTACAACACTGGCTGAGCAATGCATGAATGAAGCGCCACTATTAAATTCAGTAACAATATCACTCCAGTCTGAAAAATTATCAGTGTGAGAATAGAAGTAACTATAACCACCACCCCAATAACTATGATCATGCTGTTTCGTGCTATAATAATAGCTATCTGCTGTCGTTTGACAAGTTCCCCAACTACTGCTGCTCGAGCATTGTGAATAGGCAGATGCAGATAATCCTGTACCATGAGCAAATTCCGCCAGTTCAGTAGAGGAGTTCTTCGCTTTATCAACTTTAACCTTGCCTCCTCTCTGTTTTTCAAGTTTAGCTTCAAAGGATTCCTTTTTCTCATCCGGAATTTTATAGAATTTATCGCTGGCTATATTCTCTATACCATTCCATTCTATAGCCTGCAAATAAATTGTCTTTAATTCGGAATCGTTTGTTCTAATCGTTATCTTCAACCTTTCCACGCCGTTATTCGCGGAAGACAATTCTGGATTTGTCACAATCTCAGCGTTTTTGTCCTGGCAACTTATATACAATATTACCATAAAAAACAACCCGATACAAATGATAATAATGTTTCTCATTTTTCCTCCCTTTGAAATAAAACTCTTGTCAGTGGCCAATATTCTAAAACAGATTTCGAGGCGATTAAGTAACCATAATTCCCTCTCATTTATGAAGATTGTCAGTTTGTGGGACTATGTTTTTACTTGCCGTCCCGTGGGAAATTTCGGCAAAATAATCTAAACGTAAAAATAAATATTGCGGAATGAAACGTTATGGACTATTAATTAGTTACTCCAAATTGCAACGCAAATCAATTATGTTCTTATTAATTCTATCCCCCCCCATTATATTTGTCAAGGCTCTACGTCATTTATTTTTATTTTTTATTTTTGCCACGATTATCATGGGAAAATATTTCAACTCAATCATTAACAATAACAAAGGCCGCCCCGGCGTAATCCCGGAAGCGGCCTTTTCAGTCTTTCTGCAACCGAGGCCTGTTTATTTTACGGAGGCCCGGAACTCCTTCATCCTCACCGTGCGGCCCTCGCGCACGGACTGGTAGGCGGCGAACGCCACCTCCATCGAGGCCAGGCCGTCCTCGCCCCGCACGCCTATCATCGGCTCCGTGTCATCCCGCACGCAGCCGATAAAATACTCTATCTCGGGCGGATAGCCAAGCTGCCACAACTCATCCACCGCCGGGCGGGTCCAGCCCAACTGGTTGTCGGCCTTCTCCACCGAGTACTTGTAGCCCACCCGGCTGAACACGTGTATCGGGCTGCCCAGGGTCAGGTCGACTTTCAGCGCGCCCTTGCTCCCGTAGATTTCCACAGTGTCGTCCATGCCGCCCAGGGTGATATAGTTGCCCTCGACAAAGCCCTGCGCTCCGCCCTCGAAAGTGAAGATCGCCACGCCCCAGTCCTCGCCCTCCACGTCCTTGTGCAGCATGTTGTTCGCTCCTCCGCCCGAGGTCTTGCCCACCACCTCCAGCACCTCGCGCCCCACCAGGTGACGGACCCAGTTGATCGGGTGGCAACCGATATGGAACAGCGCCCCGCCGCCGCAGTAGCGTATCTGCTTGGCGAACGGACTGTGGCTGCCCGAGTGCGTCTCCTTGGCTTTCACGTACAGGATTTCGCCCAGGGCGCCCTCGGCCACTATCTCCTCCACCCGCTTGAGGATCGGGGCGAAACACCAGTCCTCGGCGTACATCAGGCGCACCCCGGCTTTCTTCGCCGCGGCGACCATGGCCCGGGCGTCCTCCAGCGTGGTGGCCAGGGGTTTCTCGCAGATTATCTGCTTGCCCGCCGCCGCCGCCGCCTCGACCACCGGGCGGTGCACGAAAGTCGGGGTGCAGACAATCACCACGTCAACCTCGGGATCATTGCACAGTTCCTTGAAATCGGCGGTGCGCCTGGCGACGCCCCATTTGCCGCAGAACTTGTCCAGGCCCTCGATGCCGCAGGCCATTGTCAGACTGGCGTCACGGCAGCGCGCCAGGGCGTCCGCGTGAAGCTCGGCGGCGAACCCGGTCCCCACGATACCGGCTCGGATGGGTGTTTTCATTCTGATCCCCGTTCGTTATGGCTTGAAGTTTAGTTTCAATTAAAAACCAATTAGACATTTTTCGGCCCGGCCTAAAGATATAAACATACGGCATAAGGTCAAGACAGAATGCCGGGGGTGCTCTACCGGAGTCCCGGCCTTGACAAGACGGCCCCGGCGGGATATATAAGTCGCGTTCCACGGGGCAGTGTGAAAGCAGCTTTGAACAGCAAGGAGGAAAAAATCGAAGACCGGTATTTTATCAAGATAGCCGCCGAGCTGGGAATCCGCCCCCGTCAGGTGGAGGCGGCGGCGCAGCTCCTGGCCGAGGGCGGCACGGTGCCGTTCATCGCCCGCTACCGCAAGGAGGCGACCGGCGAGCTGGACGAGGTGCAGATAACCGCCGTGCGCGACCGTCTGGAACAGCTCGAGGAGCTGGACAAGCGCCGCGCCGCGATATTGAAGTCACTGGAAGAACGCAACCTTCTGACCGATGAGCTCAAGGCCCGTATCGACGCGGCAGAGACCATGACCGAGTTGGAGGATATCTACCTCCCGTTCAAGCCAAAGCGCCGCACGCGAGCCACAATCGCCCGCGAGCGCGGCCTGGAGCCGCTGGCCGTGCTGGTCTTCGAGCAGGGGGACATCGACCCGCTGGCCGAGGCGGAAAAGTATGTCGATCCGGAGAAAGAGGTGCCGGATGCCGCGGCGGCCCTGGCCGGCGCGCGCGACATCATCGCCGAGTGGGTCAACGAGAACGAGCCGGCCCGGCGGGCCATGCGCGAGCTGTTCCATACGGACGGGCTTTTCCGCTCGCGGGTGATTCCCGGCAAGGAGACCGAGGGCGCCAAATATCGCGATTACTTCGAGTGGGAGGAGAAAGTCTCCGCCGCGCCAAGCCACCGCGTGCTGGCCATGCGCCGGGGTGAGAAGGAGCTGTTCCTGACCCTGCGCGTCGCCGTGCCGGAGGAACCCGCGCTGGACCTTCTGGACAGCCTGTTTGTCAAGGCGCATAACGCCGCGGCCGTTCAGGTGCGCGAGGCCGTGCACGACTCGTTCAAGCGGCTGCTTGCCCCGTCGATGGAGACCGAGGTGCGCCTGGAGACCAAGAAAATCGCGGACACCGAGGCGATCCGGGTGTTCGCGGCCAACCTGCGCGAGCTTCTCCTTGCCTCGCCCGCCGGACAGAAAACCGTGCTGGCGCTGGACCCCGGCTTCCGCACCGGCTGCAAGGTGGTGGTGCTGGACCGTCAGGGACGGCTGCTGCACAACGACACGGTCTACCCGCACACAGGCGAGGGGGCGGCGCGCGCCGCGGCTGAGACAGTTGTCAAGCTGTGCGGGAAATTCAGGGTGGAGCTGATCGCCGTGGGCAACGGCACCGCCGGGCGCGAGACCGAGTCTTTCTGCCGCGGCCTGGACCTTCCGGGCAAGCCAACCATTATCATGGTCAACGAGAGCGGGGCCTCGGTCTACTCGGCCTCGGAGACGGCGCGAGATGAATTCCCGGACCACGATGTCACCGTGCGTGGGGCGGTCTCGATCGGCCGCCGCCTGATGGACCCGCTGGCCGAGTTGGTCAAGATAGACCCCAAGAGTATCGGCGTGGGCCAGTACCAGCACGATGTGGACCAGGGGGAGCTGAAACGGGGCCTGGATGACGTGGTGGTTAGCTGCGTGAACAGCGTGGGCGTGGAACTGAACACCGCCAGCCGTCAGCTCCTGACCTATGTCTCGGGCCTGGGGCCGAAGCTGGCCGGGAATATCGTGGCGCACCGGGATGCCAACGGGCCGTTCAGGAGCCGCCGGGAGCTGATGGATGTCCCGATGTTAGGGCCGAAAGCCTTCGAGCAGGCGGCCGGGTTTCTCCGTATCCTGGGCGGCGACAACCCGCTGGACGCCAGCGCCGTGCACCCGGAAAGCTACCATATCGTGGACGCCATGGCGCGGGACCTGGGCTGTAGCGTGCCGGACCTGCTGCAAAACGATGAACTGCGCGCGCGGATCAGGCTGGAAAAGTACACGAGCGGCGAGGTGGGCCTCCCCACCCTCAACGACATCCTGCAGGAGCTGCAAAAGCCGGGGCGCGACCCGCGCAAGCAGTTCGAGGCGTTCAGTTTCGCCGAGGGAGTGGAAAAGCTGGAGGACCTGCGCGCCGGGATGCGTCTGCCGGGGATAGTGACCAATGTCACCGCGTTCGGTGCGTTCGTGGATGTGGGGGTGCACCAGGACGGTCTGGTGCACGTGAGCCAACTCGCCGACCGCTTTGTGAAGGACCCAGCCGAGGTGGTCAAGGTTGGCCAGCGGGTGACAGTCACGGTGGTGGAGGTGGACCTGACGCGCCAGCGTATCGCCCTGACCATGAAAAAGGCCCCGGACCAGGCCGCGGCAGCCGGGGCGCGCCCGCAGCAGCCACCGAAACCGAGGCTGGAGAAAAAGCCGGACATGAACGCCTCGCTGGAGGCTCTCAAGGCCAAATGGGGCGGGGGAAAGAAGAAGTAAGGAGCAAGAATGCTGCTTAAAAGGGGAATGCCTGTACGGGCGCTCCCCTTTTTTATGTGATATTTTCACTCGATAACTTGCATTTTTACTCTGACGGCTTTAATATAAGGCTATCTAATGTGATTATTTCTCCTGGGAGGGATTATGCTTATTTCGTTTGAAGTAGAAAACTGGATGTCGTTCCGGGATAAAGTAACTTTTTCGATGGTGGCAAGCAGGGAAAAACAGCATGGAGAGAGAATCCCAAGAGTTGGGAAATATCCCTTGAGAATACTTCCCATTGCGGCGCTTTTTGGAGGCAATGCATCAGGAAAAACAAATTTATTTAAAGCATTAAGCTTTTCAAAACAGCTTGTGACAAAAGGAACAAACTTAAATAGTTTGACAGGAGTAAAACCTTTTCGGCTTGACTCTGCTTATAATGAAAAAAAATCCAGTTTTAAGTTTGAATTCTTGATAGATGACATTATTTATGACTTCTATTTTGAGTTGACACGAGACAGGATAATTAAAGAAAAATTATTGATGATATCAAGCACTCGTGAAGAACTTCTCTACGTCCGCGAAGGATCGGATGCGGTTTTTTCTAATAAATTTACAGATAATGAACCCCTAAAATACGCATTCAAAGGCACTCGAGACAATCAGCTTTTCTTAACTAATTCTGTTAACCAGAAAATCGATATCTTTAAACCTGTATATAACTGGTTTGATAACTCTTTGCTTCCAATTGGTCCAGATGATCGCTTCGGTCCGTTCGAGCAATTCATCCAAGATAGTAACCCTCTTTCCCCATTTATGAATGCAAATCTGGCGCGATTGGATACAGGAATAGCTCATCTTGGAGGGGAAGAGATTAAATTGCAGAACTCTGATTTACCGGAAAAAGCCTTGCAAGTTTTGGATAAGGAATTAAAGGAAGGCCAGACAATTAGTATGCCTCCTTTCTCTCGTAACCGGTACATTGTCACTCGAAAGAATGGTGAACTTGTAGTAACAAAATTAGTAGCCTTTCACAAACGGACTGATGGAAGTGAAATACAGTTTGAGATTAATCAGGAATCAGATGGTTCAAATAGGATTATTGATTTGTTGCCAGCCTTTCTATATTTATCCAGCAAAGATTCCAAAGGCGTTTTCTTTATTGACGAAATAGACCGTAGTCTGCATACCATTCTTGTCCGTAGGCTTATTGAAGTCTATCTGGCGTCGTGTTCTCCAGAGAGCAGGTCTCAACTGCTTTTTACTACACACGATGTCATGCAGATGGACCAAGATTTCCTGCGCCGCGATGAAATGTGGGTTCTGGAAAGAGACCTTGATGGTGCCTCTTCCTTGTTAGCTTTGTCAGACTACAAAGTAAGATTTGACAAAGATATCAGGAAAATGTACTTGCAGGGTAGATTCGGAGGAGTGCCGCGGTTATTGTTAAGTGGGCAATTTGCGCGTTGCGAAAAAGCAGTTCCCTCTGAAGGGGGAGAAGAATGACAGCTTTGAAAAGGCGGCTCAATCGTACAACTGGTACCAGACCATTGAGAAAAAAATATGTTATTTCTTCTGAAGGCGATAAAACAGAGCCGCGATATTTTGCTTGGTTCAATCAAAGAAAAGAAATACACGTTGAAATTCTTAGAAGCAAAGACGAAAGTGCTCCAGAACAAGTACTCGAAAAAATGAAAAGCCATCTTAAAAATGCAAAGTATGATAAACCTTATGAAGCTTGGCTGATTGTCGATAAAGACCACTGGCAAAATCAGCAGTTAGAACCATTACATCAATGGAGCATACAAAGAGAGTATTATCATCTGGCAGTGAGCAATCCAAATTTTGAATATTGGCTGTTACTCCATCTTGAAGACGGTAAGGGTGTTTCAACAAAAGCAGAGTGTGATACTAAACTTAAAAGGCATATTCCTGATTACTCGAAAAGTAATTTTGACATGTCAAAACTGGAACCAGGCATCTCCGAAGCAATTAAAAGAGCAGAATCGAAAGACAGGCCTCCCTGTGAGAAATGGCCGGAAAAGACGGGAACCACAGTCTACCTCTTAGTTAAAAAACTCCACCAGGATTAACCACACCTTAAGACACATTCTCTTAACTCTGTGCCTCTGACAGGTTTATATTACATGAAAAGGTTCGAAAGCATCCGCGAAAAGTTCCCGGTCACGCGGGAATACACCTACCTGAACAACGCCGCGGTCAGCCCCGCCCCGCCGTTCGTGACCGGGGCGGCCATAAAGGTGCTCGAGGGCTACAACACCCACGGCGGCGAGCTGGAAAACGGCTGGCACGAACGTATCGGCCAGGTGCGTCTGATGCTGGCGGAGCTGGCCGGGGGACGTCCCGAGGGCGTGTTCCTCACCCGCAACACCTCGGACGCTATCATCCTGGCGGCGCGGGGGTTTCCCTGGCGCGAGAGCGATAACGTTGTCTGCGCCAGGGGTGAGTTCCCGGCCCTGACTGTCCCGCTGAGCCTTCTCGCTGGCCGGGGCGTGCGGCTGAAGCTCGTGCCTCCGCGTCCTGACAACACCTGGCGGGCGGAGGATTTCGCCGCGGCCATGGACAGCCGCACGCGCATGTTAGCCCTGAGCTGGGTGGAGTTCCACACCGGGTTCCGTCACGACCTGACCGCCCTGGGCGCGCTATGCCGGGAGCGGGGCGTGTTTTTCCTGGTCGATGGCGTCCAGGGGCTGGGCGCGCTCCGGGCGCGTGTCGAGGAATGGGGAGTCGACCTTTTCTCCGCCGCCGGGCACAAGTGGCTTTTAAGCCCCGAGGGCACGGGGTTCGGCTGGCTCAACCCCGCCTGGCTGGAACGTCTGGAGCCGGTTTCGGTCTCCTGGACCGGGCTGGATGATCCGTTCGATTTCCTGGGCCGCGGCGCGCCGGACGCCCGTTTCGACAAGCCGTTGCGCGGCGATGCCCGCCGGTTCGAGGGGGGCGCTCTGAACGTGGCCGGAGCGCACGCCCTGGGCCGCAGCGTGGAGGCCATGCTCGAACTCGGCCCGGATGAAATAGAAAGGCATATTCTGCACCTTAATGCACTGGCGGCGGAGGGCCTGCGCGAGCGTGGCTACCGGGTGCTCAGCCCGCAGGACGGGGGCCAGCGCAGCGGGATCACCGTGTTCAGCCGCCCGGACAGCGGCAACGCCGCTCTGCGGGCCGCGCTGCTCAAGCGGAAAATCATAGTCGGCTACCCCTGCGGCAACATCCGCGTGTCGCCGCATTATTACAACAATGAGTCTGACATAGACCGTCTGCTGGCGGCCCTCGATCCTCTCACCTGAACAAGGAAGGCCGTGTGCTGAAATACAGATATTCCATCCCGGCTTTTCTGCTGGCCGTTTTTCTGTCGCTTCCGTCAACGACGTCGTCCGCCGCCGGCGAACCAGCCGCCACCGCCTCCCCGCCCCTGAGTGATCTTCTGCTCGACCTGGCCCCTGAGAATGAAATAACCGGCGGCCCGGTTAGACGGGTCGAGATACGTGACAGCCGCGCCTGGGAGTTGAAACGGGAGTCGATCCTGCGCCGGGCCGGGCTTCTGCTTGGCCGCGCCCCGGCCTGCGAGGGTCCGCTGGATGTCCATCTTGGCCCGGCCGTGCGCCGCGAGGGGTTCAGCGAGTATGAGATCGATTTTAACAGCGGGACCGGCGACCGGATAACGGGCTACCTTCTTTGTCCGGAGGGGGCCGCGACCGGTTCTCCCCGCCCCGCCGTTCTGGCCCTTCAGACCACAATCGAGGGTGGGGCCGCGGTAACTGCGGGACGGCTCCGCGCGCGGGAAAACCGCTACTACGGAGAGGAACTGGCCCGCCGCGGCTACGTGGTCCTGGCTCCGGATGTTATCACCTCGGGCAAACGGGTCTCGCCCGGCCTCGGGGAATTCGAGACCGGGGCTTTCGACCGCAAGCACCCGGACTGGTCGGCTATGGGCAAGATGCTCTCCGACCACAGGCGCTGCGTGGACTGCCTTGTCTCGCTGGCGTATGTGGACAGTTCACGGATCGGGGTGATCGGGCATTCCCTGGGCGGGTACAACGCTTTCTTCGTCCAGGGATTTGACAGCCGGATAAAAGCCGGGGTCAGCTCCTGCGGTTTCGTCACTATCGGCGGCTCGGATTACCCTTTCCGTTTCGCCCGCGACCGCTGGTTTGTGCATTTCCCGCTCCTGCGTGATTTTGTCCGCGCCGGGGCCGTGCCCGTTGACATGCACGAGGTGCTGGCCATGTGCGCTCCACGCCCTTTTTTCAATTACTCCGCCCGCCAGGACCACATTTTCCCGGACTTTCAGGCAATCGAGGGGCCGCTGGCCCAGGTGGCCGCTCTTTATGGAGTGCTTGGCGCACCGGGGAATTTTGTCTGTGAGTATGGGGACGGCGACCATGATTTTCCGCCCGCGGTGCGGGAACGGGCTTTCCGGTTCCTGGACCGCTGGCTTGGTATCGAATAATAGTCCGTTGATGAGAAATAACATCGAAAAGGAGAAAATGAGCGATGGACGGAAAAGACAGTTCAATATCCAGACGTCAGTTTATCGGCCGGACCGCGGCTGCCGCGGCCGGGGCCACCGTGCTCGGCGCCTCTGCGCGCAGCTACGGACGGATAATCGGGGCGAACGACCGGATCCAGATCGGCCTTCTGGGCTGCGGGGACCGCAGCGAGGGCCACGTGAACATGGTCGGGATGTCGAAAAAGACCGGCAACCTTCAGGTGCGAAGCGTCTGCGACATCTGGACCTACAACCGCGAGAAGCAGCGCGAGCTGGTGCGTAAGACACTGGGCGATGACCCGAAGACGTTCAAGTATTCCGAGCAGATGCTGGAGGACAAGGACCTGGACGCGGTGATGATCGCCACCGGAGACCATCAGCACGCCCGCCTTCTGGCCGAGGTGGTCAGGGCCGGAAAGGACTGCTACTGCGAGAAACCGATGGCCAACACGCTGGAGGACGCAAAGCTGGCGCGGGACACGGTTAAGGCCAGCGACCGGGTGGTGCAGATGGGCTCCCAGTGGTTGAGCGAGCCGACCCAGCAGAAAGTGCGCGAGGTGATCCGCAGCGGCAAGCTGGGAAAGATCGTGCAGATCGAGCAGAGCTGGAACTACAACGGTCCGCGCTGGCACGTGCCCAAAGACCCGGACATAGCCCGCATCCGTGAGCAGGACACCGACTGGGAGCGCTGGCTGCTCGGCCGTCCATCCCGTCCGTTCGACCCGCGGGTCTATTTCGAGTTCCGTATCTTCAAGGATTTCTCGGGCGGGATCACCGACCAGTGGTACAGCCACGGCGCGGGCCTGGTGCATTTCTACCTGGACACGTTCATACCGGATAACACGGTGTCCAACGGCGGCATTTTCGCCTGGCACGATGTGCGGGAGAACCCGGACACTTTCATGTGTCTGTCCACGTTCAGGGAAAAGGAAGTCCTGTACAAGTACGGCTCATGCTACGGCAACGGTTTTGGTGACACCACGATCATCCGGGGCAAGGAAGGAACTTTGTACTCGGTGGGCGGCGAGGGCAGCCCGCAGTGGTGGTACATTCCGGAGACATACAGCGGCTGGGACAGCAACCACGTTTTCGGTGAAAGCAAGGCCCCCAGGCCCGCGCCCGAACCGGTGCTTCCGGACGGGGTGACAGAAATACAACCGTCCAACCTCGGGGACGACAGGCCATACCACATGGATGACTGGATACAAGGAATGCGCGAGCGCAAAACCTGTAGCGGCAATATCGAGACCGGGTTCGCGCATTCGGTGGCCGTGGTCATGGCCACGCGAAGCTACCGCGAGGGGAAGAAAATGTACTGGGACCGGAAAAACGAGCAGATAGTTGACCAGCCGCCAGCCTGATTAATTCATGAAATATAATCCAGGAGCGGATCAGAAAAGAGACGGCCTCTGTAACACAATGGCTGGCATGAAGCAGGGGAGTTATTCGCGGGTTTATCCACAGGGCTTTCCACAGCTTTGAATAAAGTTCTTTAAATGGCAGGCCTTAATTCAAAGCTTTTCGGTTAAAATGTTAGAATTACGTCAGATCGGCGAATGACGGCCTTTTGGACGTCTAACGCTATGCATTTGATGGTGTTCCAGTTGAAATTGAGCCTTTTGCGGTTGCTGAATCCGATGACTTGTTTTCGGCTGTGCTCACCCGCACCACGAGCCAGCAGCCGGCCAGGAGCAGGAGGCCGAAAATCCACTGGACCTGGCTCAGATGTTCGCCGAACAGAGGGCCGCTGGCAAGGGCCACCACGAACGTGTCGGCCAGCACAAGGTTGGAGCTGGGGGCCAGCCCGATTCTCTTGATCGAAAGGTAATAGCTGCTGTTAGCCCCGGCGATGCCGATCATGCCGGAGAGAAACAGAAGGGCGGTCAGCCAGGCCCCGGATTGCAGAAGAATGCCGGGATGGCCCCACAGCGCGAGCACCGGGAAATACAGGACAGTGGTGGAAATGCAGATGAAAGTGATGGCCTGGAGGCTGTTCTCGGTCCGCAGCACGGCCTTGATAATGTTGACATAAACGGCCCAGACCACGGCGCTGCCCATCAGGTAAAGTATTCCGGTTTTCTGCATTCCGGACAGCCCCTGACTGAAATTCGGGATTCCAGCCACCACCCCGGCCATTCCGGCAAACCCGAGCGCAAGACCGGTGAGGAACAATGGCGAGCGGATGATCCGGCGTTCCTCGGGATGGACCGTGAAGGCGATGAGGGTGATCAGCAGCGTGCCGACCTTCCCGAGAAGGGAGGCGAAACCGATCTCGATACGGTAGATCGAGGCGCACCAGAGAATCTGGAAAGCCACCAGCATGGCCCCGAGAGGAAGAAAAGTGCGCCAGCGGGTCAGGAAGCGCCGGAAACAGCCGGGATAGACATAAGCGACGACCGGACCGAGCAACAGACTCGCTCCCAGATAGCGGAAAAAATTCTGGGTGTGAAGGTCCATGCGGAAGCTGAAAAAGCGGACAAACAGCGAGGCCGCGGCCCAGCAGAGTATCGCCGCCAGGATGGGCAGGACTTTCATAATGCGGCTGCTCCGCTCGCGACTGAGGGTTGTTGCGCTTACCAGTGTAATTTCCTGCGACTCAGTTCTCAATTTGAAATCTCCGGCCTTGAAAACCCAGCGCCTTTCATATTCTATCCTGTGAGATAAAGGGCAGTAATATTACATTGAGACTGTCCGGATGCCAGGTAAAACCGTTTCCGGGGGCGGACCATGCAGACCTTTCCAGATATTCAGCATGGCAGGGCGCTGATCGCCGGAGCGTTCGGGGCCTCCGCACTGGTTGTTCAGACCGAGTACCTGCGCGGGGCGATGGTGGTTTCGGATGGCGGCGCTCTGGCGGTCGGGGCGGCACTGGCCGCCTGGCTGACTATGATCTGCGCCGGGTCGCTGGCCGGGACGCTGCTCGACCGGTTTATTGCGCATCCACGCCGTGTTCTGTGCATTACAGGTATACTGGCGCTGCCGTCGGCGGTCTTCCTTCTTTTTCACCTTGTCTCTTTCCGCCAGTCCGCCGGCCTGATCCCCGGACTGATCGCCTCGCCGTCCGCGGTTTTCAGACGCTGCCTCATCGCCTGCCTGCCGTACTGTTTCTGTATCGGGCTGTCCTTTCCCCTGATCTCGCGTCTGACCTCACCGGAACATGCGAAAGCCTCCGTTTTTTCCACGGACCGCGTACTGGGCGCGGTCTGGGCCGCCGAGGCTCTGGGATCGTTTCTGGCGGGGATTGTATTCACTTTCATGCTGGCCGGATACACCAGCCCGGCGTCAAATGTCCTGTTTTTCGGGGCGCTCCCGGCGCTGGCGCTTCCGGCGGCCTGGCTGAGAAAATCTCGAGCCGTCCTGGTAGCGGCCGGGGCAGCTTTGTGTGCGCTGCTGGCGGTCTATCTGTTTCAGCCCCTCACGGGCCGTCTTACGGACCTTGAATGGCAGTCCCTGGGAGCGCCAGGCCAGAAGGTCAACGCCCAGTGGGGCCGCTATGGCTCGCTGATTCTGGCGGAATCCGAGGGACAGCACACGCTGTTTGAGAACGGGACTCCCCGGGCGGTTTTCCCCGACTCCTACACGGATCTGACCCTGGCCGCGCTGATCCTGTGCCAGGCCCCGGATATACGAACTGTCAGCATAACCGGACCTTGCTGCGGCGGCCTGGCCCAGACTCTTCTCCGTGCGGGCGTCGGCTCGGTCAGGGCGATCTACCCGGATAGCCGGGTCGAAGACCTGATAACCGGCCATGTTCCGGACTCCCTGCGCCTGGCGCTCGAGGGCGGGGGGTACTCGTATATCAGCGCGGATGCCCGCGCCTGGCTGGGACGGCAGCCCCTGAGCTGGGGCGGGACAAAACCGGCGGGGACCGAGGCGCTGTTTGTCGACCTTCAGGGCCCTTCCAGGATGGAAACCGCGCGTTACTACACCGGGGATTTTTTCCGTCTGGCCGCGCGCTCTCTCGGTCAAGGCGGCGGGCTGCTGGTCCTGAGGCTTCCCTACTCAGCCTCGTATGCACCCGGCCCCCGGCTCGACCTCGCCGCCTCGATCTGGTTTTCTCTCGGACATGTATTCCGCGGACGGGCGCTGGCGGCGGGGGCCACCGAGCTGTTTTTCTTCGCCACGGACAGGGATTCTGTCCTCAGTCAGGACCTGGAGAGCCTGATGCGTGGCCTCGAGGGCGCCGAGATGAGGGCGCCTGGTTTCAGCCGCTACTTCATTCTGCCGTATTTCGAGACTGCCAGAGTGGAAGCTGTGCGAAAGGAATTGGAGGCCGGAGGACGAGAGATTGAGGAGAACACGGACCGTAATCCGGTGGCCTGGTTTCAGAATTTGCGTCTCAACCTCCGCTTGAGCGGGGATGGGCAGGAAAGCCGTCTGGAAAAGGCGCTTGGCCGGGCCTCAGAAATGAGTTCTGTCCACAGGGCGTTGATCGTCGCTGTCCCGGTGATGTGCTGCCTGGCTCTGCTTGTCGCGCTGTCGCTCAAGACCCGCCGCGGTGCTTGTCAGGCGGGTGCGCTCCTTAGCCTTACCCTGGCTGGCATGGTCTCCCTGGGAGGGATGGTGATCCTTCAATATGCCTGCCAGCTCGTTTTCGGCGCTCTGTTTCAGCAGGTAGGGATGCTGACCGCAGTTTTCATGCTGGCCATGGCCCTGGGTTCGCATTTCTCGGCGCGGATTAAAGTGACAGAAACCCAGGGAAGGAACCGGTTTGTACTCTCCCTGGCCGCTCTGGCGCTCTGTCCGGTCCTGGCCGCGGCGCTGCCGCCGATGTTGGAGCCGCTGTATGTTTCCGGGGGGCTGTTGGCGGCGGCGGCGTCATATGGCTTTTTCTACCTGGCGGTTGTGCTCACGGGGTTCTGCGGCGGCGCAATTTTCCCGGCGGCGGCCGGGGAATTCCGGCCCGGCCATTCTGTCCGGGCTGGAGCGGACGCCGGGCTGCTCAATGCGGCCGATCATAGCGGGGCGGCGTTGGGGGCGTTTCTGGCCGGGGTGGTGGCCCTTCCGGCCTGGGGTCCTCTTGCCACGTCTTATGCCCTGGCGTTGGCGCTTGCCTGTTCAGTGCTGTTCTGGATATGGCTCCGTCAGCGGGAGGGCCGGGATTAGGTTGTTGCGGAACAGGCGGTTGTGCTGCCGGGGCGGAAAGTGTTGACAAAGGCGGCCGCCGGATATATTTTCTTTTTCCGTATAAATTCAGCGTGCCAACAAGCCGAGGTAGCTCAGTCGGTAGAGCAGGGGACTGAAAATCCCCGTGTCGGCGGTTCAATTCCGTCCCTCGGCACCATG
>CAYYNT010000049.1:0-34046 GCA_964473155.1 uncultured Gemmatimonadales bacterium | reverse complement strand
AAGAACTGTTAACTCCAGGGCCAGTTGAAGCTCAACAGTCCGGCGGCATTGCGCGGCAGCGCCGCCCGGTGACAAAGGAGCGGAATCAAAATTCCGTATACACTTAAGCCGGAAATACAGGCGTGGCCCGGACGAGTTGCGCGGCCCCGCTGGCTTTGCTGCTTTCGCCGAAACGAAAGCAGATCAAGCTGTTACAAAAACCATTAATACAAAGATCGCTGAAATGTTCCCCGGACAGCAGTGAAGTCAATTCATAAATATCAGGAGAGCTTATACTGAGGGGGGAGCGCCGCTCCCCCCTCAGTATCTGAAACCGTTATTTTTTACTTCCCTGCGGCAGGCTGTCCAGGCTGGTCGGGGTGACAGTGACCTTGAAACTGGTGAAGTAATAATAATTGATGCCCTCATAACCGCTGTCCGTGCCGGCGCAGAGCCAGAGGACCGCGTCACCGCCGGTTTTCACCGGAAATTCTTCGAGTTTCAGGGTCTTGTATTCCCAGGTTTCGCCCGAGCAGTCGCCGCTTTCGTTGCCCACGTGACCGATCACATCCATGTCCGTGCCGCCGGAGGACTGCTGTCCTTTCTGGATGTTCATCTCGTAGAAACCGTCTTTCAGCTCCGGTTCCGGCTCCTCCTCCATGGCGCCGGCTTTCATGTACTGTGCCTCGCCAGGCGCGCCGCCAGCGCCAACGCAGCCTGAGGCGGCCGAGGTGGCGATCTGTATTTCCATTGTGACCTTGTATACCACGTTCGCCTGAATCCCATCCTGCGCGCTCAGCTTTTTCTTCACGAACATGAACAGGTCATCCGGATGGTTCCGTCCGGATAAATAATACCCATATTTAGTCGAGTCCAGATTCGCGGGCAGCTTGCGGCGTTCGGACACCAGTTCGAGGTTGGCCTCGCTGTCCAGCGGATAATCGGCGAAATCACCGCTGAAACCGGCATCCGAGGTCTGGAAAGAAAAATCGAACACCAGGGGCGTATTATCCCCCGGCGCGTTCGGGTTGTCATTATCCGAGCACCCGGCAAATGCCAGGAGCAGAAGGGCAAAAATGGTTGTCGCTGTGTTTCGGACTGGCCGCATCGGAATATTCTCCTGTTTCGGTGAATCCTGCTTTCCCCGGCTCGATTAATATTTTGCGCGGAATACACGCATCGATTGCGAGCCTGCGCTGAAGATGTCGATGTCTGAATTAATTAACGCCTGGAATCCGCAAGGCTGCGGCACGGCCGATGGTGTAAACCGTTATCCACCAGCGGAGGAGGAAGCCGCTCTTGCCTGACCGGATTTTTTCAGAGGGGGAATTGCCTGTGAGGGGGTGACGCCTGATAATTGACTGACCCGCACCTCCTTGCTGTTTCCGGTTCCGTGTTGGACGCGATTCCCGTACAGTGCGCTTTCAGACATTGTTACCCCGCACCCGGCCCGGTGTTCCGCGGTCAGCCTATAGCCATGAGACATGCCGGCGGGGCAGTGTCCGCCGAATTACTGCTTGCGATTGCCGCCGGCGCACTTGCAATAATTCCAGGATAATATTAGGTTCTTTTTTTGTGGACATTCCACAGCCGATCTGCAAGAAGGACAACACGATAACTCTTCTCCGAGGCAAACTTGGCCACCGGGTTCATCACTGTCCTGGTTACGGTTGGCAACGCCGAGAATGCCGCGCAACTGGCCCGCGCCCTGGTGGAGGAGCGCCTGGCGGCCTGCGGCAATGTAATTCCCAACCTGCGCTCGATCTACCGCTGGCGCGGTGAGATCCACGATGAGGGTGAGGCGCTGCTGATCCTGAAAACACGCGCAGGTCTGTTCGAACGTCTTCGCGCGCGAGTGGCGGAACTGCACAGTTACGAAGTCCCGGAGATCGTGGCCCTGGAAATCGAGGCCGGACACGGGCCTTTCCTTGACTGGATCGATGATTCCACATTCCGGCCGGATGAATGAGAAGACGGTTTTTCAATCAAAATGAATGGGAAAACACGGCATGAAAATTCTTATTGTCGGCAGTGGCGGTCGTGAGCATGCCCTTTTGTGGCGGTTTTCCCGGGACTGTCCGGAAGCGCAGTTTCTGATTACACGAGGCACGCCCGGCGCATGCCGTCTGGCCCGCAGTGTGGCGGCCCAGCCCACGGACATTCCGGCGATCTGCGAACTGGCGCGGAGCGAGCGGGTGGACCTGGTGGTGGTGGGGCCGGAGGTCCCGCTCGAACGTGGTTTGGCGGACAGCCTCGCCGTGGCCGGCATACCGGTGTTCGGGCCGACAGCGGCCGCGGCGCGTATCGAGACGAGCAAGGTGTTCGCCAAGAACCTGATGCTGGAAGCCGGAGTTCCGACTGCCGCTTTCCGTACTTTTTCTGAATATGAACCGGCTCTGGAGTATGCCCGCGGGTTTGACGGGCGCTGCGTGGTCAAGGCGGATGGCCTGGCGGCGGGCAAGGGAGCGGTGGTCTGCCGCGGCATGGAAGAGGCCGCGGGCGCGCTCGAGACCATGCTGCTCAAGCGTGAATTCGGGGCCGCGGGCGACCGGGTGGTTATCGAGGAGCTGATGCAGGGTGAGGAACTGTCGGTCCTGGCCCTGGCGGATGGCGAAAGGGTGGCGCTCCTTGTCCCGAGCCAGGACCACAAGGCCGTGGGCGAGGGCGACACCGGACCGAATACGGGCGGCATGGGTTCGTACGCGCCGGTGGGCGTGGCGACGCCGGAGTTGACCGCCCAGGTCCGGGATATGATACTGCTACCGGTGCTCAGGGCGCTGGCCGGGCGTGGAGCGGCGTATCGGGGCTGCCTGTACGCCGGGCTGATGCTGACCGCGGAAGGCCCCAGGGTGGTGGAGTTCAACTGCCGTTTCGGCGACCCGGAGACACAGGTGGTGCTGCCGCTGCTTGACGGCAACCTGGTGGAACTCCTGCAGGCCGCGGCTACGGGCAGCCTGGAAGGGTTGCGCTGCGCGGTGAAGCCCGGAGCGGCGGTCTGCGTGGTGCTGGCCTCGGGGGGCTATCCCGGCTCGTATGCCAGGGGCAAGGAAATATCTTTCGGCCCGGAGGCGCAGGATTGCGAAGACCTGATCGTTTTCCACGCGGGGACGGCGGAGCAGGAGGGGCGGACAGTGACAGCGGGCGGGAGGGTGCTCGGAGTGACCGGCCTGGGTCAGGATGTCAGGTCCGCCGCGGAGCGCGCCTACAGGGCCGTGGACCAGATTTCTTTCGAGGGCTTATATTGCCGCCGCGATATCGCCTGGCGTGAGATCAGGCGTTCTGGAAGCGTCAACTGAAGGAGCAGGGAGGCAAGATGCAGACACCGGTGGCAAAGATTTTGCAATCGGACCAGGAGATCGGCTGGGGCAGCCTGGGTTCGGTCAATCCGGTCGAGGGAGCGGGCGCGCAGGTGACTCTGCATGACGTTCACCTTCTTGCGGAGGCCGCTTTCGAGCCGGGAGGGCCATTTCGCCTGGCCATAGGCGATGACCGCTACGACAACTGCCGTCCGGTCAATTACCGGAACCTTCGCCCGGGCTGCGACTACGACCGGGTGATTCTGGAAAGCCCTGTCCGGCCGAAACTGCGCTGAAACAGGAAATATTTTCAGGTTGACACCTTCAAACGGGTGCATCTGAATAGAATACACAAGTAAAACCAAACTGAAGAGGCGGGAAACGAGCATGCTGGAGATAACGAAGCTGCTGTCCGGGCTGAGGAACGGATCACCGGAGATCAAGAAGGTGCTGGAATCAGTCTATAACACGGATGCCGCACCCAGGATTATCAGGCTGCTCGAGCACTTCGCCGCAAGGTTCCCGGAACAGGCGAAAGTGGCCGTGCTGCGCGCGCCTGGACGGGTCAACCTGATAGGCGAGCATACGGACTATAACGGCCTTCCAGTGATGCCCATGGCGATAGACTTCGACATGCTGGTGGCCCTGGCCCCGCGGCGCGACCGCGTGGTCAACGCGGTCAACCCGGATTTCCCGGACCGCAGTTTCAGGATCGAGGACAAGATTCCACAATATGAGACCGGGGATTGGGGCAATTATATCAAAGCCGGAGTGCAGGGGATCGTGGACGAACTGGGTGGAATAGACGGGCTTCGGGGCTTTGATGCCTGCTTTTTCGGCTCGGTGCCGGTCGGAGGCGGCCTTTCCAGCAGCAGTACGGTGGTGGTGGCCTCGGCCATGACGGTGCTTGAAGCCACCCGCCTGAAAATGGAGCCGCAGCAGCTTGCCGAGCGGATGGCCCGCGCCGAGTGGTACGTGGGCACACAGGGCGGCGGGATGGACCATGCCGCCTGTATCCTGAGCCAGCGCGGCAAGGCGCTCAAGATAGATTTCTTCCCCCTGCGTGTCTCCCCGGCCTCGATCCCGAACGGGTATTCGATAATTGTGGCCAATTCGATGGTGAAAGCCTCCAAGACCGCCGAAACGCGCATGCAGTACAACATGCGCCCGGCCATGTGCCGCATAGCGGCGGCCATGCTGGCCCGCCATCTGGATTTGAACAATATCGAGCGTCTGGGCGACATATATTTCAGGGCCGGCCGGGAACGCATGCTTGCCGCCCTGGACGAAACCTTCACCCGGCCGAGCTATACCAGGGCCGAGCTGGCGGAAAGCCTGGGGACAGGGCTGGACGAGCTGGACCGCCTGTACCTGACCACCAAGGGCGGCGAGCTGATACCGGAGCCGCCCGAGGGATTCAGGATCGGCCAGCGCGCCCGTCACGTCGTCACGGAAACGGTCCGGGTGGAGGAATCCAGCCTGGTGGTCAGCCTGGGGGATGGTCCGCGTTTCGGGCAACTGATGACCCAGAGCCATGCGAGCTGCCGCGATGATTACGAGATCAGCCACCCGGCTCTGGAGGACCTGGTGACAATAGGCCTTGAGAGCGGAAGCGCCGGGAGCCGTCTTACCGGAGCGGGTTTCGGCGGCTGCACCGTGCACCTCACTCCGGATGAGCGGGTGGAATTCGTGCTTGAGGCGTTCAGGAAACGTTATTACGGCGATGCGATCAACAGGTACCCGGAAGCCCTGGCGCGTTACAAGGAAAGACCGGAAAGAGCGCTTCTGACATTGCGTCCCGCGGGTGGAGCGCGGGTGATGTTCTGAGAGTGAAAAAGACTAATGGCGGAGCCACGGGCGCTGTCCCGCACCTCCGTAGAGTCCCCCCATAACGTCAACAATTCGAGGAGGGTGCATGGACCACGTTCTGAACGCTCTGGGTCAGCCCGTGGGACGGCCCCTGCCCGGCTGGGCCGCGCCGCCGCGGCCGCCGCGTGAGCCTCTGACCGGCCGGTTCTGCCGCCTGGAGCCGCTCGACCCGGAAAGACATGGCCCGCAACTGTTCCAGGCCAACAGTCTCGACACTGTGGGCCGCCTCTGGACTTACCTGCCTTACGGACCTTTTGACAGCCTGACCGCCTACCTTGAATGGCTCAATTCTTTTTGCCTGAGCGATGACCCCCTGTTTTTCACTATCCTGGACAGCGCGGGCGTCAATGCCGCCGGGGTGGTCAGCTACCTGCGCATTCACCCGCCGGACGGGGTGATCGAAGTCGGGCACATCAATTTCTCGCCTCCTCTTCAGCGCACGCCCGCGGCCAGCGAGGCCCTGTACCTTCTGTTCGAGCAGGCTTTCCGTCTGGGCTACCGCCGTCTGGAATGGAAATGCGACGCGCGGAACACGCCCTCCCGCGCGGCCGCCGAGCGCCTGGGGTTCCGTTTCGAGGGAGTGTTCAGGCAGGCGGGAATCTACCGGGGACGGAACCGCGACACGGCCTGGTACTCGATCATAGACAGCGAATGGCCGCGTCTGGACGCGGCCTGGAAGCGCTGGCTCCGCCCGGCCAATTTCACCGCCAGCGGCCGTCAGCGCGAGCGCCTCTCCGACCTGACCCGCGAGGCTTTCGAGCAGAACGGATAAGCTCTTAACGAGCGCTCCGGTCTCTCCAATGTAATTCATATTCGACGGCTTCTCTGTTTTCCCCCTCCGGAGGCTTTGTATGATAAGTCCCTTGCCTGTGCGTTCAAGGCTGTTGCCCCTGTTGACGGCTGTGGTTCTGGCCTTTCCCTGCGGATTGTCCGCGTCCACGTCCGGACCGGTGCGCGTGGAGGGACAGCGGGTGCTGGTGGAGACCTCCACCCTGAGCGCGGTGCTGGAGCGCGGCGCGCTGGTGAGCCTGACACGCAAGTCCGACGGGGCGGCGCTGCTGAGCGGCAAGCCCGCCGGAGCGTTGAGCCTGATTTATACAGGAGATGAAATCGTGCCGCTGGGCGGCGAGAGCGGCGACAGGGTGAGCGTGCTCCAGCTCAACGGCAACCTGGCGCACGTGCGCGTTGAGGGCTGGTTCGGCGATGGCGTTATCGCGGTGTCCACGGACCCGGCCAATGGCGACCTGCTGGTGGAGCCCTCGGGCTATGCCTCGCGGCCTGGCCTCAAGGCGGTGCGCTGGTCTTTCGGCGGGATCGCGACTGGTCTGGATCTTGTAGCTCCGTTCTATCAGGGTGCGCGGCTGGCCCTGGAGGACCCGCTCGCGGCAGGCAAGCGCTGGCGCTGGCCGTTTGCCTGGGAAGCCGGCCTGGTTCTGCTGCAGGGAACGGATGGCGGTTTCTGGGTGCACTGCCGCGACAGCCGTTTCCAGTACAAGGCCCTTCAGGTGGGCTTTGGCGATGACCCGCGCGGCCTGGGGTTCGACACCGAACTGAGCGGGCCGCATTATGACAAGCTGGCGGCGGGCGGGCTGGCCTGGCGGATCAATGTGTACAAGGGCGGCTGGCAGGTCCCGGCGGCGCAGTACCGGGACTGGCTGAGCGCTGCGTATAACCTGGGCAGCCGAAGCTGTCCCGCCTGGGTGGACAGCCTCCGTCTGGCCCTTAGCTGGGCGCCCACAGAACCGGCGCTTCTGGACGCCCTGGCGAAATGGGTCAAGCCGGGAAAGGTGCTGCTGCACATCCCGGACTGGCGCAAGGACGGTTACGACGAGAACTACCCGGATTTTATCCCCAGCCCGGAGGGCAGGGCTTTTGTGGAAAAGGCGCGGAGCATGGGTTTCCGCGCCATGCCGCACTGCAACTCGATCGACATGGACCCCACCAACCCGGTCTACAACTATGTCCGTGACTTTGTCTACCGCGAGAACGGCAGCGGGAAAATACAGGGCTGGTCCTGGGTGAACAACCAGGGGAAGCCGGTGCCGGAATCGAACGCCGAGCGGATGCGTCACCGCAGCGACAAGACCATGGTCAAGATCCATCCCGGCCTGAGCATGTGGCGCTCGATCCTGGCCGAGCGGGTGCAGGGGGCGGCCAGCGCCCTGAGCCTCGAGACGGTGTTCCTGGATGTGACGCTCTGCTGCTGGAATATCCGCAACGGCCTGGTGGAAGACTGCACTCCGGCCGAGGGGATGCTCCGTCTGGAAGAGCAGGTCGGCGGCCTGAACGGCGGGCTGGTGGTAGGAGGTGAGGGGCGGAACGAGATAACCATGCAGGCGCAGGCCCTGAGCCAGGTGCATCTGTTCGAGAGCTGGCAGACAAGCCGCGAGGGGCTGGAACGCCTGAAACCAGTGCCGTTGAACGAATTCCTGTTCGGACGCTGGAGCCGCTCGTTCGGCTACTCCGGATTGAACGGGAAGAACGAGGACCAGGCGCGGCGGATCAGGCTGCACCAGGAACTGGGGGCCATTCCCACCCTGACCGTGGACGGGGCTGGGGAAATCTCCTCGCCCAACGCCGCGGTGCGTGCGGTCCTGGAAGCGGCAGGGAAATGATATAACCGGCGTCTTACGGGTGATCGCTCAAGCTCGGAGGATCAAGAGGGTGTCACAAAAGTAAAAAAAGCAGGGTCACGGCGCCCCGTGACCCTGCTGAAATCCTTTAAATACAGATATTTATAGATTATGCTTGTTTGCAAAGATTAATTACAGAGACATTGAAATCTCTTCCTGTTTTTACCGAAAATGTCCTATCAGGGAGTGGTGAACGAGAAGACCTCGCTCCATTCCCCGACTGCCTGGCGGCTGTCCCTGGCCCGGACTTTCCAGTAGTAGGTGGTCCCGGGATTGAGGAAACCTTCGGGGACCTGCCATTCGGTGGCCGGGGAGCCTAAATTCTGGTGCAGGGCCATGGCCAGCGGCCAGCGGCATTCAGGGAACAGGCTGACCAGCACCTGGTAGTCCTCCACCCTGTCGCCCTTGTCGACATCCACGGCCGCCCGCCATTTGAGGATCGGGGCAAGGCTCGCCACGGTCCCGCCGCTGGAGGGCGACACAGCCGCGCTCACCCGTCCGGGCGCGTTATTATCGTCCACTGTCCGCACTTTCCATGTTATCCGCACTTTTTTCCCTGGCGCCGGACTCCTGTCCCAGTAACGTATGACATTTTTCCCGCGGGCGAGGGCCGGCAGGCTGTGCACCGAAACCTGCAGGTCGGTCACGGACCTGAAATGCGACACCCCCGACTGGGTGGGCGGAGCGGCATCCGCGCTGCCGCTCAGCGAAAAGCCGATCTCATAGTTATAGAGCGGCTGCTGGCGGACCATGAACGAATCAAGCTGGGCCGTCACCTCCAGGGTCCCTTTCCCCCTCCTGAACCGTCCGAGGTCCGAGGCCCAGAAATCCGGAGCGCCGTAGCACACTCCCGCGTAATCGAGCGACCAGCCTTTGTCGCGATAATTTCCGGAATCGCCTTCCTTGACCAGTGTGCAGTCAAAGCTGCCTCCCACTATCGGGTAAGGGCTGGAGATGGGGAGCGCGAACCTCGAAGGGCGGGACATTAAAAAGTTCTGCAGCCGGGCGCAGTGGATTGCGGGCTTCTGGTTGTCCTGCTGGTAAGTGGTGACATTGTCGATCACGCGCAGGTAAGGCAGCACATCCACCTTCTCGAGATCGGGCTCCCAGATCAGGCGGCCGTTGGCGTATTCTTTAGGCGGCCGCCGCTGACCTGCCTCGTACTTGCCCAGCTCGGGGCCCCACCAGCGGATCAGTTTCTCGCCCTGCTTCAGTGTATAGGACATGGTGTAGTTCTTCCGGGCTTCATTTATTCCGCTGTCGTCGATATAGTTGTCGCCATAAGAGGTGTAATAGTCCACGAATATCTGGTTGCGGGCCAGTGAATCAGGCTGACGGACCCAGGGATCGTGCGAGTGCAGGGTGCGCCGGATCAGCCCGACATTGTGCTCCATATCGGCCAGCGAGGCCAGGGACCAGTTGTCCGGACCCAGGTAATACACCTTGACGTTCGAATCCAGGAAGTGCCAGCCCGCATCGTAGTAGACCTCGTTGACCGTGTGTCCCCAGACCTCCTGCACGCGGGCTTTCACCCCGACCGCCTCGCACAAGGCCTGGAGCCAGAATGCGCAATGACCGCAGATCACATAGCCATAACCGTTGGCTCCCCGCACGGGACTTACTGCACTGCGATCCCTGGGCGAAAGCTGGTAGCGTTTGAACAATATCCATTCCCAGATCGCGAGGGCTTTCTCCCTGTCCGTGGTGCAGCCGCGGGTGGCCTCCGCCGCGATGGCCTGAATGTCGTACCAGTCGTACAGTCCATTGACCGTAATCCGGGGGTCGACTATCGGGGTGGAGCCGATATTTTCGATCGTGATCTCGATGTTTTTCGGGTCGAGCGTGCCGGGCACAATGATTTCGAACTGGGCCAGGCTGTCGGCGGAGATTTCCTGGCTGAAAATTTTCTCCTCTCCGGCTTTGAGACCGGCAGATGCGGTCAGGGCAAAAGTGACGGTCAGCAGCGCAGTCCGCAGGATATTTCCGGGCATAATCATCGTTCCCGCTCCTCTGAGGAGTTTTCTTTTGCTCCGGCCGGTCATGCTCCGGCGGGAAGGGAAATTCTCACAGTTGGCTGTTTCACCTGTGCGGGATGTTCCCTGCCTGGCTGAAAAAAACCGGGAAGGTTTGCCTCCCTCGACAATAAGATAATCAATACAAAATTATCGACTATAAAAATCCGCATTAAATTAGGTGTGTTGATTTATTGTATTAAATCCCCCTCGGTCCCCCCTTGTCAGGGGGGAGGAAAGTCCGCCACTTCAGGTTATCTGCAAATGCCTGTCAGTAGAGGTTTTGCAGTCCCCCTTAAAAAAGTGGGAAACAGGGGGTTGTGTTTTTAATCATTTTTCAACACGCTTTTAAGGAAACAGCCATTTGGAATTGAACGGCTTCGAACACGGAAAAGAAATGCCCGGAGAAACAACCCCGGGCGTTTCTTTTTATCGAAGACAGAATGACTGGTTATTCAGCAGGTGCGGGCCGGAGTGGGCTTGCAACTGTCATCGCCTTTGTGCCCCGCAGGAGCAAGGGTGCGGGCCTGGGTCAGGTTGAAAATGTGGTTGCGCACCCGGCGCAGAGCGCGCCAGCCGTAGCTGAACAGGAACTGCCAGTCGCGCTTGCGGCCCGAGGCCAGGAACCGCACCTGACGGGCCAGGAAACGCGGGTCGAGCGCCACGCCGTACATGTCGCGGATCGCCTTGTAGTATTCCTCGTGAGGGATCGGGGTTTTCACGATGATCTTGCTCATGTCGAAATCATCGTAATTCTCGGTCAGCATCACTCCCTCGTTTATGCACTCCTGGTGGTAGGGAGTGAAATCCAGCGGCGTGCAGAGCGTGACCTGCAATGTCCGGGCGAGGCCCTTGAACATTATCTCGCGGGTCAGGTCCACTGTCTCTTTCAGTTGCTCGCGGGTCTGCCAGTGGTAACCGACCATGATTGTCAGGTGCGGGTGCAGACCGTAGCGGGTGAACCATTCCAGGTTCGGCAGGATATGCTTGGGCAGGTAGCCCTTGTTCAGCTTCCTGAGAGTGAACTCATCCGCCGCCTCCAGGCCGATCAGGACGAAACGGAAATTGGCTTTGCCCAGCAGCTTGATCGTTTCCTCGTCCAGGTAGGCGAAGCGGGTGTTGAACCCGAAATATACGCCTTTCTTGTGCAAGCCGCGGTCGATTACCCCCTGGGCGAACTCGCGGGCCTGTTTGCCGCGGTACCAGACCCCGGAGTCATCGAATATCTCCCGCACCCCGTAATCCTCTATCAGGCGCTGGTATTCGTTCAGGCTCTGCTCGACCGGGCGGATGCTGAAAGTGAGGTCCGGACCGTTGTACCGGCAGAACGTGCACTTGCCGAACATGCAGTCGCGGATCACGCTGGTGGCATAAGTCCCGGGAGTCTGGAGGAAGTTGCCGTTCTCGAAAGCGTAGTTTTTCCATTGCACCAGGTCGCGGTCCACATCCGGGCTGTTCTCCAGCGGCTCGACCTGACGGAAATTGCCGGTATCGCGGAATTCCTTGTCATCCAGCCTTATCCAGAGCCCCTCGATGTCGCAGCTCGAGCGCCAGCCGGCGTGTTCGGCGATGTAAGGAACCAGGCGCTTGAGGGCGAAATCCACGTGGTTACTTCGCAGCACGACGTCTGTCCGGCTGTTCTCCAGCGTTTCTTTCGGTTTGCGCATGGAATGGAACCCGGTCATCACCACGACCGTGTCCGGCAGATCGCCTTTCAGACGGTTGGTGAGACGCCAGTAGAATTTCATCACCGGGGTTGTGCTTTCGAAAACCACGATGTCCGGTTTCCAGGCCAGAAGCTCGCTGTACCACTGGTCGAAGCTTTTGCCCTGCGCGTTCCCGTCGTCCCAGCGCACCTCCACTCCAAGGCTGCGCAGCCAGGTGGCGGCCTGGGCGTGGATCACGGGCAGAAGGTAGGTCGGTTTCTTGAAATACTGCACGTTCCGGTTCTGCGAAACCATCGCCACCTGGCCCAGCTCGTTGACTATCGGCGGATAGGAAATCGCCACTCTCATCGGGGTGCTCCCTGATTGTATTTAATCCGGGGCGTATCCATTACGCCCCATATTGACCCGCTTAACCACCGCATTGTATCCTGCCACCGGAGATCAGAAAAAGGATTCCGTAAACAGATGGTCCCCGTTCACTCCCTGGCTGCGCAGGATTTCGGAAACTTCGGCCGCCATTTCGCTGCTGCCGCAGACATAGCAATAGCATTCAGGGTCCGCGGGGTTGGCGCGCAGGTAACCTGTGACCCGGCCGCGGAAATCTCCGCCGTCCTGACGCGAGACACAGGCCACGTACCGTCCGGGCGCGTAATCCTGGCTGTCGTAGCGCTCATCCATGAACCTAACGCCATGGATCAGCCTGTAATCGAGCCAGGGGTGACTGGCCAGGTAGCTGTGGAACGGGGCGATGCCCACGCCGGTGGCTATGAAAAGATAGCGCCTGGAGCGGTCCTCCGGCTTTTCGATCACGAACCGTCCGTAAGGGCCGTCCATCTCCACCGGATCGCCGGGGAGCAGGTTTTTCAGGCGCGGCGACACCTGGCCGTCCTCCACCTCGCGGATCAGGAAATCGAACCAGGGGTCCATCTCCCCGCCGTACATCGAGTACTCACGGTTCAGGCCGCTGCCACAGGTCCCCAGGGTGGCGCACTGCCCGGCCCGCGCCGGGGTATTGTGACGGTCCACGCGCAGGACGAAAACCTCGCCGGTGAGATGGCGGATCATCTGCACCCGGTGTATTTGTTCTCCAGGGTTGTCAAGCAAATTCTGTTTCGGCGGCATCGAACCTCATATGTTCTCAAAGCTAACGCTAAAATCTGCAAGCAAATATGCTTTTTGTCAAGTCAAAGGCCCCGGGCTGAACTGGATCAGGGCTCTTGAAGGCTTGCCGTAATCGACAGCAAGATGCATACCTTTATGCCTGCTGACCACGCATTCTGTTTGCCAGAGCGCCGATCCCCTCCAACTCCACCACAACCCGGTCGCCATCGCGGAGGAACACCTGCGGGTCCCGTCCCGCGCCAACTCCAGGCGGTGTGCCGGTGAGCAGGATATCTCCGGGCTGAAGAGTCATGGTCCGCGAAAGATAACTGATAAGCTCCGCCACGCCGAACACCATCTCGCGCGTGTTCGAACTTTGCATGACATCGCCGTTCAGGGTCAGGCGGATATCCAGGCGCTGCGGGTCGGGAATCTCATCGCTGGTGACGATCGCCGGTCCGAGGGGGCAGAAACTGTCCGGGCTTTTGGCCCTCACCCACTGGCCGTCCTCTTTCTGCGCATCGCGCATGGTCAGGTCATTGGCGCAGGTATATCCGAATACGCACTCCAGGGCGCTCTCCACCGGGACATTGCGGCATCGCCTGCCGATCACCGCGGCCAGCTCGGCCTCCCAGTCGACCATCCGGCTTACCTCCGGCAGCATGATTTCCTCATCCGGCCCGGCCAGGGCGTTGGGATACTTGGCGAAAAGCACCGGCCTTTCCGGCAGGGGGGAGTTCATTTCCCGGCAATGGTCCCTGTAGTTTTTGCCAATGCACATGATTTTTTCGGGACGGCCCAGTGGCTTGAGGATGCGCACGCCCGGCAATCCGCGCAGACTGTTGCTGTCGAGAGCAGCCCTGACAGCTTCGAGAGCCGGGTCCCCCTCGCGGATTAATTCATCCAGGTCGCGCCAGCCGCCGGCTGGAGCCAGCAGGGCAGGGGACCCATCCGGAAGCAGAACCGCCGGGGCAGGGCCCGGTTTTGTTTCGAGCATGACAAATCGCATTTTATCTCCTAACTGGTTATTTTATCAGTAGATATGGATTAACCAATAAAGACCGGTTTGACCTGAACCGCCGGACTGACCGGTCAATCTTCTACGCGGATTGATTGATATCTGGATAGAAGGTACGATAAAGGAGCGCCGTGCGAAAGTCCAGACTGATACAGGATGCAATGATTCATTGACTTTTTCTGCCTCAGGGTTGAGAATACTCACATGATGTTGTGCACCGGGGTGGAGAGCTGAGCTGAATCTTGACCAGACTCCGCAGCCGAATATAAACTTCTGGATAATATTTAATTTCTTGACAGCCCGAGCGGCGAAACTGAAATCCATGTCCGAGATTTCCGACATCAAAATCAAACGCAATCCTAAAACCGCCGGTCAAGCCCGGAATGTGACGGAACCGGAGAGTGGACCTCCTCCGGCTGTTCAGCACGGACACCGGTTCGGCTGGCTGGAGGTGGACAGGTCCTGTGTAATAGTACAGGCTGACAGCGCAGTGGAGGGCATTCTCGGCCGCTCCGAGGCTGAACTGGCCGGAACGAGCCTGCATGAACTGGCCTTGAATTGGGAGGAACCGCAACCGCAGGCGGACAGCCCGGGTTCCACCGGCAGTCATACGTTGCGAGAAATGGAGTTCGCGCGGCCGGATGGCTCGGTGGCCGCCTGCCTGATTGGCTGCCTGGGAATTGAGCCCAGCCAGGAAAATCATATCCGCTGCATCATGATCGACCTTACGGAACGTCGGCGTGAAGAGGAGGAACTGCGGGAGAGCCGCGAGCACCTCAACAACATGCTGCACAGCGCCCCGGACCTGATCTACCGTCTGGACCCCGAGGGACGGATCGTATTCGCCAGCGACGCGTTCAGCCTGTACGGCTATGACAGCGCCCGGCTCGTGGGCTGCCATATGCTCGATATAATTCATCCGGATGACCGCGAGAACGCGGCGCGCAAGATAGACGAGCGGCGTACAGGCGAGCGCAAGACCCGCTACCTGGAGGTGCGTTTCCTTCCCGGACCGGATGCTCCTGTCAAAGACGGGGTCTTGAACCGGACCTTCCTTGTCTCCGCCGAGGGCCACTACCGTGTGGATGAAACGGGGAAACGGTTTTTCTCCGGGACCCAGGGAGTGGCCAAGGACATCACCGAACGCAAGGCCTGGGAGGAAGAACTGCGTTCGAGCCAGGCTGAACTGGCGGCGATTTTCGACAGCGCGCCGCTTTTCATGGCCCTGATCGACAGCCGGCGACAGTTGCGAAAGATCAACCGCGCCGGAGCGAAGAGCCTGGGACGGACGGTGATGGAACTGATGGACAAGCCCTGGAGCGAGGCTTTCGGTTGTGTCAGATTCAGCTCTCCGTCCGGTGATTGCGGAGATGGCCAGCTCTGCCGTGATTGCCCGGTTGGAGACGTAATCAGCCGGACCCTCGATTCGGGCCAGGGTTATGACCGTTATGAGGTCCTCACCACCGTAATGCGGCGAGGCGAACGGCGGGATGTCTCGCTTCTTGTCTCCTCGACCCGCGTAGTGATCGGCGGCCAGATGATGGTTCTTTTATGCTTTGAGGACATCACCGAGCGACGCCAGCTCGAAGAGCAGCTTCAGCTTCGCCAGCGTATGGACTCGCTGGGCACTCTGGCCGGAGGGATCGCGCACGATTTCAACAACCTTCTTACCGGTATAATGGGAAACATCTCCGTCCTGTCCATGCACCCCGACCGTTTCAGCGACATCCAGCGCCAGTGCGTGCGAGATGCGGAAAAATCCTGCCAGCGGGCCGGAGAACTGATCCGCCAGTTCCAGTCGCTTTCCGGCGGTTTCGCGGCTGAACGCCGCGCGGTGGACCTGCACGAGATCGGCTCCGAGGTGTTCAGCCTGCTGGACAAGACCACGGATAGATTGATCCAGAAAACAGTGGATTTCAAGCCCGGACGTTTTTTTGTCAACGCCAATCCAGGCGAGTTGAACCAGGTGTTACTCAACCTGGGCACCAACGCGGTGCAGGCGATTGAGGAAAAGGGTGTTTCCGAGGGGGACCAGATCCATCTGCGCGCCGCGCTCACGCTGATCGGGCAGGGCGACCCCTCCGGGCTTACACCGGGGGATTACGTGCATGTGATGTTTTCCGACAGCGGTGCGGGCATGACACCGGAGGTGCAGCGGCGGGCCTTCGACCCCCTGTTCACCACCAAGACCAAGGCCCGCAAGGGCCAGGGCCTCGGATTGTCGATGGTCTATAACATTGTGGTGCGCAAATACGGAGGCCGGGTGTATATTGAAAGCGCTCCCGGCCGAGGCGCGGTTTTTCATATTTTCCTGCCCGCGGTGGAGGCCTTGTTCCAGGAAGAGGAATTCGAGCCGGATATAATGCCCACGGGCGATGAGACTGTGCTGGTGATAGATGATGAAGAGGTGGTGCAGAAATTTGTCACTCTCATCCTGGGCAACCTGGGTTACAAAGTGCTTGCCGCTGCGGATGGACTTACCGGTCTGGAGCTGTTCGAAACGCACGCGGATGAAATCGATCTGGTGCTGCTCGATCTGACCATGCCCAGGATGAGCGGAGCAACGGTCTTCGAGAAGATAGCCGCCCGGCGGCCGGAGGCCCTTGTTCTTATCTCCTCCGGCCATAACGACGAATACGTGAACGAGAACATCCTTTCCCGCGCCGCGGGCTTCCTCTCAAAGCCTTATACCGCCGAGGACCTGGCCCGGACAGTCCGGCAGGTGCTGGACGCCTGAGCCGGGATGCGGCCGGATCATGATCTGTTTTCTTATACTCAATCGCCACAGGTGTATCCATAGTCTGGCGGGAAACTGGAAAATTTGAAATGACCACAAGGCTCAACGAGGAAGGCACACCGGCTGCAATGGAAAGCGCTGTCATCCGGGGCTGGGTTCGTGCTCTGGCCGCTCCGCTCGGTCCGGTGCTGGCCGGCGGTTGTGGCTCCCTGCTCGAACCATCTTCCGATAACGGTACGGTTTCCGATCGTCTTGAATCGTTTTCCAGGCCATTGCTGGCGGCCGCACCCTGGCTAAGCGGGGTTGCCGTGGAGTCATTTGAACCGGCCAGCCGGTTTGCCGAGGCGGCTCGGAGTAGCATTCTAAGGGGGACCGATCCGGAGGACAGTGAATACTGGGGTGAGATGAATGATTACTCACAGCCCATCTGTGAGGCCAGTGCTCTGGCGTGGTGTCTTCACAACGCCAGGGCTGCGCTTTGGGAACCTCTGAATCGGCATGAAAAACAACAGGTGGCTGCCTGGTTGGGCCAGGTGGACGGCCGCCGGGTGGATGACACGAACTGGCGGCTTTTCCCTGCTCTGGTGCAGGCTTTTCTGGCACATGAGAATTTGCCTGCCGACAAGGCCGCGATGAACCTGAGCATCCGCCGGGTGGCCCTGGATTTTCACGCCGGGCGAGGCTGGTATCGGGATGGGGAGCAGGAGGCTTTCGACACATACAACGGCAACCAGATACACCCATACCTTCTGATGCTGGATGAACTTGGGGCCGCGCCGGAACTTTCGTCTCTTATCCGGGAACGCGCGGTCGAGTTCCTGGACACATTGCTTGATTTTTTTGATGAGGAGGGGGTGGCTCCGGTCTGGGGGCGCTCGATCCTGTACCGCCAGACGTTTCTGGATGGTCTGGCGATGGCCTTGCGCCGTGGTCTTCCGGTGCGTCGACCGGGAGACTGGCGCCGCGCGGTGGCCGGGGCAATGCGCTGGCTGCCGCTTACAGCCGTGACCGACCGCGAGGGTTTGCTCCTGCCGGGCTTTATCGGCCGCAAGACAGACATACTGGACAGCTATTCCTGCCGGGGAAGTTGCTACTGGCTGGGCCGTCTCTGCCACTTTGCGCAGGTCGATCCCGGAAGCTTGTTCTGGCATGAACCGGCTGGAGAATGGAAACCAGGGATCAGGATTTTAAGCCCGCTGCCCATGGCGCTGCAGCGTATGCCTCGGCATGTGGTGCTCTGGAACCTGGGTCTCAACCACCATGCTTATACTGAAAGCAAATATTATCACCTTCTGCTAAGCGGCAGGTTCGCGCAAACCTACGGCAGCGGGGCGGCGGCATTGTTCTGGCTTGACCGTGGCCGCTGGCGCCCGTTCAGCGGTTTCCATACCGAAAGCTCATCCGCGGACAGCGCGACAGTGAAAGGCAGCGCCGCCGGTGGGGAACTCAGGGTGAATTTCTCGGCTGGTGCGAGGGGATCGACACGGCTGGAGATCCGCGCCGAGTCTCCTGAGCCGCTGAGGATTCGACTTGGAGGTTTTTCCGTCTCCGGAGCTGTCCGCCCGGTGAGGAACGGATTGGCCGGTGTGGAGGGAGAATCCATATTGAACGCTGTTTCGGGATTCGAGAGCACCGGCATTGTACAGGATGACGGAGTGCACCTGTGGGCTGGGCGGTTCAGTTACCCGGCGGCCTGGGCGGAACTCAGCAATTCCAGCGCTGTCTGTGAGATACGGGGGAATCCGGGTGATTGGCGCGAAGTCCTGACGCGTTATGGCGGGGAGTGAATCAGATAATAACTGAAAGGATCGCGGTGATGCATGGATTAACCAGTTTAAGACTGATTCTGCCTTCAATGCTTTTGGTTTGCCTGCCTGCGAGAGACGTTCTTCTGGCCCAGCGTTTCCCGCCGTTCACCAGCGGCGAGGGCATGGTGGTCTGCGCCGAGCCGCGGGCCGCGGCCGCCGGTTTCGAGGTGCTGCGCGCCGGGGGCAACGCGGCGGATGCGGCGGTGGCCGTTGGTTTTGCGCTGGCCGTGACTTATCCGTCCGCAGGGAACCTGGGCGGCGGCGGGTTTATCATTTATCGCGAGCCTTTCGGCCTGGTCCACGCCCTGGATTACCGTGAGGCCGCCCCCTTGAGGGCGCGGCGGGATATGTTCCTGGACAGCCAGGGACATCCGCAGGAGAAACTGAGCCGCAGGAGCCTTCTCGCCAGCGGTGTGCCGGGCAGTGTGGACGGCATGCTGGCCACACTGGAGCGTTTCGGCTCCGGCAGGTTCCGGCTCGGGGAACTGATTGCCCCGGCCCTGCGCCTGGCCGAGCGGGGCTTTCCGGTCAGCCATGTCTTTCGGGACGGCCTCGAGGGGAGCCGCGAGCTGTTCGCCCCCTGGAGTTCGAGCATGGCGCTGTTTTTCCCCGGCGGCAGGCCTTTCCCGGCGGGCGACACCCTGCGCCAGGGAGACCTGGCGCGAGTGCTGCGCGAGATTGCCCGCAACGGGCGTGAGGGTTTTTATTCCGGTTGGGTGGCCGACAGCCTGGTTTCTTTCATGGATCGCGAGGGCGGCCTGATAAGCCATGAGGACCTGGCGCGCTACCGCTGCGTGAAACGCGACCCCGTGGTGTTCGATTTCCAGGGCTTCCGTCTTTACGGCATGCCGCCGCCAAGTTCCGGCGGCGCGGTGCTGGGCCAGATACTGGGGCTTATCGAGCCGCTGGCGCGGGCCGGTGATGGGTTCAACAGCGCCGCGTATGTCCATTGCCTGGTGGAGGCCGAGCGCCTGGCCTACGCCGACCGCAACAGCCTGCTGGCGGACCCGGATTTTGTCGCAGTTCCGCTGGCCCGGATGCTTTCGAAGGAATACCTGGACAGCCGCAGAAAGCTGATTCCGCGGGGGAGAGCCGGGCGCAGCGACTCGGTGGCAGCGGGACTGCCCGAACCGGCCAATACGACTCATTTCTGTGTTCTGGACCGCTGGGGCGGCGCGGCATCTGTCACTACGACGTTAAACGGTGGATATGGCAACGGTGCGGTGGTTCCAGGGGCCGGGTTCTTTCTGAACAACGAGATGGATGATTTCGCCGCCGCGCCCGGACAGCCCAACATGTTCGGGCTGCGCCAGGGCGAGGCCAACGCGATTGCGCCGGGTAAGCGGATGTTGAGCAGCATGACCCCCACGATTGTCACCCGCCGTGATTCCAGCGGCCGGGAGGAGCTGTTTGCCGCTCTGGGTGCGGCGGGAGGACCGACTATTACGACCACGGTGGCCCAGATATTCCTGAACCTCACCCTGTTTGGCATGAACGTGCGCGAGGCGGTTACCGCGCCGCGTTTCCACCACCAGCATCACCCGGATGAGGTGGCGGCCGAGCCGTTCGCTTTTTCCGCAGAAACCCGCCAGGCGCTGGAAAAGATGGGATACCGCGTGACCGCGCGACGCAGCATAGCCGCGGCGCAGGCGGCGGTGGCGCTGCCCGGCGGGCGGTTCGAGGGCTGGGGCGACAGCCGCCCGGCTGAGCCGGAAACTTACTGAGACGGCCCAATTGCAGGCAAAACGCTTGAAAGAAAAGCCCTTTCCGGGTATCATTGCCGGGAAGGGTTTCTTGCTTGTCTATGATGAAAAGTATTTTCACTATTGAAAATCCTATTGACTTCCCACTGATGTTGTAATATAATTACAACAAAGCTCAAATTTGAGCTATATGGCAACCGGAGAGAACACCTGGAGGAGTTGAAAGGAGGTTTATCATTATGCCGCGGTCTCCCGAATTTGGCGATTTTGTAAAAGCCAAACGACTCACGATGGATTTATCACTTAGAGAGTTTTGCAGAATTAATGATTATGACGCTGGGAATATCAGTAAATTGGAGCGTGGTATTTTGCCCGCTCCACAGGATGTGGCCAAGCTTGAAGAACTGGCCAAAGCACTAAATATCGAGATAGGAAGTAAGGAATGGGAATACTTCACTGACTTGGCAGAGATATCCAACAGAAAAATTCCCGTTGATATTGCAAGTGACCAATTATTAATGAATTCGCTTCCTGTGTTGTTTAGAGCTGCCAGAGAAAATGTTCTGGATAAGCAAAAGACACGGGAATTAATTGAAACCTTGCGCAGGGAGCTTGATGGTAAATGGATAGATGCAAATACCTCAAAGATGAAGAAATAGAAAGGAAGGCCCACTCTTTTATTAATAAGCACCACGCAGGACTCGAAATGCCGGTCCCAATCGATTTGATTATAGAAAAATTTTTTGATATAAATATAGTCCCATTCCCGAGATTATATAAAGATTATCGAATAAGTTCTTTTCTTTCACTCGATCGAAAATCAATTTGGATAGACGAGACGCAGTATGATATGTATGAGCAGAAGTATCGCTTCTCTCTGGCGCATGAATTAGGTCATTTGTTTCTGCACGCGGAGATATTTGAAGAAGCCTCTGACGTAGTTGCGAAATCTTCTTCTGTCATAGAGGATTACATCGAATGGTTGACCTCGTACGGATATAAAATCGTAAAACGCATGGATTATCAGGCTGATAAATTTGCCGCACATATATTAATGCCAACCGCAAGTCTGCAAGTAGAATCGACTAAAATTTTATCCAATATTGCGTCAGATTCCGATTTGACAGGTATCTCAAAAGAAGAAATGGCCATTCTGCTGGTCGAGGAATTGGCAGATCTTTATAACGTCAATAAATTTTCCGTAGCAATAAGACTTGAAAATGATTTTCAATTCAATGGGCTGTGCAACATAATAAAACTACCGTAGCTGTTGAGGAGATATTATGTCTATAATATTTTTACTGCTTGCGCTTTCTTCTCCTTTGGCCGCGCAGAGCGGCGGGCTGCCGGTCCCGGCGGACTATCTTTCGCGCCTTGTCGAGCAGGGCGCGGTCGAGCACTTTCAGCCGGTGCAGGCGGACACCCTGGTCCCGGCGGCGGATGAACTGGAGCGCGGATGGCTGCTCTATCACCGCGACCGGAATTATACGGTCTTTCCCAACTCGAAACCCGCCCCCGGCGAACGCCTGGACACTCTCCGCCTGACTGCCGCTCCGGGCGAGATCGAGTCGCAGCCGTTCAGCGCGTACGCCCTGCGCGGCGTGGAAAGCCTGGCCGCGGGTGCCTCCGTGCGGGCCTCCGGCGGGAGCGCCTGGCTGGCTTCATCGGCCACGGTTGAGGACGTGCTTTTCCACCCGGTGCAATATGCCCTGCCCAGTCCGCCCCGCTGGCCCACCCTGAGCTACGTTCGCTATCCCACGTTTATCCGCCCGGCCGCGTCTTACCCCGTGCCCCAGGGCGAGAGCCGTCTGTACTGGGTTACTGTCAGCGTGCCGGAGGGCACGCCCGCCGGAGTGTATGCCGCGAAATTACGCGTGGCCGGCGGCAACGGGAAAACCGTGGAATGTCCTCTACAGGTGCGGGTGCTGCCGTTCAAACTGACAGACCGGGGCCTTCCGCGTTTCGGCGCGTTCCTGAGCGGCGAGCCGTTCGCTCCGGGCGAGTGGCGGCTGATGAAGCGCTACGGGATGGACGCCCTTCAGTGGTTCTGGAAAAGCCACCCGATCAGGATCCGGAACGCGGATGGAAAAATAAGGCTGGATTTCACGGAGTATGACTCGTTCGTGCGCGGCATGCAGGAGGCCGGGATGCGCGGTCCGCTGGTGCTGACCCTGGGCAACTCCTGGCTCGGCCACTACGAGATGGACCTGGCCCGGGAGTTCGGACTGACTCTGCTGGAACGCGAGATCGGCGGGCGTATCTGCACCCTGGCCGATTTTACCGATCCGCGCTGGGAGAAATACTGGGTTGAGGGCCTGCGCCTTATCTTCGAGCACGCCAGACAGGCGGGCTGGCCCGAGCTGGCGCTTCTTATCCACGATGAGCCGACCAAGCATATCCTGCCCTATTACATCCATAAATACCACCTGGTGAAGAAATACTTCCCGCAGGTCCCGGTCTACGGGGTGTTTTTCGAGCCGGAAAAAGACCCCGGCCCGCTGGTGGCGAGCTGCGATATCCTCGTGGCCAACCGTGACCTGGCGCGCACCAGCGCCCTGGCCCGTCTGCACGGCAAGCGATTCTGGAGCTACATAAACGTGTGCGCCGACCAGTCTTTCGGGGTGAGCCGCCTTCTTTACGGCCAGATACCGGCCTACTACGGCAGCGAGGCGATGTTCTTCTGGTGCTGGAACTACTGGGTGGGCGACCCGTGGAACGATTTCGACGGCTGGAGCGAGAACGCGGGCGGGCCGTCGCAGTCGGACGCCGACTGGGTGGCGGTGTATCCCTCGGTGGACGGGCGCGAGCCGGTGCGCACCCTGGCCCTGGAGGCCGCGCGCGAGGCGATTGACGATGTACGTTATATCCGCACCCTGGAGCAGATGCTGGAAAGCAAAGCCCCCGGGCGCAAGGCCGCGGTCATGGCCGAGGTGCGGCGGAAGCAGGCCGCCATGTTCGACGGGATCGACCAGGACATGCGGGTCTACCGCGACAGTGACTTCTTCCGGACCACAAAGAACGAAGACGTGGAAAAACTGCGCGACTGGGTGATTTCCAGGATAATGGAATGCCTTGAGTGATCGGCGGCAAGGCGATCCGAATCAGAATCGATAACGGATTACTGTCGGCTTGCGGCCGAATCAGAGGAGATAGAAATTCCGCTTGATTTGCCTGTTTCAAGATATTGATACAGTGGACCGCTTATTTCCTCAGCCAGGAGTTCATTTCCGAAGCAGTTCAAATGCACCAGGTCCAGGAACAGGGGCTGTTCTTTCAGCTTTCTGCGGTTTTCGAAGGCTTTGAACGGATCGATGACAGGAATGCTTTTTTCTTTGCAGAATTTTGTCTGAAGCGTGTTCCGCAGTCTCTGTCTATAGGCGTACAGTTCATCGTATGTGACTGCCCCGGATGTGGCTGGAGCAGTTCTGCGCTGCCAGGCTTCGTTCAGGGTTTTCCAGATGGTTTCCTCATTCTCGGCAAGATCGACCCCATTTGCCTCCAGCGGGAAATCAATCACTTCGCGGACATAGACGAATTGAATTCCCCTTGATTCACATTCGGATATGATTTCCTTGAAAGCGGGGCTGATCATCTCTCGTTTCATAATACGGCTGTTTCTGTTCGAGTCCCAAAAAATATATTTTTCAACAAGATAAGTGTAGAGCATTGATTTATAGAAAAGACCGTCATGAAGAAAGCCCAGTTTGCTCAAAGAGAACCTGCCGATCCGCGTGTCGATAATACTCCAGCTATTCTCCCTTGAATCATTGAATGCCGCATAGTAAATCAGCATGTCAGGGCTGAGATCGAAACCCTTGTTAAGGAGCATGTTGAGGATGTCAGACGAAGTCGAGCCGCCCCGGCCCGCATTTATCGTTTCAATTTTTCCGCAGCACGGGTTACGTCTGTTAAGCAGAAGCCCCAGTTTATAGACCCATGTATCTTCATCCCCGTTAGCGATGCTTTCGACAGGGGAGCCGCCTGCAACAAGAATCCTGTAAGTACCGCTTGCTTTCTGAGGCGAAATTTCAGCGCCCCTCCAGCAGTATGAATTGTATGTCACTGCAAGGTTTTCGTTTCTGCAGCGTGAAAAAACCGTGCTGTCATCGGGACATGCGGAATTTGAGTTCGGATCTGTCTGCAATCTGGGTGTTTTTTCCCATAGCAGAGGAGCAAACAGGTATCCCATATCATAATCGTGATACAGGAAATATTTAATCCGGCAGGCTGATTCTGCTGTCAGAATCAGAAGCAGCAGATTCAACAGCAGCAATCTGACATTTTTGGACAATGAGTTTTTCTCCCCGCCTTTTTCACTGCGAGTGATTTATTCTCTTTCTGATAAAAAATGCCTTAGTTCAGAGCTTTGAAAAATTCAGGTTTGTCTTTACGCGGAAAAGGTGACCAGGATATGTGTCTATCTCTCCGGAATAGAATTTCGGTCAATTATAATATTAAGATGCAGTGCCATTGGCAAGATAGGGAAAGAACGTTTGTCTGTACGGAATTTTCAAGGCAGGACTCTGTCTGAGAGGAAAATCGAACTTACAGAGATGAAGGATAAAAAACCAATATGTGGAAAATACCACATATCCCTTGACAGCTTTTTCGGGTTGATGTATTATATATGTGGAAACACCCACACATCAAACCTGCTTATAGGAGACTTATCAATGAAACCATTCACCAGCGGAGAGCTGGAGGTGATGCAGGTGCTCTGGCAGCACGGCTCGCTCAAGCCCGCCGAGATTCAGGCGCGTTTCCCGCGTCCCATTCAGAACGCGGCGCTGCGCTCGGTGCTGCTGGTCCTTCTGGAAAAAGGTCATGTTACCCGCCGCAAGGATGGAAAAGCTTATTTTTACGAGGCCCGCACGCGCAGCCAGCGCACTCTGCGCCAGACCGTGCGCCGTCTGGCCGACATATTCAGCGGCGGCTCCGCCGCGGCCCTGATCGCCCGGATGATCGAAACCTCCGAGCTTACCGTCGCGGAGATAGAGGAACTCAAGCGCCTGGCGGACCAGAAAGCCGGGCAGAAAGAAGGCCGGGATGATAGCCTCCGGAGCTGAACTTCACTTCCAGTGGCCAGGCTCTCTGGAGCTTCTTTTCCGGGCCACGTTGATCCTTGCTGCCGCCTGGGCCGTTCATTTCGCGCTGGGGGGAGTCAATCCGCGCTGGCGGGTGACGCTCTGGCGCGCGGTTTCCGCCGCGCTTCTTGTGCTGCCGCTGACATCCGCGATTGCTGTAACATTTCCGGTCGAACTGCCGGGGGCAATCGTCCAGATGGGTGAATACGGTTTTGTCCCTGCGGTGCAACAAGAAACAAGGGATTTCTGGAACGGCATCCCCTGGCTGGAACTACTCTGGCTGGGAGGGGCGTCGCTCTTTCTGCTTTTGCTGGTCCGGGCGCACTTTAAACTTGCGCGGCAGGTGAAAAGCCTGTCCCAGGCGGATGAAGCCGCGCGGGAATTGTTGACCCAAGTAGCGCAGGGAGTGGGTTATTCCGGTCCGCTGCCTGACTTGAGATTCTCACAGTCGGTTGAGGTCCCGTTCGCCTGCGGGATGTTGAAGCCGGTGGTTGTGCTGCCTGAAAGTATGCTTGCTCCCGGTTTCAAAAGTGAACTTCCCGCTGTACTGGCCCACGAGGTCTCCCACATGCGTATGGCAGACCTGGCCTGGAGCTTCATAGCCCAGGTTGTCCGTTGCCTGCTCTGGTTTCATCCGTTTGCCCGTCCAGTTCCAGACGCGCACCGCGCCGCATGTGAGGATGTCTGCAACACCGCGGCGGCCGGGTACGTGGGGGATGTGGAACTTTACTCTAAAACCCTGGCCAGGGTGGCTTTAGCAACTATACATTCACCCATGATGCATGGAGGTATTCCGATGGCAAACCGCGCCACTGTTCTACAACGTCTGGATTTTCTGAAGACGGGCATCACCGCCCGGCCGCTGACGAAACCGGCGATGGGAAGTTTTATTCTGCTGGCTGTGATCGCACTGGCGGGAATGTCCGGTCTCGGCCTGGCCATGGCTGCGCAGCAGGACAAAGTGCCGCCGCTGGTCGATAACGCGGGCTATTATTTTAAAGCCAATGATGGTTTACAGCCGCCCATTCTGAAAAATGAGTCCAAAGCGCCCCGCGCAATGTCCGGCGAGTTGAAAGAAGCAATCCGGCAGGCGGTGGAAAGGGATGGACAAATCATGGTGGCGGTGGAAGTTTATGTGGATGAGACGGGAAAGGTGAACCGGCAACTTACGAGGGTTGTAACTCCCTCGACCTGTCCTGCCTGGGATAAGGCTGTTCTCGAAAGATATTTCGAAGAGGAGTATTATCCAGCTCTGATTGACGGGAAGCCGGTCAAGTATAAAAGCACCTCTTGGCTCGGGACGGGAAATTTCGCGCGTAATAATAAATAGCCGGACAGAAATCAGCTTTTAAGGCTTGCATTCACCCACCGGCCCCGGCGCACTCTGCGCCGGGGCTCTCTTTTACCGCGCTGGCAATTCACGCCCTTTAATTATCGCACCCCATTGCCCCGCAAGGGGTATATATCACGAGTCCTGCCTTTTACAGGCCATAATCCATTGATTTTTAACTCTATATGCCGCGCGGGCGATTGACACCGGCGCGAGCCGGGCTTATATTTCTTATCCGAAAACCGGGACGGGCCGGGTGGATTGCGCCTGTGACGGTGCCGTGAATACTCTCAGAGGATGGGGTGACCGATGATAAGATGTCTGCTTGCCGCCTTGCTGGCTTTCTCGTTCTGCTCCCTGTCAGCACAGGAGCAGGAGAATAATCCTTTCCAGGCCGATAGCACGCGGGAAATGCCCGCTGAGCAGTCAACCGGAGTCACCCGCTATATCGTGGATGACATAGCCGCCGTGGTGGGCGGTGAAATAATACTGTCCAATGAAATAAAAACGGAAATATACAGGATTGCCCAGCAGAACCGTATCTCGCTGCGCGACAGCGCCGCCATGCAGCAGATTTTCGAGCAGGTGATGAACGGGGCGGTGGCGGAAAAGGTGCTGCTGCACCAGGCCAAGGAAGCCAAGGTGGAGATTTCGGAGGAAGAGCTGAACCAGGTGGTGGAGAACCAGCTCAACGAGATGCGCGGGCAGTTCGGGAGCGAGGCGGAATTCCAGCGGAACCTGGCGGAGTCAGGCATGACCCTGGTCGGGTTGAAGGAAATCTACCGCGAGATGCAGCGCGAGAAGCTGATGGGACAGACTTTCCTGCGTGACCGCAGCCATGACATCCCGCGGGTCAAGGTGACCGAGGAGGAGGCCCGGCAGTTGTTCGACGCCCAGCCGCAGCAGGCCATGCGGCCGGAAGAGATCAGGATCATGCAGATGATGATCGCGCCCAAGCCCGGCCAGGAAGTCCTGGACAGCGCCAGGACCAGGATCGACTCCATCTATTCGATGTACAAAAATGGCACGGATTTCGGCTGGCTGGCCGAGAAATTTTCGGATGACCCCACCGCTGCCTCGCGCGGCGGCGACCTGGGTTATTTCTCCAAGGGCGAAATGGTCAAGGAATTCGAGAATGCCGCTTTCGAGATGAAAGTCGGCGAGGTGCGGATTGTGAAGTCCAAGTTCGGCTGGCACCTGATCCGGGTTGAGGCGCGCCGGCAGAAAGAGGTGCGCGCCCGGCATGTCCTGGCCCGCACCGAGGTGCGCGAGGTGGACTGGGAGCGTGCCCGCGAGCTGGCGGAGAATATCCGCGGCCGGGTGCTGGCGGGCGAGAGTTTCTATACTCTGGCCAGGGAGTTCGGCGAGGATGCCGAAAACCTGCGCGAGAACCCGCCCATGGTGGAGCTGAGCCAGCTTCGCCAGGCGGACCGCATGGCGCTTAGCGGCACGATGACCGCCCTGCCGGACAGCGCGCAGCGTATTTCCGAGGTGGTCGAGTCCAGGCCGGACGGGTACCTGCTGGTGCTGGAGATGGAGCGCAGACCGGCCGCTCCCCTGGCTTTTGAGGAAATCCGCGATCAGCTTATCGAGCGCATCCAGCAGCAGAAGATGCTCGAGGCGTACGTGGACAAGATGCGCGAGAAGACCTACGTGGATATACGCCTCAAGAAATGGCTGCCAGAGGAGGAGTTCTGAGCACCGTTTCCAGCCAGGAAGTTGACGGCAGACCGCCGGTGCTGGCCCTGACTATGGGTGATGCCCGCGGGATCGGCCCGGAGGTGCTGCTCAGGGGGATGGAAGCCCTTTCCGGCGAAAACCTTTTCCGTCCTCTTGCCGTGGGCTGCCGCCAGGTCCTGGAGCGAACATCCGCCATGCTGTGGCCGGAGGGTCGTGTGCCCGAGGCGGTGGCGGCCCTGATCGGAACCACGCTGGAGGTGGCCGCGCCGGGAGAACTGCCCCGGGAAGGGTCTCCGGAAAAGGAGTGGCGGGCGTTCCTTCTTGAACACCCGGCGCTTTGCGGGGCCTGGGCCGGACGGGCCGTGGAGGCCGCGGCGCGGCTGGCGCTGGAGGGGCGGGCGCGGGCCCTGGCCACCGCGCCGTTGGACAAGGCCGCGCTCAATGCGGGCGGTTACCATTTTCCCGGACACACCGAGCTGTTGGCGCACCTGGCCGGGGACGTGGAAGTCTCGATGATGTTAGCCGGGGGCGGGTTGCGCGTAGTCCCGGCCACGACGCATATCGCTCTGGCGCGGGTGCCGGGCGCTGTGAACGGGAAGCTGATCCTCTCGCAGTGCCGCATAATCGACAGGGCGCTGCGCGGGCTGTTCGGCATTGACAGCCCCAGGATAGCGCTGTGCGGGCTGAACCCGCACCTGGGGGACGGAGGCGTGGCCGGAGACGAGGACTTGCGGATCACTATCCCGGCTGCCGCGAAGGCGCGACAGGACGGTCTGAACGTGGCCGGGCCGTTCCCCGCGGATACGGTTTTCGTGCGGGCCGCGCGGGGGGAGTTCGACGCCGTGCTGGCCATGTACCACGATCAGGCCATGATCGCGATAAAGATGCATTCTTTCGGCCGGGGAGTGAATATCACCCTCGGCCTGCCTTTTGTCCGCACCTCTCCGGACCACGGCGTCGCGCTGGACATAGCCGGGCGTGGCGTGGCGGACAGCGGGAGCATGCAGGAGGCCCTGCGCCTGGCCGCTGTTCTGGGCCGCAGGCGGGCGTCGCGGAGCGAGGAATGATCACTTTCACGGATGTGTCGGCAAGCTACCGCCGCAGAGGACGGGTCCTCGAAAACGTCAATTTCCATGTCGGCAAGGGGGAGTTTGTTTTCCTTACCGGCCCCAGCGGAAGCGGCAAAAGCACGCTGCTGCGCCTGATCTATCATGATCTGCGCCCGGATGACGGCGAGGTGCAGGTGGCAGGTTTCAGCTCCTCGACGCTCCGCCGCAGTCAGGCCCCTTTTCTCCGCCGCAAGTTAGGGGTCGTGTTCCAGGATTTCTGCCTGCTCGAAAACCGCACTGCGGCCGAGAACGTGGCTTATGCCCTGGAGGTCACCGGGGCGGCGCGCTCGTTTATACGTCAGCGGGTGGCGAAAGTACTGGCCCAGCTCGGACTGAGCGGCAAGGCGGACTGCTTTCCGCGCGAGCTTTCGGGCGGGGAGCAGCAGCGGGTCGGCATTGCCCGGGCGCTTGTCGGCGAGCCGTTCGTGCTGTTGGCCGATGAGCCGACCGGCAACCTCGATCCGCATATCAGCGAAGAGATCATGCGGCTTCTGATCGACATAAACACCCTGGGGACCGCGGTCCTGATCGCCACGCACGACTACGATCTGCTGCGGGGCCGCGAGCATTTCCGCCGTCTGCACATTGCAGGCGGACGGCTGGTTTATGACGGTCTGGTGGGCGATTTCATGCCCGGCTCGATCGGCCTTTAACTCTTTCATCCGCTGGGAAAACGTCCCTATGCTCCGCGCCCTTCGAGAGGCCCTGCTGGGATTCACCCGCGCCCGCGTGATGACCGCTTTCGCGGTCATTTCCACCGCATTCAGCCTGCTTGTCCTGGACTGCCTGGGGATAGTGCTCATCAATCTGAGCGCTCTCATCCGGGTGATGGAGGACAAGGTGGAGATAGTGGTGTACCTGCGGGATGACGCCGACCGGGCCAAGATCGGACTGGCGGTGGAAGACCTCAGCCGGGTCGAGGGCGTGGCCAGAGTGGAGTATGTAAGCAAGGACGAGGCGCTGGAAAGGTTCCGCCAGGACCTGGGCGAGGACAGCGAACTGCTGCAGGACCTGGAGGGCAACCCGGTGCCGGCCTCGCTCTCGATCTCCATGCAGCCCGGACGGCGCGACACACTGAGTGTGCGCCAGGTGGCCGACCTGGCCGCGGCTTACCCGTTTGTCGAGGAGGTGGACTACGGGCGGGAATGGCTGCAGCGGATGGAGGTGATACACGATGTGGCCAGCACGGTGGGCATGGTCGGTTTCGCGCTGCTGTCGCTGGTGGCGGTGGTGTTGATCGCCAGTGCGATAAAGATCGCAATCTTCAGCCGTCAGAAAGAGATTATCATCATGAAGATAGTCGGCGCGACCAACGGCTACATCCGGCGTTCTTTCCTGCTGGAGGGATTCCTGAAAGGGGCGCTCGGGGGACTTGTGGCCTCTGGACTGGTGGTGCTGATTATCGAGTTGTTCAACCGGAAGGTTTACCACCTGGCCCCGTTTCCGGCCGAATACCATTTTTACACAATCGCGGCCGGCGCATTGATGGGGCTGCTGGGGAGCTGGATTTCGCTGAGCCGTTATCTCAGGCGGATCTGACTGCGGGGCGCAAGATGAGAAAACGCCTGATAAAGCCGGATATTATTTCCCTGGCCCGGACCTTGTTCCTTTTGACAGCGCTGGCTTATCCCGCGTACGCCCCGGCCCAGAGCGTCACGTCCAGGCAGACCGAGGATAGAATCAAAAGCTCGCGCAACCAGCTTCAGAAGCTGGAGAAGGAGATCAAGGCCGATTCCGCTAAGGCGAAAGGCCTGGAGAAGCAGGAACAGAGCGTCCTGAGGCAGATACGCGATATCGAGTTGCGGATCGACCGCTCCCGCAACACTCTTTCCGCGCTGAACGGAGAGATCACGGAACTGAGCAATGAGATCAGCTTTCTCAACCGTCAGCTCGAAAAGTGCGGCCGTCAGCTTTCCCAGAAGAAATCCATCCTGAACCGCCGTCTGCGAGGAATCTACAAGCGCGGCCGCCTTCATTCACTGGCCATCGTATTCGGCAGCCATTCATTCACCGATCTCCTGCGGCGCTACAAATATCTTACCCTGATTGCGGCCCAGGACAAGCGCCTGGTGCGCGAGGTCGGCGGCCTGCGCACGAGTTACAGCCAGTACAAGAAAGCCGGAGAGCGCAAGCTGGCCCTTCGCCTGACCCGGCGCGAGGAACTTGAGCGCGAGCGCCGTCAGCTTGAAAGCTCGGAGAACGAGCGGCAGAAGCTGCTCAAGGACGTGAAGGCTCAGCGGGCCGAGGTGCTGAAGTCCCTGGAGGAGCGCAAGGCCGAGGCCGAGCGTTTCCGCGACATGATCGCCGAATGGGAGCGCAAGCGGCGCGAGGCGGCCGAGGCGGCGCGCAGGCAGGGTAAAATACTGCCCCCGGAAGTGGCCCACCTGGCGGGCCGCAAGGGCAGCCTGGGCTGGCCGGTGGCCAGGGGCAGCCTTCTGCGCGGGTTCGGGCCGTACACTGATCCGATAACACGGACACGGGTGATCAACAACGGGATCGACATCCGGGCCAATGAAGGGGACAGGGTGGTCAGCGTGGGCGGCGGGACGGTGATGCGGGTGGAGTGGTACCGCAGTTACGGTAAAATGGTGATGATTGACCACGGGGGCGGAGTATACAGCCTCTATACACACCTGAGCGATGTATCGGTGACTGGTGGCGCGCAGGTGACCGAGGGTCAGACGATAGCGCGGGTGGGATCCACCGGCTCGCTCGAGGGGCCGCTCCTTCATTTCGAGATACGCGAGGGCGCGCGCGCCGTGGACCCGCGCACCTGGCTGAAACGCAGCATGTAAGCTGGAGGTAGTTTTGGCCACAGCGGTAAAAGAGGTTAAAGGACTCGGGCTGAGCGAACTGCTGGACAAGGACCTTGAATGGTCGATGCTCGGGGGTGCGCTGACCGGGGACCGTCTGGGCGGCACACTTCTGTTCCATGGTCCGGACGGCGCGGGAAAGAGCAGCCTGGCGTTCCACCTGGCGGCGTCGCTGAATTGCCTGAAAGGGGACGGCCGAACGGCTGCCTGCGGAGAGTGCGACTCCTGCCGCAAGGTGTCGCGGCTGGCGCATCCGGATGTAATCTGGACGCCGCCTGTTCCCGGTTCGTTCTACAAGTCCGGCCGCCTGGACGAGGACCGTCTGGCCGAGGTCTACGGGCTGAAACGCCAGGCCTCCTGGCTGGACCTTCAGTTTTCCGATAAATGCGAGCATCACCTGCCAGCGGTGGGGCGCATCCGTTCCGAAGCGGAAAAAAGTTGCTATGAGGGCCGCAATAAAGTATTTATAATAACCGGCGCGGAAAAACTGCGCACCGAGGCGGCCAACGCGCTGCTGAAACTGCTGGAGGAACCGCGTCCGAGGGTGTTTCTGATCCTCTGCTCGGAACGGCCCTCGGGCTTGCTGCCCACAATAATAAGCCGCTGCCAGCGGCTGAAGATAAGACGGCCGGGGCAGGCGGCGGCTGCACGTGCGCTGTGCGAGCGGTTCGGTCTGGAGGCGGAGGCCGCGGCCGAGCTGCTCTCCCTGGCGGATGGCAATCTGACCGCCGCCCTGCGCCTGGCGGACCAGGATTCGCTGGACCGTCAGCGGGAATGGGTCAGCCGGGCGTTCGAGGCCGCGCTGGCGCCGGGAATGGAAAAAACGTTCGGCCTGGTGGAGGACCGCGCCGGACCCATGTACAACCGTGGTGATTTCGAACGTTTCGCCGCCGGTCTGACCAGGGGGATGCGGGACGTTCTGCTGGTGCGCCTGGGTGGGACAGCGTCGATCCCGGCGGGCATGAACCAGCCGCTCAGTGATTATTCCGGAAAAGTTGTCGATCCCGGCTCTCTGGCCGGCCTTCTCGAAACGCTGACAGGCCTGGGAGACGACCTGGGGCGCAACGTGAACCTGAGGCTGCTGGGCTGGTCGATTCTCAATAGGATGCGAAAGGCTTTGGAGATAGAGCATGGAAATGATAGAAGTGCAGTTTAAGGGTGAGCGCCGGGAGTATTTTATCAACCGGGGCGACATACAGTTCGAGCTGGGCGATTATCTGATCGTGGAGGTGGACCGGGGCGAGGACATGGGCCGCGCGGTGCAGCGCAATGTCACCCCGGACCGCAAGAAGACCGATAGCAGGAAAGGTGGTGAGTTCGGCGAGGTGCGCCGCAAGGCCTCACAGGATGAGATCAACCGCCTGGAGTCGATCACGTACCGTGAGATGGAGGCTCTGCAGGTATGCCACCGCAAGGTGGAAGAGCACGGCCTTAACATGAAGCTGGTGGATGCGGAATGGCAGTTTGACGGGAACAAGGTGAGTTTCTATTTCACTGCCGAGAAAAGGGTCGATTTCCGCCAGCTGGTCAAGGACCTGGCCTCGATCTTCAAGACCCGCATCGAGCTGAAACAGATCGGCGTGCGCGATGAGGCTCGCCGTCTGGGGGGCTGCGGCCGCTGCGGCTACCGTCTTTGCTGCACAACGTTTCTCGGCGATTTTGAACCGGTGACCCTCCGCGCGGCCAAGGAACAGCGTCTGCCGCTCAACCCGGCCCAGATCAGCGGCATCTGCGGCCGCCTGATGTGCTGCCTGATGTTCGAGCGCGATTTCTATAAGAGCCAGTGCAGGAAGTTCCCGCGCGAGGGCAAGGACTACGAGAACAACCGGGGCGCCCGGGAGCGCATCTCCGGAGTGGACATATTCAACGAAACAGTCGAGGTGCGCAACGCCGAGGGCTTGCGCCGCAAGATGCCGCTGTCGGAGTTCAACCGCTCTTACATGGAGTGCGGCTGCCGTCAGGGCCAGAACGGCGGGCGTCCGCAACCGCCGCCGGATGAGGCCGCGGAACAGGAGCCGGATCTCGATAACCTCGACGAACGTGAAGAGTTGTAAGCGCCGGATTGTTCCAGGGCGGCCAAACCGGGCCGCCTTTTTTGTTTCAGGGGTGAAAAAAGCGCAGGCCGCGGGGCTTGCGCTTTTTTACTGAATCCCAAAGCTGTCCGGGGAGAATCCTGGTGATTTCGGTATTTGACACATAATGTAACA
>CAYYNT010000048.1:0-34587 GCA_964473155.1 uncultured Gemmatimonadales bacterium | reverse complement strand
TTCCTGGCCATCATTCTCTTGCAATTTTACAGAAATTTAAAGACACAACCTCTCCTATCAGCACTACACAAAAGGTATATGCACCATTACAATGGAAAAAGCATTAGAATATTCATCCTCTTATCTTCTGAAAATGACGGCTGTTTTCAATATCGAAGCAGATTCCACTTTTTGTCAGAAAACAATTTTCGATTATGAAGCCGCAGGAAACAGCAATTTTACTATAGTTAAATCCAGCAAATTACTGCTTGCCGGAGACTCTTTATGGTATGTTGAGGAAGATTCCGCCGGCGGGGGCCTTGAGGAAGGAATCCGCAGTCTAATGATGAATTATTCAGGTGAAAACGGTACACTGAGGAATCTGAATCCATTTCTCTCAACCGGCTGGTCGCTCATGCCGTGGGAAAGCGAAGAAGTTTATTCTGATAATACAGCGGTAGTAAAAGGAGACACGCTGGTTTTCAAGATAGATATCTATTTGAGCAGTGCAATGATACAACGCGGGGAAATTAAACTGATGCGGAATGAGGGGATAGTATCGATTAATTACTCGGAAACCAGAGGGGAGGGCACGATATCTCCCAAAAGAGGGAACATAACCTTCAACAAGCTATAGCTGTACATTACTATACTCAAAACAAAGCAAAGCCCCGGCGCATATCGCGCCGGGGCTTTGCTTTCTACAAACCACCTGGCAGAGGTCTACTTCACCGAGGCCAGCTCGATTTCCGCGTCCCCCTGGCCCTTTTTCCGGCCGTCGTTCTTGCAGATGAAATCCTCGACCATACGGTGGGCTTCCTCATCCGAATACTGGATCGGCGGGCTCTTCATGAAATAAGCCGCCGGGCCGAACAGCGGGCCGCTGATCCCCTTGTCCAGGGCCAGCTTGCAGCAGCGGATCGCGTCGATCACCACGCCGGCCGAGTTCGGGCTGTCCCAGACCTCGAGCTTAAGCTCCAGGTTCAGCGGCACGTTCCCGAAAGTCTGTCCCTCGAGACGGATATGCGCCCACTTGCGGTCATCCAGCCACGACACATAGTCGCTGGGTCCGATATAGACGTTGCGCGCCTCCATCGGCGTGTGCAACTGGCTGGTCACGGCCTGGGTCTTCGAAATCTTCTTGCTCTCCAAGCGCTCGCGCTCCAGCATGTTCATGAAATCGGTGTTGCCGCCCACGTTGAGCTGGCTGGTGCGAAGGAGTTTCACCCCGCGGTCGCCGAACAGCTTGGCCAGCACGCGGTGGGTGATAGTCGCCCCGACCTGGCTCTTGATGTCATCGCCCACGATAGGCAGCCCGGCCTTGCGGAAACGGTCGCCCCACTCCTTGGCGATAAAAACTGGGATGCAGTTGACAAAGCCCACGCCCGCAGCCAGCGCCTGCTCGGCGTAGAAACGCGAGGCCTTCTCGCTGCCCACCGGCAGATAGCTGACCATCACGTCCGCCTTGCTTTCCTTGAGCAGCTTGACCATATCGACCTCGGGCTCGTCCGAGATCTCGATCACCTGAGACAGGTACTTGCCTATCCCGTCGATAACCGGGCCGCGCTGCACCGTAACTCCGGTCTTCGGCACGTCGCTGAACTTGATCGTGTTGTTCGGGTCGGCGAACACGGCCTCGGCCAGGTCGTGCCCAACCTTGGTCTTGTTGACATCCACCGCGGCCACGAACTCGATGTCGCGGATATGGTATCCGCCCAGGTTGACATGCATCAGACCGGGGACAAACTCATCCTCGGCGGCGTTCTTGTAAAACTCGACTCCCTGGACCAGACTACTGGCGCAGTTGCCCACGCCCACAATTGCGACTCTGACCTTTTTGCTCATACTGCCTGCTCCTTGATATGGTTAAAGTATATGAAGGTCTCTCTGAGTGAATTCCCGCAATACACCCATCAATCCCCACTTACATTTTATTCTGCTTTACTGCATTTGTCCAATTTATTATATTTATGTTAAACATAATTTTATTCTATAGTATTATCTTGCGCTTCTGTAACTTTAACTTTCAAAAGAAGTTGCAAATATTCAACAAAACCGTGGCGGCCAATCCAACACTGAAAAAACTTTCTTATATTTTGCACCTTGAACCTCACTGGAGGCTATATGCTGCTGGAGCATCTCCGTTTTTTTCACGCCGTGGCCGAGCGCGGCAGTTTCACCCGTGCCGCGGAAGAGCTTCTGCTGACCCAGCCCGCGGTGAGCAGCCAGATTGCCCGGCTGGAGGAGGAACTGGGGCAGAAACTGTTCGAGCGGCACGGGAAACACGTGCGCCTCAGCCGTCCGGGAGAAATCCTTTATGCGCAGTCGCGCAAGATTTTTCAGCAGCTTCGCGAGGCCAGCACGATTCTGGAGGACTTGAAAAACCTGGAGGCCGGCCGTCTGGAGCTGGGCACGGTGGATGCAATGAGCATCCACGTGCTGCCGCACATTTTCCGGGAATTCAACCAGCGTTACCCGAGGGTGGAAATATCGATCGAGGTGGACAATTCGGCCAATATCAGCGCCCTTGTGCAGAAGGGAGTGCTCGACCTGGGTTTTGTAACCCTCCCGGTGGAGAACCGCAACCTGATTTCCCTGCCTGTGTTTACAGACATAATGCGGGTGATCGCTCCGCCCGATCATCCCCTGGCCTCACGCTCCAGAATCAGCCTTCAGGAGCTGACCCGCACCACGCTTATCATCTACAAGCGCGGCTCGGTGACCCGGAACCTGATCGAGCAGGTGTTCGCCGCCCATGGACTGGAACTGAATCCGGACATGGAGATCGACCGCCCGGAGGCGATGAAGAAACTGGTGGAAGTGGGCCTGGGAGTGTCGATAATCCCTGAGATGTCTATCCGGCGGGAACTGGAGGAAGGCACGCTGGTCACGCTGGATACCGGGGATGTGCGCTTTGAGCGGCAACTCGGGCTGATCTGCCGCCGGGGACAGTTCTTCTCCCCCTCGGCCGCGGCTTTCCTGGAGATAGTGCGCGCCACTCTCAAGCCCGCCCGCTGGTTCGACAGCGAGACGGTCCAGGGGAGCGCTTCATGACTCGCCGCCCGGACCGACCCTTTCGGCGAGAGCGTCCCGCTCAGGCGTTGTCAGGAAGCACGACCGGACCGCATTCCAGGTCAGGGCGCGGACCGATGATTCATCCCAGTTCCAGAGGGCCGCGCATATCTCAAGTTCCCGGTCCAGCCAGGCGCCGAAAAAACCCGGATCATCGCTGCCCAGGGTGACAGCCATACCGCGGGCCATAAACAGAGGCAGCGGATGCTCCTCAATCCGGGCGACAGCGCGGGTCAGGACATTGCTGGTCGGGCAGCAGTCCAGGGCCACCTGACGCCGGGCAAGCTCTTCCATCAGGAGAGGGTCGCGCGCCGCCGCCACTCCGTGGCCGATCCGGTCCGCCCGGAGAACCTCCAGCGCTTCCCAGACAGAATCCGGCCCGCCCGCCTCTCCGGCGTGGACATAGCTTTTAAGTCCCGCCCGGCGCGCCAGATCGAAAGCCTCTTTCAATTCGCCGGCCGGGACCGACAGCTCATCCCCGCCCACGCCGAACCCGGCCACAGGGAAACCGGCGCGGCAGTCGTTCGCCGCGATCCCGGCGCTTTCGAGCGCCGCAGCGGGGCCCCATTGCCTCACCGTGTCGTAGATCAGCCTGCATTCCAGGCCCAGCGTTTCGCGCGCCTCGCGGAAGCCCTCGACAATCGCGTCCCTTATGGCCTCGTGTTCCAGGCCCCTTCGCACATGGATAAGCGGGGTGAACGTAAACTCGGCGTAACGGACACCGATAGATGCGAGACGGGCGCAGGCGGAGCGGGTCAGCACTCCGAAATCTCCGGGTTCTGTCAGCAGGGTGACCACACGCCGGTAGGCATCGAGAAAGCCCCTGAAATCGGAGAATGCATACAGGGCCTGGAAATCCACGTTCGCCGCGGCAGGACGGCCCCGGGCCAACGTGGCGGCAAGACGCGGCTCAAGGCAACCCTCGAGATGGATATGCAACTCGACCGGAAGCCGCATGGCTGAATTGAATGGTTTTAGATTCATATACCGGCACGGTTTTTCAAGGCGTTCAACTTGCGGGATACAAAAGGATTTATTAGTATTTATTTTTATGATTCAGACAGTTTATTATCAGGATTACACCATTGTCAATACACTCGAAAGCAGAAAGGAACCGTCCCGCAATGGCACAAGACCTTCTGAGCCGTCTGAAAAATGAGGTGCTCCTGATCGACAGCGCCATGGGAACGATGCTGCAGGAAGCCGGACTGGCCTGCGGACACGAGTGCGGCGAGGTCTGGAATATATCGGCCGCGGGTGGTTCCCGGGTGGAGGATGTGCACCGCCGCAACGTGGAGGCAGGCAGCGATATCCTGATAACCAACACTTTCGGGGCCAATCGGATCAAACTGGAACACTATGGCTCCTCCGACCGCCTGATCGAGATCAACACCAACGCAGTCAGGCTGGCGCGCAATGCCGCCGGAGGCAGGGCGATGGTGGCTGGAGATATCGGACCCACAGGCGAAATCCTGGAGCAGTGGGGCGGCAAGCGCCCGGCGGATGAGATGTTAGAAGCTTTCCGCGAGCAGGCCGCAGCCCTGGAAGCGGCTGGAGTGGACCTTTTCGCCCTCGAGACATTCATGGACATCGAGGAGATAAAGCTGGCCCTTCGCGCGGTCCGCAGCGTGAGCGTCAAGCCCGTGCTGGCCTCTATGAGCTTCCAGCCAGGTCCGGCCGGAATCAGGACCATGTGGGGCCTGGCGCCGGAAGAAGTGGCCGATGAACTGGATTCCGCCGGGGCTGATATTGTGGGCAGTAATTGCGGAGTGACTACCGCCGTCATGGTCGAGGTTATCAAAGGCCTGGCCCGCGGCACGAAACGCCCTCTTGCCGCCCAGCCTAATGCCGGATCGCCCAGTATAGTGGACGGGCGCACGCTATACCTCGAGACCGCCGGGCAGATGGCCGCGGGCGCGCAGGAACTGATTGCCGCAGGCGCGCGCCTGATAGGCGGCTGCTGCGGCAGCACTCCGGATTTCATCGCCGCGGTGAAAAATAGTCTCAATCGGGGCTGAGCGAATCCGGATGAGCCTATGTGGGAGGCGGGACTGGAAAATCACAAATTTATAATTATCAACAGGTTTAAGCGTAGGGGCACGGCACGCCGTGCCCCTACGGAGTCATCCTTCCTCCGCAGCATTTCAGCCTGCCTTAAACCCTTTACTGGATCTTTTTCCTGCCCCATTACTCATCATACCCAAATGGACCGGCGCACCGCAATGCATCGCCCCTTGCAAATTACTTCCGCCGGAAAGGACTGAATCTGCGATGGTCAAGGCCGCGGAAAAATCATTCTTCCGGTCGCTTGCACCGATGAAAAAATATCTGGTGACGCACCGTAGAATGTTCGCGGTGGGACTGGTCTGCGCCTTTTTCACCAACTCCCTGGGCATGCTCTCCCCGCTGGTGATCAAATACGCGGTGGACAGCATCGAAAGGGGCCACGGCCTTGCCATTCTGGCCTGGTCCGTGGCGGCCCTGCTCGGGATCCGGGCCATCCAGGGCGTGTTCCGTTTCCTGATGCGTCAGATTCTGGTCGGTATCAGCCGCAAGATAGAGTACCGTATCCGTCAGGACCTGTATCAGCACCTGCTGACTCTGGACTCACAGTTTTTCCAGAGAAACCGGATCGGCGACATGCTGAGCCGGGCCACCAACGACCTCAACGAGGTCCGGATGCTTCTCGGCCCGGCGATCATGTACTCGTTCCAGACCAGCGTGACCGCGCTTTTCTCCCTGCCGCTGATGTTCTATTTCGACTGGAAACTCACATTGCTGGCATTCCTGCCGCTGGCGCTGGTCAGTCTGAGCTACAGGCGGGTGGGCGAGGTGATACACGACCGCTCGATGGATGTGCAGCGGCGGTTGAGCGATATGACATCCCTTGTGCAGGAGAACCTGGCCGGAATAAGGGTGATCAAGTCTTTCACCCGCGAAAGCCGTGAGATCGGGGAGTTCGACCGGCTGAACCGCGATTACCTGGCGCTGAACATGCGCCTGATCAAAGTCTCGGGGCTGCTCTTTCCGTTCATGTCGTTTCTGAGCGGACTCTCCTCGCTGGCGATCCTGGGTTACGGCGGCCTTCTGGTTTCGCGCCAGCAGATAAGCCTGGGCGATTTCACCGCCTTCTTCATCTACCTGGGCCTGCTCTACTGGCCGATGATCTCGATCGGGTTCGTGCTGAACGTGATCCAGCGCGGACGGGCCTCTCTGGGACGCATCATGGAGCTGTTCGACACCCGGCCGTCCGTGGCCGAGCCGGATACTCCCCTTGTCAGCCTTTCCGGCACGGAGCGCGTCGCAGGACGGATAAGCATACGCGGGCTGACTTTCAGCTATCCCGGAGCGGACGCGCCGGCCCTGGAAGGGATAGACATCGAGATAGAACCGGGCATGAGCGTGGGTATTCTTGGTCCGGTTGGCAGCGGAAAATCAACCCTGCTCAACCTGATCCCGCGCCTTTACAATCCTCCGCGGGGAACGCTCCTGGTAGACGGAGTCGATATCCTGGACTGGTCCCTGCCAGCCCTGCGGCGTGTGGTCGCCATGGCCCCGCAGGAGACTTTCCTGTTCAGCGAATCTATCCGCGCCAATGTCAATTTCGCGCTGGACCGCGAGCTGGACGAGGAAGAAGTGCAGCATCTGGTGCGAATCGCGGCCCTGGAGGAGGACATCAGCCAGTTCCCGCAACGGCTGGACACTCTTCTTGGCGAACGCGGGATCAACCTGTCCGGGGGCCAGAAACAGCGGACCTCGATCAGCCGCGCCCTGGCCGCTGGCAGCCCAATCCTTCTGCTGGACGACTGTTTTTCGAGCGTCGACACAGGCACCGAGGAGAAAATCCTGCGCGGACTGCGCTCACACACCGGGAACAAGACCACTCTCACGGTCAGCCACCGGATCAGCACGATCAAGGATTCCGATCTGATAGTGGTGCTTGAGCGCGGCCGGATCATCCAGCGGGGGACACATGCTGAGCTGGTGCGCCAGGATGGTTATTATGCCGCGCTGCACGAGAAACAGCTCCTGCAGGAGAGAATCGAGAAACTGTCATGAGCGCGCAGAAAAGCTACATGGTCGAGGATGAGGTTACGGGCAAGGCTTATGACAGCCGCATGGCCCGCCGTCTTTATCCATTCCTGCGCCCGTATATGGCCTTTGTCTGTATTGGCGCCGCCGTGCTTCTGGTCAGCTCGGCCTGCCAGCTTGCCGGTCCATATCTGATCAAGATCGGCCTCGACCGGCATATCGTGCCGGGGAAAATGGAAGGTTTCGGGAGCCTGGTCCTGATCTACCTTCTGGTCACCGGCGGGGATTTCATTTTCCGCTTCGCCCAGATACTTCTGACAAACTATCTGGGCCAGCGCACGATGTATGACATCCGCATGGCCCTGTTCCGTCACCTGCAGAGCCTTTCGCTGAGTTTTTTCGACCGCAACCCCGTGGGGCGGCTGGTGACAAGAGTGACAAGCGACGTGGAGGTGCTGAACGAGCTTTTCTCCACCGGGCTGGTGACAGTTATCGGGGACCTGGCGATGATCGCCGGGATAATGGTGGCCATGCTCTGGCTGGATTTCAAACTGGCGCTTTACACCTTCGCCATCCTGCCGGTGCTGCTGGCGGTGACTTTCTATTTCCGGCGTAAGATGCGCGAGGGCTTCCGTCTCGTGCGGGCGCGCATCGCCCGGATTAACGCGTTCCTCCAGGAATCCCTCTCCGGAATGACCGTCATACAGCTTTTCAACCGCCAGTCCGAATCCGAGCGCCGGTTTGAAGTGTTGAACCGCGAGAACATGGACGCCAATATCTTCACCATCTTTTATTACGCGCTGTTCTATCCGCTGATGGAAATGATCGCTGCAATCTCGATGGCGGTGATAATCTGGTTCGGCGGGCTGAACGTTATGCAGGGTACGCTTTCTTTCGGCGTGCTGGTGGCTTTCATCCAGTATGTCGAAAAATTTTACAAGCCGATCAGCGACCTGAGCGAAAAGTACAATATCTTTCAGGCGGCCATGGCGGCCAGTGAAAGAATATTCGGTCTGCTGGACGCCAGACAGTGGATCGAGAACCCGGATGCCCCGGAGTATCTGGACCGGGTGAACGGCGCGGTGGCCTTTGAGGACGTGCATTTCGCCTACAATCCGGGCGAACCTGTGCTCAAGGGCCTGTCGTTCCGGGTGGAGCCGGGCGAGAAAATCGCCATCGTCGGATCGACCGGGGCGGGTAAGACAACCATCATCAACCTTCTCTGCCGTTTCTATGATCCTCAGTCAGGACGGATCACCCTGGACGGCACGGACATACGCGGGCTGGACAAGACCTGGCTGCGCCAGAACATCGGCATCGCACTGCAGGATGTGTTCATTTTCAGCGGATCGGTGCGCGCCAATATCGCCCTGGGGGAGCATGAACCGGCGGCTGACAGGATCACCCAGGCGGCTGGTGAGCTGGGCGCGCTCGATTTCATCCGCGAACTGCCCGGCGGTTTCGACCACGTGCTGACCGAGCGCGGCTCCACTCTTAGCGCCGGGCAGCGCCAGCTCATCTCTTTTGCCCGCGTGATGTACAAGAATCCGCGTATCCTGGTGCTGGACGAGGCTACCAGCAGCATCGACTCCCACACTGAGCAGTTGATTCAGCAGGCCCTGGAGCGGCTCACCAAGCGCCGCACAAGCATTATCGTCGCCCACCGTCTGTCCACAATCCGCCGGGTGGACCGGATCATCGTGATGCACCACGGCCGGATTGCCGAGATGGGCAGTCATGACGAGCTTCTGCGGCGCAGAGGCATATATTTTGATCTTTATCAGTTGCAGTACAAGGACCAGGAGATTTCAAAAGCCGGCATTAACGAAGAGAACACAAAGGCGGATTGAGATCAGTTTCCTGTATCGGCGAGGCGGCGGATTATTTCCAGTTCCTCGCGCGACACCTTATGCAAGCCCTGATAATCAGCCCCGTTCAGGGCATATTCGCAGGCGCGCTCAGCCCGCTTGAACTGCCCGCGCTGACGGTAGATGCGGGCGGCATAGTAATGCGCCCAGGGCACGATCCATTCAGGATTAATCGGATTTGCCACAAGTATCTCCCTCACGATTCCGAACGCTTCCTCCATTTTTCCCAGCCGCACCTCACATTCCACGGTGCGCAGACGGCTGATTTCAAAAGTCTGCTCGTCATATCCTGATGTCCGGCTCAGGACTTTGGCCTGGATGCTGCGATAGACCGCCTCGGCAAGGACCCATTGTCTGCGTTCCCGGTAACAGTCTGCCAGAGCGAGCTGGAAATAAGAGTTGTCCGGAAAAAGCTCGTGCAGTCGCTGTGCCTTTTCCAGCGCCTGCTCCGCCGTGGAGGGTTCCGAGCGGTAGATTTCGAGCAGGGTCAGCTCGGCCCACAAGCGGGTGCCATCTCCACGCCGGGCGCACTCCTGCAGGACTTTCAAGCCCTCTTCACGGCTACCGCGCGGGAGAGTCAGCAGAAACTGCGAGACCCGCCCGGCCATCGAACTCCCGCCCCAGTAATAGTTGAACACGGCCCGCGGAAATCTGGCATCCAGTTCCTCAGGATATATTTTCTCGAGTTCGTCCGCTGATTTGATCACAGTGCGCGTGGTCCAGCGCGAGGAGATATCGTAGCCCCGGAAAGCCTTGAAACGAGCCTCGGTGATCAAGGCCATGGTCCTGAAAAACAGCGCCCTTCCATAATCCGGGCCTTTACGGTTCACCTTTTCGGCATTTTTGATGCAGGCATCCAGAGATTCGAGGAACTGATTGTCGTAGCGGCGGCTCTCGGGATTGATCGCATTGAGCCAGCCATAGCAGGTGGAACGGATAAAGAATGCGCGGTAGTCCCCCGGATCACGGGCCAGAATTTCGCCTACGTGTTCGAAACTTTCCGCGGCCCGGCCGGAGAAATTCAGCCAGACCAGTTCCGCGACATCGCCTTCAAAAAACCTTGCGGCTCCCGCGGGCAGCAGAACAGCAGGAGTGAGAATTATGAGGATGATCAACAGAAGGAAAGCCGGAGTTCTTTCCCGCGCTGAACGATGCGACGCCACCCGCTCCATCCCGTTAGTAATAATCTCCGGAGCGCTGCAATCGGTTCTGGCGCTGCATATCCTCATCGATCATCCGTCCGGTGCACCGGCGTTCCTGTTCAATTCTTTCCGCCCCTCAGTCCTCCTCCCCTGGCCCAGCCGGTTCACGGATCGGGCGTCAAGTTCGGCGGCGGCACAGCAGCCAGTCAGTCCGGTTCAATTTACGCTATTGGGTGTATGTCTCCGTGTCTGATAGAATAAACTAAACTTAACCGTCTGTTTATTCCAGCTTTTCTGTCCGGATATACAGGTCGCGCGCGCAACGGAAACCCACGTTGTTGTATATCTGATCCAGGGCGCCATCGCCGCGGTACGCTCCGCGCGCGTATTCTCCGGTCTCCTTGAAAGACCCCCCCTTCAGCACTTTTCTCAGACCGTTCGGGAAATAAAGTATTTCCTGATCGTACCCCTGGAAAGGCTTCAGGTCCGAGCTGACCCATTCCCATACATTTCCCGCCAGATCGAGGACTCCATGCTCACTGGCGCCTCCCAGAAGGCTCCCGACGGGGAGAGGTCCGCCAAGTCCCGATTCACGGGTATTGGCTCTTTCTGCCTGGAACTGATCGCTCCATGGCCATTGGAAACCGTTCTGGCCGCGGGCCGCTTTTTCCCATTCCTCCTCCGTGGGAAGGCGCTTGCCGATCCAGCGGGCGTACTCACGCGCATCCAGCCAGCTTACATACACTACAGGGAAATTGTCCTGCCCGGCCGGGTACTTCCCGTCTTTCCAGTGCAGTGGAGGGCTGTGTCCCGAGCTTTCGAGAAAACATTTATACTGACGGTTCGTGACTTCAGTACGGTCGATGTAGAACGAGTCGAGAAAAACCCAGCGCTTGGGCATTTCGCGATACAATGTCCCGTTAAATCCGAACTGAGTCATCACATCGTTCAACTCGCGCGTGTTGCTGCCCCGGCTGAACTCTCCCGCAGGAATTACCGCCATGTTTGCCCTGGATATAAATTCCTTTCTCTCCTGGGCCAGCGAATCATCCGGAAAACTGTCCAACAGTTTCAGGTAATAAACCAGTGCGCCCTCATAGTCTTTCTTACGGAACAGGTCCTCACCCACGGACCGCCAGTAGCGGGCGAGTTGTGTCTTCTCCCGTCTGCGCGCCTGTTCGGCCTGCCGCTCCTGCTCCGCCAGGGCCGACTTTTTGGCCATTTCCTGCTGCACGATGCGCAGGCTGTCAAGAAGGGACAGCATGCGGTCGTTGCGTAAAAGACCTTCACGGGCGGCCATATCGTTATTCACGACATTTTCAAGCAGGAAAGAAAAAAACTTCTTTGATTTATCATATTGCCCGCTCCGGAAATACTGTTCGGCGCTGGCGTAATAAAAATCGGGAGGACGGCCCCTCTGGATCGGGTCGAGCGGGACCTGGTTCTCGGCATCGATCATATCCAGTATCTCGAAGATATGATCATACGCCGTACTGTTTCCTGGATCGATCCGCAGCAGACGCATGTAATAAACGATCGCGCTTGAAAAGTTCCCCTCGTTGCGCTCGCGGTCAGCCCACTGGAAATAATTCTGGGTCATTCTGGCGATAAGCTGAAGGGCAAGACGGTTACCGGGATCGCGCGCCAGTATCCGGCGGCAGAGAGTCAGGCAGTTGGCGCTGTCCGGCTCGGTGTACTGGCGGGCCGCGAAATAGTTGCGGGCGCTCTCCTCCATCACTCGAAGCATGTCGACTTTTTCGAGAGGAGCCTGCGGCGCAGTGCCCTCTATATCCACAAACTGCCCGACTTCCAGGCTGTCAGTGCGCGTCACGACACGCGCCATGCTCTGATTTTCGGCCACCGAGATAATCTGTATCTCGGCCACGTCCACGGTGTTGCGCTTCTCGTCGAACTTGAACACCGTTCCGCGGAGCCCCTGAAACAGGCCGTGCTCGCGACCCAGATTAATAGCCAACACCTCGCCCATCACGCCGGTCACTTTTCCCAGACGGCTGCCGGCATAAAGGTTCAAGGCGGCCAACGTTAAAAGGGTAAAAGCGATCAGCCATGCTTTCAGTAAATATTTATCCGATCCGTGTTTTGTGCTCATCTTGCTTTCTGTCAATCAGCGGTTGTGTAAAAATTACAATTCCACAAAACGAGCGGCATTCGAAATCAATCAGTCGGCATTCAGGTCCAGGTATTCGTTCTCATAAAACCTGTCCCATAACTGACGCTCGTACTCTTTTCGCACTCCGGATTTTGACAAATCCTCATCAACAGCCCTTTTACCCAGTTCAACCATCTTCACAAGCAGCCGAAGACGAGCCCGCCTTTCGGTGACTCCACGTTTGGTAAGCGCATCCCTGAAGCGTTTATGCGCCAGGTTGAGCCAGGTCTTTTCCTCTTCCGGCTCCATCCGGTCAGGTGTTGCATTCCTTGCCGGGACGGCCTGCGCTTCCGGTTCAGGTTCACCACCCTGATTCTCCTTAACCGAAGCGGCGGCCGTTACAGGTTCATTCTCCACGGTTGCTGCCTCAGGCTCATGGTCTTTAAGCTGGTCGGGTTTGCGGTCAATATCCAGATCCACTTCCAGAAAGTCGGGAGCATCCAGCCGATCGACATCGTAATGTCTGCGCGGACGGAGAAGCAGTTTTAAAACCGCATCGAGCTGCTCGCATGATATCTGCATGCGGACCAGATTTATCAGGCCCTCTATGTCCACTCCCGCCGCGGCCAGCGCATGGCGGTTGTTCAGAATCAGATCACGGCAGCGCTCTTTCATCCTGCGGCTGGTTTTCTGACGGCTCTGAGTGATCCGAACCCAGAAATACAGAATGAAAAGCAGCACCAGCACTGCGCTGAAGACCTTCATATCCAGTGGATCGATTGTCATCATTGCAGCCTCATGGAGTTTGCTCAGGGAGACTTTCAATCCCCCTGTCAGGGCTGGAAAAATCCGGAACGGCGGCAATGGCGCTCCGGATGGAAATGTATTGCTTAAGATGTTCAGCCAGTTCGCGACCCGCCAGTCCGTTGAAGGGAAGAGTCAGCAGCCAGCGTCCCCCGGCGGTTACGAGCACGAGACGTTGCAGCAGGTTTTTGCCTTTATGCGCCAGCGGTTCCACCATAACGCCGCGAACATCTGAATATGGTATCCGTTCACTCTTGCCGCGCAGCATAATCACAATCCCGGTCCCCCGGACAGACAGGCCGCAACGTTCGTTCAGCCTGATTTTCCCGTTGCCGTTCGCGAACTGAGCCACTGCCGCGCGCTGCCAGAACCGTCCCGGCGTAAGCAGCACCAGATCCTCTGCAAGAGGATCGGGAGCGGCGCCGCGCTCAAGATATCGACGGCTGGCCACAAGTTGCGGCAAACCGCAGCGCTCGACCCCGCGCACCAGTTCCAGTTCCGGCGGATCGCCATTCAACTGAGCGCCACAGGCTGGACAACACCCCGCCGCGACCGGGATTTCCGTCCTGCCGCAGAATCGGCAGACAACGACGGATGGCAGGCCTGTATCCTGGGCATCGCTCGCCGGATATACATGCCTCGGGGAACCGGTTTCAGCATCCGCCGGTCTGACGCGGAAAGACCTGACCAGGTCCGGCTCCGGCTTTTCCCCCGAAACCAGTTCCTCGCCGCAGTTAGGGCAGAGTTTCACCCCCGGCTCAAGTTCCAGTCCGCAAAACGAGCATTTTATTCCCTCCGGTTTCTGCGCCGGAGGAGACTTTTTCACAGTCTCAGGAGCCGCCGATGGCTCCGGCCGGGGCGTCAGGCTTTCAACAACCGGTTCAACCGGCCCCGGATCGATTATCTCGAAACGCATCCGCAGGCTGTTTGACGGCCCATTATCCTGTTCATTCAACGTATCGCGTTCAGGCTTTTCTTCCTGAGACTTTCCGATCTCAGGCTTAGCCGGTATATCTGATGGTTCTGTATCTGTCGAGCCAACGGCGGCCACGCTTTCAGGAGTTCCGGAGAGATTGATCTCCGTGACCGGCTGTCCGGCTTCGTTTCCAGCGATCGAAGGAGCCTGGCCGGGAGCTTTTTCCTCGGTCGATTCGCTGAAAGATTTGAGAAAATAGAAATAATGGTAACCGCCCTCGGTGCGGTTCATATCGCTGCACGCCTGGCTGACCGAGACGAAATCAACCTGACGGGACCAGCGGCTGTGCGCGATGATCAGCGAAAGATCGGCCACGGAGCAGATCACCCGCGGACAGCCTTTTGAATAGTTGAAGATACCGGTGTACCCGTCCTCGCTGAAAATCTCCTTCCCCTCAACTGCTCCGGCCTGGCGCAGACGGTATCGAATCAATTCTCGGCTGTCCTCTTTTCCCAGGTTGCGCAGGAAAAAGCGCACCGGCAGACGCTGGTAAAATTCGGGCATCGCCCGTATCGCCTCATCCAGCGGTTTCTGCCCGCTCAGGATAAAAGTAAGCAGAAAAGAGTCCGAGACGCAGAAATTGAGCAGTATCCTCAACTCCTGCAGGATATCCGGACGGTGGCAGAGCATTTGCCCCTCGTCCAGTATCACTACGCATTTGGCTCCCTCGCGGTGACACTGCAACAGGTGCTCCCGCAATTCGTTCAGCAGAGTCAGCTTGTCCGTGGTGTTGGAGCGCACCCCCAGTTGACGGGCTATCTCACCCACCATCTGGTTGGCGGTCAGTGTGGGGTGATCAATGAATACTGCCCGGCAGCGGCCCTCGTAATAATCCTGCAATTCCTGCCGGAGTCGCGCCAGGAGACTGGTCTTGCCGTCACCCGCATTCTCGCTGACCAGCAGGGCGCCGCCCTTGTTCGAAACCACGGCGTATTTCAGCCGGAGCAGGCCCTCCTGGTGCTGGCCGCTCATGTACAGCATGGCGGGATCGGGAGTCAGTGAAAATGGGGGCTTTGTAAGGCCCCAGTATCTCAGGTATTCAGGAAGCATTCAGGGCGCCGGCGCGTTTACCGGGCGAAGAGCAGGCCCGGCTTTCGTTTAACCACTTGACCGTCAAGCGATAAACACAAGCTAAACATGAACTATTTTATCCCGCCGGCCCTTGACTGTCAAGCCGGACGCTTTTTCAGCGAGCGGCGCAGCACGTGGATGAAAAGACGGTCGTAGTAACGAGATTTTTTCTCATCTCCGATCTCGGAGTACAGATGCACGCAGGCAAGAAGGACATCCGGTTCCAGACTCATGTCATCTCCTTATGAAGGTTTCGAGATGAAAAATAGCAATGTTCATGCCAGCCAATTACGGTCTCCTCCCTGCTTTAAGGACAGAATATTATCGGGAGTCTTGTCACAACATTTTCAGAGATTTATATTCATGTATCACTTCAGAAACAACTGCCACCGCCAGGAACCCCGGGATCTGCTGATGGAAAAAACCGCTGCCCTCAACAAAATCCGTAGCACTTCCGATGAAAAGCAGGTGCTCAATAACCTGCTGAAAATACTGGTTTCCAAACGCCAGATCACCGAGAAAGATCTGGACACGGTCCTGGAAATAACGATCCAGAAGCTGGTCGAGCTGGTGAAGGCTCAGGCGATCACGATTTACTCAGTGACCAAGGACAACTGCATCAGTTTCACGAATGTCTATTTCAGCGAGGAACTGTACCGCGGCAACGATGAGCTCCGGGATGCCTACCGCAGCAAGGTGGAACGCCTGCGCAGCATCACGCTGCGCCGGGGCCAGGGCATAGTCGGAAAAGTTATCGAATCCGGCGAAAGTTACATTTCCCTGGACACCCAGAATGATCCTAATTTCTTCAGCGGGGTGGATCAGGAGACCGGGTTCCAGACCAAGAGCATGATCACCGTGCCGGTGACCACCGACCGGGTGATTGGCGCCATCCAGATAATAAATAAAAATCCACCGCAGGGTCCGGGACTGTTCACTGACCGAGACCGTCAGCTTCTGGAGGAAGTGGCTGACTATTCGGCGCGGATAATCCAGAAAGTGCACCAGCCCGAGATCAAGATGGCGGATACGGAGCTGGCCTACTATCTCTCCCGTCTGACCGACCATGAATACATGGAAATCGGGGATGATTTTGTCCCGGATGTAAAGCTTCTCAACCTGGTGGGCGAGGAGAACCTGAAGAAGTACCTTATTCTGCCGATCCGCAAGACCGCTACGCAGTCGGTTGAGATCGCGATTTCCAATCCGGTGGATTTCGAGAGGATAGACAGTTTCCGCTGGGCTACCAAGCTGAGCGTGGCGAAAATCGTGGTGGCCGCCGACAGCCAGATCCGGCGGGTGATCGAACAGCAGTTCAAGCGCGAGGCCACCGACATAGACGAGGTCGCGGCCCTGGTGGGTAGCGCCTATGGCGAGCAATCCGTGGAGTCGGTGGAGCTGGAGGAGGATGTCGACGAGGACAGCGCCCCGATTGTACAATTGGCCAACCGGATCATCGAGGACGCCTATACGCGCGGGGCGAGCGATATTCATGTCGAGCCGTTCGAGCGCGAGGTTCTGGTGCGCTACCGGGTGGATGGAGTATGCCGGGTGGCGCTGAAACTCCCGCCCAACTCGCTCAAAGCCCTGGTCAGCCGGCTCAAGATCATGTCCGGCCTGAATATCGCCGAACGCAGGCTGCCGCAGGACGGACGCATCAAGTTCAAGGAATTCACCCGCACCGGCATCGACATCGACCTGCGTGTGTCCACCGGACCGATGATCTACGGTGAAAAAGTGGTGATGCGTATCCTGGACAAGAGCGGATCGATTGTCGAGCTGGAGCGCATGGGTTTTTCCGCGCACAACCTGGAGCTTTACAAAAATCTTACCCACAGCCCCTACGGCATGCTCCTCCATGTGGGGCCCACCGGCAGCGGCAAGACCACCACTCTGTACGCCGCGCTCAACTACATCAACGAACCAGGCATCAATATACAGACCGCCGAGGACCCGGTCGAATACATGCTGTTCGGGGTGAACCAGATGCAGATGCGGCGTGAGATCGGCCTGACATTCGCCAGCGCGTTGCGCTGTTTCCTGCGCCAGGACCCGGATGTCATCCTCGTGGGCGAGATACGTGACGTTGAAACCGCGGAAATCGCGATCGAGGCCTCGCTCACCGGCCACCTTCTGTTCAGCACCCTGCACACGAACGACGCGGCCGGGACAGTCACTCGCTTCCTGGATATGGGCATCCAGCCGTTCCTGGTCTCCAGCTCGCTCCTGCTGGTCTGCGCCCAGCGCCTGCTGCGCCGCCTGTGCCCCAAGTGCAAGGAACAGTACACGCCCGAGGGCAACGAGGTGGAGATACTGGGAGACCTGATCGACAAAGGTGCGTTTTTCCGGGCCAAGGGTTGCGAGGTCTGCAACGGCAGCGGCTACAAGGGACGCACCGGAGCGCACGAGGTGCTGACGCTCAACGATGCGATAAAGGAAGCGATCCTGCGCTCGGCCTCTTCCGAGGAGATTCGGGAGGAGGCGATCCGTGGAGGGATGATCCCGATCTATCGCGACAGCCTGGAAAAAGTGGCGTCTGGAGTCACCAGCCTGGAGGAAGTGCTGCGCGTGGTCCGGGCCGGATAAAGTCCAGCCTCTGATAAAAAACTCACAGAAACGGGAGATATATTTGTTTTCCCGATTATGGATCAGGATACTCCAGACTATAGTTTGACATGCTTTTCCTGAGGTTTGATTATGAAAGTAAAACTGGGGCAGGTGATTCCCTCATATCCGATGCCGGTGGCTCTGGTGGGAGCAATGGTCGACGGCAAACCCAATTTCCTGACCGTGGCCTGGTTCTCGATGATGGGTTACAAGCCGCCCATGCTCGGTGCGGTCCTGGGTGTAAGTCATTACACCAATCCGGGGATCAGACAATCCAAAGCTTTCAGCCTCTGCCTGCCCGGTGAGGACATGGTCAAGACTGTCGATTATGCGGGAATAGTTTCCGGGAAAAACACCGACAAATCCCAATTGTTCAAGACATTCCCCGGTGAGACAGGCGCACCGTTGATCGAGCAGTGCCCTCTGTGCGTCGAGTGCGAACTGGTCAGGGTCGATCAAAACGGGCTGAACGAGCTGTTTATCGGCAGGATCGTGCAGGTCCATGCCGAGGATGAAATACTCGTGGACGGCCGGATCGACCTGGGAAAAATCAGGCCGCTGCTTCTCTCCCAGGGAGAAAACCAGTATTACAGGCTCGGACCTAAGTTTGAGAAAGCCTGGAGCGTGGGGAAAGGTTACAAATGATGTTTTAAATAATCCGGTATTTCCGGACTTAATATAAAAGGCCCGCAACGTTTGCGTTGCGGGCCTTTCCATTTATCCCTTATATCTATTTACCTGTCTCCATCCGCCCATCCCGTTCAATCGAACAATTCGCTTAAAAATCCCTTGCGCTTTTTTCCATAGTGATAATCATCGTGATGCCGATCATGATCGTGATCATGGTCATATCGTCTGTCCTCGTAATGCTCGTACTGTCCACTCTCGTTCCGCATGGATGATCCCTGTGATGAGCGCTCGATTATCTTGTCCAATTCTCCCCTGTCCAGCCAAACACCGCGACACTGTGGACAATAATCGATCTCAATGTTCTGCCTTTCTGTCATCTGCAGGGTCACACCGCATCGCGGACAGTTCATAAGCTGCTCCATTTTCCAGGTTCATGTTAATAAGTACGTGAGGATTTCTTCTATAGTACAATTCTTCCGATTATGGCTCCGTCTTTTTCAGCTCCGGCATGAAATTATCGGTCATCTCATTCCGGCCAATGATCATGAACAAGGGGCTGTCCCAAAAGTCTTAAATGTAGAGGGGCACGGCGCGCCGTGCCCCTACAGAACTGCTTTTATTTCAATTGATTAGAGATTGTAGCATTTTGCAAAGAGCAAAATCGGGGACTTTTGGGACAGCCCCTGTTATCTACTTATCGGATAAGAACCGCCGCTGTCAACCGCGGCGGGGTCCCATCCTGCGCGGATGGGCGTCGTTCCACTCTTTCAGCTTGGCTTTCTGCTCAGCTTTCAAAACGCCATCGAGCTTTTTCTGGTAATCCTCGTTAATCTTCTGCATCCCGGCGCGCATGGCCTCCCGGTCTCCACCCCCGGATTCGCGCAGTTTGCCCATCTCATCCATCATTTCCTGGTTGAACTGGCGCACCTGCTTGATCTGCTTCTCATCCAACTTAAGGAACACGCACATGCTGTCGAACCTGGCCGCGGCGCGCTCGCGCCATTCGCCACGCTGCGCAAGCAAAAGGCCGTTCGCCGCCGATCCCGTGGACGGCAACAGGAAAAGCCCTGACAGCAGCAAAAGTACAACGGCAGCTTTGTTCAGCATTTCCGGGTCTCCCCTGAAAAAGTGATGGAACACGCAATCCGCGCCGTCAAAGCTTTAAAGGAAATCAGATCCGAACCTCTCTCCCGTTCAATTCGGCGCGTAAACCGGATGCTAATTTAAATATACATTCTACAGGACCAGGGGCGCCAACCATCACATGATACAGAAATCCCATAAAGCCTGTCTCATTTCCCTGATCTTTTAAATAGACACTTTTCACAACCATAAAGTTACAATCCAGATTTTGAACATGTTTATTTCTGGGGAAAATATGTTATTATATGTTAGTATTTAATAACGCCTTCATTAACAGCTCATTGGTGTTCCAAGATTATTCCATGACCGAGGCGCCGTTATGCTTGGAAAACTGCTTCTGTTTTATGCATTTTGCCTCGCTTCAGTTTCCGCTCTTTCAGCTTATCAGGATATGACCGCGGCCGAATACTCAAACCTGATCAATACCGCGGACAGCCTGGTCCTGATCGATGTGCGAGAGGCCAATGAGTACGATAGCGGGCATATTGCCGGAGCGCACCTGTTTCCGTTGAACTCGCAGGTATTTCAGAAGAAATACCGGGAGTTGCCGGCTGCCTTTCGGATCGCAATAAATTGCGGCTCCGGATTCCGCAGCGCGCAGGCTGCCGCAATCCTGGATACGGCGGATGGAAGGAAATATGCCGGACGGGTCTATAACCTTACCTCGGGACTTCCATCCAACTGGCCCGGAGGACTGGTCAAGGGAGGGCAGGACGGGCCACCGGTCAAAGCCGGCCGCGATTCGCTGGCTTTCGGAACGAGGGAAACAGGGCATACAGTGTTCGATACGCTGCTTATCATTAACACCGCCAGCCGGGGCACGGCCCTGCTGCGGTTCGCGCGCGCGGACACGGCTTTCACGGTCAGGCCGGACACGGCGGCTGTCCTGCCCGGAGACACTCTTCGCGTGGCCGTATCGTTCACCCCGCGAAACACAACCGCTTACATGGATACGCTCAAAGTGTTCCATGCCGGGCTGGGACGAAACCCGCTGAAACTGGTCCTCAAGGGCAGCGGAGCGGCGCCGGTCCATGGTGATATCGACGCCAGCGGCAAAGTGGACGTATTCGACCTTCTGGAACTGCTGAAAGCGCTTTCCGGAAGAGGAGACGCGGAATCGCGTTCGCGCTCGGACATTAACGCGGACAGCCGGGTGGACGTGTTCGACCTTCTGGCCCTGCTGAAACTGTTGAGCGGAAGGGGCTGACAGTAAACCCGGCTGTGTTTGCGAGAAAAACGAGAGGGAAACGGTGCGCCGTATCCTGTGTAGTCATTGAAAAATAGACAGATATACGTAGAGGCGGGTTTAAAACCCGCCTCTGCAGTTCACCGAAGAAGAACTCTGGAAATCCAATTATAAGTTGATACCCATAAGTCTCTTATCTTCCACCCTATTTCCCCAGCAGCTTCCCCACCCGTTCCCTGATTTCGGCGGCCAGTTCCTCTATCGGACGGCGGGCATCCAGACATACCATCCTTTCAGGCTCCGCCCTGGCCAGCTCACGGAAAGACTGGCCCACACGGGCATGGAACTCGTCTCCCTGTCCCTCCATCCTGTCCTTCCTGCCGCCGGATTTGCGTGCGAAACCCTCCGCCGGCGGAAGATCCATCAGAAAAGTAATATCCGGCAACAGGCCGTCCGTGGCGAAAAGGTTCATTCTGGTGAGCGTTTTCATGTCCAGTTCACGCGCCCCGCCCTGGTAAGCCAGCGTGCTGTGATGGAAACGGTCCGATATCACCATCCGCCCCGCAGCCAGCGCCGGAGCAATCGATTCGCTCACCAGTTGCGCCCGGCTGGCCAGATACAGCAGCAGTTCCGTGCGCGGGGCCAGTTCCTGATGTTCCCGGTCCAGCAGTATGCCGCGGATTTTCTCGCCTATTGACGTTCCGCCGGGATCACGGCAAAGCAGAACCTCGCGACCCAATGCCTTGAGATGCGCGGCGAGAATATTCGCCTGGGTGCTCTTTCCCGCACCCTCGCCACCCTCGAATGAGATAAAAAACCCTTTTCTGTCAGCAGGAGAATTCATGGTTCCGGATGGATAAAGTGAAACGGCCGCCCATCGGGAGCGGCCGCGCAATGGACACCGGTTGTCAGTCCTCTTTGTCGTCCAGCGGCACGCCGTGCGCCACTGAATAAACATGGAACATGCGCTGGATGACAGTGAGGTTCGAGAAAATCGCCAGCAGCCAGACCACGTAATAAAGCATGGTATGGCCTAATATCCCGGCAAAACCCAGATATACAATACGCTCCGGCCGTTGGAACAGACCGACGCTGCATTTGATTTTCAGGGCCTCGGCCTTCGAGCGCGCATAGCTGACCATCAGCGCCCCGATGATCGACAGGATCACCACCCAGATCATCTCTGTCTGGCCCTTTTTCAGATACATGTGCAGGATTCCGATATAGATAATAGCATCGGAAAAGCGATCCATGGTGGAATCAAAAAACGAACCGAACTTGCTGGCCAGGCCCGTGGCCCTCGCCACCTTACCGTCCAGAATGTCGAATGTCCCGCTGAAAAGCAGGATCGCCCCGGCAAGCTGCACATGGTCCAGCGCAAAGGCCACCGCCGAGGCGACCGTGATTCCGAAACCGATTGAAGTGAGCAGGTTCGGCTCAACCCGGTGACGGATACAGAAACGTATCACCGGGCTAATCAGGTCTATATACCAGTATTTGATCAATTTCGGCAGGAACTTCATCCCGATCCTGTTCCTTATTTCAAGGCGTCAAATTTTTTCTGCAGCACGGACTGACTGACCGCGCCGATAGAGATGTCGGCCGGCTGGCCGTCCTTGAAAAATATGAGAGTTGGAATGCTGCGTATCTGATATTTCTGTGCGGTCTTTGGATTCTCATCCACATCCACTTTGAACACTGACACCGCTCCGGCATTGGCCTCGGCGAAAGCTTCGAGCGCCGGGGCCATGTGTACGCACGGACCGCACCACGGCGCCCAGAAATCCACCACGGCGATACCTTTTGATTGCAAAACGAGCTGCTCGAACTGGCTGTCCGTAATATTCTGAGGCTTATTCTGCGCCATTTCCGCCACCTTTCCCTTGAGTTAAGGCGCCTCCTGACACTGTCGCGCCTCGAATTGCCCTTCTCGCACAGTGATCAGCCTGCGTCAGGTTAAATTATAATATACTGAGCATTGAAAATCAATTCTAACCGGAGCCTTGTCATTCAGGCCGTGCCTGAGCACGGGATACCGCCGCTTATTGACAAAAGCGGGGTTGCAGTGTTATGATAGTTTAATGAAACCGCCGTGCGCCCCTGCCTGAATAATGATACTCAAATTATCATATACGGGTGTTTATCCATTTTAAATCTTTATACACTTCTCGGCAGGATATGAAAATCAGTATACAGCAGATCGCTCCCCGTCTCGGCGATCTGAACTTCAATTTCGAGCAGCACCTTAAGGCAATAGAAAAAGCCCTGGACAATGGCATCGAACTTATCGTTTTCCCGGAGCTTTCTCTGACCGGCTATCTGCTGAAGGACATGGTCGCTCAGGTGGCCATGAGCGCCGATGACCCACGGCTTTCAGAGCTGGCCGGATTGAGCCGCAGAGGCATATCAATCCTTGCCGGGCTGGTCGAGCACAGCCGGGGGCATTTATTTTACAACTCGGCCTTTTATTTCGAGTGCGGCGAGTTGCTGCACCGTCACCGGAAAGCCTACCTTCCCACCTACGGGATGTTCGACGAGGGACGCTATTTTTCGCCGGGGAACCGGATAAAGTCCATCAAGACCCGTTTCGGCAAGATCGGGATAATGATCTGCGAGGATGCCTGGCATCCGGTGAACCCATACATACTTTGCCAGGACGGGGCGCAGATGCTGCTGGTGATTTCCAACAGCCCGGTGCGCGGCATGAATGATGAGGGCCAGTTCCAGAGTGTAAAAAACTGGGCGCGGATCATCCAGTCTTATGCCCTCCTGCATTCGAGCTTCCTGATATATGTAAACCGCGTAGGCTGCGAGGATGGGATAAGTTTCAGCGGCTGTTCGCAGGCCATCGATCCGAACGGGGAGCCGCTGCTGACCCTCCCGTTCCTTGAGGAAACCATCGGTACGCTTGACCTGGATTTCAGCGAGTTGTCACGTTCCAGAATACATTCACCCATCCTTCGGGATGAAAACTTTCTGATGAGCTTCAATGAACTCAAACGAATTAAAAAAGCCCTCTTTAAAGATTGACTGCGAGCAGGTCTGCCGGGTGCTGATTAATTTCATCGGTACGGAGGTGCGCAAGGCCGGTTTCGAGCGGGTGGTCCTGGGGCTTTCCGGCGGCATCGATTCAAGCTTGTCCGCGGCGTTGGCGGTGCGCGCTCTGGGCCGTGAAAACGTAATCGGCGTGTTCATGCCCTATGAATCCAGCAACCCGAGCAGCCTTGCGGATGCCCGTCTTCTGGCCGAGGGCCTGGGGATAAGAAGCCTCCTGGCCGAGATCACTCCAATGGTCAAGCCTTACCTGGAGCTCAATCCGGGTATGGATCAGCTTCGGCGCGGCAACGTAATGGCCCGCATGCGCATGATCGTCCTGTATGACATCTCTGCCGCCGAGCGCGCCCTGGTTCTGGGCACCAGCAACAAGACCGAGTACCTTCTGGGCTACTCGACTCTCTGGGGGGACATGGCCTGCGCTCTAAACCCGCTGGGCGACCTTTACAAAAACCATGTCCGTCAGCTCGCCCGTTATCTTGACATTCCGGGGCCGATAATCGACAAGAAACCCAGCGCCGACCTGTGGGAGGGACAGACTGATGAGGACGAGTTCGGGTTCAGCTACGATGATGCAGATCAGCTTCTTTACCTTCTCATAGACAGGCGTCTTCTTCCCGAGGAAGTGGAAAAGCTGGGCTATGACCGCAGGCTTATCGACACCATGGCCCGAAAAGTGCGCACTACTCAGTACAAGCGGCACCTGCCGCTTATCGCCAAGCTGAGTCAGCGCACGATCAACAGGGATTTCCGCTACCCCAGGGACTGGGGTCTCTGATTCCAAAACTTGAGCGGGGAGCGTATCATGTCCTTTCCAGTCCAGATCATCATCGCCGTTTCGCTTTCCGTAATCGCATTCTATTTTCTGGTGCTGACTGTAATTTCCGTGCTGGTTTATTTTAAACTGCGCCGCCTGGAGCGTTATTTTTCCGCTACTGTCAAGGGTAATCTCGAGATGACTCTTGGTCACCTGCAGAATATCGCAGTCCGTCTTGAGAGCCTGACAGATGACACGAGCAGCAAGATCGAGGATTTCTCCCAGCTCATCCCGGAAACCCGCGACAGGCTTCAGGAGCTGATAGACCTGCTGGATCTTTTTCAGTCAAAAATCCGTGGCCCCTTGCTCAACATCGCTTCAATTATTAAAGTAATTGGGGACAAGTTCAGCCGCACTGATTGAATGCGTTTTTCCGCGGAACAGTCTTTCTTTAAACGGGAGGTTGTCATGTCTGAAAACGATGGACATTCTTTTTCGATCATCAAAGCGTTCCTGGCCGGTACGATTGTAGGCGCCGGGCTGGCGCTTCTCTTTGCTCCTTACAGCGGAGAGGAAACCCGCCGTAAACTCGCCGAGAAGAAAGACGATGCCAGCAAGGCAATTAAGGATACGGCAGAGAAGGTGGTCGATCGCGGGCGGGAGATGCTCGATGAGGGTAAAAAATCCCTTGATTCTCTCAAGAGCGACATGAACAAGCTGGTTGACGAGGGCAAGAAATCGATCAGCCATATCCGGGAAGAGATTTCGGGGCTTGTGGAAGAGGGTAAAACCAACCTTAAGAAGACCATCAAGGATGAGATGGCGAGCCTCGAGGAAGAGCTTTCCGACAAAAAAACCCGCAGAGCGAAGTCCTGATTTCCACGTCAATTAAAAAGGCCGCCGGATATTGAAATCCGGCGGCCTTTTCTTTTTACTTCCGCGCTCCAGACTACTTGAGCATTACCATCTTCCGGGTGGCATTATACCGATCCGAAGCGAACCGGTAGAAATACACGCCGGAGGATACTTTCTGCCCGTTGTTGCTGGTGCCGTCCCAGAAGGCCTGGTATACTCCGGGGGCCTTGAAGCCCTCGGCCAGGGTCTTAACCAGACGGCCGCGCAGATCGTACACGTTCAGGCTGAACTGAACACCCGCGCCCGCATCCTCGGGGACCTGATAGCTGATGGTCGTCGAGGGGTTGAACGGGTTCGGTGAGTTCTGCGCCAGAGCGAAAGCCTTGGGCAGAGTCGCGCCCGGATCGACGCCTTCGCCGCTGTTCGGCACACGGCTGTCGAGACTTACCGTGCCTTTGACTCTCTGCATCCCAATAACCGCTCCGGCGGCATCGTAAACTTCAGGACACGACAGAGTCATTTCAACATTCAACGGCAGCATCGAAGGTGCCAACGGCTGAAGAATGTCATACTCGATCGTGAAGATCGTACCGCTGCCGGCTGCGATGTTCGCGGCCGCGGTCGGAGCATAGGCCACCACCATACCGGTTGTCCCGGTGGTATCCATCGTAACGAGCATGCCGGTGGTACGCGTGGTGGTGTTGATTTTCTTCGCCACCAGGATACCGGCAGGCATCGACGGATCCGGAATAATCGCGAACCGGACGATTGACACCGCCGACCTGTTGACCAGCTTCACCGGGACTACTACTTTGCGAGTCTGGGTGTTGATCACGCTGAAATCTCCAGACTGCACATCAACAGCCAGAGTATCGCCGTAGAAAAATCCCAGTGCCGTGGCATCCACGGTCGGAGCCTGAGCCGCAAGGTTTCCACCAGCCGCGTTCTTCAAAGCAACGCTGCCCAGCGTAACCGTACCGGCCGTACTGTAGGCTTTCACTCCGAAATATACCTGGCACAGATTGGCCAGACCGCCCGGAGTGATAACCGCGCCGCTGAAACTGACCGTAAGCCGCTTAATCGTGCTGCTTACAGTTGTCACGACGGGCGTGAAATTCACTCCGGTCCCGCGTACGCCAGCCACAACCGCATTCCCGTATTCGAGCAGGTCCGAGGGGTAATCCAGCGTGAAGCTGCCGGAACCGATCGAATCCTTGTTCTCGACTTTCACCGGGAATATGATCGTATCGCCGACCATCGCGGGCAGCGTAGCCCCGAGCTGCAGAGCGTTGTAATCCGGGATGTTGGCAATCATGATTCCCGGAGCGCTGAAAACCGGGAAGTCCGTATACATACCGTCGGCAAAAGGCCACTTGGATATCTGAACGCCTTCCGCTCCAGCGGTCTGCACGGTATAGATGCCTTCCGGAGCAGCCGGCTTAACATAGAACTTCATGTTGGCCAGAGTACCCTTCATATCGCTGCCAATCACTCCAACCAACGCTGAGGCCAGACCTTTAACGTTGACACCGAAAACGGTTACGTTAATGGTCCCGGTCGGCTGGTCGAAGCTGTACAAGGCAGAAAGAGCTCCAGCTACCAGTCCGTTGGGATCGCCATCGATAAGCTTCTTACCGAATGAGGTATCCCAGCTGAACCATGCTCCAGCCACCGTGTCAAGCAGCGCAGTCAGGGTTGAATCAATCTTGAAGGCGGCGATGACACCACCCGCCTTGTCAGAATTGAAATCAATCGCGACTGACACCCGCAGCGTATCACCCGGCTTGGCCGTGTTAGACCGGACAAACACCGTGTCCGGCAACTCGGCTGCGGCCAGGTAAACCGCATTGAACAGAACGAGTACTATTCCGAGGAATAGTAATCTGGTTATTTTCATAGAATCCCCCTGATGAGCTGTTTGAACCAGGTCGACCCGGCGCTCCGCTCTAGGAGCGGAGCGCCGAGCTTTTCGTCGATCACTATTTCAGGATAACCATCTTCCTGACCGCCGAAAAATCGCCGGCCTGCAGTCTGTAGAAGAAAACACCCGAAGATACGCGCTGTCCGGCTTCATTACGGCCGTCCCAGTTAACCGAGTACCTTCCGGCTTCCTTGAGCTCATCGACCAGGGTGATAACCTTCTGTCCACGGATGTTGTAAACAGCCAGCACAACCTTCACGCTGTTCGTATTCTCCTGTATCTCATACGAGATAGTAGTGGAGGGGTTGAACGGGTTCGGGCTGTTCTGATCGAGCGCAAAGGCCTTGGGCAGAACGGCCGAGGCGCCAAGACGCGCCTTTTCGCCATCATACACTGTGCCGTTGCGATCGGCGACTTCAACCTTCTCGAGTTTCAGGCTCGCCTGTTCAAAACTGCCGTTGCTGAACATGACCGTGAATATTTCACCGTTAAGCTCAGCCGGTACGAAACCGGTCAGGCTGATGACATCCACCACCAGCTTGCCGTTCTCGACCATCGGCTTGATCATGGCTTTACCCTGCAACGCCTGATTGAGAAGGGCGCTGGAGAATTCGAAAGCCTTGTTGTACGAGAAGGTGAAACGCGCAACGATGGTCTCGAAGCTGCTGTTCAGACTGACATAAGCAGCGCCGGGCTGTACAATACTTGTTCCACTTCCGGACGCGGCAAGCATGGTCCCGCAGCTCGTCCCCGGCTGATTTATCAGAAAAACCAGCAGAGCGGCGAGCGAATCGAGGTCAACACTTGCAGGATTGGATATGTACTGGTAAAGATCTCCAGCGTTATTCCTTCCGTCAAGGTTGAAATCGAGTCCACGCCGGTATTCGCCACTTCTTCCGACCTCTGGGGTTACAACCTGCTCCGAAGCGTTCCCTACATTGTCGTAGGCCGTTATAACATATACGGAACGCGTAGTCAGATCGACCGTAGCGTCCGTGTACGATGTTGCAAGGCCGCTGAAAAGGGTTTCTTCGGCCCCGGTCTGGACATTACGGCGTACGATCGTAATACGGGCCAGATCAGCATCTGTCGGGTTGGTCCAGGTAAGACGGACTTCCGTGCCGGTTTCCAACACGCTCACGTTGCTGACTTTATTCGGCGGGGTGATGTCATCCACCACGCTGAATGTTCCGGCAACGCCTGTCGGGTAGAGGTCTGCGAAATCCGGCGGCACCGCAACAGCTCCGGTTACTGAAACCGTCGTGGATGTTCCGGTCGTCAGAGCGGCTTTTGCCGTGAATTCGAGCGAAAGCAGCAATTGTCCGGAACCTCCGGCCGCTATGCTCTTGCTGGCGGTTAAATCCGTAACCTGGATTTTTACGCTTCCAGTTCCCTCAACAATCACCGGAACGGGAGCTCCGCCAGTCCAGATTGCCGAATTCACCTGAACCGAGTTTGTGACGTATGTCAGCTTCGTATTGTCATAGGTCACCGTAACATCAGTTCCAACAACCAGATCACGGTTTGTCAGCAGGACATTCATCCTCTGCGTCGTGTTCGGCCGTCCGTAAACGTTTTCCACCTGCAGCTCGAACGGGCTGCGGATAAGGAAAGCGCCCTTGTACAGCGTACTGACCGTGATATTGTCCGTGCTGAAATCTGCATTCCTAACACTTACCGATCCGCTTACCTGCAGGCTGTCATAGCCGGTGGCCGCTGTGCTCTTTACGTTCAGAATAACCGTGAAGAGCAGCTTGTCGCCATCGCCAGCTATTACACTGTCGGTAGATGCAGGGAAAGCTACGACAGAGACTGTTGAATCGGTTGTTGTCACTGTCGTCGTGACATCTGTCTCATTGGTGAAAATACTCTTGTTCACCACTACGCTGCTTGAAGATACGGTGTACTTGCTGGAATTGAATTTCAGTGTAGCCTCTGCGCCGACAATCGCATCGGCGTTTTTCAGGTACACCTTAACCGTATCCGATCCACCCAGCGGCGCGGCAGGGTCACCCCCGGCCCTCAGGCTGAACTTACCCCTGATATTTACATTGCCCGTCGCCGTGTTAGGCGTATGTTGCGGCGTATTGTACAGCTCATCGCGGCTGCTGACAATCGCAGATACGAATGTCAGCGGATTGCTCGCGCTTTCAGTCGCGGTGGTTTTGGCTTTCAGGTACACGGTAGCCACAATCACCTTCTCGTTCTTCGGCGCCACATATGCCACTGCTGGAGGATATATGACAACCTTGTACTGACCGGCAGCCGGAGTGCTTACCGTTGCGGTCGAAGGCGGTGTGTCTCCCTGCCAGATCGCCTGATTCACCACGACCGAATCAGCCTGAAGCTGCGTGCTGCTGAATCCGAGGGTGAATTCAACTCCCACTACATTCTGAATGTTGGTCATGTAAACAGGCACGGCGACTACTCCGCCGATGCTGGCTGTTACACTGTCCGCACTCAGACTGTAGCTGCTCAGGACGGAGAATGTCCCGGCGGTAAGGTTAGTCACAGTCGTACCGTCTGTGCTGTTTATGATATCGGTGCGAGTGACATACCTTCCGCTTGGGGTGACAGTCACCGTTCCAGGCGCTGTTGTACTGGCCACCTGAAGCACAACCGAAAATAGCTTCAACGGGGAAGAAGCTTTCGGTAATGCAGCAGCTTGGTCCAGCGAGAACAACGCTACTGACACTTTTCCGGTGATGGCATCCACGCTTACTGTCGGGGCGCCCCAGGAGGGGTTCCAGGCAGCCGCGTTAACGACAAGGCTTCCGTCGACATAACTCAGCTTTGTCTTGTCAAAGCTTAATCCCACCTCCGCGCTTATGTACGCCGAGTCGGTTGTTATGTAGACATCGACCGTGTCTGTTCCACCCGGGAATCCCTGTGCGCTCTGAACCGCAATCGCGTCGAGCGCATAGAGACTGCCCCCGGAAAAGATCAGTAACGCAGTCAATATCCCTGCCAGGCTTAGTAGCCTTTTAAGTTTCATATCCTAACCTCCTCGTCTCTGAACGAGCCGATATAAGAGGTAATGCTGGCTTCAGCATGGCATCCCATAACAGGTCGTTTCCTCATTTGTGAAAGATAATTCAGACAATATTTTTCACTCAAGCTTATAAATAGTGCCGAATTCCTCCCTGAATTCGGCACTATTCAGGCCGATATTGTCAAACTACTTGAGGATCACCATCTTACGGGTCTGGTTGAATTCACCAGCGACCAGGCGATAGAAATACACGCCGGAGGACACCTTCTGACCGTTGTTGCTCGAACCGTCCCACTGGATCTGGTAAGCGCCTTCGCTCTTAACCTCATCCACGAGGGTGCGGACAAGCTGACCGCGGACGTTGTATATGTTCAGGCGAACCTGAACATCCTTGCCTTCCGGTATGTCGTACGCAATGGTGGTCGACGGGTTGAACGGGTTCGGATAGTTCTGGCCAAGGGCGAACGCCTTAGGCAGGACAGCCTTCGGCGACAGAACTTCCTTGCTCAACTCGCTCTTTACGTTCTGCTCAAAACCGGCGCTCAGGAGGCTGATCTCGCCATTACCGTCAAACTTCCCGCTCAGAGCCTGGACCGGCACGTTCAGGATAGCGCCCGAACCGCTGGCGATCGAACGGCCCTGCAGGTTGAGGACGATAATATGGAGAATGCCTTCATCCTTACGGTTGTTGAACACGACCTGCACGTTCTGATCGATACGCTCGGTCCGGCTGACCTCACCAAACGAATACTTGGTGGCGTCATACTTCACCTGGAACTCAGCGTAGTTCAACTCACCCCTGTTCTCCAGATTGATGGACAGGCTGGCGTTGGTCTTGTCGATCTCCTTGAAGGAGAGCGCGGCCTTCGCCGTACGTTCCTGCTGCTCAGTGCTGGAGGCCAGAGTGGCTGTACCCTTCCAGATATTCAGGATCGTAACCAGATCGGCATCACCAGTGAAGGCGCCGTCCTGGTTCAGGTCCAGACCGAAGTAATCGACGACGTTCGGAGTGGCATAGTCGAGGACCAGGTAAACGAGCCGCATGATGTCGGCAACGTTGACCGCGTCGGTGCTCAGCTTGCTCTTGCCGCGCTTGGCGCCAACGATAAACTGCTGCGTGGCGGAAACGGTGGCGCTGTCGCTGGCGTCGTAACCGGTTACGACATACTCAACCAGGCTGCCCACGGCCTTCTTCGGTATCGAGAAGGTCAAAGTCGTCGACGCCGGCTTGGTAGCCTTCATCGTCGAATCCCATATCGTCGTGTCGACCGATGTGGCGGACTTGACGAACTTGTTGTCCGTACCCAGGGTCAGCGTAAAGGTCGAAACGAACAGCTTCACCTTCTTGACGCCGTCCTGATCCTCAACCTTCACCACCACGCTCTTCGCGGCGGCGGTGTCCGGGCTCACCGAATCGGGCTTCGTCGTGAATGTGAACGTCGTCACGCCAAGCTGGCCGTTCCGGGCCGTATTGAACGTGAAATACTTGCGGGTCACGCCGCTGTTGGTGTTGTAAACCGCAACAGCCGCCGAGTCGGCGGTGGTGCCGGCCTTGAACTTCACGCTGGCCTGGCCCATCGCGTTGGTCTTGACACTGATCGTGTCGTTCGGAACGGCCACTGTGACGCCGTTCGAATCAACGAACGTTCCGGTGCCGGTGACCAGAGCGAAAGTGACGACCGAATCGGCCAGGGCGTTGCCCAGGGTGTCATACAGCTTCACCGTCAAAGCCGAGTCGCAGGTGAATCCCTTGGCGATTGTCTGCTTGCCAAGCGGCGAAACCACGGCGATCGAGCCGCTGACCGTACTCTTGACTGTCAGCAGGATCGAGTCCTTGGCGGTGACATAGTCCTTGTCCCACAGGACCAGGTAGTACGAGCCGGCGCGGGCCGGGGTGACCTTGATGCTGTCAACCACGGCGAAATACGGGCCGCCGGTTACTCTGATCGAGTCCGTCTTGACTGTCAGGGTGTCGTTGAGACCCTTCGAGTTGGTGTACGTACCCGGATTGCTGCCGTCCCAGATCTGCTGGATGGCAAGGCTTCCACCGGTGGCGGTGCTGTCCACGCTCTTGGCGATGAACGTCTTGGTGCTGGTCGCGCCGCTGGTGATGATGTTGCCGTACTTGTCAGCCAGCACGGTCTTTACGTAGAACGGCGTGTTGGCCACGGCCGTGGCATAGCTGCCCAGAGCCGCTACCGTGGAGATGTTCTTTGTGGTGACGTTGGTGGTGACGGAGTCGATTGCGACGATCTTCATCGTGGCGAAGCCGCCGTCATTCACCCTCCAGCCATTGGCCTTGCTCGCAAAGACCGGGCTGGCCTCGGTCGCCACTTTCACGCCGTAGGTCGTATCGGACTGGGTCGGGTTGACAAAGCCGCCGATACGGACATAAACGACCGTGGGGGTGGTGGCCGGAATGTCAAACGGGACGGAGATGGCGATGGAATCATCTGCATCCGCGCCCTGCTTTACATCCAGAGCCGAATAATACGTCACGTTATCAACCGAAATCTTCACGCTGTCCTTGGTCAGGCCGGACATGATACCAGCGCCGGAAGGCAGGTTGATGAACTTGACGAAAATCAGGCTGTCAGCGCGGTTCGGTCCAAGGGCCTCTCCAACGCCGACGGTGAAGGACACCAAGCGCTGCGAAACCTGCCCGGCCGAATCGCTGCCGGCGGCGGCGACCGTAACACCGGTCACGCTGTCAATGAGCGACGGGGACTGCAGGTTGAACAGGCCGAGATCCAACGACCTCGTACTATCACTTGCTACGTACGCTCCGCCCATCGTACCGGTCTTCCACTGCATGGTCAAGCGTCTCCAGCCGGTGTACAGAAGGCGCAGGCCCATCTTGTTGGCGCCGATGCCACCAAAATTAAGACGGCTGGAATCGCTGCGCGTAGCGTCATATCCATAAACGAACGAACTGTCCTTAAGCGCATTGGCCGACAGGCCGGCACGCGCGGTGAACAACTGCAACGAATCGAGCCTGATCGAATCCGGCACCGTGAGGCTCTCGTATCCCAGCGGGTCCCGGCCGTCAACCCGCAGGTTGATCATAGCGAGGTTCTCGTTCTGGTTACGGATGCTGCCGAAGAACGTGGCGGCTCCGCCAGTGCTCAGGTTCAGGTTGGACACGCGGTTGTAGGCCGTATCCAGCGCGAACACCGGCAGCTCGGCGGCCAGCGCCGCGCCCTTGACCAGAGCGTTGGCGTCGTTAGCCGCGGCCAGCTTCACGTTCAGGGTGTCAAGATCGAAAGTAACCGGAAAGCTTGGCTCGACATTGATCAGGAAGCTGTCGCGCACGCTCGGGTTGTTCCACGCATAGGCCACGACATAGATTGAGTCGTTCTGCGGATGCGAGGTGGTTCCCAGGTAGTTTGCGCCGGTCAGGGTCACGACACCGGTGGCGCTGGTGGCAAGACCCTTCATCTTTACGCCGTACTCGCCGCTGGTGACAGCGGTGAAAGTTCCGGCAGTCAGGGCGCCGTCATACAGGCGGCTGGCCGGGCGGGTGTACTGGCTGGTGATCTGTCCGCCGGCCTGCAGCAGGGTGGTCATCGTGCTGTTGATCGCACCGCTGCGGCGATACTTGAAGATGATGCGGACCGAATCGGTGCCGGTGCTGGAACCGACGGTCTTGCTGACAAACGGGTCGCCGAAAACGTTCTTCAGCGTCATGGTCCAGGCGCCGCCCTGTCCGATGGCCTTACCGTTATAGGTGGCGCCGGACGGGGTGAACGACATGGTCAGCGATCCGATTGCCGTGCTGGCCGTGGACTTGCTGCGGGTCACCGCGGTCGTGTTGTTTGCCGGGGTGTTTAGCAGCGTTCCGGTGGCCTTCTTGTTGCCAGCGATGGTGAAGGTGAAACGCGCGGTGTCGGTGGCGCTGACCGCGGTGAACTTCACGCCCGCGGTGGCCGGATTAGTCTGGAGACCGGCGTCCTCACCCAGGAACAGAATGATAGCTTTACCGAAATCGTTGGTGGCCGGAGCAAGCTGATGATAAAGATGATCATTGCTGTAAGCCGTGGTGGCGGTCGAATTGTAACCGCCGTTTCCGTTAGTCTGCGAAGCAAATATGATCGTAGTGCTGTCGCTGTTGAACTTGATCATGTTGTTCGTAAAAGCATTCACCGAATTCATCTGCGGCGTGGCCGAGAACTGCCCGACCGTGGTCTTGCTGGCCACGCTGATTCTCAACGTATCTTCATAAGACGAAGTCCGGTTAAAGAAATCCGGGACCAGGTTGTTGAAACGGTCCAGGATAACCAGCGAGTCGCCGTTCGGGAAGTAACCGGCGTCCAGAATGGACGTGACCGAGGTGTTCAGACGGACTTTGTCGGCCCGGTCGTTCCAGACATAGAAGTTGGTGCTGTCAT
>CAYYNT010000047.1:0-35623 GCA_964473155.1 uncultured Gemmatimonadales bacterium | reverse complement strand
TGTTCGAGAACGCGATCTACTCGGTGATCTCGCCCGAGGGCTGCGCCTCGATCCTCTGGCGCGACGACGCGGAGAAGGAGAAAGCCGCCGCCGCGCTCAAGCTGGACGCAACCAGCCTTCAGGGGTTCGGCATTGTCGATGAGATAATCCCGGAGCCGAACGGCGGGGCGCACATGGACCCGGCAGCCGCGGCCGCCAGTTTCAAGGCCGTGCTCTCGCGCCACCTGACCCAGCTTTGCAAGGTCAAGCCGGATGAGCTGGTGCGCCAGCGGATCGAGAAGTACAGCCACATGGGCGCGTATACGGAATGAGTTGACAGCTGACTTATCTGATAAATCCCCCCTGCCACAGCTTTGTCCGGTTAGGAACTTGCAGAGATAACAAGTGTGGGAAGCTGAAACGTATTAGTCTTCCGACCAAATGATCGAAAAACCTACCGAGTTGCTGGATTTTGACCTTGACAATCTCAATCCGGACTCTATATAATAGACTCAGAATCCACCAAAAAAACGAGCGTTTTGTATTATAAAAACATTGAGATTATCAAATTATTAAATCGAAATATCATAGAGAGATAATTGTTATTTTGTATTGTAATAATTATTATAAACAAATGACAGGTATATTTCGACGCGATTTTTCTCGTGTAAAATTATAGGATGGCGATCGGCGCAACTGTTTACAGCCGATGTAATTGTCCAAGAATGAACTACCCCGCGGCTTGCTGCGGAGTAGTTCATTGTGGAGCCGAGACAATGAATAAGGCATTTCTTTTTATGTTTTGTGGGCTTTTTTGTATAATAAGCAGGGTGGAAGCTAAACAGGTAGGAGATTTTAACAATGATGGGAAGATAAATGTATTTGATTTGTTAACTTTTTTACAATATCTTGGAGGAAAAATAACCAACAGTGATATTGGAGAGAGGTATTCAACGTTAAAAGATGGAGTTATTTTACCAATAGATATAAAACAAGGGATTACCTTTGTAAAATTGCCTGAAGGTTATTTTGAAATGGGTGATAATGGGGGCGAGGATTACGAAAAACCTTTGCACGGTGTTTTTGTTGATAGTTTTTATATAAGCTTGACAGAAATTACACAAGCGCAATTTTTTGCTATCACAGGTTTACCGTACAGTGGTGATCCAAATATGCCACAAAAATTAGACAACTATATATATCCTGTGTATTTTTGTAATATTTTGAGCAAAATGGAGAACTTAGAACCGTGTTATCCTGATATTAGCACACCCAATTGGACTTGTGATTATAGTAAAAATGGATATAGGCTTCCAACCGAAGCGGAATGGGAATACGCTTGCAGAGCAGGAGAAAAAGCGCCTTGGTATTTTGGTTATTATCCTTCCAGAATTGACGGATATGCATGGTCCTCAAGCAATGCAAAATATAAGTTACAGCCGGTAGCGAAGTTATTGCCTAACAGTTGGATGCTTTTTGATTTATATGGGAACGTTTGGGAACTATGCAACGATTGGTACTCTGATACTTATTACATAAATTGTCCAGTAAGCAATCCTAAAGGTCCCGCATTGGGAGAAGCTCGTACCATGCGTGGTGGTGATTGCGGTACTTCGCCCGGTTGGTTGACAAGCAGCATGCGGTGTGCATCTGATCTATTTGGTTTTGATGTTGGTTTCAGGATAGTTAGAAAAGCTAATTGAAACGTGCTTCCATAATAATATTTGGGTATAACTTAGCTTTCTGCCCCTCTTGTCCTGCCCCCCCGGTGATATTACAATTCAAGTATTGTAATTCTTCTCAAATCAGCCCTGTTTCATAAATTCAAGGAGACCCACCATGCCGCGTTCCAGCCTCCGCCTGGCCTGGCTGTTCCTGGCAGCATTATTCTCTATCGCCGTGGCGCAACATAGTGTCGAGCCGCCGGATGCAACCCCCGCGGGCGAGGCGCGCCTTCTGCGCTACCCGGATATCTGTAACAATCTCGTGGTGTTTGTCTACGGCGGCGACCTCTGGACCGTGCCAGCCGCTGGCGGCGAGGCCCGCCGTCTGACCTCCTCGCCGGGGCTGGAACTCAGCCCGCACTTTTCGCCGGATGGGGCCTGGATCGCGTTCACCGGGGAGTATGACGGCAACCGCGACGTGTACGTGGTCCCCTCAGCCGGGGGAGAACCGCGCCGCCTGACTGTGCGCCAGGCGCATTACGGAGAACTGCGCCACGGCTACGACAATTACGTCCTGGGCTGGACCCCGGACGGAAAGAAAGTGCTGTTCCGTTCCTGGCGCGCCAGTTTCGAGGCCTGGTTCGAACGCCTGTTCGTTGTCCCGGCAGACGGCTCAGCGCCGCCCGAGATGTTAGAGCTGCCCGAGGGCGGCCTGACCGATTATTCGCCGGATGGCGGACGGATTGTCTACAACCGCGAGTTCCGCAATTTCCGCACCTGGAAGCGCTATTACGGCGGGCTGGCCCAGGACCTCTGGACCTGGGATTTCATCGCGAAAAAGAGCGCCCGTCTGACCGACTGGAAAGGCACCGACACCGAGCCGGTCTGGCTGGGGGATAAAATCTATTACAACAGCGACCAGGGCGGGCGTTTCAATGTCTGGGAAATGGCCCCGGACGGAAGCGGCAAGCGCCAGCTCACGTTCCACAAGGACTGGGATGTCCGCTGGCTGGGTGGCGGCCCGGGTGGGCTGGTCTACCAGCTTGGCGGCTATCTGTATCATCTGGACCCGGCGAGCGGGGCCGAGCGCCACATCCCGGTGCGCGTGGGCGCGGATGCCGTGGCGGCCCGCCCGGACTGGGAGAGCGTGGACAAGCTGATCGGGTCGTACAACCTCTCGACCACAGGCAAGCGTGCGGTATTCGAGGCGCGCGGCGACCTCTGGACCGTCCCCGCCGAGAACGGCGAGGCGCGCCAGCTCACCGCCACCAGCGGCGCGCGCGAGCGCGACCCGGTCTGGAGCCCGGACGGCAAGTGGATACTGTACATCTCCGATGAAAGCGGCGAGGATGAGCTGTACCTGGTCGATCCCGGCCCGGCGGACGGCAAGCCACGGCAGAAAATCCGCCTGACCACCGATGGCGCGGCGTGGCGCTATGCCCCGCTCTGGAGCCCGGACAGCCGTCTTGCCGCCTTCTCGGACAAGAACCTGAAGCTCTGGGTCCTGGACGTGACCACAAAGACGCTCACCCTGGCCGACACCTCGGCGCTCTGGGAGATCACCAGCTATTCGTTCAGCCCGGACAGCCGCTGGCTGGCTTACTCCAAGCCCGTGCAGCGCGACCGTGAGTTCAGCTCGATCTTCCTCTACGACATACAGAACAGGAAGGTCCACCGGGTCACGGATGGCATGACCAATGACACGCAGCCCGTGTTCGACCCGGAGGGCAAGCACCTGTATTTCGTGTCCGGCCGCGACCTGAACCCGAAGCTCGGCAATTTCGAGATGAGCTACATCTACGAGAAGACCGACCGGGTGTACCTCCTGACCCTGCAGGCCGACTCTCTCAGCCCGCTCAGCCCACGCAGCGATGAGGAGGAGAGCGGGAAAGCGGCGAAAGATGACAGCGGCAAGTCTGTTGGCAAGGAGGATAAGAAAGCGGATAAAGAAAAGGCTGCCCCGTCCGCGCCTGCCACCCGGATCGACCTTCCGGGCCTGGGAGGGCGGGTGGTGGCTTTGTCCGAGGAACCGGGCAATTTCGGTGGAGTGCGCGCCTCGGCCGGGCGGGTGTTCTGGCTGGGGATGGAACAGGGCGGCGGCGAGCCGGACCTCTACTGCTATGACCTGGCCAAGCGCAAGCAGTTCACCCTGGCCGAGGGCGTGGGCGGCTACGACATCTCGCCGGACGGCAAGAAGCTGATCGTGAAGAAAGGACCGTCGTACTACATTCTGGACGCCACGGCGGAAAAGCTGGATTTCTCCTCCGGCGCGCTCGACCTTTCAGGGCTGAAAACGAAGGTGGATTACCGCGCCGAGTGGCGGCAGATGTTCGGCGAGGCCTGGCGTCAGCTCCGCGATTTCTTCTACGTGCCCAACATGCATGGCGTGGACTGGGCCGCTACCCGCAAGCGCTACGCCCCGCTGGTCGAGGCGGCGGCGCACCGGGACGACCTCAATTTCATCCTGGGCGAGACGGTGGGCGAGCTGGCCACCGGCCATACCTATGTGGGCGGGGGCGACTATCCCGAGGTGAAGAGAGTTCAATCCGGCCTTCTGGGAGCGGAGTTCAGGGCGGAAAACGGCCTCTGGCGGGTGAGCCATATCCTTCCGGGCGAGAACTGGAAAGCGGATGGACGCAGCCCGCTGACCGAGCCGGGGGTGAACGTGGCCGTGGGCGATTACCTTCTGGCTGTGGACGGTCAGCCGTTGACCGCCTCGCTTGACCCGTACGCACCGCTGGAAGGGCGTTCAGGGCGGACAGTGGCCCTGACATTCGGCAAAAGCCCGGACATTGCCAAAGCGCGTACTGTCCTGGTCAAGCCCATCGACGATGAGATGCCGCTGCGCTACCAGGAATGGGTGGAGAGGAACCGTCAGCGCGTGGATTCCCTGAGCGGCGGCCGTCTGGGTTACGTGCACATCCCGAACATGGGATTTGACGGCCTGAGCGAGTTTGTCAAACGCTACTACGCCCAGATCGGCAAGGAGGGGCTGGTCATCGACGTGCGCTACAACGGCGGAGGGTTCGTCTCGCAGATGATAATCGAGCGCCTACGCCGCGTGCTGGGCGGTATGGACGCCCCGCGTAACGCCGCGCCCGAGACTTACCCGAAGGCCGTGTTCACCGGTTCGCTGGTCTGCCTGATCAACCAGTACAGCGCCTCGGACGGCGACATTTTCCCCTACATGTTCCGTCAGTACGGAATGGGGCCACTGGTCGGAAGGCGCACCTGGGGCGGGGTTGTCGGCATCCGCGGATACAGCACGCTGGTTGACGGCGGCTATATCACCCGGCCGGAGTTTGGTAACTATGGAAAAGAGGGCCGGTGGGAGATCGAGAACGAGGGCGTATCCCCGGACTATGAGGTGGACAACCTGCCCGAGGACGTTATCGCCGGGCGCGACCCGCAGCTCGAAAAAGGCGTCGAGCTACTGTTGGAAAAGCTGAAGACTACCCGTAATGATCTGCCGCCGCGGCCGGAGCCGCCCGTGCGGTGAGGGCATAACTGGAGGTGGTGAAGGTTCGATTTGAACATGGACAATCGGAAAGGATTGAGGCTTTGGAGCTGAAAACTATCGAAGGAATCGAGTTCAGGACCGATGCCGGGGTGGTGCTGTCGCGCCTCGGGCTGGGGCGGGAGATGGAAGCAGAAATCGCCCCGCTCGTGGAGGAGGCCTTGAAAGCGGCCCGTCCCCGCGCCTGTTGCGCCGTGGCCGCCATAGAGGAACGGGGCGAAAGGACGGTGAGCGTCGCCGGGCAGACATTCAACAGCCACATTCTGCGGGTCAATGTGGAACAGTGTTCCGAAGTGGGCCTTTTTGTCGCCACGTGCGGACGGGAACTGGAAGCCTGGGCTGAATCACACGAGGACATGCTGCAGCGATGGTGCGCCGAGGAGCTTTGCCAGCTCGCCCTTCACGCGGCGGTGACTGCTGTTGAGACGCATCTGGACAGCTTTCTCCCCGGTGCGCACCACGCCACGATGAACCCCGGATCGCTGGAGGATTGGCCGATCCAGCAACAGGCCGTTTTTTTCCGCGCCTTGGGGGAGGTGGAGCCGGCGGTGGGGGTGACGCTCACGCCGAGTTTCCTGATGCGGCCGCGAAAATCGGTCTCCGGCCTGAGGTTCGGTGCGGAAACAGCCTATTCCAACTGCCGTCTCTGCCCTCGTCTGGACTGTCCGGGACGGCGCGCGGCTTACGATGAAATGGAATACGAGCGCCGGTACGGAAGGGCGGGGGCTGGAGCGATGGTCTGCCCTGGAGGTGGGGGCCGGAATGACTGACAGGGATAACATGATACAGATTCCGGTACGGGTGGAGATACCTTTCCTCTGGGGTGAAAAGGTTTTCGAGAAAAACGCGTGGGGCGGGATCAACTTTCTGGTCGGTCCGAACGGCACCGGCAAGACTGTATTTGCGCGAGAACTGATCAGCCTTCTTCCAGAAGCCTTTCCCGGACTGCGCCCGCGATTCATCAGCTCCGACCGTCTGCGCGGTTTCGAACCCTGGCAGCGCAGCGATGAGGCGGATGGACCGCTGCTGGAGGGCATCCGCTACGAGGATTTCGAGCGCTGGCGTCAGGAGGGCGAGGATTACGGTCTTTCCTCGGCCGCGCTGGTCATCCTGAAAGAAAAACTGGATGTGCGGCTGCGCATAGAGGCCTCGCTTTCGCAGCTTTTCCGCCGCCGCCTGGAGCTGGTGGAGAACAACGGCGGTTTCACGCCCCGTCTGAGCCGCATCGCCGGGGGCTGGGAATACGGCCTCCGGCAGGATGAGTGCCACGGGCTGAAAGAACTTATCACCCTGCTGACTTTTCTTTACGATGACGAGTTCAACTGCCTGATAATAGATGAGCCTGAGCTGCACCTTCACCCGCAGTTCCAGACTTTCCTGATGCAGGAAATCCGCGCCCTGGCTGGCAATCCTGCCGAGGATCCCGGCAGACGGATGTTTTTCCTGGTCACACACTCGCCCTATTTCGTGGACCTTCGCACGGTCGATGACCTGCTGCACTGCCTGGTGTTCCGCCCGGACAATCCGCCGGGATATATCTCCCGCCTGGATGAGCCGGACAGCCGTCTGCTCAAGCGGTTTCTGCCGCGTCTGAACACTCATCATAAACAATTTTTCTTCTCCGTGCGCCCGGTTTTCGTGGAGGGATACACGGACCAGCAGATATTCTCGCTTCTGCAGGAACACCGGGGGCGTCTGACCGGCGCGGCGGGCGAGAGTTTTATCGATGTGGGCGGGAAGGATGAACTCGACCTGTTCTTCCGTCTTTGCCGCAGGCTGGGAATTCAGGCCCAACTGGTCACGGACCTGGATGCGCTTTTCAGCGGACGGCTGCTGCGGACCCTTTCAGCGGCGGAGTTCACTGGCGGCGTGGCAGCCGAAACCGGGGCGGAGGAACAGGACTTTCTGGCCGGGCTTAAGCGCAGGATGTTCATGTTAGCGCGTGAGGCTGCCCGGTCGCGATCCCTTCGTGAAGCCAATGGGGTCATGCGCGATTTTGTCCGTGAGTTGCGCGCAAGGAACGAGGAAGATTCAAGGGTGTATGCCTTTTATCTGGGCCTGGCGCATCATCCTGGAGAGGTGAAACGTTTAATCCCGGAGCGCTCCGCTGAACTTGAGTATATACTGAAGTTGATGGGACGGGTGATCGAGACGCTGACAGGCCATGGGGTGCATGTGCTGTCGCGGGGGCAGCTCGAACATTATCTGCCCGCGCGTGGCGGCAATCTTGTCTACCATTTTCCTGATAGCGCGAAACGTATGATATTTGAACGCGAACGGGATTTCATCCTCAGCCGCGCTCTTGACGAAATACGCCTGATGCGCCGTTATGGCGGACTGATCCGTGTCCTCGACCGGGCGGTCAATTATATCCGGGTGGATGTCTCGGAATTCCTGAGCACGCATCTGCGCGATTTCATTTCGCGGGTGGACAGTCTGGTGCGCTCTGGAGGAGTCTCCGGGCGCGAGAATCTCCTGGCCAGGCAGGAACTCGATTATGGTTTTTTTGCCCGAATCTTCCATATGGAAGAGTTCGTTGTCTCGGGTGACAGTTACAGGGGAAAAATACGGCTGGATGGCCGTGTTGACCCGCAGCGGCGTATTGTCGAGTTCGACGAAAGGTGGCTGCTGGAAAGCAGGGAGTTGAGAAACTGAGATATAAGAGCGTCCAGGGAGGATTGGATGATCCGGCGCTGGATTCTATATACATGCGTAATGATGCCTGCCTGCTGTTTCCTCGAATTACCCGGCGCTGCCGTCGCCGCTCCCTCGGCAGGGGACACTGCTACTGTATGCGGGCTGAAAATGGTGTGGGCGCCGCCCGGCGGTTTTATCATGGGAGAGGACAGCGGCGCCGATCCGGAGTTCAGGCAGAGCAGCCCGCCGCACCGGGTCACGCTGGACGGATTCTGGATAAGCGCCACCGAGATAACCCAGGCTCAATATGAGCGCGTCACAAGCGCCAATCCCTCGCTGTTCAAGGGTGAGAGCCTCCGGCCTGTGGACCAGGTGAGCTGGTACGATGCCGTGGATTTCTGCAACACGCTCAGCCGTCTGGCCGGCCTGGAACACTGTTACCGTCTGGCCAGTCTCGCCTGCTATTTCGAGAAGAACGGTTTCCGCCTTCCCACGGAAGCCGAATGGGAGTACGCCTGCCGTGCAGGCGCGGATACGCGCTATTACAACGGTGACCGTGAGAGCGACCTGGCCCGCGCGGGCTGGTACGTGGTCAACAGCGCCGGAACAACTCACCGGGTAGGGCAGAAAGAGCCTAATGCCTGGGGTCTGTACGACATGCACGGCAACGTCTGGGAATGGTGCGGCGACTGGATGGCGGCTTATACAGCGCGGGAAAGGAGAAATCCCGCCGGGCCGACAACCGGCCGCTCGAAAGTCCTGCGTGGTGGCGGATGGCATTACAACGCCGAGGGTTGCGCCAGCGTTTACCGTCACCGCGCCGAGCCTCAGTTCAGGTTGAGCATGGTGGGTTTCAGGGTCGTAAGCCGGGTAGAACTGGGCAGGGATACGGCCGATGGCAGCCTGCCCGCTCCCGGGCGTTCGCATTGAGACCCGGGAAGCGGCCAGATTGAGCAAGCCGGAACAAGGTTCAGGAGCCAGAATCATTCACCGAAGATTTTAATCCCGAATTTAACCCGCAGCAGGGCCTTTAAAATTTTAAATGCGTATTTTATGTCATCCAGGGATCGGAACTTTGGCAGAAGATGCGTGAAGAAATTACGCGGATTCAGGTAGAACAGCGGCTTGCGGAGGTAGAAACCTTTCATGGCCTTTGAACGAATCGCATTCAGCTGTTCCGCGGTGAAATTCTTTATATCATAATGGCTGTATTCGATCATGGACGATCTGACCACGTCGCTCCCGCCCAGATAACCTTCCTTCTCCATTATCTCGAACAGCTCCGAACCGGCGTAGGGCTTGGCGATGAAGAAAAAGACGTAGTCCAGCCCGCAACTGTAGGCGAAATCTATGGTTTGACGGATATCTTCCGCTGTCTCGTAGGGAAAACCGATGATGAAATTCCCCTGTGTCCAGTAGCCGAGCCGGTGCGTCAGGCGGATTGTCTCCCGGACCTTGTTCAGATTCACCGGTTTGCCGATGAAATCCATGGTGGTCTGGCTGCCGGTCTCGATGGGATAGCAGAGACGGTAGAAGCCGGCTCTCCTCATCTTGCGCAAGAGCACTTCATCGACCAGCCAGATGCTGGCTCCGGAGGGGATTGAGAACGAAAGGTCCAGGCCGCGGCTTATGAAATGGTCACAGATCTGATGTACGCGCTCCTTGCCCAGCAGGAACTGATCGTCCTCAAATGCGATTTCCCGGATGCCGTAATCCCGGTACAGCATCTCTATCTCCTGGATTATCAGATCGGCGCTGCGGGGACGCCAGAGACGTTTCCAGACATTCTTGGTGCTGCAGAAAACACAATTGAACGGACAGCCGCGGCTGCTGCTGACTATGGCGATAGGCGTTTTACGGGTAAACGGCATGCTCCGGTTGTTGATTTTCTTGTAGACTTCGACGTCCTCGAATTTCCTGTCCGGAATTGGCAGATCATCCAGGTTCTTGATGAATTCGCGGTCCCTGTTCCGGACAATCCGGCCGTCCCGTTCACGCCAGGAGAGACCGTCGATTGCCGCGTAATCCTCCTTACCGTCTTTTATCGCCAGCAGAAGGTCCCGCAGAGTGATCTCGCCCTCGCCCCGCACCACGAAGTCGACTGATGGATTACTTTCCAGGATCGACTGGTCCTCGATCGTGGAGTGCGCCCCGCCGAGCACCACTTTTGCGGCGGGCAGGCAGCGTTTTGCGATCCTGGCCACTTCCATCGAATCGTAATAGAACGCAGTGAAATTGGCTGAAATACCGATCACGTCAGGGTCCGATTCCCTGATCAGGGCGTTTATCCTTTCCTCGTCACACAGGCCGAACACCTGGTAACCATCTCGTTGCGCGGGTTTCTGTCCGTAACCGAGCGCATACAGGTCGAGCAGTTTGACCGTGACCGTATCGGCCATCTGCTGCTCGACATAGCTGGCCAGGCAGATAAGCCCCATCGGCTCGGCGAGTATCACTTCGCATTGGGAGGAAATGAAAGGATTGATCAGGAGCAGACGCATTTAAGGCAGTCCTTCCGCAAAGTCAAGGGACGATAAAGTCTGTCAGGTTCGAAACGCCGGAATCCGCCGGCGGGTATCGGATAAAAATTGCTTTCCCTGTGTTGCGCTGTCAAGCATATGATCCACGGATCACTCTTTCGGGATAAAAAAGAACCGCCCCGTCTACCAGCTTTCGCCGGGATACATCAGCCGCGGAATGGAATCGCCGTAGGTCATGCTCGTGTCTATTCTGGCCTCCAGCCCCAAAGCGCCGCTGCTGTCCACGGCCTGCATCCAGACCCTCCAGTAACGGTGGTCGCCCAGGCGGGTCAGGGAGATATAATTAAGGTTTTTCTGGCGCAGACGGCTGTTGATCACCAGGTCCAGGGCGCTCCAGCCGTTGCGCGTTCCCTCGGGAGTCTCAATTCCCGAGGGAATGAACTCGTTGGTGAACGGGATGAAGCAGACCCAGTGCTCCCTGTCCCAGTTGTCCTCCCGTAGCAGCACCTCGCAGTTGGCGTCTCCAAAAGCATAAGCTCCGCGTGCGGCGTGGTCCACGCTGGTAGCCAGGGCCTGCAACACTATGCTCATGGTTCCGCACTGTCCCCAGGAATGCATCAGGTGACGGCGGGCGCGGAAATTACGCCTCTCCCCCTGGAAGCTTTCCGGACCCACGGCGGCGCGGACCCAGCGGCTGAGCATTCCGACAGCTTCGGTCTGGCTGCCGGTGGAGGCAAGGTAATGGTAGTAGATGGGCGCCGCGATCCGCCGGAAAGCCCAGACATCCATGGGATCGGAGCAGTTGACCACCGGGTGACGGTGCAGGCACTCGTGAACCTGGAAAGGCTCCACCGGCGGCACGGGTTCCACCGGACGCGGAATTTCGCGGCCCAGGAGGGAGAGAGTCATCACCGCGGCCCAGGTGGCGCGCATTTCGCTCGGAGATTTGACCGGAGTCTGGTCGGTCACGCCGAAACGGCCAAAACCGCCATCGCGGTTCTGTGTCGATGTCACCCAGGCGGCGCAATCGGACGCCGGACGGGCGGCGCGGCTGGTGTCGCTGTCGGTCAGGGGATGCCCCAGAAGGGCCAGGGCGGCCACCGAGGCCTGCGTGTCCTCCATCCGCGAGTAATGGTCATACCCGTTCCACCCGTCGCCGTGGCCCATCTCGAATCCGCCATCCGGCTCCTGCCCGAACTCGCTCAACAGAAAACTGCGCGCCTTGTCAGGATCATCCGGGGAAGCGCCCAGGGTTGCCAGGGCCTGGACCGCGTAGAAGGCGCCCAGTGGAGTGGCGAAATAGAAATTGTCCGGGCTGAGAGCGAAACCGCCGCGGCGGAAAGTCGTGTTCTGCTGAGCACGCAGCCAGGATACCACCCGGGACGAATCCGGCACGGACTGGCCAAGAATCCGCAGCGCCTGCACGGCCCAGCAGGTGCTGTATACACCCTCGTCCGGTTCACCCAGTGTGTACTCGCTGGCATCGAATGCGCCGCTGGCTTTCTGCCGCGCGCGGATGAAAGCCGCGGCCTTTTCAGGCGACACGGGCGCGGCCTCCAGAATCTCCAGCGCGCGCATGGCCCAGAAAGTAGGTTCCAGGGCGCTTTCCGATCCCCAGGGCAACACGTATCCCGCTCCGTAGTACCCGGCGGTCTCGCTGAACCCGCCGTCCTCTCCCTGCCGTCTTTGAAGCCAAAGAATCAGGCTGTCCCGTCCGTCCAGATTTTCCAGCGCGCCCAGTCCGGCCAGGGCCTCTATCGCCATGCCGGTTGTACTTGTAAAAGCCGAGTCACCGGGGAACCAGCCGAAACCGCCCTGTCCGGTCCGGCAGGCCAGTATCCAGGAAACCGTGGGATGTGTGCCGCTTTCAGGCGCGGAATCAGTGCGCGTCTGAGTCTCGGCGGTTTTTCTGTCTGTCCCGCCGGAGCAGGCGAACAGCAGCACCAGCGTCAGTATGGAACAAAATCTGTATTTCATAATCAGCCCCCGGGGAAAATGTATCTGTCTTTGCGGTCGATGGAATCTATATTCTGTAATGAAGACTGTCAAACGGCAGACTATACTCTTGCCCGCAGGCGGGGCATTAAGTAGAATATGCAGTATGGATTTCATGACTCGTATCACATCCGCGGCCGTGAAAGAAAGGCCGCGAAAATGGAATGAACAGAATCCCGGAGGCTGCCCATGAAATCGAAATACCGGACGGTGGATGTACTGAGAATGGTTGCTTTATTCTCCTTCCTGACCTTCATTACTGCCGCCGTAACAGCCGCCCAGTTGCCGGTCTCGGACAACCGGGCCTCTCAACTGATGGATGCGGATCATTTCGATGCCGTTCCACGAATACCGCCGCTGGGAAGCCTGGCAGACTGGGAAGCGCGCAGGCTGAAGCTGCGCCAGGAAGTCCGCCTGAGCCTGGGCCTCTGGCCGCAGCCGGAAAAAAATCCTTTGAACGCAAAAATATTCGATTGGAAAGAGGGCCAGGGATTCAAGGTGGCCAAGGTATATTTTGAAAGCCTGCCAGGCTACCTGGCCACCGGCAACCTTTACATGCCGTCATCCGGAAGCGGGCCTTTCCCGGCCGTGCTCTGCCCGCACGGGCACTGGTTTTACGGGCGGCTTACCAACGGCCAGGACGGCACCATACCAGGCCGCTGCATAGATTTCGCGCGCATGGGCTTTGTCGTGTTTTCTATCGACATGGTCGGTTACAACGACTGCTTCCAACTGCCGCACGACAACAACAAGAGCCTGGCGCAGCTCGTGGCTGACAAACCCGCGCCCAGTGAGCCGCGGCGTTGGAAAGGGACATTTGATTTTCCGCTGCCCGAGCTTTACGGGATGAACCTGGCCGGTATGCAGGTCTGGAACTGCGTTCGCGCGGTGGACTTTCTGTCCTCGCTTCCCGAGGTTGACTCTACACGCATCGGCTGCACCGGAGCTTCTGGCGGGGCCTCGCAGACCATTCTGCTGATGACCGTGGATGATCGGATCAAGGTGGCCGCGCCGGTCAATATCATCGGCATGAAAAAGCACCCCGGCTGCCTTTGCGAAAACGCCCCCGGACTGTGGCGCGACGCCACCACGGTAGAGCTGGCCGCGGCGTTCGCTCCGCGCCCTCTGATCCTCTGCTCCGCCACCGAGGACCCCTGGACAAACAGTTGCCCGGAACGTGAATTCCCTTTCATCTCAAAGTATTACGAGCTGTATGGAGCGAAGGATAAAATCGCCAACGTTCACATCAATGCGGGACACAACTATAACGCCGCGACACGCGCCGCTGTTTACGCCTTTTTCCACAAGCACCTGAAAGCCGCCGGACCGCTCGTCGAAAATCCCCCGGTGACCGCTCCGGAGATGGCAAGTCTTGGCGACATGCGGGTTTTTCCGGACAAGATTCTGCCTGAAAACGCGATTGAGCCGGACCAGATAATCTCCAACTGGATCGAGGCCTCGGAGAAGCAGTACCAGGCAAGCCTGCCCGCTGCGGCATCCTCCCTGGATGCTTTCGCCGGGTCTTATGGCAAGGCCCTGGGACTACTGTTGAGCGTGGAAAATCCTGCGTCTTCGGAACTGATTGCCGGTGGAGAAACCAGCCGCAGGGTGGGGGCGGTCTCCTGCCGCAGCCTGAAACTGGGGCGCGCCGGGAAGGGGGATTGCATTTCGCTCGAGGTGGTCGAACCGGCCGGGAAAGCTGTCGGCACGCTGCTGCTGGTTTACCCGGAGGAGGTGGGCGGAGTGGCTTTGCCCGGCGGAACGCAGCTACGGCCCTGGATCGCTCCGTTGACAGACAAGGGCTGGCGCGTGGTGCGCGTGGGCGGCTACGCCTCGGGCGAACTGGCTGTCTCCAGAAAGACCTGGGACTCGTTCAGTTGGCCTTATACCTACAACCGCAGCAACAGCCTGAACGGCATCCAGGATATCCTGACTGCTCTGGCCTGGGCGCGCAAGACTTGGCCCGGCAGCCGTCTGGCCCTGGCCGGACTGAGCCGCTGCGGCTTGACCGCCGCTTTCGCCGGTGCGGTGTCCGGCGCAGCGGACCTTTCGCTGGTCGATCTTGACGGCAAGGACCCGGTTTACGGCCGTGAGCTGCTCGACCTGCTGCCGGTCGGTTCGCTCAAGCGCGTGGGCGATTTCCGGACTGCGACGCTTCTCCTGGCTCGTAAGCCGCTGGTTCTGCTGAACGCGGGAGGGAGCCTGGACCGGAACTGGTTTGAGACAAAAACAGCCGCCCTGGGGCTGGGCGCCAACCTCAGGTTCGCAACCGCCACCGAGGGCCTCTGGCTGCCGGAACTGATGAAGGGATTGTGATTCCGGAAGGGATTGAAAAAGGAAAGGAGCTGTCCCAAAAGTCTTAAATGTGGGGCACGGCGCGCCGTGCCCCAGAACTGCTTTTATTTCAGTTGGTTAGAGATTGCATCAATTTGCAAAGAGCAAAATCGGGGACTTTTGGGACAGCCCCTTTATCTTTACAGCCGCATCAACCGGATCAGTCCTGTCCGATAGCTCTTAATTGTCCGGTTTCCTCTGCCGCATTCCCATCGCTGTTATCGGATGGTGTTTTTTCGAACAGGGGACGAATTTCCGCCCCGCGGGAAAGGAACACAGGGCATATATTGCAATCTCCAGGACAGCCCGGTTCGAGGTCCAGAGCCTTTGCCACCTTCCAGCAGCGCTCGTGCGGCTGCTGATACGCCTGGCAGCGCTCGGCGTTGTCACAGCCGAATATCAGCCAGCAGGGGGCCAGGTTCAGCAGGTAGCGGATCCCCTCAACAGTCATGCCGCGCTCATGAATCAACTTCTTTATCTGAAGGATCTGCTTGATTTCGAATTCGCTGTACAAGCGCTGGTTGCTTGATTCGCAGCGAACCGGCCGCAGAAATCCCTCTTTTTCGTACTCTCGTATTCTTTTAATGGAAAGCCCCACCTGCATGGCCACTTTTCCGATTTTTGAATACATGTTTTTCTCCCGTCTGTGCCCAGGGCCTGGTAAGAATAAGAAATAATTTGGAATACAGTATCCAGTATGGAATGATAAAAATTCTAAAACCTACAATAAATTATGGAAAGGTTTCTGACAAGAATAATCGGTCAAAGTACTGTTTATTGAGGATAATCAGGATCGTCGCAGCGAATTATAACAAGTTGCGAATTATCGAATTAAAACTCATCCTGAAATGTTTTTCTGAATCATTCTGTCGGGTATACTCTGACACCGGCCGGAGCTTTTGCGGAGTGACAATGAATCTTGGTCAGCATGTCCTGACTGGGAAACAGGCATCGGATTCACAGCAATTGGTTTTTCCATTACTTATGAAGGAGCGATGCTCAAGCAGGAACAGAGGAAAGCTGGGATTTTTTTATGGCGCGCATGAAAGGAGTTTGATATAATGAAGGCACACACCTTGAATGAGGAGCTTGCATGGCTTATAACATCCTTATTGTAGATGATTCGGAGACAATCCGCGCGGTTATAGCCAAAACGCTCCGTATTGCCGAAATACCGGTAGGAGAACTCTGGAACGCAGGCAATGGGCAGGAAGCCCTCGAAATCCTGCGCAGAGAGTGGGTTGATCTGGTGTTTGCCGATATCAACATGCCGGTGATGAATGGCATCGAGATGATCGAGCAGATGGATAAAGAGGGAATACTCAAGAGTGTGCCGGTGGTGATTGTCTCCACCGAGGGCAGCCGCACAAGGATTGAGGAGCTTACGGCCAAGGGCGTCAAGGCTTATCTGCGCAAGCCTTTTGCCCCCGAAGCGCTCCGGGAGATGGTGGCGCAGGTGCTGGAAGAGAAATAGAGCTTAAAAAGATCTGGTTTGACGAGCGCCGGACGGGGATGACCCGCGCCGGTTTTTTTGTTCAGAATTCCAGGCGCAGGGCTACAGATTGCACCCCGGCGCAGGCGTAGAAATTCCGGTCGAACTGATACAGATGGGCGCTGACATAGGAGTCCACAAGGCTCAGCACCAGGGTGGTGATGCCATAAGCCATGTAGTCCCCGGCCTTGCGGTTGAGGTTTTTGATCCTCTCGTTGAGCGCCAGGCGTTCCGGATCATCCACCGGCCATTCCGGTCCGAGAGAGCGTTCGAGGCCGTGCAGGCGGTCACGTTCACGGTTGCGGTCGACAAATTTCTGTGTCATAAGGACGATAAAACCTGTCTCGAGAACCGCGGCCAGGCTTCCACGCACGGGGTGGCCGGTGTAAAACTGACCCCATCCCGGCAGGGTAAGCGCGCGGAATAACGCTCCGGAGGGAGATTTGCGATGGCTCGCTCCGGAGATGGAATCGGCAAGGGTGGAGTCCATGAATCCAGGCGGCAACTGACGCAGCAGTGTCAGACTGTCAGGAACCGCTGGCGTCTGCGCCGGCAGATTAAATGGCAGGCAGAATAACAGGGCCAGAAGAAGCACAGCCAAAGGGAGTCTTGACATCCCGGCCGCCGGGCATATGTTTAACTTGATGGTTTTCATACTCTTCAACAGGGACAGCTCCATGCGGTCAGTTATTGTGCTTTGTCTGGCAGCCACGTTCTGTTTTTCCGGGTCCGCACCTGCGGCAAACCGCCTTCAGACCCCCGGATACAGGGCGGTCCGTAACCAGTACGCCTCGTATTACAGCCATCCGTCAAGGAGCAGGCCTGAAACCATGCCCCGGGCAGTCATCAACGGTTCCCGAACAGGCTGGCCGGCCAGCCGCCGCGTATGGCGCTCAACGGATACAGAGTGGACCGCCAGCCGGGGGATGCAGTTTTCCGGCTGGACTGTACGCCGCGCCAGCGTGCTGCCACAGCCCCGCTGTTACGGTTACTCCGGTCGTTATGGCGCGGGTGCAAAGATAATCCAGGCGCCGGCGTGCAGACAGCCATGAAATAATACGACTAATTTAAGGCCTTGTTCTACCCGCCACAAGCCGGGAGGTCGTTTGACCGGCCCTCAGTCTTTACCGGCAGTGATATCCGCCAGCCGCCGCACCGATATCCCGGCCCATTATCTCGACTGGTTCCTGAACGGTCTGCGACTGGGAAATTTTATCCTGAGAAATCCTTACAACGGGACCGAGCGGAGGATTCCTGTCGGCCGGGAGACGGTTCATTCGATTGTCTTCTGGTCCAAGAATTACGGACCCCTGCTTGACCGTCTGGATGATCTTTCCGGATGGCCCCTGGCCTTCAATTTCACTTTGAACTGCCCGGATCCTTTACTGGAGCCTTCCCTGCCGCCGTTGCAGGAGCGGCTGGAGCAGATGCGTAAACTGGCTGGTCTGTTCGGACCGGAAGCCCTGCGCTGGCGTCATGACCCGGTGGTTATTTATGAGCGGGATGGACTGGTGCGCGACAACCTGGGCGAGTTCGAGAGGCTGCTGGATTTCGCCGCCGGAATGCAGCTCGACAGTTGCACAATATCGTTCATGGACCATTACCGCAAGATCGAACGCCGCACCCGGGAAAAGCCGGGGCTGCATTTCATCTACCCGGACGGGGCGCGGATGTTTGATATGGCCGCCTGGATGGCTGAACTCGCCCGCTGCCGGGGTATTCGTATCCTGACCTGCTGTGAGAGCGCTCTGGCCGGGGCCGGGATCGATAACCTTTCCGCCGGGGCCTGTATAGATCATCGCCGCCTGACAGGTCTGCATGGCGGAACTCTGACAGCGAAACCGGACAAGGGCCAGCGGCGGGATTCAGGCTGTCTCTGCCATGAAAGCATCGATATAGGAAGCTACAGTGAGCAGCCCTGCCGCTGCGGCTGCCTTTACTGTTACGCCAACCCGATACTCTGAGGGAGGGAATTAGTGGAAAGGCTGATCGATCTGCGAAGCGATACGGTGACCCTGCCGTCCGAGGGGATGCGGCGCGCCATGGCCATGGCCGAGGTGGGGGATGATGTCTATGGTGAGGACCCCACGGTTAACCGTCTTCAGGAGCGGGCGGCCGCGATGTTCGGCCGCGATGCGGCGCTTTTCGTGCCCAGCGGCTCGATGGGAAACGCGGTATGCCTGAACGTGCTGGCCCGTCCCGGCTCCGAGGTTATCTGCGACCGTCAGTCGCATGTCTATAATTACGAGCTGGCCAGCATGGCCGTGCTTTCCGGATTGCTGCCCAGGCTGGTGGAAGGCGAGCGCGGCGCGCCGGATGCGGCGTGCGTGGAGGCGGCGATCCGTCCGGACATATATTACCTGGCCCCCACCGGCTGTATCAGCCTGGAGAACACGATAAACATGGCCGGGGGAAGGGTTTTCCCGCAGCAACGGTTCAAGGCTGTGCTGGAACTGGCACACTCTCACGGCATACCGGTTCATCTTGATGGAGCGCGGATATTTAACGCAGCTGTGGCGCTGGACGCAACCCCCGAGATGCTAACTCAAGGCGTGGATGGCCTGACTTTCTGCCTCTCAAAGGGACTGGGGGCGCCGGTGGGCTCCCTGGTGCTGGGCTCGGCGCATTTTATCCGCGAGGCGCGGCGGGTGCGCAAGCTCCTGGGCGGCGGGATGCGCCAGACTGGGATACTGGCCGCGGCCGGGCTTTACGCTCTGGAGAACAATGTCAGCCGGCTGGCCGGGGACCACGCCAACGCCCGCGCCCTGGCCGGGGGGTTGGCCGCCATTCCTGGCCTGGAGCTGAATCTGGAGACAGTGGAAACAAATATCTTTTTCGTAAGGCTGACACCTCCCGCGCCGTCTGCTCCGGAACTGTGCCGCCGTCTGCGCTCTCACGGAGTGCGGCTCGATCCGATGGGAGCGGACCGCCTGCGCCTGGTCACCCACCTGGACATTTCCGCCGCGGATATTGATCTGGCGTTGAAGGCTTTCCAGAAGTCAATCGGGTGAGAGGAACTGAAAATGGGAGAGTATGCTCAAATGGCAAGCTCTCCCATTTTTCAGCGCAACCTGACAGTTGAGACAACCTGTCAGTCCGAGACTTTGATCCAGATATTTCCACCCGAGGTGCGCAAAGTGAGGGCAGGTCCGCCCTGACCCAGCGTGCCCTCCATTTTACCCTCCTCGGAGTCGAACACCTTTACCGGAATGCCGGATTTGATGTTTCCGCCGCTGGTGCGGGCCGAAAGCTCGGCTGATATGGAGGCCGGTACGCTTAGGACAATGCTGCCGCCGCTGGTGCGCATATCACAGGCATTCCGGGGTTGACTTCTCAGGCAGGCCTCGATATTTCCTCCGCTTGTCACGGCGCTCAGGCCGCCGTCCAGGCTATCCGCTGTAATGTTTCCACCGGAAGTTTTCATCACGCAGTCACCCCGCACAGCGGCGGCAGAAACATCTCCGCCGCTGGTTGTGAGTGTGCAGGCCCCGATAATCCCGTGCGCCGAGACATCGCCACCCGAAGTGAAAGCCGTAAGCGGGCCGTTGACATCCATTGCGTCTATATCCCCGCCGGAAGTGTGCAGGGACAGTTCACCGGACATCCGCGCCGCGCTGACATCCCCTCCCGATGTGCGCAACTCTGTCTTTCCCTCGATCCCGGAAGCGTCAACATCCCCACCCGAGGTGCGGACAGAAGGATTGAAACTCTGTGGCGCATCTATCGTTATCTGAAGACGGCCGTTGAACGATCTGCCTTTCAGAAATCCCAGGATGCTTTTTTCTTCCGCTTTTCCGTAGATCTCAATACGATTCCCATTCTGAACGAAACTGAACTCGATCCGGCCCTCCAGGTCACGGTCAGCTTCGATATGGACTTTCACCTCCTGGGTGGCTGAGCCGCGCAGGGTGACATCCCCGGCATCGGTTTCAACGAGCAGCTCTCCGCCGGGTTGGACACGGAAAGTGCGGTCGATGGTTTTTACGGCATAAAGCGAACTTAGATTGAGACTGGTGGAAAAGAGCACGGCTATGGCCAGGATGGTCATCCTGTTCATCTGTTCCTCCTGTAACGGTAGAGATCAGTCAGGTTTATATTTTCCGTCGGCGCGGAAACCGCCGGCCAGACTTAACTCTGTCTGCACCGCTCTTAAACCATCGTTGTGACCGAAAAAGTATCAGACGGCTGTAATACTTGGGGGGAGGCTACTCGGTCAGGATTTTCCTGCGCATAATCCCTCCTTTTACCTTCCCCCCTCCCTTTGGGCATTTCCATATTTGGGAGGTTCTTGTGCTACAAAGGGTTTTCTGGCTTGGCGCGGTGTTTCTGAACCAGCTTGTCAACAGCACTCAGAATTTATACGGTTTATACTATCTGAGACGACCCGTTCCGAATAATGGTTTCAAAAAAATGAGATACGGTACAAATTGTCCAAGGCTCTTGCCAAGCCGCGGAAAGGCTGTTAATTTTTCAGCCGTTTCAGATTCGACATCGTTTGGAGCAAGGAGAGGTGTCCGAGTGGTTGAAGGAGCCGGTCTCGAAAACCGGTGTCGGCGCAAGCCGACCCAGGGTTCGAATCCCTGCCTCTCCGCCATGACTAAAAAAGGCCGTAGCTCTTTATGAGTTACGGCCTTTATACTGATTGAGCCTTCTGTCCGGCCCTTTCTGTCTATTCTGTCAGTCTTTCGAACCGGTGCGCGCCGGAGCCGACACTGTCCAGAACAACGAATCCCCCTTCTATCATGCCCTGGCGGCTGAGTCCATCCACTTTCACGGACGGGTTGTCGCTGCCGAGGTTCGGCAGATACACTCTGGCTTTTGTGTTGGCCGGGATTCTGATATTCAGAGTAAAAGCGGAACTCTCTTCTGATTTAAAATCGACGTGAACAGCGCCTCTGACAGTCGGCAAATCAAGGCTGGCGCTATCAAGACCGCCCGGCTGCGGTTTTATCTGGATATATCCGAATCCCGGAGTGAGCGGCTGAACGCCCATCAGCAGCCGGGGAATGACATTCGCCGGGGCCGCGCCCCAGGCATGGTTCCAGTCCAGGTTGGGTTTGTATTTCGGGTCCCAGGCCTCCAGGGTGACAGTCGTGCCCACATCATAGATCATATGCGCCCAGCCTCTGTCCGAGGTTGAGGTCAGCAGCGAGAGCGCGTAATCCGCCTCTCCCTGCCGGTAGAGGGCCTCCATCAGATACTGCGCCCCGTAGACGCTGCACGCCATGCCTCGCGTTTTTATGAAATCCGTGACGCTTTGTATATACTCGTCGGGAACAAGACCAAAAGCGAGAGGAAACATGTTCGCATGGAGCGAGGCATGTTCAGCGCCGATACCATCGATATAAATTCCCCGGCTTTTATCTATCAGTTTCCGGTTGATCGATTGTTTAACGCGTTCCGCTTTTTCCTGAAAGAAGCGGGCGTCCTCATTTTCCCGCAACTCGGCGGCGATACGGCTCATCAGCGCAAGGGCCTGGTAATGAAAGGCATTCACGGCCGTATTGATGTCCCCGAGAACGTATCCGTCCCGTTCGCCCGGCACGCTGTCCGCGCCGAAAGAGGCCCGTGGCCAGTCCACGATATCTTCCAGCTTGCCGTCAAGATGAATCGATTTCAGTACTTCAGGCGGGACCGGTTTCAATGTCGTGCTTATCAAACCTTCGTCATCCGCCAGCGCAAGCAGAGTCTTCGCTTTCAGGTCCTCGTAATGGAAGGCCATCGACTCGGCATTGCCGGTGTACATGTAATCCGCCCAGGCCATGAGCGCCGAATGAAGGATCCATTCTGTCGGCCAGGTGGGATGAGTGATCAGGTATTCATGGCTGCGCCGGGCCATGCTGAATTCCCGGTCGACACAGTAATGGCAGAGCTGGTTCAGATAAGCATCGGCCTCATAGGGGATCCGTTCCCTGTCCCCGTCCACATACACCCCGCAGAAGCTGGTCGCCTTTATGCTGTACTTGCAGAGTTCCCATACATCGTTCAGGACCTTGTTGGAGGAGGTAAAACCGGAGGCGTCATCATTGAAAGGATAGTGCGCCATTACCTGTCTGATCATCGACTTGTCGATTTCGCAGGGGCTGTTGACAATCTCGCAGCACCGGAAAGGCATGACCTCTCCGATATCCTCCGGCATTTTTATCGCTCTCGGCCCTGTGTTGCGCTGGTCCGGAGCGATACTCACTGTATAAGTACGTGTTCCCTCACCGAGCGGCAAAACCATTTTACGATAGCGCACTGAGCCGCCAGGATCGCGGTTTAACGAGTTTTCACCACTCAGGGCTTCGCCGAGATGAACCTCCGCCTCGCGCTGATTCGAGCCGTTTGTCAGGGTTATTTTCAACGTCCCGAAAGCCGCTTTGCCGAAGTCGATAAAGAAATGCCCTCGTCCTTTCTTCACGACTCTCTGCGGTTCTATCTCGCTTTTTTCGAGCGGGTAAATGGCGGTGGCATACTTTTCCATACCGCCGGTGCGGAATCTTTGCGGAGCCGAGTAAGGACTTGCCGCACCCGTTTTGTCCCAGGTTCTGACCTTCCAGAAATAATCCGTTTCCGGCAGGAGCTGTTTGCCGCTGTATTCAACATTGATGGACTCTCCGGAAAGGATTTTGCCGGTATCCCACATATCCCCGCCGTTCCGGCTCAGCTTGATGGAGTCAGAGGCCACCAGAATCTGATACGCCGACTGGAAATCATCGCTGGAAGCCGAATTCACCACCCAGCAGAATTCCGGCCGGGAATCTTCGATACGAGTTTTCTCGGGATGCTCCAGCAGTTCACACATAAGATTGGAGGGCGCAAGGGCTGAGTTCTTTCCGGCGGCGCAGCCCGGGAAAATTATCAGCGCCAGGACAAAGACCGCCTTGAACGATCCGGTATAAACAGGTTTGTTTTTTTCAGAGCATTCAATATTGGTCATAGTTCCCTTACTGCCCCTTTCACTATCGGATCTGAAGGAACTGTTTTGCTTTCAGAAAGCTTTATGCGTGGTAATGTTATGATAATAAACCAGTTCAGCGAATAATACCCGTTTCTGTTCTGAAGATCAATCTTTGCGCGGATTAGTGGTTTACAAGAAAACAGGTTGCCTTCTCGTACCTTACGGCTTCCAGTCCCAGACCCTGACTTCAGCAGGCTCTGATCAGCCTGCTGAAGTTCCACCCGGACGAACCTTTCATTTATGACTCTGTAAGCCGCAGAAAAAATTTTTTATCCGGCTGAAGAATGCGAAACATTTTTCACTTGAGCGGGGTTAAACAAATCAGGAAAAACCTGCACATTTTTCTGGATAAAAAGCCTTTATTCGAATAAATTGTGATTGAAAGAACTCTATCCAAGAATGCTGCGAATCCCCGATGGCTGTTGAATCTGGAGTATGTCAGGTCCGATGCTCCGTTAATATAGATGGCATAATCCCGTACGGTATGCAAATTGTGAGTGGATTGGGCTGGGTCTGCTTCAAGCGAGGCAGCCGGGCTTTATACCGGTGCGGGAAACAACAGTTCGATGAAGCCGGCTGCACTGAGCGGCAATCCTGTCAAAAACATCGCTCGATTGAGCAAGCTCTGGGGAAAAGCAAATGAACGATTATCTGGTGGCGCTCCTTCTCGGATTTTCATTCGGCAATCTCTGGCTTTGCGCCCTTCTGGTCTTCTCTCTTCAGAACACCAACCGCGCCACCTGCGGTGGGTATCTGCTTGGACGGGTGCTGGCAATTATTATTCTGTCCATGGCTGTCGCGGCCCTGGGCAAAGTGGTCACATTTGACAAGGGTGTGATCAATATCGCCTCCGGAGTGCTGCTTATCGGTTTCAGCGTCTATTTGGCCGCCACCCATATGTATAACTGGGTGCCGCCATGGAAGAAGCCGCGCGCCGCCCATGCCGAGGGCGAGGATGGCTGCGGGCACGATTGCAAAAGCTGTCCGACAGTTGGACATCATGAGTACAGGAGCGCCTGCGACGCTTGCGGAGACGATAAAGTGTGCTCCGCCGAGGAACCGGAGGTCGAGGCCCTCACCCGTCAGGCCCGTGTGGTCTGGAAACGGGATGTCAAGGAGAAGAAAGTCTCCGGTTTCGCGGTAGGCATGGCATTGGGAGCGCTCCGTGGATCCACTCTTTGCACCAAGCTCCTGATCCTGGTGCCTTTGCTGTTGAGCGCCTCGATGTTCAAGGCTTTCGGGATCGGACTGTCGTTCAGCATCTCCTCCTCTATCTACCCGCTGCTGGGTTTCGTTGTGGGCGCTTTTGCCCTCAAGCTGGTTAAATACAAGCGGCTGCTGTTCGGAGTAAGCTGTGCCCTGCTTCTGGTGGCCGGGATTACGTATCTGTTCAACGGCATCCAGTTCTACCACCTTATCTGATCCGTGTCCCGGTATTCTCAGCCCGGTCCCGGCAGTCGCCGGGATGGTTCCGGGCTTTTGTTACCGGTTATTATGAGGGTATAAAGTGCAGATAGTCAGCGCGGTGGAAAGACTGAGTCTGGGGCTGCTGCTCGTTTCGGTGATGACTGGTTGCGGCGGCGGCTCAAAGTCCGATGAAGAGAAAACCGCTTCCGTAATACGGCGCGATTTTGCCTCCACTGTGCTGGCCACCGGTTCGGTCACGGCCCAGGTTGGGGCCGAGGTCCGGGTGGGTGCAAGGGTTTCGGGACGGGTGCAGCGGCTGAGGACAAATATCGGCGACAAGGTTAACAAGGGTGATGTAATTGCCGAACTGGACAAAGCCGACCTTCAGGCGCTGGTGGTCCAGCGGGTTGCAGAACTCGAGATTTCCCGCTCGCGGTTAGCCTCCCTCGAAAAGCTCCAGCCCATGCAACTCGAAAAGGCCCGCGCAGATGTTGCCAAGTGGGAAGCCACAGTCGCTCTGGCTGAGAAGGACCTCCAGCGTAAAAATGATCTGCTGAAAGATGATCTTGCGGCGCAGCAGGATGTGGACAACGCCCGGGAGCAGCTCGATGTTTCAAAGGCTGAGCTGTCGGTGTCCCGCGAAAGCCTGCGGCTTATAGAGACCCAGTATCCGGAGGACCTGGCCCAGGCGGTCAGGGATGTGGAAAGATCCCAGGGCGCGCTGGACAACGCCAGGGCTACGCTTTCCTACACCACTATCACCGCACCCATCAGCGGAGTGATCGGCTCGGTCTCCACCCAGGAGGGTGAGACTGTGGCTGCGGGACTCAACGCCCCGACTTTCGTGACTATAATCGACCTGACCCGCCTTCAGGTGGAGGCTTATGTCGATGAGGTCGATATCGGCAAAGTCAAGACCGGCCAGAAAGGCGCTTTCACGGTGGATGCCTTCCCCGGACGTGAGTTTGAGGGCGTGGTGAGCGCGATCTATCCCAAGGCCGTGATCCAGGAGAACGTTGTTTACTACATAGTCGTGCTGAACATTGTCGGCGGCTATGAAGGCCTGCTTCGTCCCCAGATGACCGCCAGCGTGACCCTGACTCTCGAAGACCGTCCCGGAGTGCTGGCCATCCCTTCCAGGGCTGTTCAGCGTGACCGCGGCCGCAATGTGGTCTGGGTGGCCGGCGAATCAGGAGAACCCGAGCGGAGGGAGGTGGCGGTGGGCTGGCGTGACGGGCAGTGGATCGAGGTGGTGAGCGGACTGTCCGAGGGTGAGAAGGTCCTTCTGGAGTCCCCTGTGGCGCCGCGCAGTGCTGCTGAGGAGAGGCAATGATCGAACTCAAAAACATAGAAAAGACCTACCGCAATGGCGCTCTGGAGACTCCCGTGCTCAAGGGCGTTTCTTTCAATGTGGAGCCGGGAGAGTATGTGGCGATCATGGGGCCTTCCGGCAGCGGCAAGACCACGTTGATGAACATACTCGGCTGCCTGGACAAACCAACGGGCGGCAGCTACAACCTGGACGGCGTTGATGTGGTCAGCCTGGATGATGACCGTCTGTCAACTCTGCGTAACGAGAGAATCGGGTTTGTCTTCCAGCTTTTCCACCTTCTGGAGCGCACGACTGCCCTCGAAAACGTTCTCCTGCCGCTGATCTACGCCGAGCAGTATCCGCAGGACGCCGAGGCGCGGGCGAGGAAAGCGCTGGAGGCGGTGGGGCTGTCCAGCCGGATGAACTACCGTCCCAATGAGCTGTCAGGAGGCGAACAGCAGCGTGTGGCAATCGCCCGGGCGCTGATCTGCGACCCTGCGCTGATTCTGGCGGATGAGCCCACCGGCAACCTGGACAGCGCCTCCGGGGCCGAGGTCCTTTCGATCTTCGCCCGGCTCAACCGCGAGGGCCGCACGATTCTGATGATTACCCACGATCAGTCTGTTGCCGGTCATGCAGGAAGAATTCTGACTCTGCGGGATGGCCGGATAACCGGGGAGCAGAAGCTGGATGAGACGGGTGGCGCCGCGGACAGCGGTCAGGGAGGGCGGCAGGGGTGAAAAATCTGCGTCTTGCCCTCGAGGGGGCGCGCGCTCTCCGGCAGAACCGTTTGCGCACTTTTCTGATGATGGCCGGAACTGTGGTCGGCATCGCGGCCCTGCTCGTGATTATGGCGGTCGGCAAGGGCACCGAGAGCAAGGTGCTCGAGAGGATCAACAATTTCGGGCCGCGGGCGATGATGCTGATTGCCGGGGGCGGAAAAGACCTTCCGCCTCCCGACCTGAGCGTGACCACTCTTCTTCCATCGGACGCCGAGGCCGTGAAACGCGAGGTGCCGGGCCTTGAGATGGCCAGCCCCATGGCCTGGAGTTTCCGCATGGGGGTCAAGTACGAGGGCGAGCAGATCCAGTGCGTGCTGTGGGGAGTGGAGCCGGACTGGCACGAGGCGTATTCGTGGTACACGGTGGAGGGAGACGGAATCTCCCCGGAGGATGTGGCCACGCTGGCGCGGGTCTGCCTGATAGGCCAGACCGTGAAACGCGAGCTTTTCGGGGATGAGGATCCGGTAGGCAAACGACTTTACATCAACCAGGTGGCGCTCACTGTAAAAGGCGTTCTCGAGGCCAAGGGGACAAGTCCCGGCGGGGGGGATTTCGACCTCCGGGTGATTTTGCCGATCACCACGGCCATGCGCCGGGTCCTGAATGTCGAGCATATCGGGGCTGTCAGGATCCTGACCTCCGATCCTGAGAGAATGACCGAACAGAGCGAGCAGATACGAGAGTTGATGCGCCAGCGGCACCATATCACACCGCCGCAGGAGGATGATTTCCGCATCTACTCGGCCCTTGTGATCGCCGAAATGGCGCGGGGCATCTCGCGTACCCTTACCTGGCTGCTCGCGGCCCTGGCAGTTTTGAGCCTGGCTATCGGTGGTCTGGTTCTGATGAACATTCTGCTTATCTCGGTAGGGGAGCGCACCCGTGAAATCGGTCTGCGGCGGGCGCTGGGGGCAAGCCGGCGCGATATTTTCATCCAGTTCCTGACCGAATCCCTGGCAGTGACCCTGTCGGGGATGGTCCTGGGGAGCCTGATCGGCTGGGGCGTGTGCCTTGTGCTGCAGCGCCTGGCTGAGCAGACCAAGATCAACGTTATGGTTTCCTGGGAGCCGTTCGTACTGGGAGCGGTTACCGCCCTGGCGGTCGGAGTAATATTCGGGGTGCAGCCCGCCCTGCGCGCGGCGCGCCTCAATCCATCGGAATCCCTGCGATGAAGCTGTCGCGAAACCTCGTTCTTTCGCTGGAAATACTTGCCGCGCACCGTCTGCGCACGCTTCTCAGCGTAACCGGGATCGTAGCCGGAGTGGCGGCGGTGATGGTTATGGTTTCGGTGGGGCGGGGGGCGGAGAAGAAGATTCTGAAAGTGATCGAGAGCATGGGCACCAATCTGCTGATAGTTAACGCCGGGCAGACCCGGATCATCGCGGGGCGGCAGAGGCAGATGGAAACCGTGAACTCACTGACGCCGTCTGATGCCGAGGCTATCGTTGCGGAGTGCCCCTCGGTCGAGCGCGCCTCGGCGTTAATCAGCCGCCGTCTGGCCACACGCTGGCAGGCCGGGATAGTCAACACGACAGTGATCGGGATGACTCCGGAAGGATTCGAAATCCGCAAGATCGAACTGGCCGCGGGGCGTTTTTTCGACAGCGGTGAGGGACGGGCCAGGAGGCGGGTGGCGGTGATCGGGCCCACGGCTGCGCGGAACCTTTTTGGAGAGCAGGACCCGCTTGGACAGAGTTTCAGGATAGGCCGCGTGCCGTTCGAGGTGATCGGCGTGGCGAAAACCCGCGGCATGGACATAAACGGGACCGACCTGGACGATGCGGTGCTGGTTCCACTTGAAACAGCCATGCTGCGGCTGTACAATGTTCCGTACATAGAAAGCGTGTATGTCCAGGCCAGAAATGCCGGTGAGGGACTGGCCGCGGCGGAGCGTGAAATTGCCGACCTTCTGCGCATAAGGCACCGTCTGCGCAACCGTCCGGATGATTTCACGATTCAGAACCAGGCCACTCTGCTCAAGACTCGGCGCGAGGCCACCCGTTCGCTGACTTTTCTGACCGGCAGCGTGGCTGGCATCTCTTTGCTGGTGGGAGGAGTGGGCATTCTGGCCGTGATGTTGATTTCGGTCCGGGAGCGAAGGCGGGAGATAGGCCTCAGGCGCGCGGTCGGAGCGCTCAGGACCGATATCCGAAAGCAGTTTCTGCTGGAGAGCGGTCTGCTGGCCTGCGGAGGCGGTCTGATCGGGATAGTGCTGGGTATGGTCATCGCCCTGTTCGTGTCTTTTGCAGGCTTCCGCGAGGTTTACCTTTCCTGGGGCGCTGCGGCGCTTGGATTTGTGTTTTCTGTCTCGGTAGGTCTTGTTTTCGGAATATATCCGGCCATGCGGGCCGCGGCGCTCGAACCCATAACCGCGCTCAGGGCTGAATAAGAAAAGCATTGCATGAACCCATGCAACAAGGGGAGACAGGATGAAAAATAAAGCCCCGATCCGATACATGGGCGCAGTCCTGCTGATATTTCTCTTTGCTCAGGCTGCACCGGTTGTGGCCCAGTCTGACGCGATTCAGGCTCTCAATGAGACGGCCGCTTCAACCAGCCTGGCAGCAAAAATAGACACGACCTATGTCGAGGACTACAACGGTGATCGGCTGATAGACATGCAGGACGTTCTCTGGCTGATACGAAACGGCATGAAAGCTCATGCCGACTCTGTCTGCGATTACAACCGGGATGGCCGGTTCAGCCTGATGGACGTGATGGTGCTGCTGGTCAATATCCGGCAGGGGCGGCTGACTCCGGTGATCCATGGCGGGGTTTACCTGATTAAAGGCCGCGTGATGGATGGAGCAGTCGGGTTGAGCGATGTGAGCGTCTCGGTGCGCGGAACAGGTTTCGACACGACGTTCATGACCAACAACGCCGGCGCTTTCCGCCTGACAGGCGTGGAAAATGGCGCTTACCGGGTGTTGCTTTACAAGCGCAACTACCGGTTTACTCCAGACAGCCTGAATGTGACTGTGAATGGGGATTCGCTGATAATTCCTAATATCCCGGCGGTCTATTCCGGGTATGGGGTGGTGGGCAGGGTGTTCGACCAGGATTCAGTCGGGTTGGCAATGGTGGGCATCCGGGTCGTAGGAGCGGGGCGTGACACGACAGTCTACACCGATGGAGAGGGGCGTTACCGTGTTGTCAGCAGTTTTTCGGCCGGAGTCTATGTTCTGCGGCCATCCCGCGAGTACTACACGTTTACCCCGGACAGCCTGGTGCTCAACATGGGTTCGGTCCTGACAATAGATGCCCCGCTGATCAAGGCCAAGTTTAATAATCCGGCACAAATCACACTGCACAAGATAACCGGGCGTGTATCCTGCACTTCAGGCGGTCTGGGAAATATTCAGGTATTCTTGATCGATGATAAGGGGCAGCAGACCAAGACTCTGACCGATGGGTTCGGATCGTTCTATTTCCTGGTGCCGGATGGGCATTATGTTGTAGTTCCGATGGCGTTTATCGGGTATGCTTATAATCCGCTCAGTTATGATTTGATGATTACCGGCTATGACGTCACGAATATATCTTTCTTCCAGTACGGAGTGGAGGTTCCCGCTCAGTAACATAAGTTTTTATTTCCCGTAACCGGTAATATCGCGGCCCACGCTGCGGGACAGGGCGGAAAGCGCTGTGTGGTAGTCGTAGATCGAGTTGATGTAGTTGACCTCGGCCTGGATGAAGTCGGCCTGGGCCTTGCGCACCTCGACCATGTTGGCCGCGCCCAGGGCGTAGCTTTTGCGTTCCAGCTCCAGTGATTGCGCCGCCAGGTCACGGCTTTCGGCCAGGGTCAGGTGCTGCTCGTAAAGGCGCTGAAGCTCAAGGCAGCCCAGGCGTACATCGCGCCCTATCTCCAGTCTTGTCTTTTCGAGTGTATAATTCAGGTTGTTTGCCGAGGCCTGTGTGTAGCGATTGGTTTTGAATCGCTCGAAACCGTCCAGAATGCTCCAGTAAAAGGTCATCCCAACCTGTGAGCCGCGTGAATCCCTTGGCGGGACGCTGAACAATACATCACCGCTGTGCGTGTACCCCACGGTCGCCTTGACTGTCGGCATGTATGCCAGGCGGCCAATCCAGAGGTTGTTTCGCTCCTGACGGTATTGCAGCTCCAGGCTGATCAGCTGCGGATTCAGCTCCAGAGCCTCTTCCACCAGCTTATCAACATCCAGAACGGGTTCTTCCACCCGGAACTCGTCCGTCAGGGAATAATCCTCCGGCAGACCGCCGCCTACCGCCAGGTTCAGGTTTTCCCTGGCCGCGGCCAGAAGGTTTCTGTATTCCAGTCCCCGGATCTGCTCATTCTGAAGGTCGATACGCGCCTGGAGCACATCAAGCTTGGTAATCTCCCCCACTTTCAGACGGGCCTCGGCCTGGCGCAGTTGTTCTTTCAGTTGCGCGGACTGTTCCTCCGAGGCTTTAAGCAGGTGCTGCTGCCGCAGGATCTCAAAATATGAAGCGCGCACATTGTCCGCCACCAGGAGCTCCATGCCGCGAAGGTCACTGCGGCGCTCCCGCCTCAGGAAAAAGGCGTTACGCATCTCGAAATACATCTGCCCCTGGTTGAACACGTTGAACGAAAATCCCAGCGATGCCGCGCTGGCGTTCCCGAAGAACCGGATCGTTTTCGATCCGGCGCCGATCTGGGTTTCACGCAACTGATTGTTCTGGTTGACTGCATAGTTCGCATATGCGATTGGCGTGAAAAGGCCCCAGGCAGTGGCCATGTCGCCGAATGCCGCGCGAAGGTTCTCTCGGGCGATTTTGTAATCCTGGTTGCGTCCCAGGGCGATCCGAATGCACTCTTCCAGGGTTAGATTTTCTTTTCGCTCCGCGGATGCTCCGGAAGAAACCTTCCCCACCGGATGAAGCAACGTCAGGTTGTAATCGTGATAGAACGGCACGGGAGATTCGAACAGCAGTCTTCCCTGCGCGGTCTCCGCGCCGGAAGCCTGAATGCTGTCAGAAGTCATCGAAAACAAAAAGGTTAAAATTAAAACCAGCCATAAGGCTGACAATCTGAATGGCGCGCTCGGAACTGACGACATCGGGTGTTTTCCTCCGCTCCCGCCCTGGCCGGCGTCAAGGGTTGCCGTGATTGGACTTTATCGCCCGGTCCTGCGCCGGGTTGAAATTATAATATACAACATTTACGCATGATCCGGCAAAGCTTTCTCAATCCCGATGGATACATTATGTCTGCCGGTACAGGTTGTCAGGATGCGAAAGCGCAGAAAAACATTGCGCCGGACGTCCGCTTGTACGTATCCTCTTTCAGTATGTCTATCTATCCAACGATAACATCCGTGCGAGGTCATCATGTGCAGACAGGCGGAGAATCTTATTCCCGCTGTTTTAAACGTTGCAGCTTTAATCCTGTTGCTGGCGCTGACACTGATCTGGCCGGGAGAGTTGCGCGCCGCTCTTACAGTGGAGCACAGTTGCGATGAGCTTGTCATTGATAACGGTTCTGTTCGTCTGTCCGTTACGAACAGGCTTCAGCTGAGCGCCGGTCTGTCTGGAAATGGGGACAAAGGTTTTATCGCCCGCGCCCTGCCGACTGACCCGGCCACGTTCCACCTGTTGGCGGGCAGGCTCCCGGTGACCGTTTTCACTGCCAGCCTGGACGGCTTTGGGCGGGAGATGGTCCAGGATGAGTTCGGTCCGGGCGAGAGGATCGTGCTGAAAGGCGAGGGCCGGTACGCCGGGAACCTGTACAGCGAGATAAAGGTGGAGCAGCGCCTCGAACTGACATTCTACGAGCGCTTCCCCTCCGCCGTGATTTGCCGGGCGCGTTTCCGCAATGCCGGAACCGAGCGTCTGGAACTGGATTGCGTCACCGGTTGCTGTTTCCGCCTGGACCGCCGTTTTGACGATCCGGCGGAGAGGCCCTGGAATTTAGCCTCCTTCCAGGGCGCGGCGACCCGCTGGGGCGTGGACTATTCCGTGGTGATGCTGGACCGCGAGTTCGAGCGCAGCAATTTCATGGGCGCGGGACCGCTGAACGGACGGGACCTGCTTGGCGGCGGCGTGCCGCTGGTCGACCTCTGGGCGCCGTCCTGCGGCCTGGCCGTGGCGAGCGCCGAACCCTGCCAGCAGTGGATATCCCTGCCGGTGCGCACCCTGGAGGACGGGCGGGTGGAGGTGAGCATCGCCCGCGAGCCGCAGGCCCGTTTCGGTGAGCGGACCGCTCTCGACCCGGGGGATACTCTTTCGACAATCCGCTGCCTGGTCCTGCCGCACCGGCTGGATTTCCACGATCCGCTGCGCGAGCTCTCGCGCGTGGTGCGGGCCCAGGGGGTGGACATTCCGCTGAGTTCTGCGCCGCTGGCCTATGAACCGTACTGGAAAAGCTGGGGGTTCGGCCTGGATTTCAGCCTGGAAAAGATTTACAGCGCGCTGCCCGTATTGCGCAAGGTCGGGGTGCTGTGGGCGAACCTGGACGACGGGTGGTTCGTGCGCTACGGCGACTGGGACCTGAACCCCTCTCCGGGTAAGTTCCCGCGTGGCGAGGCCGACATGCTCGAATTCGTCCGGCGAGTCCACCGCGAGGGGTTCCGCACCAGCCTCTGGTGGTACCCGCAGGGGGTCAGCCCGGACAGCCGTCTCGCCAAGGAACACCCGGACTGGCTGGTGCAGAACGAGGACGGCACACGGCCGCTGTCCAAGCGCGGGCTATACTACCTCTGCCCGGTCCACACCCCCTGTGTGGAATTTGTCCGTGGCTGGACCCGGAAAATCATGCAGGACTGGGACTATGACGGCCTCTATCTGGACTGCTCGGACCAGAGCGCCACTCCGCCCTGTTTCAACCCGGCGCACAAGCACGGCACACCGCTCGAATCGTTCCAGCGCCAGCCGGGGCTGTTCCGGGCGATCTGGGAGGAGGCGCAGCGTCTCAAGCCCGGCTGTCCGGTGGAGGTCTGTATCTGCAGCCAGCCGCATGACCCGTTCAAGATGCCGTTCTACAACGTGGCGGATGTCTCGGACCCGGTGAACCTGCTCCAGGTCCGGCGGCGGGTGAAAGTGGAGAAAGCTTTCCGCGGCGGCTCGTTCTGCGTGGGCGACTGCTACCAGGTGCCGGAGGACGAGTGGGAAGGGTTTTCGGTGCCGGAGTCGTTCGAGAGCGCGGTCGGGACCGGCGCGCAGGTGACGACATTTTTCACCGACCTCGACTCTCGGCAGCAGCTCACCTGGAAGCGTTGGGTGGCTAAATACCGCGAGCTGATGCTGGCGCGGGCCGAGTACCTGAACCTCTACGACCTGGCCTGGGACAAACCCGAGGCGCACGCGGTGAAAAAGGGTGAGCGCATGTACTATGGGTTTTTCGCCGATCAATGGAGCCGGAAAACCCCGCTCACCCTGCGCGGACTGGAACCGGGACGGACCTACCGGGTGTATGATTACGCCCGCGAAAAAGAGCTTGGACAGGTGAACGGGGACAATCCCGTGCTGGCCGTGGCTTTCAAGGAACACCTTCTGCTGGAGGTAACACCGGTAAAATGAATGAACCGTCAGAGAGAAAGAACAGTCCTGCTGACACCTCCCGCCGCCGGGTTCTGGACGCTCTGGAGCACCGCGAGCCGGACCGCGTGCCTGTGGACCTGTCCGGACACCGCTCCTCAGGTATAAGCGCCATCGCATACGCCAGGTTGAGAAAATACCTGGGCCTGCCCGAGCGGCCTGTCCGGGTGTACGACCCGGTCCAGCAACTGACCGTGGTGGACCGGGATGTGCTCGACCTGTTCGGGATAGACACAATCGAGCTGGGACGCGCGTTTGCCCTCGATGACAACGACTGGGCGGACTGGGCGCTGCCGGATGGTTCTCCTTGCCAGATGCCGGTCTGGGCGCTGCCCGAGCGCGCGGAGCGCGGCTGGGTGATCCGCTCGGCGGATGGGCTGGAGATAGCCGCAATGCCGGAGGGCGCGCTGTATTTCGAGCAGATGCATTTCCCGCTGATGGACTTCACTGGCTGCCCGAGCCGGGAACAGATTAAAGACGCGTTCGGCCGTTGCATGTGGACCGCCGTGGCCTCGCCGCCGGGGCCGCTGGCCTCCGGGACGGATGGCGCGCGGGTGCTTTCCGAGGGTGCGGCGCGTCTGCGGCGGGACACGGGCCGGGACGTAATCGGGCTGTTCGGCGGCAACCTGCTGGAGATCGGCCAGTTCTTTTTCCGCCACGACAACTTTTTCATGCTCCTGGCCGCCGAACCCTCCGCGGCGCACCGTTTCCTGGATACGCTGACCGAAATCCACCTTGCGGCCCTGGAGCGTTTTCTGGGCGCGGTGGGAGAGAATATCGACATTATCCTGTTCGGGGATGACCTGGGAATGCAGACCGGGCCGCAGGTCTCGCCCGCCATGTACCGCGAGTTTTTCAAGCCCCGTCACGCGGCCATGTGGAAGCGGGCGAAAGAGCTGGCCGGGGTGAAAGTGATGCTGCACTGCTGCGGCGGCATCCGACCGCTTCTGCCGGACCTGATCGAGGCCGGGCTGGATGCGGTGAACCCGGTGCAGATAAGCTGCGACGGCATGGAGGCGTCATCTCTCAAGCGCGATTTCGGCCGGGACATCACGTTCTGGGGCGGGGGCTGCGACACCCGCGAGGTTCTGCCCTGCGGGACTCCGCAACAGGTGCGCGACCACGTGCGCCGTCAGGTGGAAATCCTGGCTCCCGGCGGCGGGTTCGTGTTCCAGCAGGTGCACAATATCCTGGCGGATGTCCCTCCGGCCAACATCGTGGCCATGTACGAGGCCCTGGCCGGGATGCGCTGAGGCGGACAGTCCGTTAATCGCTTGAAATATAAGCCTTAAGTGATTACATTTGAATCCCGGCTATAAAAAATATTCCGCCCTGATTGAAGCCGGGGGGCGGTTTAGAGGCGTGTTGAAAAATGCTATAAGAACACAATCCCCTGTTTCCTCATTTTTTAGAGGGACTGCAAAACCGACACTGACAGGCATTTGCAGATAGACGGAAGCGGCGGCCGTTCCTCCCCTCTTAAAAAGGGGGGGCCGAGGCAGCAATATCCGGTTAGGATATTGCTGAGAGGATCAAAAAAGTTTTACG
>CAYYNT010000046.1:0-35631 GCA_964473155.1 uncultured Gemmatimonadales bacterium | reverse complement strand
GTTTCAATCCACGCCCCCGCGCGGGGGGCGACTATACTTCTGCAACTTCTTACCGCATAAATCGCTACACGAATCTTTCCGCGAACCCCGATTACTCCTTCGCTTCATGCCTGATCGAACAAGCGGTCTCGGATGTTAACTTTTTACAAATGAACGAATTGCACGAAACGCGAACCTCCTATATTGAATTATGTCAGCCTCCGGTTCGCGCGCAACCGGCTCAGACAATCAGCGGTCCCTCGGGATCGTAAGCTTCTTTCGCCCCCACGTGTTCGATCCGCCGCTTATAGTTACTCCCCAGGAAATAAAAGCGCAGCGAGTCCTGCTTAACATTTACCTCTTCGACCAGTTTCGCCCGCAAAACGGTCCATTGGCCCGGATCGACCAGACATTCGAAAACCGAGTTCTGCACCCGCTGGCCATAATCCTCGCATACCTGGGCTACGCGGCGAAGTCGCTTCCGGCCTTCCGCATTCTCCGTGCTGACATCGTAGACCACCAGTACCATCATCGCGGGGCCTCATTTCCAGAAAAATGGCGGGTACTCTTCCGTGTCGCCTCTAAGGAAGCGGGCCAACAGCATGGCCTGCACGTGCGGCAACAACCCAACCGCGATCTTTTCGTCCAGGAACGGATGCAGAATCTCCTCCTGCTTGCGTTTTTGCCACGAAACCAGGATCTGTTTCCTGGTGTTGTCGTCCATGAGCACCGCCCCGGTCTCAAGCTCCCGGAACCCATCCGCCGCGGCCTGCCGCAAGTTAATCAGCGACAGGACCAGCCTGTCGGCCAGGAAGGGCCTGAACTCCTCCATCAGGTCAAGCGCCAGGCTCATTCGCCCCGGACGGTCGGTGTGCAGGAAACCGACCGCCGGGTCGAGTCCGACTCCTTCTAAGGCCGAGGTTACATCGTGAGCCAGCAGAGTGTAGACAAACGAAAGCAAGGCGTTCACCCGATCCAGCGGAGGCCGCCTGTTGCGCTCGCCAAATCGGAAATGCTGCTTCTCCGCGACAATCAGGTGATCGAACGCCGAAAAATACACATTGGCAGCCCGGCCCTCGATCCCGCGAAGCTTGTCCCGGTCGTGAGGCCGTTTCAGTTCCCGAAGCAAGGCAGCCAGCTCCGAAGAAGCCGCTGCCAGTTCCACCGAGTTTGGGTCCACTGGCCGGTCCCGGACCGCGCGTTGAAGGACCACCCGGCAGTTGGCAATCTTCGCCGCCACCATGGCCCGCGCAATCCCTGCTCCTTTATCCGGATCATCAGCGGTACGGTATTGCTCCCTGCGCAGTAGCACATTGCCCGATACCGGACCGTGAAGACGGGCAAGGAAACGCCCTTTTTCTGAAAGAAACGAAACGTGAACATCACGCTCGCTGCAAAGTCCGAGCAGTTGCGGGCTGAATCCGATCCGGCCGAAACAGACTATCCCGCTCAGGGTGTGGATCGGCAATTGAAGCTTAGTCGCACCATCGACACGCACCAGCAGTGTTTCGCGGTCCCGGGCGAGATAGGCTCCTTGTGTGGTGACAAAAAGCGTGTTCAACAGGTGTCGCATCTATCGGAGATTCCTTATCCAAACGCTTCGTCGATAAACCGGTCAAGATAGCCGGACGCTCTCGCATTCCGGCCCGCCGGTTGCGGCAGGCAGATTTCGTTCAGGCTGCAACTGCGGCATTTCGGCATCCTGACAGCCGCCGGTGTCCGCTTGTTGTCAAACATGCCATGCAACCGTCCAACCAGCTTTTCGGTCTCCTCCCGAAGCTCCGGGCCAATTGCAATGGATTGTCTCTGCCAGGGTTGCCCGTAGAACAGCGCCCCCTCCGGCACATCCGCTCCCAGCATTTCCTCCAGGCAGAGGGCCTGTGCGCATAGTTGTATCTCGTCCTCAGGGCCGGATTTGGGATGACCGCGCTTGTACTCCACGGGCAGGGGACGCCAGAGTCCCGCCACACCGGGTAGCCGGGCCGCCGGGGTGAACTGTTCATCCGGTGCTGACGATCCTGAGCGCACCCGGTGAAACTCGACTACATCCGCCTTGCCCACCAGGCCCAGGCGCAGTGAGCGTAGCGGTAGACCCCGGCTGATCCGCAGGTTTCCCCGCGACTCGGTTCCCGGCGCATCCGCTTTCCGATGAAGCTGCCTGCCCTCGGCAGTCAGGCGGCTTTCCATCCATTGGCCTTCCAGGTGAATCAGGGCGCACTGCCGCTCGCAAAACGCCAAGTGCTGGAGCGCGGAGATGGGAAGAAGATCGTCCTGGTCGTACATAGGCCGCCTCTTTTCAGATCAACTCTTCGATGACCACACCTTCCGGGCAGTCCGCCCGCTCAACCGAGACAACGTAATCCTCGAAAGCCCGCGCGGGTGTGTTCCCGTCCCCGTTTCTGCGCACCGCGACCAGACTGAACAGCTTGTGCGCCGGGTGGTTACCCAAACGGTTCTCGTGGCGGAAAACAATCAGGCGGCGGGCGCTCATCTTGCCGCGCGCGGCCGAGTGATCGTGATCGAACATGTTCTTCAAAGCCTCCCAGAGCAGGCTGAGATCAGCCTCGGAGAACCCGGTCTTCTCGGCCAGGGGAGCAGAAACATAACCCTCGCAGCGGTACAGGCCGTAGGGCACGATATGCTTACGGCCCATGGTGCGGTTGTCACCCGACTGTGCCTCGGCCTCGCGTTCGGTGGTCACTGCCATGCGGGTAATGCTCACCTCCAGCGGGACTATGGGTTCTACGCTGCGGGCGAAATTAATCTGCACGGGGCCGCGCACCTGCCCGCAGTTGACCTCGGTGGTCATTACCGCGCCGAAAGTGCGGACATCGTAGAAGTTTTCGCACATGAACCCGGTCACCCGGCGAGCGTCATCCGCTTTTTTAGGCAGCTTGTTGGGTTCCGGCTTGAGTCCGGCGTCCTGGTAGGCCTGTTCGTGCTGGCGATTGAGAACGGCTTTCTCTTTCACATAGATGTGGTAGTTGGCAGCCTCACCTCTGGCCAGCTCGACGTAGTTACGAATTTTCCGCTTGAGGCAGACATCCGTGACCAGCCCACAGCTGGTTTCCGGGTCCAGGCGCGGCAGGTTGCCGGCGTCCGGATCGCCGTTGGGATTGCCGTTTTCCACGTCGAACAGGTAGACAAACTCGTAGCGGTTCTGGATGGCGCTCATTTTACTTCTCCTCGGGCTTGTTGGTTTTGTTATAAAAATCACAGCGCTGATGGTAGTAACCCAGAACGAACATGCCTTGCGCTTCAAGACTCAAGTGGGCCGGGAAAGAGTCTATCTTCCTGGTGATATCTTCTATTCGCCGGTCCGAAATATAGCCGTATTCGGCTTTCTGGATGTGGTGCTGAGTCAGACGCAGGAGTAGAGGAAATACGGCGCCAGGAGTGGCTGAGGCGGAACTGAAGTACCGGTCTCTGATAGTAGTGTTGATCCCCTGGCCGAGCGCGTCCTGCTGTGCTTTTTCCAGCACGGCGAACAGGCGTCCGAGCAGGTAGCCGGTGTCGTTGGAATCCGGATTGAGGGCCATACCCACCTCCATCGTCTGGTTGTTGAGCCTGCGGTTACGGGTGATGAAAGCCTTGATGATTACCGCTCTGAGATAGTTCACTTGCCCATCCGCACGGATGCGGCCCAGAGTCAGGGCCAGTAGGGCGCGCGGGTAAGCCGACCCGGTGAACACGGCGCGGGTCAGGGCGGCGGACAGAGTGGAAGGATACTCGGACATCACGTCCGGTTTCTTTCCCGTTGCGCGTCGGGTGAACGGTTCGTTGAGGATGCGGTAGAGCGAGGGGAATTCTGGGTCCGAGTCCCATTCACGCTGCAGGGCCAGGTCGCGGAAATGAAGACCTGCGTGCTCGGCCAGCTCGCCCACACTGCTGACGCTCCAGAACCGCACGGCCAGGCGCGAGACGTTAGGCGAGATACCGAGTGTGTAAAAAATGACAGACGGGTCACCCAGTTCATGCGGGTAAAGGCCCTCGCGCAGGGCCTCCAGCACCGCGCGCACCTGCATCAGCAATCCCTGGTCATCCGCTGGTCGCTCGTCCGGGTTAAAAAGCTGCGGCAGCAGGGCCTCGGCGGGCGAGGGCTTTCCGGTCCAGAAAACCATGGTCGAGTCACCGAGCTGGATTTTCTGGCGGCTGCCGAAAGCGAGCAGCCGGTTCAGGGCGGTGACATAGGCGAAAGCGCGTTCCTCGCTTACCGGGGCGTTGTAACTGTTTGTCCCTTTCCCGTATGAACCGAAAGCGTCTGCATTGAACGAGACGATGAACGCTCCGGTTGTCTGAGCGTCACGCACACCTTTCAGGGGCCAGTGCAGCGGTGAGATTATTGTATTCTCCTCGCCGCTCAGAAGACACATGCCACGCTTTTCAGGCAGGTTATCCCAAGAATATTTCTGCCATCTGTCGATTGCCTCAGGATAATCGTGCAGGTAATGCCGCTCCCCGTCCAGACGGAACACCACATTGGAGCCGGCCATTTCGTCCCAGTGTTCGAGTTGAGGGCAGCGCTCCGGCTCCCAGACATCCAGGAAACGCAGCACCACCCGGAGATTTTCGTCCTTCGAGTCATCCAGAAGCTTATGATGCAGTTCCTTGAAGGCCTGGAACTTGTCCAGCGCTTTCTGCTCCTTGCCCTTCCCATCCTGACCGAGCACGTATCCGGTGTTGTCGCAGAGAAAAAAAGATTTGATGCAGGAGGTGCGTCCCGCCAGAAAGGATGTTGTCAGCGTGCGAGGCCGGGGTTTCTTTTCTCCCGCCTGTCGCAAATCCTCCACCTGCACTACGTTCCCCAAGCGGTCCAGCACCAGGCAGAAATGTACTTTCTGCTCGGCGAAGCCGTAGGATGGAATCCCGACTGCGGGATCATCCACAAGGCGGTCGTAATAATCAGCCAGCGCGCGCAGGATCATCCGGCCACCCCCGCACTCCTGAAATCAGGCACTTCGATGATTCCGTCCTGCATGAGCGCCCGGAAAAAGCGAGGCTGCATTCCGTTACCGAAGTCGATGTCGTGAAGCATCCAGCCCAAATCCTGCTCGCCGGTAAGACTGGATGCCGGAAGGTGTTCCTCCACCAGCTCGAAATGGGCATCGAACTCCCGGCAGCCCAGACACGGGTGGTGCCAGCACTGACCGCGCCGGGCGCGGCGGTTGAATTGGTCCAAATGTTTGGCCGGGTTGTCCTGGCCGCCCGCGATTTCGAAACGCGCCTCGATCAGGTAACAGACATCCACCAGGACAATGGACATTCGCTGCTGGCGGTCCTCCTCGATGAAAGTCTCCACCCTGAAGGAGCCGTCCCGCATGGCCTTTTTCACATTGCCAGCGGGCAGTTTATTGCCCAGTTCGTTACGGCGGATATTGGCGAAGCGCACCGGCTTGAGCACATGCAGACGCTGGATGACCCAGCGTATCTCCGGTTTCCAGTAGATCGCTTCGAGGATGCCTCGCGCGGCGGAAGGAGTGATAACATCGTAGCTCACCCGTTCGGCTTTCATCTCGGGCCGGGTGAAACAGGCGTAGTCACCCCAGACTTTAAGCGCAATGCCATAAGCCATAAGCACCTCCTGTTGAGCTTCAACGAGACAGAGGGGTCAGACGATAAAACTTTCCGGATCGGATAATCCTTCACCTCCAGGGTTGAGACCTGTATTGTTGGAGTAAAACTCGGGGAATTGCAAAACATCGAAGCGCTCATGCAGGTGCAGGAGCGCTCCATGGCCGTCGAGGGCTTGAAATTCGCGGGGACGAACCTGAACGGTAAACCGCTGAAGCTGGCGGGCAAGCTGACGATTCGGTTCACTCGTTCGCAGTTCCTCGATCAAGCGTCGACCCGCATCACCCCAGGGAATTATGACCGATGCCCCACCATCTTTGATGAAACTGAACTCATCAGCCACTTGGCGGAACGGAAACAGGCATTGTCCCTTACCATCCTCAAATCGCTCCAGAATTCTGCCCGCGTCCAGTTCCTTACCTTCCTGCCAGTAAAGAAGGCTGAAATATTCGAATACGGCCTCCGGCTGTAGAATATCATCCCGGTGACGCAGGACACCGCAGGCCGCCTCGGCTGCTTGGCGTAGGTGACCGGCGGGAGGCGCTTTTTCAGGCTCAAAAATAAACACCTCGCCCGGTTTGCCGAGTTTACCCTCGCGGTTGCAGCGCCCTGCGGCCTGAGCGATGGAGTCCACGCCGGAAAGCGCCCGGTATACCACGGGGAAATCGATATCCACGCCCGCCTCAATCAACTGAGTGCTGACCACGCGGCAAGCGGACTCCGGATGGACAAGGCGGTTTTTGATTTCAGCCAGCACAACGCTCCGGTGCGCCGGACACATGGCCGCACTAAGGTGATATGTGCCTTCGTGGCAATTCAATCGGGCAAACAGATTGGCTGCCTCTTTTCGTGTGTTGACCACGCAAAGAACTTTCTCGTGCTCTACCAGCAATTCCGACAAACCTTCTGCGCTGACCCGCTCCAGCCGATTGATGTTCACTCTTTTCAACTCGCGGAAGTATTTCTCTGTGTCCGGCACGATCTCCAAAACATCATCGAGTCCGCGAGGGAAGTCTAAAGTCTTTTCAAGCGCAGGTTGCGTGGCGGTGCACAGCACCACCGAGCAGCCGTAATTCGTGACGAGTTCCCGTAGCGCTTCCAGGCAGGGCAGCAAATAATCCGGCGGCAGCATCTGGGCTTCGTCCAGAATCACGACGCTTCCAGCGATGTTGTGCAGTTTGCGGCAGCGTGAAGGCCGGTTGTGAAACAAAGATTCGAAGAACTGGACACTGGTGGTCACGACCAACGGGGCGTCCCAGTTTTCCGCGGCCAGATCGTTTCTCAGTTCTTCTTTGTCGGGAGAAAAATTACTGTGATGTTCCAGAACCGCATCGTCACCTACAGCCTCCCGGAAAACCTCCGCATTCTGTTCGATTATGCTGGTGTATGGGATAACGTATATCACTCTCTGGAGACTATGGCAGACAGCGTGTTTGCAGGCGAAGGAGAAAGAGGAAAGAGTCTTTCCTCCTCCTGTCGGGACTGTCAGGGAAAAGAAACCAAGTCTTTCTTCGGCGGCCTGATTACAATGGGACAGAATCTCTGCGCGAAGCTGGTTGATTCGGGTTGGTTTCACCTTTGCAGAAAGCTCCATGAGGTGCCGCTGGAGCCGACAAGATATTTCCGTAAGGGATGGATAACCCTGCCGGAGTAAATATTTTGATGAGCTTAGAAATCTTTCTGTGTCCAGGTAATCGGCGTCAACAAGGCAGGAAAACAGCATCCGCACCCAGAAAGAAACCTGAAAGCCTTGGATGCCGGACTTAAGCTTTAATGGGATTGATACCTCCTTGAGTACAAGATTTTGAGGCAGTTCAAGTGCAGGGAGTACTTTTTTCAGACGCTGAGTAAGATTTGTATCATCTGGTCCGATCCCGTCTGGCAAGCCGCCGTGATGACCCATGATCGCATACGCGAGCAGTCTACCCATTCCTTCCCCCATGGTTTTGACTGCTTGCTGCCCTCCGACGGTCGAGTGATCCACATGTTCGCTCGCTCCCTCCAGACGCCGCTGAAACTCTCGCGTATACTTGCCGATATCGTGCAGCCTGCCGATGACAGCAGCTACATTCTGACTGCTAAAGCGTTCAGCAAAAACACCGGCCAAGCGCGCCACTGCATCGAGATGATCTTCGAGCGTTTGCCAGTGCTCTTTTGGGGTATCACCGATGGAGTGTGCATAGTAGTCCATGAATTCCCCACTTGAAGGTTTCTTGGTCGTATACTGTTGTCATTGTAATGGGCTGATAGAAAAATATATGTATGATTAATATAAACTACTTGCAACATAAACTCGCGTTTTTTGGAAACAATGGTTGATGGCCAAGTGGGTCTTGCCGAAAAGGTCCTCCGCCACGCTTGTGGTAAACATTGTTCCTTTATTGGGTGCAGTCGATGTTTCAAACGTGATCAATCAAGGCTGGTCGTGAGAAAATCTACTCGATCGGTTAACAATTATTAAAAAAACGTCTCACAACGGCGCGGAGAATTGTACGCCACCGATGCCATTCCCGGCTGCATCGCTGTAACCATGACGTTCACCGCCAGGGTTGGACGCCGCTCTATTGCTTTGAATGGATGGACTCCCGCTCCCGTCACCCGGAAAGCTGAAAGACCTGACAGCTACGGTTTTCACGATAAAAGATAATTATAATCTACTGCGGTATTGAATCTGTCAAGAACTTTAGCAGGTGGCGCGGAGAGAGTGATTTCGGTGCGGCAAAAAGCATGTTGCAGGCTCGCTGCTGAACGATCTTTCTTCTTTGGCTACCGCGGGGGGCATTGATAAACCAAGATCGTCTTTCGTGGGGCATCTATGGCGCTGCAGTAAACACGGACCACCTAAAACAGAAACAGCATTGCCCGGCCTGAAAAATTTGCGCTGTTATCTATCGTCCTCGAAAAAAATTTTGGAACCCTTCAATACCTCTGTCAATATCCGTGCGGTTCCATACTCCCTCCCCCCTCCTTCGATTTCACGGCTCCCCCCCGGTCATGGTCTCTCGCGTTTTATTAAAATTTTGACCGTTCAGGGCAGCACCCCGAGCTTCGCAATGCTCAATTAGCGGCTGAGAACCTGGTGTGGATGACGGAGACAACTCAGACAGCCAGTACTTGCATTTGACCAGACTAAAGCCGAACTGCCAGAACTCGATCTGTCTGTTTTCTTGCGCCCGGCGTTGCCCATGTTCTTGATCTTGGCCTCGTAGAGGTGCGACAGCTCGTGCTTCTCGGTCTGCGAGCGGAACCGCAGCCCGTCGAGGTATTTCAGGAACAGCAGCCAGGAGGTCTGCTCGGTGTAGTCGAGTTCGGTGGTGCAGCCGGCCTCTTTCCAGAGGACATCATCGATGTTTTTTAAGGCCTGTTCGAACATGTTATCCTATTCCCATTTTGTCAGTCGAGCGTTAATTTCTTGCCGGGTTACAAGGCGAAGTACTAAGAGTATCTTGTCATGAATCTATCATAGTCATTTTGAGAAACCAACCTTGATACGGTTCTGTTTTTGCTTCTTCGCTGAATAGCCACTTGAGGACATATAACACAGAATCCAGGGGGAAAATATGGTTTGGAGTCCTGCATTTTGGAGTCGATTTTTCAAATTGGAATTTTCCCGGCAGTTGTCAACACTGGTTGATGTCTTTGAGATGAGAATTGACCCGGCTTTCAATGGCATTGAAGAAGAGTCGGAAGCCATAGAAAAGGAAGCCTGGGAAGTATTCATGTCCTCTCCAGCGACTGGAGACGAAGATCCGGCAGAGTTAGCCGAAAATGCCAGGATGCTAGGTGTAGATCACTACCTGTTATTCCAGGGAATCCGTGTCGGCATGGTTAATCTTTGTGCTGCTGCACTGTATCATGCATTTGAGCAGCAGTTATGGTTATTCTATCGTAAAGAGGTGCTTGACATAAGAAAAACGCCCCCGAAAGCATTTAAACTGACTCTGTTCCAAGAGAAAGCATTGGCCTCTGGAATAGATATTGGAACATTTAATTCGTGGTCCAGCATTACAGAATTAAATTTATTGGCTAATACCATAAAACACGGTGAGGGCGCTTCATCCACGAATCTGTATTCCATTCGGCCTGATTTCTTCATACATCCATCTTTGAGGGAAAATGGTTATGACGCTCAAGGACCACACTATTTATTGCAGCCATTGTTCGGTGATAGCCTTTATGTATCCTTTAAAGATATCAGAACCTATCTTGGAGCACTTTTGCTGTTTTGGGAAGAGCTCGTTCAGGCCATGGAGAGGATATGAAACTAAGATAGTAATATCCAGATAGAACCATCGTATGGACTGCGCCAACTTTAAGAGCTCACGAGATGCACCATAGTCCATCAACATAACATCACATAAAAGTCATCAAATTGGGGGCAGCAGTTCGGGGTGGTTGGCTTTCAGCCAGGCTGTGACTCTGCTCTTAAGCTCCTGGGCCAGTTCTTTCATTTCCCCGGCTTCTTTTTCCGAAACCAGCCCCGCCGTCTCGTACTGGCTAAGATTGCGTTTCTTGCGGAAAGCGTCGAACTTGTCCACCAGGGCCTTCTCCGCGCCGATAGTCAGGGCCAGGCTGCCAATGGTGCGGTAATGTCCACTTTCGCGTGAGGGGCGGTAGCCGGAGGCCGCCAGAGCAGCCAGCGCCAGACGAAGGGCCGCTGTATAGGCCATGATAAGCTGCCACTCCGGATCGATCCCCGGCACTGCGGAATTGTCCAGGTCGAGGTCCGACGCGGAAAGAAGGTTTGCTATCTCTCCGGGGCTTGTCCGGTGCTCCACGAGCCAGCCGTTATTCTGCCAGTCTGTCAAATTCATCAGCCGAGCCGATCAGAAACAATTTTTCCGTGCCCTTGAGCCTGCCCGCGAAATGCGAACCAGCGGCTTTGCTCTTGAATTCCTCTATCGAATAGACCACCGGGTTGATCTCGCGGGCCAGAGTTCCCTGAGCTTCCGAGAGTGCCGCAACCACCTCGCCGAAAGAGACCGCGCCGATAACCGCAAGATCTATGTCGCTTCTGGCATTCTCTCTGTTTCCGGCGAACGAGCCGAAAATGAAAGCAAAGCGGATTCGATCTCCCAACCCGGCCAGCGCCCGGCGCAAAACATCCGCCACGCCGCTTGTCTTAACCAGCAGGGACTTGAGTTCGCTGAAAAACGGACAATCCCGGTTGGCTTGATAGAAGACCTGACGGCCCTTTCTGGTCCTGAGCAGAACACCAGCCTCGGCCAGACGGTTCAGTTCACGATGAACCGCACCCTGGCCGGAGTTGACCGCTCTGGACACCTGCCGATGATGATATTCCTGTTCCGGGTGGGTGAGGAACAGGGCCAGCACGGCCAGACGAGTCTTGCCGAAAAGAGCTTCCGCGCCACTTGTCGAAGGCATTGTTCCCATTTTGGGTGCATTTGCTCCCATATTGGGTGCATTGATATTTCGAACACGATCAATCAGGGCTGGTCAAAAGCAGGGTGAGAAAAATCTACTCGATCCCTTAATGATTATCAAGAAAACGGCTCACGCCACCATTGGGGACGGGACGTTCTCTCATTTTGCTCCCGGCAGAAGCGCCAGGGCCGCACGGCTTTTGTTTTTTCTGCATGGTTATTTTCATGCATCCGCATTCTGTAAGTCTGCAAGAAATAACGGCTACGGTTTTCAAGAAAAACATTAATTATAATCTGCTGCCGCAGTGAATCTGTCAAGGAATTTATCCGGTGCGCCTTAGAGAGTGATCGCCATGCGGTAGAAAAACACGTTGGAGGCTCGCTGCCGAACGATCTTCTTTCTGTGGCAGGGTTGGGGCATTGACAGGCCGAGATCGTCGCTTGCGGGGCCTCTATTGCGTTAATACCGGCTCCTAATAGGTAAACCCGAGTCAGTGAAGCTCAGCCTCAAAAATTGACGTTGTTTTCTATCCTTCCGGAAAATATTTTTGGACCCTTAGATACCTCTGCCCATATCCGTGCGGTTCCATACCCCCTCCCCCCTCCTTCGATTTCACGGCTTCCCCCCCCGGCCCTGGTCTTTCGCACTTTGTTTCCTTGTGTTGATCGTTCAGGGCAATGTATCGAGTCTCATAATGCCAGCTCACCGGATGAAAACCTCTTCCGTATAAATACGAAAGCCTGATTGCTCGAACCCGACTGTCTTTTTCCTTTTCTCCGCATTGACCTTATTTCAACCTTGCGGTGTGTCTTATCTCCCGGCTTATTCAGCTTCATACGTTTGCATCCTCATAGCGCGGCTTATTCGGCTTGCTGTCGGTCAGGTAAACGAGGTCAACCTGTCCCTGCACCGCCAGCTTGTCGTTGAACAGGCCATGATGGCGGGCCAGCATTTCGAGCGCTCTGAGCTTGTCGTGCAGTTCGATCTCGGTGAAGGTCTGATAATCCGGCTCGTCTTTCGTGCCGACGTTCCGGGTAAACCGTTTGATAGATTTGATTGCGGGCATGACAGCCGGATCGATTTCAGCCGAGCCGCACAGCGTCAACGTATTGTCCCCCCAGGCAGCCAATCCATCAAAGGAGGCAAACGCAATCATCTCAAGTTCCCGCACAACTCTTTCAGCCCTTTCTTTCGAGTTGTCCGCACGCTGCATCTTTAGCTGGTTTATCCTGGCCAGAATCTCTGGTTTTCTCAGGATTTTATAGGCCTCAGTGGCAGCCGTTTTCGGTGTAACGTTAGGCTTGCAGCGCAGATATGCGCGTGTAGCGTTTAAGTCCACCAGATATTCCAAGCAGAATATTTCATCAAGTTCTGTCAAGTCCAACCCCCCCCCTAAAAAGTGTTTTTGTTTCATTAATTTCGAGCTTTTATAGTTGCAGGATTTAAGCCAGGTGGATGTCTGTATTATACTCTGAAAACTGTATTCGTCTTGACTGGTTGAATCGATAATCGCGGGACAATAGCGGGACAGAATTGATTTTAGAAATAATCAAGGGTTCAGCCGTAATCGGCCAAACCCTTGTCATATCTGGTGCCGGGAACGGGGCTCGAACCCGTACGGAGCTAAGCTCCAAGGGATTTTAAGTCCCTTGTGTCTGCCAGTTCCACCACCCCGGCGCGCTTGAAAAATACTCCTTTCCGGTCTTGCAGTCAACTGCATAAAACCTGTCCCAGCCAACAAACCCTGTTGAAAAAAAAACGATCCGGAAGTATTATTCGCAATGTTGTCACAAAAACGCACCTTTAAACCGGGACACTTATGCTGGATGATCTGAAAAAACGGGTCTGCGAAGCCAACCTCGCGCTGGCGAGCCATGGTCTGGTGCTGTTCACCTGGGGCAATGTCAGCGGCCTGGACCCGGAGCGCGGCCTGGTGGTGATCAAGCCCAGCGGCGTGAGCTATGACCGCCTCACCCCGTCCGACATGGCGGTGCTGGATCTGGATGGCCGTCAGGTGGAGGGCACGCTCAATCCGAGCACGGACACGCCCACGCATCTTGAGCTTTACCGCCGCTTCAAGGGCATCGGCGGTGTGGCGCACACGCATTCAAGCTGCGCCACGGCCTGGAGCCAGGCCGGCCGGCCACTGCCCTGTTTCGGCACCACCCACGCCGATTATTTCCACGGTGCGGTCCCGGTCACCCGTCAGCTCACCCGCGAAGAGATTGAAAGTGAATACGAACTGAACACCGGCCGCGTGATCGTGGAGTGTTTCGAGGGCCTTGACCCGCTGGCTCTCCCGGCTGTGCTGGTGGCCTCGCATGCGCCGTTCGCCTGGGGCGAGTCTCCCGAAAAGGCGGTCGAGAACATGGTGGTGCTGGAGGAGTGCGCCAGGACAGGCCTCTGGACACTCGGACTGAACGATACGGCGCCTGTCATCCCACAATCCCTCCTGGACCGTCATTTCCTGCGCAAGCACGGCCCGGACAGTTATTACGGCCAGCCGGACAAAACCTGAACCGCCAGAGGATTACGCATATGATAGACAAAAGGGAACTCCACCGCTGGTGCTCCATCCCGGTGGACAAGCTGATGGAAAACAGTCCGCGCGTACCGTTCCGGGTAGTCGAGACACGCGAAGAGATGGGGCTGGCCATGGCGCGCGAGCTGGTGGACGAGGTGCGCGGTCACAACGAGCGGGGCGAAGTCACGCGCGCGATAGTGCCCTGTGGCCCGATGGCCTGGTACGAGCCGTTCTGCCGTCTTGTGAACGAGCAGAGAGTGAGCCTGAAGAAGCTGGTGGTGTTCCACATGGATGAATGCCTGACCTGGCAGGGTGAACTGCTGCCCAAGGGCCATCCCTACAATTTCCGCAGCACGATGGAAGAGGTGTTTTACGGTCCGGTCGACAGCGCCCTGGCCGTGCCGGAGGAAAACCGTTTCTGGCTCACCCCTCGATCGATTCCCAAGGTCAGGGCCGCAATAGCCGAAGCGCCGATAGATATCACGCTTGGAGGCTGGGGCCAGGACGGGCATGTGGCGTACAACCAGGCCCGCCGCGATCCCTACAGCCAGGTGAGTCTGGAGGAGATGGCCGAGAGCACCGCGCGGATTCAGTACAACAACTGGGACACGATAATCGCCCTGGCCCAGCGGACTTTCGGCTTTGCGTACCAGTTCGTGCCGCCGATGTCGGTGACACTGGGGATAAAGGAATGTTTCTCCGCCCGTAAGGTGCGCGTGTTCAGCGACACCGGGGCCTGGAAACAGACCGCTTTCCGGGTGGCCCTGTTCTCGCCGCCCACCCCCGAATACCCGATGACCCTCTTGCAGCGCCACCCCGACGCCCTTATCACGGCCACGCGCGAAACCGCCGACCACCCGCTGGCCCACCATCCGGAATGGGAGCTGTTCTGAACTGTTCCCTGCCTCAAAAGAATCAATGTCTTGATGGGTAAAAATCGAGCCGGAGCGCGCCATCCCGCACTCCGGCTCATTATTCAGGCTGCTCTGACAAAAAGGCCATTAATCCTTTGTCAGCTCCACCACCGCCTCGGCATGTGGAGTCTGTGGAAACAGGTCGAACAGGGCGGCGCTTTTAAGTCTATACTCCTTGAACTTGGGCAAATCGGCGCCGAGCTGTTTGATATTGCAGGAGACATAGATTATCAGTTCGGGGCTCAGTACGTTGAGCTGGTGAATCGTCTTGGGATGCATGCCGCTGCGCGGCGGATCGGTGATAACCACAAGGGGAGACGGCAATTCCAGGTTTTTAAGCCTGGCGGCGTCCAGGGCCACCGCATTGACATTCTGAACGGAATTCAGCTCGATATTCATTTTCGCGCACTCGATAGCCTGACCGAAACTCTCCACTATGTTTACGCTTTCGAACAGATCGGAGTTGATTATTCCGAAAGTCCCTACTCCGCCATACAGATCCAGCAGATGACGTCCCGCGGCCTGGTGCTTCTGAAAAACCGCCCGGCAGTGTTCATGAAGCTTGCCAGCCATCTCAAAATTATTCTGGAAAAATCCCTGCACGTGGTGCAGAAAACGCCGCCCCAGATAACTCTCCTCCAGCAGATCACGGCCTTTCACCACATGGTAATCATCCCCCACGCTGACATCCGTGTTGGATGGGACATATGTCGCCAGAACATTCACCGCGCTGCTGCGCTCGGCGAAACGGGTGATTTTTTCCCGCGCGTCGAGCAACCGCGTCGAGTCGGAGTTCAGGACAAACGAGATCGAACTGTCCTGCTGCGGCGCGCGTATAACCGCATAACGGAACGTTCCGGATTTACGCCGGATGTCGAACGTATCCGCTCCGCTGAAACTTTCTCTTATTTCTGCCAGAAGCTCGTTTATCCGCTCATTCGCGATCACGCAACGGCTTATGTCCTCGATCCGCCGCCAATCTCCTTTATGCCTGAACCCAAGTCCATTCGGGTGAAATATCATGTCCACGCGGGTGCGGTAATAATATTCGTTCCCGTGCACAACCTGAATATCTTCGCACCCTATCGCATTGGCCAGTTGACGGCGCTTGTTGTCAAGCTGGGCCGCGTAATCCATGTACTGTGATGTACATCCTCCGCACCGCCCGAAATACGCGCATAGAGGTTCCACCATTCATCTCCCTCGTCGTTATCGATAGAACAGTAAAAATGACCGCGGAATATCGCACATTCAACATGAAAAGTAAACAGGACTCTTTCAGGCGGGCTTTGGGAACACTGAATTCTATTCCCTGGAACAATCATCCGGGCAGGACCCGTGGCCGCGCAGGATCATGGCCGTAACTCCTGCCGCCACACGGACCAGGTCTTTGGGAGAAGAGAGAATGCGACGCCAGACATTGCGGTAGGTGTCCTGACCGGAAACACTGTCGAACAGTGCACGGTGAAGGCTCTCACTGCGCCTGGCCGTATCTATCACCGGCTCGAACACTTTCAGCCGGGTCATGGCCCCGGTGATCAGGCGCGTGGCACGCCCGTACCACAGATCGCCGATAATTTCCGCGGCGCATTTTTCGATCCCGGCAAGCGCACGCGCTTCCACACCGTGCTCGAAAATAATTCGGGCCACATGGCTGCCACAGAGCATGGCGGAATTAATCCCCTTGCCTTTGAACGGCCGCACCAGCCCGGCGGCATCTCCGATAGCGACAAAACGGTCGCAGTAAAACCGTCTGGCCGTGGAAACCGGAAAACAGCCCCTATACATATCATTAATTTCGAAAGAGTAAGGCATCACCTCCCGTACTGACCTGGAGCTCAGAAACTGCCGCAGCGTGCCCGAACTGACCCGCCGGCCGGCCACCAGGGCCGTGATATGGTTTCCTTTGGGCGCCAGAGAAGCAAATTCCACCCCCGGAGTGGAAACCAGGAATGCATGAATCGTGTCCCCGAACAAATCCACCCGTTCCTGGCCCGGATGTATCTTTGTCACGACAGTTTCCAGAAAATCCGGGCGTTTGTAGCCGACACGGCGGTTAAGGGCATCGCTCATCTGACAGTCAAGGCCGAAAGCGCCCACCAGGATATCTCCGCTGTAGCTGCCTCCCTCGGTGAACACGTTGACGCTGTCAGCGCCGAATTCAACATCGCTCACCCGGCTCGGGTGAACCTCTACGCCGGCATCGCGGACAGCATCGTTCAGAAAGGCATCGAACTCGACCCGGCGGGTGGCCAGGGATGGCTCGGACCGCTCGTTCTCATCCAGATATATGCTCGTGCTCTCGGTGTGCAGGCGATATCCATAAATATGCCGCTGTATAATCCGCTCAGGCAGCTCAAGCCCGAGCAGATCGCGTAACAGTTGCCGGAACGGCGGACTGAGGATTCCCATGCACTGATTGTAATGACGCCCGAACTGTTTGTGCTCGAACAGTACGATTTCCACCGGCCTCCCGGCCCGGGCGGCCAGCCGTTTAAGGGATATGGCGCAGGACGCCCCGGCCGGCCCTCCTCCGGCAATCAGCACGCGCAAGGCTTTCGGATTATCTGTCCGCATTGCAGTTTCCCTGTTGAAGCATCTTTTTGCCTCCAACCAGAGTTCTCAATATCGAACAGATCACTCCGAAAACCAGCCGCGGATCGAGGCAATGCAGCAGGATCTTTCTATACTGGGCATCTCCGGTGAACATATTCCAGAGAACCCAGCGCAGCCGTTGCTTGGCGATTCCAGCCAGAGCGCACTCACCGCGCGCCAGCCGGAGATGAGACAGCGTGAGCAAAGGATAGCGGTTGATCATCAAGTATATGCGAAACATCATCTGACCCAGGAGGTTGTCAAATCGGAATTCACGCTGGATAGGCCTCTCATAGCAGCGCTCAATGTTTTTAACGTCCGCCGGACCATACTCCGCCAGCACCCGGGCGGCCAGGGAGGCCGAGCGTAACGCGCTATCGATGCCTTTCTTGTAATAACGGGATATCCCGGCATCCCCGACAATCATGCAGTGCGCCATTGCCAGGCGCGGGCTGTGGCGCACCGGGAAACGCGGAGCGCAGCGGCAGCGCGGCGAATTCGCCACCTCCAGACCAGCCCCGGAGCTGCTGCTTGTAAGTCCGGGCATGAATGGCTCTATATCTTTTAGAGTCAATCCTTTGCCGATCAGCGAGACAGTGACGTAGTCCTTCTTGGGTGTGAGCACCGCAAACTGCACCGGCCTGGAACCAGGAATGAGCACCGTGATTTCGCTGCCAGCTCCCTCAGGATCAACTGCCCGGACAAGGGGGAACTCGCCCATCACTGCCGCGTGAGTCGATGGGCGCCGGTAACCGAATCCGAGCTGTTCGAATTCGTGGCCGGTAGTCGAATTCACTCCGAAAGCCCCGATTACCATGTCCGCGGGATACAAGCGGCCTTCATAATCTGTCAGCACTGCTGGCGCCGGTCCCTTCCCCTTGTCAAACCTTATCCGGGCAATCCGCTCGCTCACTTTACGAGCGCCCAGTTTCAAAGCTGTATCAAGAAGGAACTGATCGAAACTGAGAGGGCCGCTTTCATCCGGATTGGGACCATGTCCGCGGTAGACTGTGAAAATATGCGCGCCCTCCGGAGCATCCAGACAGACGCTTCCTGCCCCGGTTATCAAACGGTAGCGATTAATTCTCTGCTGAATCACGCGCTCCGGAATTTTCAGGCCCAGGCGACACAGTTCATCCACTAATGAGGAGGAAATCACGCCCTGACAATAATTGCAGTTGGAAGCGCCTCCCTTTTCGAACTGCTTTGGTTCGAAGATCGTCAGTTCAGCCTTGATGCCCCGCTCCGCGGCCAGACGGAGATAATTGATCGCAAAGAAAGTCCCCGCTGGGCCGCCACCAATCACCGCCACGCGGACAGGCTTTTTTTCAGGAGCTTTTTCCGGATACATCTGCGCCTCGCGGTGATTGTTCTGCCGGGGATTAAACGATTTCAATCGCCGTCGTGCGTTTCCATATAGGAGTGTAGGCTTTTAGACGGAATTTTACAAGTGGTTTTTCTATCTTTTGGTGGCATAAAAAACCACAATTCAGATAACAATTTGTTAATCAATAAAATACATAGTTGGCAGTACTGATGATCCGCCGTACAGGCGGGTTGCAATTGTTTGTTTGAAAGACCATTGTTAATAACCGGAGGAATAAATCCAAAGCTACCGAAGGGCAGGATTCCTGCCGCAACCGGTCAGGCGCTCAGGAGACACGATGCTTTATTCTCTGACAAGTGAGCTCAACATTCCGGCTGATGACGTGTTCGCCTGGCATGCCCGTCCCGCCACCCTGAAGCGGTTGATTCCCCCCTGGGAAAACGCCCGTGCGCTCGAAACTCCTCCGGAGCTTGCCGCAGGCTCTCAGACCCGTCTGGTCCTGAGGTATGGGCCATTATCCATCGAGTGGCTGGCCGAGCACGCGCAGGTCGAACAAGGACATGGTTTCACCGACAGGCAGTTGCGCGGTCCTTTCTCCCGTTGGATTCACGGGCATCTTTTCGAAAACTTGCCCACGGGCGGCTGCCGCCTTCAGGACACGATAGACTTCAACCTGCCTGGCGGCAGAATACCGGAGTTGATTGCGGGTGGAACAGTTTGGAGACGAATCGACCGGGCTTTCCGCTGGCGTCACCGTGTAATTGCCTCCGACCTGAGAGACATCTCAGAATATGGCCGGTCAGGTTACCTGAATGTAGCCGTGACCGGCGGCGCCGGACTGGTTGGCCGGTCTCTCTGCCCGTACCTGGAAGCCGCGGGACACCGCGTGCGCCGCCTCGTGCGAAAGAAGCCGCATCTGGGGACGGATGAGTTCTTCTGGTCCCCGGAAAAAGGAGAGATCGATCCGGCGGCAATCGATGGAGCGGATGCCGTCGTGCACCTTGCCGGGGAGAGCATCGCCGCCGGGCGCTGGAATGCAAGACGCAAGCGGAGCATACTCGAAAGCAGGACTAAAGGCACATCGGTTCTGGCCAAAACCCTGGCCTCGATGGAACATCCTCCGCGCGTGCTGGTTTGCGCCTCGGCTACCGGGTTCTACGGCGACCGGGGAGATCAGATTCTGGACGAGGACAGCCCCGGAGGCACAGGCTTTCTGGCCGAGGTCTGCTCGCGCTGGGAAAATGCCTGCGAACCGGCGCGGAAAGCCGGAATCCGGGTGGTGAACCTTCGCACCGGCCTTGTGCTCACTCCGGCGGGAGGCGCGCTGCGCCTGATGCTTCCGTCTTTCCGCCTGGGCCTGGGCGGTCCGCTGGGCCACGGGGGACAGTATTTCGGCTGGATCGCTGCCGATGATCTGATTCGCGCGATCCTGCATCTTATGGTCCGCGATGACCTGTCCGGCCCGGTCATAGCCGCGTCGCCCGTGGCCGTGACCAGCGAGCGGTTCAGCCGCACCCTGGCCGCCCTGCTGAAACGTCCGGCTTTCATGCGCGTTCCGTCAGCCATTTTACGAGCCGCACTGGGTGAAATGGCGGATGAACTTCTGCTGTCCAGCCAGCGGGTGACTCCATCCAAGCTGCTCCGTTCCGGTTTCCGTTTCCGTTATCCGGGTCTTGAGGCAGCTCTGGCCCACCTGACAGGCTTGTCCCGTGAAACCGGTCTGATTGAATGAGGTCCATATGTACATGTTTTCGTTATTCCTCTGACTTTTACCTGTGATGGGATAATATGGCGAATCTTGAAAGGGAGATGCTCAATCCCGATCCTTTCGTTCAGTTCGAACGCTGGTTCGAACAGGCGCGGAGCGATAATGTTCAGGAACCGGAGGCCATGGCGTTATCTACCTGCGGCACCGGCGGCAGACCCGCCTCGCGCATGGTCCTTCTGCGCGGTTTCAGCCGTGACGGTTTCGTGTTTTACACTAACTACGGCAGCCGCAAAGGTGCGGAACTGGATGTCAGCCCCCAGGCCGCACTTCTTTTCTACTGGCGCGAACAGGCCCGCCAGGTGCGCCTTGGCGGACTGGTCGAGAAAACAAGCCGGGAAGAAAGCCTGGCTTATTTCAACACCCGTCCCAGGGGCAGCCGTCTGGGGGCCTGGGCCTCTCCACAAAGCCGCCCTCTGCCGGACCGCCTCTCTCTTGAAATGGCTCAGAAAGAGATCGGCAAGCGTTTCCCGGATGAGATTCCCCTGCCGCCATACTGGGGCGGCTACAGGTTGCGACCGGATGAATTCGAGTTCTGGCAGGCTGGCGCGGACCGCCTGCATGACCGCTTCAGATACCTTTTGACCGGTAACGTCTGGGTAATCGAAAGGCTGGCGCCCTGAATTCAATCTTCTGGACTGATCAAGTACAAAAAACCCCGGTCGAGACTTGATTATCATTTTCATTTTCATTACAATCCTTATGGATCAACGATGATAAAGCAGGATGAAAAAATGCTTATCATTGTTGACGATAATTATTCCCGGGGCGGAACGCTTTCTGACCCTCTCATATAAAACTGAACTGACCGGAGAGAAGACCTCAGATGATAGCCGGAGCACCAAAAGAAATATTTCCAGGCCAGAACCAGGTGGCCCTTGCACCGGAGGGTGCAGCGGCGCTGAAAAAAGCCGGACTCGGGGTCATGATCCAATCCGGCGCGGGTGATTCAGCCGGTTATCCGGATGACGAATACCTGAAGCAGGGAGCCGAGATACTCCCCTCTCGCGAAAAGGTATTCGAACGAGCCGATATAATCCTCCAGTATCAGGCCGCCGGGGCCAACCCGGAAAAAGGTCCGGAAGATTACAGCCTTCTGCGCCAGGGCCAGACGCTGATCGCCTTCCTCGACCCGCTTAGCGCTCCCGAACAGGTCCGGGAACTGGCAAAACATGGAGTCACTGCATTTTCCATGGAACTGATGCCGCGTATCACCCGCGCGCAGAGCATGGATGCGCTGTCCTCCATGGCTACCGTGACCGGTTACAAGGCGGTGATCCTGGCCGCCGAACGCCTGAACCGCATGTTCCCGCTGATGATGACCGCCGCGGGCACCGTCAACGCCGCCCGAGTGTTCGTGATCGGGGCCGGAGTCGCCGGGCTCCAGGCGATCTCTACAGCCAGACGGCTGGGAGCGGTGGTGCAGGCTTACGATGTCCGTCCCGCCGTGCGGGAGCAGGTTGAAAGCCTGGGCGGCAAGTTTGTCGAGATGGAGCTGGACGCCGCCTCCAGTGAAACCAAAGGCGGTTACGCCAGGGAGATGAGCGAGGATTTCTATCGCCGTCAGCGCGAACTGATGGACCGGGTCGTGGCTGAAAGCCACGTGGTCATCACCACAGCCGCTGTGCCCGGTAAAAAAGCTCCCGTACTCGTAACCGCGGATATGGTCCGGAAGATGGCTCCCGGATCAGTCGTGGTTGACCTGGCGGCTGAACGCGGTGGAAACTGCGAGCTGACTCAGGCCGGGAAAACTGTCGTGGCTGATGGAGTCACGGTGATCGGGCCGGTGAACCTGCCCTCCACCGTGCCATATCACGCCAGCCAGATGTATTCAAAAAACATCGTCACGTTCCTCAAGCACCTGGTCAAAGACGGGCGCCTGAACATCGATCTGAACGATGAGATCACTCGCGAAACGCTTATCGCCATGAACGGCGAGGTGACAAACGCCCACGTGCGTGAACTTCTTAATTTGCCGGCCCTGGCGGCGGCCGGGGGGGATAAAGTCTGATGGATATTTTCATCGTCTCACTGACTATTTTCGTGCTTGCGGTGTTCGTGGGGTTCGAGGTGATCAACAAAGTGCCTCCGATACTGCACACTCCGCTGATGTCAGGGTCCAACGCCATTTCAGGGATAACGATAATCGGCGCAATGATCTCGGCCGGGGCCAAGGAAACCCTTCTTACAACAGTCCTCGGCTTCACGGCCGTGGTCTTTGCGACTATCAACGTCGTGGGCGGATTTCTCGTGACCCACCGCATGCTCAAGATGTTTAAAAAGAAAAAGTGACCATGTACAACGCGATAATCAATCTCGCCTATCTGGCGGCTTCAGTGCTTTTCATAATCGGCCTCAAGGGCATGGCTCACCCCAGGACTGCTGTCCGGGGCAACCTGCTGGGCGCGCTCGGAATGCTTCTGGCAATTCTGGTGACCCTTTTCGACCGTCATATCGTGAGTTTTGAAGTGATTTTCGCCGGCATTCTGGTCGGTTCGCTGATCGGGGTGATAGTGTCAATCCGCATCCCGATGACCGCGATGCCTCAGATGGTTGCTCTTTACAACGGCTTCGGCGGAGGCGCTTCTCTGATAGTGGCCGGCGCCGCCCTCGTTGAAACGAGACTGGCCGGCAGCGCTACTCAGGTTCAAATGACAGTCGCCACAGCGGCCTCCGGAATAGTGGGAGCAGTGACTTTCTGGGGCAGCCTGATCGCTTTTCTCAAGCTGCAGGAATTTATTATCGGCGGTAACCCTGTTCTTTTCCGTGGACGGCATCTGGTGAATATCCTTCTGGGATTGGCCGCAACCGTTCTTGGTATCTGGCTTGTGATTGATCCCGGCCGTACGGAAATCTACTGGATCATGGCCCTGGTGGCCTCGGTGCTGGGCGTGCTGCTGGTGATACCGATCGGCGGAGCTGACATGCCGGTCGTCATTTCGCTCCTCAACTCCTATTCAGGCATCGCCGGAGCGACCACCGGGTTCGTGCTGAACAACAACGGCCTGATTATCGCCGGTTCGCTGGTCGGCGCATCGGGCATAATTCTGACTCAGATCATGTGCCGGGCGATGAACCGCTCCCTGAGCAACGTTCTTTTTGGAGGAGTCGGGAGCGTGGTGCGCGGTGGCGGCAAAGACGATATCTACGCCGGAAAGATCAAGTCCACCAGCGCCGAGGAACTGGCGATGCTGATGGAGGACGCCAGGCAGGTGATGATCGTGCCGGGATACGGCATGGCCGTGGCTCAGGCCCAGCACCCGGTGCGTGATCTGACCAGCCTGCTGGAGTCGCGCGGGGTGAACGTGGTGTTCGCGATCCACCCCGTGGCCGGGCGTATGCCCGGACACATGAACGTGCTGCTGGCTGAGGCCGACATCCCTTACGACAAGCTCAAGGAGATGGACGAGGCCAATTCGATGATGGAGGAAACGGATGTCGCCATTGTCCTGGGCGCCAACGACGTGGTCAACCCGATCGCCCGCACCGATCCCTCCAGCCCGATCGCCGGTATGCCGATAATCAATGTGGACAAGGCCCGCACCGTGGTGGTGGTCAAGCGTTCGCTCGCCTCCGGTTTTGCCGGAATCCCGAACCCGCTTTTCGCCGCGGACAACACATTGATGTATTTCGCGGACGGTAAAAAGGCGATACTGGAGATAGTGAGCGCCATTAAAGAAGGCTAAGCCTTCGCTAACGGATATGCGGGCTTTTTCTGTTTCGATATGGAGAGGGGCTGTCTCCGGTCGTGGAGGCAGCCCCTTTACAATGCGATCAGACTCGTTTTCAGAAATCCGTGAAGTCGCTGTCATCCAGCGGAATCAGTTGTTCAGGAGACTCGGTTTTCAGATGGCCGTTGCCGGACACCGGACCCGGCTTCACCTGCTTTGTCTCGCCCTGCGCCGGCTTTACACGGCCGCGAACCGCCGGGGCAGCGGACTTGACATCTTTTCTCCCTGGCTTTACGACCTTAGCCTCTTTCTCCACTCTGTGTCGCGGACGCACGATCAGCTCGTTCCGTTTCAGCGTCTGTCCTCCCGGCGCTGAACCTTTACGACTGCTGAGCTGGAACTCACCCACCATGTTGCTCAACTCCTCGGACTGGCTGTTCAACTCCTCGGCCGCGCTCGCGCTTTCTTCCGAGTTGGAGGCGTTCTGCTGCGTCACTTTGTCCATCTGCGAGACCGCGATGTTCACCTGCTCTATCCCCTGAGCCTGTTCGACAGCCGCCGCCGCAATCTCCGCAACCAGGTCGCTCACCTTGCGTGACCCGTCCGCAATCTGCTCAAAACCTTTAGCCACCACATCCGTAATCTCTACTCCATTTTCCGAATTCTTCACCGCCTCCTCGATCAGGTCCGCGGTGCTCTTCGCCGCTGCCGCGCTCCTCTGCGCAAGAGAACGCACCTCTTCCGACACTACCGCAAACCCCTTCCCCGCCTCACCGGCCCGCGCCGCCTCCACCGCGGCGTTCAAAGCCAGAAGGTTTGTCTGGAACGCTATCTCGTCTATCGTCTTCACTATCTTCGCCGTCTGGTCCGAGCTGGATTTGATCTTTCCTATGGCATCCACCATCCGCTCCATGACCTTACGGCCCTGTTCCGCGGACTCTCGCGTTTCGTTGGAAAGGTTATTCGCCTGTTTCGCGTTGTCCGCATTCTGACGGGTCATCGAGGACATCTCTTCCAAGCTCGAGCTGATCTCCTCAAGGCTGCTCGCCTGCTCGTTGGCTCCCTCGGCCAGACTCTGGCTTCCAGCCGCAATCTGCCCGCTGGCCGAACTCACCTGTTCAACTGCCTGTGCAACCTGTGAGAGAGCCTCATCCAGAGATTCGATCGTTCTGTTGATATTCTGTTTGAACTCGTCATACTGCCCCTTGTAATTGCCCTCCACTCTGCGGGTCAGGTTCTTGTTCGCCGCTTCCGCAAGCACTGTCGAGGCCTCGTGCACCGGCGCGGTCACTGCATCCAGCAGATCGTTGATTCCACCGGTCAGAGTTGCATAATCTCCCTCATACTTCCTGCTGTCTGCACGTTCTGTCAGTTTTCCATCCAGAGCGAACTGGATAAGCTTTTTGATCTCGATATTCATACGTTCGATGCTGTCTTTCATCCGCAGCATGGAGTGCCCCAGAAGGTCTTTTTCCGATTCGATCTTGACCTCGGTGTTCAGCTTGCCCGCCGCGATCTTTTCGGCCACCCCGGCTTTCTCTTTCTGGCTCACTATCATATATCCGAACGCCCGGGCCAGATCTCCCAGTTCATCCTTGCGCCCTCTGATATTATTCCTTTCTTCCTCGCTCGTTCCAGTCAGTTCGACATCGCCGACCGCCAGAAGCGACGCGGCCTGTTTCAGCACCAGCAGCGGCTTCGTGATCATACGCGTGATAAACACTCCAAGAACGATTGCCAGCGCCACGCCGACAACCATGAACGCAAGGGCTATGGCTTGGAGGAAAGCCGCATACTTGATCTGAGTCGCCACCTCGGATTGCGCCGCTTCACGGCTGTCCTGGACAAGCTTTCTCACATAGTTTTGCGCATCCAGAAACGAATTGCGGGCGGTCATCGAAGCCTGAAAAGCGGTTTCATCAATGGCGAGCACTGCAGGATCAGACTGGCTCATTCCCTGAGTAATCAGACGGTCTTTCTCCAGACTTGTCTCACGCACCACCTGATGTTCTCTCTTCCAGTTCTCCCATTTCGGCTTCAGTTCCTGCCAGGCCTGTGTCTCTTCCGGGGTTTTCGGCAATGCATCGAAAGTTTTCCAGGCTTCCTCGGCACGTGCAAAGGAGTTGTCGATATAGTCATACTGAGCCTGACGAAGCTTTGGATCCATCATTTTATTGATAAGCAGGCTCCGTTCTCCAGCCGTCGCAGCAGTCAGCGCCTCGTTTATAATCAGAAGCTGCTCGACTCCAGGCAGACGGTTCAGGCCGATGCTCTGAATGGATTTTGATCCTTTTGAAACACCATAGAAACCGCTCATGCCGATTATCAGAGCTATCAGGGCCAGACTCAGAAACGAAATCATCAGCTTCTTGCCAACTGTCCATTTCATGTCCATTTTTACCCGCTCCGCTGAAATAGCAAACATTGAAATTATCGGAATAGTACGTCTTCTGCCCGCGCTCGGCATCTTCCGGTCCAACAGGTCACCTTAATCCTCCATGCGCAACAAAGCTATAATACCGTTACTGTTTTTCCATATTCCGTTCTCCTGAACTGCTGGTTTATAATTATTTGAAATAATTGAATATCTATCTGATATACTCAGACGAGTATTGTTTTACTTCAATTGCATATTATACCATTCAACTATTATGCCATTTTTAGCCCAAATTCAATCAAGCTTAATATGAAACGTTTTACAGTATTCTTAAGTTGAATTTTCCTCAGCGCGTTCCCGCAGTTTGTTCGAAATCGAGCAATAGTTGACCAAATTCGCGCATAACGCTTACTATGACTTTTCTGTCTTTTTGACTTTTTTCCATACAGAGGCAGAAAGATGAATTAATAGCTTTTCAATTCTGCACAAACTGGAAATTGCACAATAGCGACATGTAGCGCAAAAGGCGCAGGTGCAAGGTTTGATAACAGTACAAAGCGGGTCTGCTCAGAGTGAATCACCCCGCCCACAGGGCGGGCATCTTGAAAGGCGCGAAGGGAGATTGCATCCCCCTTGCCCCTGCTCCGCATTCATCTCCGCCCACAGGGCGGAGTATTCTGCGGGATTATCATAAATGTCAGAAAGGCCTGCAAACGAGCGCACTTCTCTTGCCATTCTTTTCTTATCCAGTTATTTCTTTTTGTAAGAAATTTTCTGTCCACCCCGATCCGGAGAAATCCATATGCTGAGAAAAATCCTGTTACAGTCCGTGTTTCTGGCCCTGTTTTTCGTTGTCGAGTCGCACGCCGTGGATGCAAGTTTCGTTTCGGCCCGGCCGGTCTGGCCCGCCGGATGCGACACATCCATGAATTTCACCGCCGGGTTCCGGGCGGTGATCGAAACCCCGCCCAACGGCCGGACTGTTTTAAGGCTGGCGGCTTCCTCGGTCTACCGTTTCTTCATCAACGGCAATTTCGCCGGGCATGGACCCGCGCGCGGACCACACGGCTGGTACAGGATGGATGAGTGGGACATAACGGACAGGCTGGCAGAGGGCAGCAATGTTATCGCAATCGAGGTCACAGGCTATAACATCAACAGTTATTATCTTATCGATCAGCCCGCGTTTCTTCAGGCCGAGGTAATCTCCGGCGGGAAGATCCTTGCCTCGACCGCCGGAGACGGCGTTCAGTTCCAGGCCTCGATATTGCGCGAGCGGGTGCGCCGGGTGCAGCGCTACAGCTTCCAGCGCACGTTCAGCGAGCACTACCGGCTTACGCCGTTATCATATGCCTGGCACGCCGACATCGCCGCACCGTTCGAGCGTGTTGAACTGAAAGTCCAGCCGCAGGAAAAGTTGCTTCCCAGGCTTGTTCCTCTGCCTGAGTTCAGGCTGCGCCAGCCGGTCCGTTTGTGCTCCGCCGGACAGTTCGAAACCGGTCCGCTCCCGGAAAAATTCTGGCTCGACCGGGCGCTGACCCTGGTTCCAAACCAGATCAAAGGCTTCCCTCGCGGCGAGTTGGAGGACTCCTCCGCGCTGGACATGCAGCGTAACAGGACTGTAAATATCCGGGCGCTGGATGCGCCGTTCCGGCCGGATTCCCTGATTGCGATCAGGGCCGGGAACTTCGTCATTTTCGACCTCGGGACCAACCTGACCGGCTTCCCCTCGGTAAAATTGTCCTGCCGCGAGAAGTCGCGTCTGTTCTTCACTTTCGATGAGATTCTCACGGACGGGGATGTCGATTTCAAACGGCTGGAATGCGTAAATCTCGTCGGCTGGGAGGTGGAGCCTGGAGATTACACGCTTGAAACGCTCGAACCCTACACCCTGCGCTACCTGAAGATCATGGTCATGAAGGGCGCGGTTGCTGTGTCAGGAACTCAGTTGCGAGAGTACGCCAACCCCTCGGCCTCCCTGGCGCGTTTCGCCGCCAGCGACAGCCGCCTGAACATTCTGTTCGAGGCCGCGCGCCAGAATTTCCGTCAGAACGCCGTGGACATATTCATGGACTGCCCCTCTCGCGAACGCGCGGGCTGGCTCTGCGACAGCTATTTCACCGCCAGGGCGGAGCAGACTTTCTGCGGCGGGCATGAAGTGGAAAAGAGCTTTCTGGAAAACTATCTTCTGCCTGAACGTTACCCCAACATTCCGGCCGGGATGCTGCCGATGTGCTATCCCTCGGACAGCCACAACGGGACGTATATCCCCAACTGGGCGATGTGGTTCGTTCTGGAGCTCGAGGAGTACGCCGCTCGCGGCGGCGACCGGGCGACGGTTGAGGCGGCGCGCGGCAAGGTCCAGGACCTGTTCGAGTTTCTGGGACGGTATCGCAACACGGATGGCCTGCTGGAAAAACTGGACAGCTGGGTCTTCGTGGAATGGTCCGAGGCCAATGATTTCGTGCAGGATGTCAACTACCCGACCAACATGCTCTACGCCGCGGCGCTCGATGCGGCTTCAAGAATGTATGGCATAAAGGAATACGCAGCGGAGGCGGAAAAAGTCCGTTCCGTCATCCGGGCGCAGTCGTTCGACGGGACATTTTTCGTTGATAACGCGGTGCGGGAGAACGGCGTCCTGAAGCCCACGCGGAACCGTACTGAGACCTGCCAGAACTACGCTTTCTTCCTTGGGACAGCCACTCCACGTAGTCACCCGGAACTCTGGAACCGCCTGGTGCGGGAATTCGGTCCCGGCAGGCAGAAAACCGGCGCCTGGCCCGAGGTTTTCCAGTCCCGTCCATTCATCGGCAACGTGTTGCGCCTGGAGATACTCTCCAGCCAGGGACTGGTGGCGCAGGCGTTGGAAGAATGCCGCGATTACCTTCTCTACATGGCCGAGCGCACGGGAACTCTCTGGGAGATGCAGGACCAGCGGGCAAGCTGCAACCATGGTTTCGCCTCGCATACAGCGCACTTCCTGATGCGAGACGTGCTCGGATTGAAAAATGTAGACCCGGTGAAAAAAACAGTGCTGCTGCGGCTGTCCGATACCGGCATCGAATGGTGCGAGGGCAGCCAGCCCACGCCGGATGGAGAGATAATCGCGGGCTGGTGGAAACGTGACGGCGGGATTGTCTACCGGGCGCAGGTCCCGGCGGGCTGGAGACTGACCGTGGAAAACAGCACCGGCCTGTCAATCCGGGCGCTGTGATCGAGATGGATTGCCAATCGACCGGGAGCGGCCTGATTGAGCCGTTCCCGGTCGATTTCAGCCGGAAAGAAGTGTGAGCAGAACCAGCAGGCCGAAAACGTCCATCCTTCTGCCCCCGTTCAGGCGGCAGCGGGTTTGACCGAACACATACATCCGTTCCAACACTTGAACCGCATCAGCTTGAGATTCAGCCCTGGTTGTATCCCCGGATCAGCTTGTACATGCATCTCTGCGGAAGGAAATGCACCGGTGTCTGCGGGAAAACCTCTTTCAGCCGGCCGGCCAGCAGTTCCATCCCGAATTCCTCCGCCACCGGGTGGTTGACAACCGCCACCGGGAAACCGCTGTCTATCGCGTAGGCCCCGTCCCGCCAGTAAGTGAATCCGTCATCCGTGCATAAAGCCATGTCCGCGGAGTGCTTTTCCATGAACGAGAACATGTCGGTGATCGCCCCTGTCCCCAGCGCCAGGCGGTTGATCCGTCTGTCCTCGCGGCCCATGAACTGCACTCCCGGCTGGCCCAGGGTCGCGGTGCGCTCGGCGATCTGACGGGCCAGGTCCCCCGCCTCCCTGCCCCTGCCATCGTACACCCAGTAATATTCATCGCCATCCAACGGCTCGCCCAACTCCAGGAAACGTCCCCAGGCGAACGGTATCCCGAGTTTCGGATAACGGTCCCACAGGTCATGGCAGCGTATTACGGTCAGACCGTGACGCTGGATGAACTCGCGCTTTTCCCGCGCAGCCTCCAGCCGGAAAATCGTCTCATCGTTATCCCAGTGGTTGTAATAAGTCGGCTCGTGAGTGATAAACAGGTTCGCTCCAAGCTCCACAGCGCGCTCCAGCGCCGCCCGGTAGCTCATCCAGCCCACGGCTATCCCGGTTACCGTCACCTCCGGCCCTGCGGACTTGAACGTATCCACTGTGCGCGACCGGTCCACCCAGCCGCCGTTCAGCGATTCCAGGTAATTCTGGACCTCTCCGGCGCTGATCCTGCTCATATAACCTCCCTGGCGGATTGTTTTTATAACCATGTTTGTTTTGCTTTTAAGCTCTGCTCGATGAGATTCAGGCCATTTAAAGGAATTCACAAGAGAGCTTTATTGAGCATAAAGATAGAACCTCCGGGCGGATACGCAAGATAAACGGAATTGCCAGGCGGATTGTTTTCGGGCCGACACGGCCGTTTGATCCCCAAAAACTAATTATGCGCATAAAAACAGATTAACCGAAAAAAATGTCTCGATCAAACGATCAGAAAGTTGACAGAACGGCTTTAAAGGATGATAATGTATTTGTGTTTAAAACCCGATGATGTAACCCGCTCAGGCGGATTGACTCATAAGAAAGCAGTCTTAAGATGAATTATATGTTCCGGTTGATGTGGCCGGAACGCAATTTTGAGCCTCTCCCAAGGCATAATTGAGACAGTTTTCAACATAAGGCAGGCAGGAAAATGGTCCGGGAAGATGAAAACGGATACAGTCCCCAGATTGACTACGATTTCACCCTGTTTTCCGATACTGATTATTATCTGTTTGCCGAGGGCAGTCATTTTCAGCTTTATGACCGTCTGGGAGCCCATATCGCGGAAGTGGAAGGCCGCCGCGGAGTGTTCTTCGCGGTCTGGGCGCCCAATGCCTGGGCGGTTTCGGTGATCGGTGATTTCAACGGGTGGATGCCGGGAGTTCATCGCCTGGGACGCCGCCATATGGATTCAGGCATCTGGGAGGGATTCATTCCCGGACTCGAAAAGGGCTGCCTTTACAAGTATCACATCGAATCCAGGCAAAACGGCTACAGAGTGGATAAGGCAGACCCCTACGGTTTTTGTCACGAGACCTCGCCGCGCACCGGCTCCGTTGTATGGGACCTGGATTATGCCTGGAGCGATAATGAGTGGATGACCGGGCGGCGCCAGCAGAATTCGCTGAACGGGCCGATGTCAATATATGAGGTGCATCTCGGATCCTGGCAAAGGGTCCCCGAAGAGGACAACCGTCACCTGACCTACCGGGAGATCGCCCCGCGCCTGGCCAATTACGTCAAGGAAACAGGTTTCACGCATGTGGAATTCCTGCCAGTGATGGAGCACCCGTTCTATGGCTCCTGGGGCTATCAGGTCCTCGGATTCTTCGCCCCGACCAGCCGTTACGGCACTCCGCAGGATTTCATGTACCTGGTGGATCACCTTCACCGCGAGGGGATCGGCGTAATCCTGGACTGGGTTCCCAGCCATTTCCCGAGCGACGTTCACGGGCTGGTGTATTTTGACGGGACGCACCTGTACGAGCATGAGGACAACCGTATCGGCTACCACCCGGAATGGACCAGCTATATATTCAATTATGGCCGGCACGAGGTGCGCAATTTTCTGATCTCCAGCGCCATGTTCTGGCTGAAGAAATATCATGTGGACGGCCTCCGGGTTGATGCAGTGGCCTCTATGCTTTATCTGGATTATGCCCGCAAGGATGGTGACTGGCTGCCCAACCGGTTCGGCGGAAAGGAAAACCTGGATGCGATTTATTTCATGCGCCGGATGAACGAGGTGTTGTATTCCGAAGAGCCGGACATCAATGTCATAGCCGAGGAGTCCACTGCCTGGCCCATGGTCACCCGTCCAACGAGCGTTGGCGGTCTGGGTTTCGGCCTGAAATGGAACATGGGCTGGATGCACGATATCCTTTATTATTTTTCCAGGGATCCGGTTTTCCGCAGCTACCATCACAACCAGATCACTTTCAGCATCTGGTATGCCTTTAACGAAAATTTCATGCTCCCCCTGTCTCACGACGAGGTGGTGCACGGTAAAGGATCGCTGATCAACAAGATGCCCGGAGATATATGGCAGAAATTCGCCAACCTGCGTCTTCTGTATGGCTTGATGTACAGCCATCCCGGCAAAAAGCTGCTTTTCATGGGCGGAGAATTCGGGCAGTGGCGCGAATGGACCCACGATGAAAGCCTGGACTGGCACCTGCTCGACAAACCTGAGCACCAGGGACTCAAGCGCTGGTTGAGCGACTTGAATTATTTCTACCGGAATAATCCAACCCTGTTCGAACTGGATTTCGATCCGGCGGGCTTCGAGTGGATCGATTTCAGCGACTGGCAGCAAAGCGTGGTCAGTTTTCTACGCAGGGGGAAAAATTTTGGACAATACACTCTTGTGGCTTGCAATTTCACCCCTGTTCCACGACATAATTATATAGTGGGAGTTCCAGAGGGTGGTTTTTGGAAGGAACGGCTCAACAGCGACGCCGTCGAATACGGGGGCGGCGGAGTCGGCAACCGGGGCGGCGTCGAGGCCCTGCCGCAGGGATCTCACGGAAGGCCCTGTTCCATTGAGCTGGAGTTGCCCCCGCTGGGCGCGGTAATTCTTACCCGTGGCCTGGAGTGCTGAACAACTGGGAAACCAGCATCTCCAGGGCCTGAGACAGACAGTCTGAAATGTTCATCAGTCAGACTCGGCATCTTCTGAAAAGGAGAAAAAAATGAAAGAACAGATCGGTTTTACGGCCGGAAAGATATGGATGCTGCTGCGGAAAAAGGATGAGGTCAATCTGGCGAATCTTCCGAAACTGCTGGAGGAAAAAGCCCCGCTGGTTCAAATGGCTCTGGGCTGGCTGGCCCGTGAGGATAAAGTTCTTTTCCGCACAGAGGGAGCCAAGACATTCGTTTCTATAACTCCGGGTGAAAAAGAGAACTGACCTGTTGCGTATCCGGCCCGGGCCTACGGCCGGTTCATCCGGCCGGGCCCGGGCTTTTGCGCTTTGTCTGGCAGGTAAGGGGTCTGATTCGGCCTGGCTTTATTTTCAACCCGCATTCAAGGCATCCGTGTGATTTCAGGGACATCGAGACAAGCTGTGGGGGGAGAACGATGAAATCAAGGGGCAGCGGAGTACTTTTGCACGTCAGCTCTCTGCCGTCTCCGTTCGGTGTTGGCGACCTGGGGCCGTCGGCCCGCCGTTTTGTCGATTTCCTGGCCCTTGCCGGTCAGAATTACTGGCAGATTCTTCCACTCAACCCGACCGATCCGCTGTACGATAATTCCCCCTATCACAGCCCCTCGGCGTTCGCGTTCAATCCTCTGTTCATCAGCCCTGAACAGCTTGTCAGAGACGGTCTTCTGGTTGAGAGCGAACTGCCTCCTGCGATTGCGGCCCCACCCGGCAGGACCGGCTACGACCAGGCTATCGCCTGCCGCGCCAGCCTGTTCCGCCAGGCTTTCGAGCGCTGGAGGCAAGGCGGCGAAGACTGGGAATACAAGCATTTTCTGCGCGAATCCGCCTGGTGGCTCGATGATTTCAGCCTGTTCCAGGCCCTGAAGGCCGAGGCCGGCGGCAGTGAATGGATCGCCTGGCCTTCTGCCCTGCGGGACAGGGATCCGGCTGCGCTTCAGGCGGCCCGGGAACGCCACGCGGAGCGGATCAGCCTGGAAAAGTTTATCCAGCACCAGTTCCACCGCCAATGGAGCGCTCTGAAACGTTACGCCAATGAGCGCGGCGTTCATATCATAGGCGACCTGCCGATATACGTGGACCGCGACAGCGTCGATCTCTGGGCGCATCCTCATCTGTTCAAGCTGGACAGGAACAAGATGCCCTATGTGGTGGCAGGAGTGCCGCCGGATTATTTCAGCGCCACCGGACAGCTCTGGGGCAATCCGGTATATGACTGGGAAGCCTTGCGGCGCGAGAATTTCCGCTGGTGGATCGACCGGGTTCGCCACAACCTGACACTTTTCGACCGGGTGCGGATCGACCATTTCCGCGGCCTGGTGGCTTCCTGGGAGGTGCCGGCCGGCTCCGAAACCGCGGCCGGCGGACGCTGGGTCGACAATCCGGTGACAGATTTCCTCAGCCGGCTGGCCCGCTCAAGCGCAAGCCTGCCAATAATCGCCGAGGACCTGGGCCATATCACTCCGGATGTGCGCGAGACGATGAGCCTGTTTGACCTGCCGGGAATGAAAGTGCTGCTGTTCGCTTTCGGCGGGGATATCGCCCGTAACCCTTACATTCCGCACAACGTGCCGGATAACTGTATCTACTATACCGGCACGCACGACAACAACACGACGCGGGGCTGGTTCGAGAACGAAGCCGGCTCGGCGGAGCGAGACAATCTGTTCGGCTATATCGGACGGGAAGTTGCTGCGGAGGAAATATCCGGTGAGATGATACGCCTGGTGATGATGTCACGGGCCGATACGGTGATCCTGCCCCTTCAGGACATTCTGGGACTCGGCGCGGAAGCCCGGATGAACGTGCCATCCACCGCCCACGGCAACTGGCGCTGGCGCTGCAGTGAGGGGCACATTTCGCCGCAGGTCTCCGAAAGGATGCTTGCCACAGGAAGAATATACGGCCGTTGCTGAGAAAACCGCTTTAAACCGTCTGCAGATAGCTGCTCTTTCAGTAATCCACATACCGCCGCAGGATATCCCTGGCCTCGGGATGCCCCAGATTGGCCGCCTCTCGAAGGTCCTGCACCGCCCGGCGGGTGAAAGGTTCGTCCATCGTCTGCTGAATGAACTGAAAGCGCATGAAATATGCCTCGCTGTCGCGGGGATTGATGCGCAGCACGGAGGTGACTTCTTTTATGGCCTTATCGTAGTTCCCGAGGGAGGCCTGGATCCAGGCTTTCTTCTTGAGAATCCGGGTGGCGGAGGTATCGACCGCTGAGACTGGACCGGCATTCGTTGTTGTTTCTGGACGCGGTTCATTGCAGCTTGCCGCAAACATGGCTGTGGCAAGGAAAAAAGCAGGGAGGACAGTTCTCATTTCAACCCATCCGGCGGCTCACCTGCCATCGGGGGTGAATTCGATGCCGTATGTCATCCCGCCGTCAGGAGTTTTCTCGGCCCTCGCGAGCTGCGCCGTACGGTCCACCAGTTGACCATCGACCAGAAACCTGATCCTTACTTTCAGGGGATGGTCCATGTCGATCCGCAGTCCGGTCTCCGAGAGGTCGACTGTCATGGCCTGAATCACCTCGGCCCCGACCACCAGATCGACATCCGTGATGAACGGCTCACGCTCCGCGCGTCTCCCGCTGGGATTATCGAAAACCGCCACGCTACGCCTCGTCTCTGTAAACAGCCAAAATAAAACAAGTTATTAATCTGTTTGTTCTTTGTTTTTTAAGATAGGGTGCGCATGAAGCGTTGTCAATATATTTGAATATCACTTTTATATATTTAACGATTAACGATTTAAGGAACTAAGAGTAGCCAACGACCTTTATTTTAAGGTAATCCCTAATCAAAACGGACCAAAAGAGGTTTGATTTGGGAGTATTTGGA
>CAYYNT010000045.1:0-37182 GCA_964473155.1 uncultured Gemmatimonadales bacterium | reverse complement strand
GTTCCATACATAAAAATGCAGAAATGTGAATACCCGGGCGGTGGCTGTCAGTATCGTTTTATGACAGATTATACCTTTGGCCGTAAGATGATGGGAGTAAATGTTTGTGACTGGAAGACTTGATTTTGATTATGATAATCATTACATAATATTCACAGGCGGTTTGTTGGGAGCATGGCGTTAAAGTGCGGCCGGTCATTACAGCATCGAGTTTATGATCCGCGCCCGCGGCGCGTTTAATTGATTTCAAAGGAGTCAGGTGTGACCAATGAACTGTCAATTTTGATCGGCGGCCAGGCTGGTCAGGGCATTCAATCCATCGGGCAGGTCCTGGCGCGTGCGTTCATGCGCAGCGGTTACGGCGTGTTCTCCATGCAGGAATACGAATCCAGGATACGCGGCGGCCATTCGCTGACCAGGCTGCGGATAGCCGGTCAACGCGTGGATTGCCATGTTCCGGAAATTGACCTTCTGATCGCCCTGGACGAAGAGACTATCAGCCTGCACCAGTCTGAGCTAACCACCGGCGCCCTGGTGATTTTTGACAGCGGCAGGGTGAAACAGAATTATGAGGGCCGCGGATTCCTCGGTCTCGACCTGTCGAGAATCTGCCGTGAAAGCGGCGGTCTTTCGGCCATGTCCAACACGGTGGCCACTGGTGCGGCCTGGGCGGTCCTGGGTCTGGACATCGCCGTGGCGGAACGGGTGCTTGAGACGAATTTTGCCCGGCGCGGACGGGAAGCGATTGAAAAAAACATCGCCGTGCTGCGGGCGGGTTATGGACTGGGGAAGCCTTTCTGTCAGAAGCCCATGAATCTTGCGGAACCGGGAAACGGCGGGGAGGAGCCGCTTTTCATTTCGGGAAGCGATGCAGTGGCGTTGGGCGCTCTGGCCGCGGGAGCCGGTTTTTACAGCGCCTATCCCATGACCCCGGCCACAGGGGTGATGGAATATCTGTTCCGTCATGGAACGGGGCTGGGCGTAAAAGTGGAGCAGGCCGAGGATGAGATTGCGGCTATCAACATGGCAATCGGCGCATCCTATATGGGCGCGCGCAGCATGACAGGCACCTCGGGCGGCGGTTTCTCCCTGATGAGCGAGGCGCTGGGGCTGGCCGCCTGCACCGAGACACCGCTGGTGGTGCTGAATGCCCAGCGCCCCGGTCCGGCCACCGGGATGCCCACCCGCACCGAGCAGGGGGACCTTCTTTTCAGCCTGTTCGCCTCGCACGGCGAGTTTCCGCGCGTGGTTCTCGCCCCGTCCGATCCGGAGTCGGCCTTTCTGCTGACCGCCGAGGCTTTCAACCTGGCCGATCTGTTGCAGACTCCGGTGATTATCCTCACCGACCATCACCTGATGGATTCTCACTGGGCGGTTGACAGTCTTCCGCTGGAGCGGGTTAAAGTCGAGCGTGGCAGGCTTGCGGACGAGGTTGAGCTGGACCCTGCGGACAGTTACCTTCGCTACCGGTTCACTCCGGATGGAGTCTCCCCGCGGGCTTTTCCGGGGCAGGGGCGGGCGCTTGTCTGCTCGACGGGGGATGAGCACGACCAGAGCGGCCATATCACCGAGGACCCGTCGCTGCGCACCGCCATGGTGGACAAACGCTGGCGCAAGCTGGACCTTCTGGGGGACCGCTCCGCCCTCGAAGCCGACATTCAGCCGGGCGCGGACATGCTGCTGACAGGATGGGGTTCCACCCGCGGCGCTCTGCGCGAGGCAGTGGACACGCTGCGGCGTGACGGCCGGAAGGTTTCATTCGTGCATATAAACCGTCTCTGGCCGTTCCCGGAACAGCAGTTCAGCCGGGCCGCCCGGGACCACGGCCGCGTGGTGGCAGTGGAAAACAATTCGATGGGTCAGCTCGCGCGGCTGATCCGCATGGAGACAGGCGTCCGGGCGGACCAGTGCGTGTTGAAATACGATGGGCGGCCTTTCTGCGCGCGCGATATTATCGAGCGGATTTGACTTCTGTGGAGATAGTTATGATGCCTGCTATGATGGATTATATGGGCGACGAAACAACATGGTGTCCGGGCTGTGGCAATTTCGCCATACTTGCCGGCCTGAAACAGGCCCTGGTGGAAATGGGCCTGGCGCCTCATGAAGTGACGTTGTTTTCCGGAATCGGTCAGGCGGCCAAGCTGCCGCTTTACATGAAATGCAATTATCTCAACGGTCTGCATGGCCGGGCGCTGCCGCTGGCTACCGGGGCCCGTCTGGTAAATGGAAGCATGAAGATGATCGTTGTAGGGGGAGACGGGGATGGTTTCGCCGAGGGAGGCAACCATTTTCTGCACGCCGCGCGGCGGAACCTGGACCTCGCCTATTTCGTGCACAACAACCAGGTGTACGGTCTGACAAAAGGCCAGGCCTCGCCCACCAGCGACCAGGGATTTGTCACCGGGACTACGCCGGATGGTGTTAATTATGGACGCTTCAATCCGGCAGGCGTGGCTATCGCCTTGGATGCCGCTTTCGTTGGCCGCACCCATTCAGGCGATATCAAGCACATGGTGCGCATGATGAAGCTGGCGATTGACGCAGGCGGATTCGCCCTGCTTGAGATTCTTCAGCCCTGTGTCACTTATAACAAGGTCAACACCCTCAAATGGTACCGTGATAAGGCTTATGATCTGGAGACTCGGGAGCCGGATTACGACCCGGCTGACCGCGAACGGGCTTTCCGCAAGTCCCTGGAATGGGAAGAGGGATTTCCTGTCGGGGTGATCTATCGCGGCAGCCGGCAGCCCGGAGCCGCCGCGGCCAGGGAGGCAGCCGCTTCATCGCCTTGGCTCGATGCCAGCCGGCCGAGGGATATCGCTCCGCTGCTGCGGAATTTCCGATAAGGCGCGCTGCCGGGCGGCAAAAGATTGATAGTTCTTCCGTGAACGGCAATTTGTATCAGAAAAGCATCTGGCAGTATTGTGTTTTTGAATTGGATTACTATATATTAAATAAATTGTTTCCACTAACCGGCCGGGCACAGATGCTTGAAAAAGTGTTCGTGTTCCCGGCCAGAGTATGTAGTGTGTGTCTTTAACATCAGCGCCAGGTTAAGGACATGTTTCGGGAGTCCGTAAGAATGGATCAGGAATACCTCAGTCTCATCAAGCAGGAACTGCTTGACCGCCAGGAAGAGCTGAAGCGCAGGTGCCTCGAGGAATGCCGCCGCCGTTGTGGAGGCAGCCCCGAGGAATCGATGGAATGTCTCGCTAATCTGATGACTTTGGAGTACCTGCTGGATAATGCCTGACGGCGGTTTCAGTAATGGCCGCTGTGCCTGACTGCTGTATAGAAGTGCGCCGCTGCTTCGGGTGTGGAACCAGGGCAGACGGTTAGGCCATATTGCACCCCCTTCCTTTGGCGTTGGAATCCTCCTGAAGATCAAGTTTTTCGGAACTCTTTCGCCGTCAGCGTGTTGAATAATACTGAATGATTCAGGCAAGCCTTGACTTCCCGGAGCGTGCGGATATATCTTTCTGCTGCGTCCTGCGGGGGCGGGATTAACGGTGTGTGGCTCTGTGTTCATTCGGATGCAACCGATTGACTGCGTGCTGTGTACTTATGATCTGACGGTTCCATGAATCGATTTTTCTGGCCTCGGGAAATCAGGCATTTTCTGCTGCCGGTCCGAATATTCGCACCGGTGCTGGTGTTGACAGCCCTGCTTTCTGCGGGCTGCAGCACAGATCTGGCTATCGAGCCGGAGGAAAGCCAGTACAGCGAGGCCGGGCTGCTGCTTTCCACTTATGCAGTGTCTTTCGCACCCACCTTTGTCGGCCGGACCTCCACCCAGACGATCGGTCTTGAATATGGGGACACGGTGCAGGCGCGCGTCCATATCCTTCTGAGCGCCAACAGCGTGTTCAGGGTCAGTCCGGACAGCCTCAACCTGAACAAGACCACCAAGAGCGGCACGATAACCGTCTCATTTACCCCACAGTCCACCGACTCGGTCTTTCATGCCTACGTCTATCTGATAACCACCAACTGGACAGACACGACACACCTGACTACTGACACAGTCGGAGTGGATTCGGTGAAAATCGCCGGGAAGGGTGAGAATTTCTACCTGGATATGGAGATGGTTTATATTCCCTCCGGCTCATTCGTGATGGGGACCGATTCCGCGGCAGTCGATTCGCTGTATTATGACAACCGTGACGAACTGCCCGCCCATGAGGTGCATCTGTCCGCGTTCCTTATCGGCCGTTACGAGGTGACCAACATCCAGTATTACGAGTTCTGGAAAGAGGAGGGCGAGGACCGGACTCCCGCCGACACCAGCGCTATCGGAAGGTGGCCGGATGTGGCCCTGAGCAAGCCGAATTTCCCGGTGATCGGCGTGAGCTGGGAGGATGCGATGGCATTCTGCCGCTGGCTGAGTCTTCGCACCGGAGAGCATTACACCCTGCCGACCGAGGCGCAGTGGGAATATGTCGCCAGGGGCGGACAGAACAGGTACTATCCGTGGTCCTTGTTAGAGGAAGAGCCAGTGGACAGCGCGGAACAGGCCATTCCGGACGAGCAGAGAGCGAATGTCAAACGCGGCGGTGACGGGTATACATTCACCGCGCCGGTGAATGCTTTCCCGGAAGGAGCCAGCGCGTTCGGTCCACTGAACATGGCTGGCAACGCCATGGAATGGTGCCTGGATCATTACGATCCGGAGTACTACTCTTCCGATCAGATCTGGCAGGATCCGCAGGGTTCGACAGATATCGAGCACCAGTTCTACCGGGTGGTGCGCGGGGGGAGTTACCTGACCAGCCTGGAACAGGTCCATTCTGCCAATCGCAGTGCAGTGGCGCCGGATAACCGCGAGATAGACATCGGGTTCCGGGTTGTTCGTCTGCCCTGACGGATTACGGGGTGATCAATGGATTCGAGAGACAGAATAATGCTGCTGTTCGCGGCCCTGTTGCTGCTTGCGGCCGGACTTTCTCCGGCTGGAGCGCAAACGCCGCTTCCAGGGTGTGTCCCGGTGACATTGGACCCGGCGGGCAGCCAGTTGCGGCCCGGCCTGGTGGTGGATCGTCAGGACCGTATTCTGGTGACATGGTTTGACAGTACGGAGACCTCGACACGGTTAATGCTTCAGGGATTCGACCGTCTGGGCGGCCGCCTGGGTCCGGTGGCGGTTGGCAGTATTTACCCCCTGACCCGCAAAAGCCGTCCCGATCTGTCAGTGAACCATAACGGAGTTGCATTGCTGGCTTGGGCGGATGGAATCTGGCCGGCGAGCTATATATTTTTCCGCCGTTTTTCCACGACCGGTTCGGCGATGGAGACAAACGCCAGACCGGATGCCGTGGCGCGCCGCATACGGGGGAATGAACCGTCGGCGGGCATCGATTCCACCGGTATTGTGTACCTGGTCTGGCAGGATGAGACCGCAGATGGACTGGATGTGTTCGGCGCCCGTTTTCTCGCCGCGGACAGTCTGGGGTATGGGGCGCAGGATACGGTTACGCACCAGTGGGTTGGCACTCACCGTCTTAACACCGTGGCTGCTGGCGATCAGCTCGATCCGGATATCGCGGTCGACCGCAAGGGTAATTCCGTGGTGGCCTGGCGCGATCTGAACCCGGACAGCACCGGAATCCGTTTCATGGTTTTCGATCACATGGGACACGAACTGTACGCTCAGCTTCTGCAACCGGCCGATTCGAGCCGGATTACAGCGATTTCTCCGCCCTCTGTCACCGCTTCTGAATTTTTATCCCGTAGCAGCCGGTTCATCGTGAGCTGGACCGAGGTGAACGGAGCGGGAGTTCCGCAGCTTAAAGTCTTTTCGATAAAATTGCAGATCAACCGGACGCCACCCATAGTGACGCCGGATTCTGTTCAGGTGATCCTGGATTCCGGTGCGTATATAACGCTCGACAAGCCCTCGCTGTCGAGCAATGAGAACGGCGATGCCGCGCTGGTCTGGCTGCGCGAATCAGACGGGGCGGGAAGCGCGTGGTCGTATGTTTTCAACCTGGATCAGGGGATTCTGGAAAGCGGCCGCCAGGGCCTTATCTCGCCGGAGGGAATGAATGCATTTGAACCGGTGGCCGCGGTTCGCATGGATGGGACTTTCGCGGCGGTATGGGGCGCCGGGGACCACGGGGATGCAGACCTCTGGATGCAGAATTTCTCGGCTGGCGGCATAATACAGGACCCGATGCATATTTCGCCTGCGGGAGGTGAGGGCGAGCTGGCCGGGGCCGCGGCCCTGGTGGGCCATGCGGATCAGAGTTACTCTCTGTTCTGGGAAGGAGAAAGCGGGGGCGGGGTCACCAGCATAAGACATCTGGATTTTTCATCCGATGACCGGCCGAAAGGTTCGGTCCAGGTGCTCGAACCCTCCGCCGCCGCTCAGCGAAAGCCCGCCGCGGTTTTATCGGGCGGAGGACGGTTCGCAGTGGGCTGGCAGGAAAGCGGCTCGGGCGGATACCGGGTGCGGGCCTCGCTGTTCAACGCGGATGGAACGGTTCAAAATCCCGGTATGATACTTGAGGAATCATCACAGATGTTGCTGGATGGATTGACTCTGACTTTCGGCTTGAATGGATCCCTGAGCGCGGCATGGGAGCGCTGGCAGCCTCTCGGCAGTTCCCCGGAGCTTGTTCTGGCTCACTGGGACAGCCTGGGCGTGCGCGCCGGTTCTGTCCGGAGCGTGGCAGGAGCGGCCCGCGGCGGCGGAAGGTTCGCCTCCCTGGCAGCCGGTCCGTCAGGTAATCAGATTCTGGTCTGGAGGCAGGGTGCGGGAAAAGGAGTGAATGCGCAGATTAAAGCCCAGGTGTTCGGCCCCACGGGAGCGCCGGTTTCATCCGAGCTGGCGGTCAGCGAGCCGGTGGCGGAATTTCTGGGTTCGACCGGGCGTCCGGTGGCGGTGGCATCCAATCTCACCGGAAGGTTCCTCGTGGTGTGGCAGGAGTTTTTCGGAGACCGGCAGCGTCTGTACTACCGTCTGTACTCGGAGCGCGGAGACAGCCTCGAATTGCCGCAGGGACTGGGTTACCGCGGGGTTTTCAACGGCCTGGCCGCCTCCGGAGTGACGGCTGGCAATACCAATCCGGCGGTGGCCGTGGACAACCGCGGAGACCATCTCGTGCTCTGGGTCGAGAAAGAGATGGGCGGGGTGGCGCGTCTCCTGGGCTGCAAGATAGATTCTCTCGGAGGGCCGCGAGGCAGCACGTTCCAGGCGCCCGGCGTGAGCATGGCCGCCCTGCCCTGCCTGAGCATACTCGGACCGGACCGGGTGGTCCTGGCCTGGAACGATACGACCGGGGCCAGCACCCGTCTGCTCGTGCAGTCTCTCAGGATAAAGTTCTACAGCTTGAGCGGAAAGCTGGCTCTCTCCTCCGGGGCGCCGATCACGGTCAGGCCGGTGGTGCATATTGCGGGTAATGTCGTTGACTCGGTAACCGTGGACGAGGCGGGGAATTTCAGTTTCGGCGCTCTCACGGAGGGTGATTACATTCTGCGGGCCGAGCTGGATGGCCGGGAGTTGACCCTGGAACGCAGCTCATTCAGGCTTTCCGGCGGCGAGGGCGGCGAGGTCAGCCTGGGCCGGGTGAAGATAATGGACGGCGGCCCCTCGGGTCCATCATTGCCCTCGGCGGCGCAGCCGCTGTTGTACCAGAACATGCCAAATCCGTTCAACCCCTCGACAACGATAACCTTTGATCTTCCCGGCGGTGGAAAGGCTGAAAGAGTTTCGCTGCGCGTTTATGATCTCAGGGGCGCGCTGGTGAGGGTGCTGGTGGATGAAGACCTCACGGAGGGGCGGCATTCAGTGCAGTGGGGCGGGATCGATGCGCAGGGTCGCGCAGTGGCCTCGGGCATGTATTTTTACCGTATGGAAGCCGGCGGACGCAGCCTTGTGCGAAAGATGATTCTTCTGAAATAGAAAATGAAATATTGATTTACACGGTACGGGATTAACAATGGCTACTCCGTCAGCGAAAAGGAGGGGGACAGGCAGTGCTGTCTTAATCGCCCGCTGCGGAATGAACTGCCGTCTCTGTCATGCTTATATCAGAGAAAAGAATACATGTCCGGGTTGCCGTAACGAGGGCTATTTCATATTTAAATCCGTTGTGAGATGCCGGATATTGAACTGTGATAGAATACCCAAAGACAGAGCTGACTTCTGTTTTAGTTGTGACAGCTTTCCCTGTACCCGCCTGAAACAACTGGACAAACGTTACCGGACCCGGTACGGGATGAGCATGCTCGAAAACTTGGAAAGCATTCGACAGGACGGGATTGAAACTTACGTGAACAATGAAAACCGGCGCTGGAAATGTCCCGGATGCGGAGAAATAATCTGTGTTCATAAACCTCAATGCCTGAGTTGCGGACATAAATGGCAGTGAGTTCAGTTTTCATGGATAAAGAAGCAACACAATTCAGTGCAGGAGCGTAGCAGCGCTTAATAAATAGAGATACTGGCGGTGGCCTGTTTACACTGTGCTCCGGCTTACAGCCGGATGGGATAAAAATCAACCAAAAGGAGCAGCCACATGCGGGTCCTGATAGCGACCAAGCTGGACGAGTATGCCCGTCGCATTCTGGAAGAGGGTGGGATCGAGGTGGTGGTCAAGGCGGGCCTGGATGAGCCGGGAATGTGCGAGGCGGTGAAAGGTTGTCATGGACTGATCGTGCGCAGCGAAAAAGTGACCAGGGCCGTCCTGGATGCGGCGGATGAATTGCAGGCCGTCGTGCGCGCCGGCAGCGGCGTGAACACGATAGATGTGGCCTATGCTACTACTCGTAACATACAGGTGATGAACACTCCGGGCGCCAACAGCAATTCGGTGGCCGAACTGGTGTTCGCTTACATGCTGGCTGCCTCCCGCCGCCTGCCCCACGCCGACCGCTCAGTCAAGGAAGGCCGCTGGGAGAAATCGGGCCTGATGGGCCGTGAGCTGATGGGCAAGACAATCGGCATAGCCGGTCTGGGCAATATCGGCACCCTGGTAAGCCGCAAGGCCAAGGGTTTCGAAATGAACGTGATCGGTTTCGATCCGGTCGTCTCGGAGGAAAAGGCGAAGGATATAGGCGTGACGCTCAAGTCACTGGATGAGGTGTTCGCCCAGAGTGATTTCATCACCCTGCACGTGCCGCTCAACGACAAGACCCGTGGAATGATCGGGGCCGCCCTGTTAGGGAGCCTGAAAAAGGACGCGATGCTGATCAACACGGCTCGCGCCGAGGTGGTGGACCAGGCCGCGCTGGCCGAAATTTTCAAGGCGCGCGAGGACCTGATGTACGGCGCGGACGTGTTTGTCGAGGGGGATAAGGAAGGGGAAAAATCCCTGGCATTCCTGGGCGACCGCCTGGTCTGCACGCCACACCTGGGGGCCAACACCAGTGAGGCCAACCGCCGGGCGGCCATAGCCGCGGCCGAGGAACTGCGCGATTTCCTGGTCAAGCGCATGGTGCGTTTCCCTGTCAACAACCTGGCCATTCCTCCAGACCTCAACCCGGCATTCCTGGAACTGACCCGCCTGATCGGCGAGATAGCGCACTACAACATAGGCGGGTACCAGCCGCAGGAAGTGCGGATCACCTGTTACGGCCGCCTGAACAAGCACACGGATGTCCTTACCAACTACCTCCTCAAGGGCCTGATGGACATTTATCATCAGGAAGTGGTCTCTCCGGCCGAGGCGCCCAAGCGCGCAGAGGAGAGCGGAATCCGTGTCGTCAAGCGCGTTCCTGACGACAGCAAAGGTTACGGCGAGTCTATAACCATAGACATACTGTCAAAGAAGCAGGAATACCTCGAAACCTCGATCCGCGGGACAATCACGCCGGATGGTGAGTTGAAGATCAACCGGGTTGATTCTTTCTTCAACCTCGACCTGGTCCTCTGCGGCCATATGCTGTTCACCTACCAGACAGACCGCATCGGACTGATCAACGACATAAGCCTCGCGCTTTCAAACGCCGGGCTGAACATCCTGAACATCCGTTTCACCACTGACAAGGAAGGCCGTTCGATCGCCGTGCTGCAGACCGACACTTCCCCGGACCCCAAGGTCTTCGAGGCGATCAAGAAGAAAATTTCACCCTATAAGTCATTCATGATGGAAGTCTGATTCGGAACTGAGGGCCGCTCCGGTTGATACATTCGGGCGGTGGAAGCGGTTTAACCGTTGTGGCCCCCGGCATTCGACGCAACAGGCCGCACACGTTCCACGATTGACTGTATGTGCTAACTGCAATTAAAGAGGGCGTAAAAATTGCATCCAGATAAATCCGGTGACGGCGACCCGGGAACGGAAAGACAGGGGCGCTCGCCGCGTCGCAGACGGCGCTCGCAGAAAAACCGCAAGCGCCATGCTGCCGAACAGCAGCCGAAACAGCAGGGCAAACAGCAGAACGCTCAGGTGAAACAGCCGCAGAACCAGACTCAGGGCAGGCAGGCGAAGAGTCAAACGCATCCGGCGCAACAGCATAAAGATCACAGGCGGCCATCAGAAGCGGCAAGGGCTGAAAAGAGCGCGATCAGAGATGAGCAACAGTTTGCTGAGGAAAGACAATCCAGGGCCAATATGATTGTTCTGGTGGACAGCGACCCGGCCTATATGGAAATGGAGTCCCTGGCAGTAGTGAACTATGTATCCGGGTTCAATCCGATGAGTTTCACCGCTCTGGACAAGGCCCTGAGCTATGTGACGAATCCGCGCAACGAGGGCCGGATTCGCATGGTGCTGTTGAGCCTGGAAACAATCTGCAGCAGCGGAGTCGCCGTGACGGAACTCCTGGAGGCAATGCGCCGTCATGGGCGGATACCGCTGGTGGCCGTGAGCGAAAGCAACTCCGCCGGACAGGTGGAGTACGTGCAGTCGCTGGGGGCGGTTGGGTTTCTCCCCAAGGCTTTCACTATGGATGTATTCGTGCGTTTCGTCAAGGACGTGTTGCGCAAAGGTTACGTAACAGGTTGGCAATGCACGCGATGCGGCAAGCTTGTTCCCATGGACCAGGTTGACCTGCTGAACATGCGCCCTATCCGCTGCACTCACCGGGACTGTGTCTCCTCGGAAATCCAGGAGGTGAATTTCGGCGAACCGGTCCGGGTCAAAGCCAGTTGAACTGATAGCCTTGAATTATATTGCATTGCAGAAGTTTCAGACAAAGGCCTGGAAAAAGTCGAGCGGCCGTCATGATCGGGGATTCAAGCTTCCCGTTCAGGTCATGACGGCCGCGTTTTATATGGTCAGCGTGCAAAAAATCTACAAATAAAATCCCTGGAGCAGGCGGGTGCATATTTCCACCATCCGCTCACCGGCGCCGGCCGGCAGGGATGCGTTGTTCGGCCCGTATCCTCCCCGCGGAAAGGCATCCCGTGTAGGGACGTACCAGGGAGAACCGGTATCCGCAAGCTCAACCACCATTATCCGCTCGCCAGGAAAACGGTCTTTTATCGCCAGGCTGTGTTCGGCGAAAATTTCTCCCGGAAGGCAGACCATGGCCACCCGATTGAATCCGATGACAGTAAAAGGCAGACTGAGGCTGTCGGAACTGCCGGCAAACTGGCTGGCCCAGGATCTTATGGCCTTTTCATGAACCTTTTTAAGTTCGTATGGATCGAACGGCGAGGCGGCCATTTTCTTGAAATCTTCCTCTGATTTGATTCTCGTCTCTTCCGTGACTCCGATCATTTCCGGGGAAACCGCAAAACTCTGCACTTCCTGTTGCCAACAGACTCTGGTCAGAGGCTCGAATTCCGCTTTTCCCATCTGGCCGGTAATCAACTCTCCCAGACGGGTCCCGAGATCGACCATCGGCTTTTCGCCATAGTCCTCGATAAATGGTTTCGTGTTCCCGCATGGCCCCTGCAGGAATTGCGCCGGCGCGCCCCCAGTGGCTTTGGAAACCTCCCGGCACAGCACTCCCGGATAATCCGCCGAGTACTGTTTTGTCCGGCTGCCGCGGTAGGAGGTCGCATGGCAGGCGAAACGCAGCAGCGTGCCGATCACCTTGCCGGATTCATCCTTGAAGCACAGCGCCTCCAGGTGCGGGTCGACAGGGCCGTCCAGGATCATTGACGGCGGAAGAGAATTCAGCAGGGCTATGGATTGGGCCGATGCATTCGTCATGCCGGAAGAATCAGTGACTCCGGAGTTGGCATATTCTGAACCCAGTATCTGCGCCCCATGCAGTATAAAGTCAATAACCTGGCCGCGCACATCCATCTTCCGGCCATCTTCCACAATCCTGTTGTTTATGCAGTAAACCATGGTCAGGTCGCCGAATTGATCATTGATCGCAATACGGCGGTTGACCACCAGGCCGGGGCCTGCCTCGACCCTGGAATAGCCTGCCAGAGCGGGACGCGCCGCTTGTCTGGCTTTTCTGGCGATAGAACCCACACGCTGCGCCAGAGCCCGGCTTTCGACCTCCAGACCCGAATGCGTATGGCTCGGGCAGACAGTAATCCGCGCGCCGGCCAACCCGAGTGAATCAGCGATGCCTTGTTTAATGTCTGCTGTCTGGGTGTCTGTCACCTCTATCATGTCCAGGGAAACGATACCGAAAGACTGATCTCCGTCTTCCACCCAGACGACCTTAGCATACAGAGTGTCTCGGAAGCTGTAATCCGGCCCGGTCAATCCGATTGAATTGATTTCCTGTTGGGCGAACCCGACCCTGGCCGGGGCTTTCTTCATTTCGCAGCCAGAAAGCAGTACTGAGACAGAAATGATAAATACGGAAATAATCCCGCTGGTCGGGTTATAACTTGACTTTTCCCGCAATCCGGCAGTAAGGACCGTCTTCATCGTGCACCCGGCAGGTTGGAATGGCAGGAGATGACTGATGCTTTTCAGCATGGGTATCCGGGAGTTTGACAAACTCTTGTTTACACCGAAAGCTGATTTGTCCATCAGTTTTGAAATACTTGCGCGCCTTCTCCAGCCCTTGCGGCCACGATGGAGAAGGCGTTCTTATACAGGCTGTTAATGCATCTTACCGGCTCCAGCGCCTGCGTCGATCAGAAATCCATCGAGCGGCCCGCCAGGACCGTTTCGGCTATCTGGATCGATTGCAGACATTCTGCCAGCGAAGGCGAGGGTTTTGCCCCGCGCAACAGGCAATCGATGAAATGGGCGCTTTCGCCGAGGAAACCGGTCACCTCGGCTGAGTCGCCGGGCGGGAAGTTGCGGTTGTCCTGCACGAAATGCCTGTCCCGGCCGTTGTAGTGAAGTATCCTGCCGGGATAGTCCACGGTCCAGTCCAGCGGGGCTTCGAGCATGGTGGTGGCCCCGTGGGCGTGGACAGTATAACGCTCGACAGCCAGGCCAGCTTCCGGCAGCACCGAGAGCCGTCCGTGCGCACCAGAGCGGTACAGGAAATCGATGAAGTATGACGGGCGCTCGTTGCCTGCCAGATCGAGCTTGCGCACCTCCACCCTGGTGACATCGCCGCCCAGGAAGCGCATCATGTCAATGGCATGGACAGCCGTGCTGTAACCGAAATCGGCATCCGTGCGGCCATGACGAAGCATCTGGGCCTCTATCGCATGCAGCGGGGCAGCGGCGGATGGGCCGCAGACTATTTCTTTAAGCCGCAGCACCAGCGGGATGAACCGCCGGTTGAGCGCCACCACGTGCGGCAGCCCTTTGCGCTCCACGGCTTCTATCAGACGCTCCACGTCCGCGCTTCCGTCGCCGGGCGGCTTTTCCAGCAGCAGCGGAATCTCGCGGTCGATGAATTTAAGCGCCACCTCGGGGATGACTGAGGGCGGAGTAAGCACCCAGGCGGCGTCTATCTGTTCTTTTTTCAGCATCTCGTCCAGGCTGCCGTACCAGGCTTTGAACCCGAACCGCCCGGCCGCGGAGCGCGCCCTTTCGGCCGAGGCGTCACAGACCGCGGCCAGCTCGAGCGCCGGATACTTGTGGGTCAGGCGTTTTAAGGCCGGGCAATGGAACCCTTCGCTGATATAACCCGCCCCGATCACTGCGGCGCGAATTCTCTCCAATCTCTCTCTCCTGTTCAGCGCTGATTACAGCGCAGGAAATGGCCGATAGAGCGGTCATAAGTCCGCTCCTGCGCGGCGGTGAAATAGCAGGCCGGCAGCTCGCCGCTACGCCGGTGGTAGGCCAGGCACTCGCAGCATTTGCCCTTGCGGCTGCATGGCTCGTAGGTGCAGTTGCAATCTTTCATGTTGGAGCTGATGTTTTTACAGTCCAAGGCCGGCTCCTTTGCTGGTGTGGTAAAAAGTTCGGAAACAAATCTAAAGCCGCTCTCCCCCTGACGCAAGACCGCAATGATGTACGGCGAAAACCTTTCTTGCGCGGCCGCGCGCAGGATGCTAAATTCGCCCTGTATCTCGTTGTATCCTTCCCGTGCCGTGCCTTCCGGAAATGCTCCATTCAGCCTGCTGGAGGCTATTTAATGCAGAACCTCCGTCTCGGCGACTGGGTAATGATCCTGGTCTACAGCCTGTTGATGTTAGCTATCGGCGTCTACTGCATGCGTTTCAGCCGAAGGGGAATCAATTATTTCGCCGGAGGGCGCAAGATTCCCTGGTGGCTTTCAGGCGTGAGCGCCTGGATGAGCGCTTTCAGCGCCTATGTTTTCGTGGGGCTGGCCTCGCAGGTTTACAAGCTGGGAGTAGCGCCGCTGGCGCACGTGCTTTACGGCATGTCTTTCGCCTGGTTCGTGGGCATGTTCCTCTGGGCTGAACGTTGGCGTAAGACAGGTATTATAACGGTCCCGGAGTTCATGGAAACTCGCTTCAACCTGACCACGCGGCAGGTGTTCGCCTGGGTCGTGACTCCGTTCCGTATCGCGGATGACGGTGTGAAATGCTACGCCACGGCCAAGATTATTGGGTTCGTGTTCGGCGTGCCGCTCTGGGCCAGCATCTTGGGACTGAGTCTTCTGACGGTCGGCTACACTATGCTCGGCGGGCTGTGGGCGGTGATGATCACCGACCTGGTGCAGTTCGTGATACTGGTGCTGGTGCTGATCGTTGTGCTGCCGGTGGGGTTGTCGAAGATCGGCTGGTTTTCCGGGTTGGTTTCCGGCGCGCCGGACGGTTTTTTCTCGGTCTTCCACGATTTTGAAAAGTACAACGGCGATTTCACGGTCTGGTATTTGATCGCCATGTGGGTGATGACGCCGTTGCTTTACAACGGGAGCTTTTCACTGGTCCAGCGTTATACAACCGTGCCCACGCCGCGGGACGCGCGGCGCAGCGCCGGGCTCTCGATGTGGCTTGGTATTCTGTTCTTCCCGCTGATAATCGGGCCGCCGCTTATCAGCCGCGTGCTGTACGGGGATGCCCTGATGGCCGGGACCTCGCTGATGGAGACCAGCTATATCAAGCTCTGCGTGGACCTTCTGCCTGTGGGCATGATCGGCCTGGTGGTGGTGGCGCTGATGGCGGCGACCATGAGCTCGCTGGCCGGGGATTACAATATCTATGGAGCGGTCCTGACCAACGACCTTTACAAGCGCCTGATCAACCGGCGCGCCGGCGCATCCCGCCTGGCCGCGGTCGGCAAGTTCAACACCCTGCTGGTGGGAGCGCTGGCCCTGGGCGTCGCGGCGAGTGTGGAGCGCATGGGCGGCGCTTTCGGCGTGATGATGATAATCCTGGGAATGATCGGCGGACCGACCACTATCCCGATCCTTCTGGGTATCTGGATTCGCCGTCCCGGCCCCGGAGCGGCGATTGCGGCCTGCCTTGCGGGCCTGGTGTCCGGCGCGGTTTTCAAGTATGCGTTGGGCTGGTCCTATGCTCCGTTTGTTCTGGGCAACGTGGCGGTCACCGCGGGAGTGTTCCTGGTCCTGGGCTGGCTCTTCCCGGCGCGCGGAGAAATCCGGGCACGGGTGGATGACCTGTTCGACAGGGTGCTCAAAGGCGCGGGCGGATCGGGCGCGGGGTTCGGCGATGAGGACAGACCGGTTTCTACAACAGAGAAGGGCGCGGATGAAACCCCCTCGCCGTTCTGGATCGTGGGCTGGATCCTGGGAGCAATCGGGATGGCCCTGGCCCTGGTCGGATTGTTCGCCGGAAGCCGGGATGGGATGCTGCTGAACGCCATGGCGGCCCTGTCACTGGTGCTGCTGGGCTGGGTCCTCGTGCGAAAGGGCAGGACTATCCCGAAATCATTCTGAACGGAGCGGATTGCCTGAATGATTGCATGAAAGCATCCCGGCTTGTCTGAGCACTGGATTGCCGCGGTACGATTAAGAAGCCTGTCTGGAAAGACATCACGGGATTTATCGCGCCCGTTCGGATGGCTGGCTTGATTGTGGCCCTGGTTTCCGGTATGGTTTAAAGAGAGCGGCTGAAAGCGGGGATTTGTAACAGATAGAAATTGTTCCGGGAAGACAGGCTGAGTCGAGGATGAAGGCTGGTTCTCCAAGCTCTTCGCGAGATAATGCCATGTGGAAGGATTATTTCTGAACCAGTTTTTCTTTTATCCGCACGAGTTCCTTGTTGTACTCGAGCTCACTCTCGGCCTGGGCGATCTGGTTCTGGAGCGCGACTATCTGCTTGTCGCTTTCCAAGGTCGCCAGCTCCAGCTTCTTCACTGATTCCTGAAGTTCCATGGCTCGGGCATTGATCTCGGAGTATTTGTCTTCCGACAGTTTCAGCCGGTTACTCAGAAGGTTGCGCTCACCTTCGGGGACTGCGCCCTCCTCAAGGGTATGTTTTATCCTGTCCCTTTCCTCTTCAACTTCCTTCAACTGTCTCGCAATCTGAACAAGTTCCTCGCGGCGGGTGTTGTAATAATGCTTGTTGTCGTTTAAATGGTTTTCTGCCTCGTACATCTTTTTCCGCAGGGTGTTGAGCTGGTCACGCGAAGCCTCGAGCCGCCTCTGGGCGGTAAGGTATTCCATTTCCCGCCTCTTACGTTCCTCCTCGCGTTTGCGCTGGAATACGATAAGAAGGAACAATAGAATACAGATTCCGATGACCACGGCAACAGAATAATAATAGATCATGTTCCCGAGACCTGCAGCTTATGGTGCAAGGGGAGCATAAACCAAGAGGAGAGATTTTCACGTTTTCAGACTGCGGTATAATACTCCAAGGCGGGGTAATTGTCAAATTAAAAAATTCCGCGATTCGCATACCCGCCGTAAGTTCAAAACTCTAAAGGCATGCGGAACAGTTCCCGGACTTTGGACCCCAGTGGTGATCGAACGGACTCGTAGTGACAGCCGGTCATTTACAGGACGAAATCGCTGAAAAATTCCTTCTCGTTGAAAGTCGCGGTGATGTCGTCGTCGATAAGCACCATTATCTTGCCCCGCTTACGTTCCAGGACCGTGACGATGCCGAACTTCGTGTCGAGCTTGTCGAATTTCTTGATTTCCCTTGAGACAGTCTTTGCGCGCGCCATAATACCTCCGTGTCCGGCGATGAGTGAATGGTTCCGAAAATCTTGGTTAGTAGTTAAGCAAGATGCATACCAGAAATGGCTGTTGGGGGGATAGCTTGTAACTTGTTGTGGATCAATACAATGATTGCCGCGCGGTGAGTCGAGGGGGGAATGAATGTTTTTACTGATGCAGGGATATTCTGCCGGGCGGTTATTTCTTTCCCAGCAGCATCAGGTCGCCGGATTCGGCAATTATTTCCAGTGTCGACACCGAATCCCGCAACTCCGTCAGGTGGCGGCGGCGGGTTAGTACAGTCAACGGTAAAGGCAGGCTGTTAAATCTGGCGCATTGTCCAGGCTCCACGAAACTGACCGTTTTCCCTGAATAGTATACCAGCGCTGTCTTGCGGTAGCGGTAGGCAGCCAGGCTTCCATCTCCGCCGCTGAACTCGACCGCCTTGCCCAGCAACTCCACCTGCGGCTCCTGCCGCTGGAGCGAGACAGCGGGCAGCGCGGCCAGGGCAATGAACAGGGCGAGCAGCGCCTGCCCGAGGACCTGGCCGCAAAACGCGGCCAGCGAGCGGCCTTTTAGAGCGAAATACAGCGCTGACAGCGGGCCGCCGCTGAAAGCCGCGGCTCCTATAATTGGAAGGTGCGCCGGGATGGAAGCGCCCAGTGAATCTCCGCGCAGAAGAAGGAAAATCCCCGCGCCGGCTCCAATGATTGCCCCTGCCAGGACCGGTGCGAGCAGCCGTTTCGGCCGGAGTGAACCCTCCGCGGCGATATTCTGCCAGTATGCGGCCAGCAGGAGCGCCAGTGGCGGGAAGGCCGGGGAGATATAAGTGGGCAGCTTCGCTTTCGCCGCACTGAAAAACAGAATCACCCCCAGGGACCATATAAGTGGAAACAATAGTGGCTGAGAGGCGCGAGCGGCGGCCGAAGCGCGCCATATTTTTCGTATCGGCGCAATCATGGACTGGATGGCGAAAAGACTCCAGGGCCAGGCCCCGGCCAGCAGAACAGGCAGGTAGTACCAGAACGGTTCCACATGTTGCCCGCCGGGCGCCACTTCGGAGGCGAAACGCTGTATGTTGTGGCGGACGATGAAAACCCGGAAAAATTCCCAGTCGCTGCGCAGGTTGACCAGAACGTACCAGGGCAGGCAGACCGCTGTCAGAGCCAGAAGGCCGCCGAGCCAAGGAACACGCGCCAGGCCCTCGCGGAGTCTGCCGGCGGCCAGAAGCCAGCCGGCGGCTATCGCTCCAGGCAATACCATTCCGACCGGCCCCTTTGTCAGGACGGCCAGTCCACAGGCCAGGAACGAACCGAGATATAACAGCCTGGACCGTCCGGGCAGCGGCTCACGGTCCGCAAGAAAGAACAGGACCAGGCAGGCAGTGAAGAAAAAAGTGAGCGGCATGTCGGTCAGGACCATGCGGCCGAGCGCCAGGAACTGGATCGACAGAGCCAGCGCCGCGCCCGCGGCCAGACCCGCGCCTGGCGACAGGAGCCGCGCCCCGAGCAGGCAGGTAAGCAGCACAGTCCCGGTGGCGCAAAGAGCGGAGGGAAAACGCGCCGACGCTTCGTTGACGCCGAAAACCAGGTATGAGGCCCCGATCAGCCAGTAAGTCAGCACCGGCTTTTCGAAACGGTATTCGCCGTTGAAATACGGCACGCACCAGTCGCCGCTTTCGACCATGCCCTTTGCCGTGGCTGCGTAGCGCGGCTCATCGACATCGAACAGGCGGTAGCCGCCCAGGCCTGTCAGATAGAGCAGCGCGCACAAAGCCGAGAGCGCAACATAGCGATGTGCTGTCAGAAAAGCCGCGGTTCGCCCGATTCCTGTCATGGGACCCAGACTTGGATAATAGTGGATAAAACTGCCGGACGCAGAGTGAAGTTAGCGCCTTACGCGGGTTGTGTCAATGAGGCGCGGGCGGGCGGCTTGACTTTTAATATCGGGCTGAGTATATTCTTTCAATTTTGTATGTCAGTGATTTATCAGGAGATACGCGTTGAAAGAATACTGGCGTCTGTTGTCCTACCTCAAGCCCTACTGGCTCCGTCTGGCCGCCACACTCGCTGCAATCGGCGGCTATTCGCTGACTGCGGGCGCCAGCCTCACCCTGGCCATGCCGCTGCTCAAAGTCCTGTTCAAATCCGGGGAACCGGGCATGGAGCAGGCCCTGAAAGGAGAGGGTTTTTTCGGTTTCAACCGCTATCTGCGCGCTTTCCAGGATTTTATTATTAGCGGCGATCCGCTGGATGTCCTCGGCCGGATCGTCTTAATCACAGTCAGTCTGTTCCTGTTGAAAAACGTTTTCGACTATGTCCAGCGTTTTCTAAGCCGCTCGCTCGAGCAACTCGTGGTGCGCGACCTGCGTAATGACCTTTTCAACCATCTTCAGGACCTCTCGCTCAGCTTTTTTCACAAGAACAAGACAGGCCAGTTGATTTCCTGCATGTCCAACGATGTGGGCATGGTGCGCAGCATGCTCACGGACAGCTTCTCCAAGGTGCTGATGGCGGCCGGACAACTGGTGGTTTTCGTGTCCATGCTGATGATCACGAGCTGGAAACTCACCCTGATGGCGTTCCTGCTTATTCCGCCGATGGCCGTTCTTGTCACCTGGGTGGCCAAGAAACTGCGGCGCAAGAACCTCTGGCTGCAGAACGCGATGGGTGAGATCACCGCCATATTCCAGGAAACTGTAAGCGGAATCAGGGTGGTCAAAGCTTTCGGCATGGAGAATTTCGAGCGCCGGAAGTTCTCGGAGCAAACCCGCCGGTTCTACCGCGAATTCCAGCGCACGAACAAGTATGGATCGCTTTCCTCGCCGCTGACCGAGATACTGATGGCGACGGCAGGGGGAGTGTTCCTGCTCTACGGGGGCCGTCAGGTGCTGGCCGGGCAGATGCCGGCCCAGGACTTCCTGTTTTTTCTGATGGTCAGCATGATGCTGATGAGTCCGATCAAGGTGTTCGGGAATTTCAACGATGTGCTGCAGCAGGGACTGGCCGCCTGCGACCGTATTTTCGCGATCCTTGACACCGCGCCCCAGATTGTTGATGCGCCGGATGCCTTAAGGCTGGAGGGTTTCAGAGACCGGATCAGTTACGAAAACGTCAGTTTCAGCTATGACGGGGCGACTGAGGTGCTGAGCGGAATCAACCTGGAAGTCCGGCGCGGCGAGGCCGTGGCGATTGTAGGCCCGAGCGGCGCTGGCAAGTCCACTCTGATGGACCTCATCCCGCGGTTCCATGATGTCAGCTCCGGGCGCATCGCCATCGACGGGACCGATGTGCGAAACATCCGGGTCGCTGACCTGCGCAGCCTTATCGGGATTGTCACCCAGGAGACGATCCTGTTCAACGACACTGTGCGCAACAACATAGCCTACGGCCTCGGTGGTACGCCGATCGAGGCGGTCGAGGCCGCGGCCAGGGCGGCCAATGCGCACGAATTCATCTGCCAGATGGAGGACGGTTACGACACGGTCATCGGTGAGCGCGGAGCGCGCCTTTCCGGCGGCCAGAGACAACGGATCGCCATTGCCAGGGCAATCCTGAAGAACCCGCAGATTCTTATTTTTGACGAGGCCACCTCCTCGCTCGACACGGAGAACGAGTTGCTGGTGCAGCAGGCTATCGAGCGCCTGATGAAAGGCCGGACCAGCCTGGTGATCGCCCACCGTCTCTCCACGATCCAGTACTGCGACCGGATAATAGTGTTGAGCGAGGGTCGCATCGTCGAGTCCGGCAGCCACGGCAGCCTGATGGCGCAAGGGGGGCTTTACCGCCGGCTGCACGAACTCCAGTTTCAGACGACCAATGACTGACAGGAATTATGAGACCGAAAATCTTCATTTTTATTCCAGTGTTCAACGAGCAGGAAACTATCGGGATTCTGCTCTACCGGATCAGCGAACTGATGAAAGCCCTGCGCTTCGAGTACCAGGTGATTCTGACCCTGGACGGCTGCACCGATGATTCTTCCGAGGTGGTGGCCCAGTATATGGCGGGCCTGCCCCTGCACGTGATCGATCATGTCCAGCGTCATGGTTATGGGCCCAGCCTGCTCGAAGCGATACGGACAGTGCTGCGCGAGAGCGACAACCCGAAGCGGGACTTTTTCCTTGTGCTGGACGGGGATTTCCCGGTTGACCTGATCTGCCTGGAGGAAATGGCCCAGCATATCGACCGCAACGTCGATCTCTACACCGCCGATTCCTTCACCGGTGCGCGCCGTCAGCCGCGCCAGCGCAGATTCGCCCAGTGGCTTGTCCGTCATGTGTTGCATCTCAGGCACTGCGAGCCGTCACAGGGCGCGGCCGACCTTCTTACCACACTGCGCGGATGCCGCGTGCACCTTCTCGCCAAGGCTGAAAGGGAACTGGAGCGTCTGGGACACATGGGCCATGCAGCACCGCAGGCGGCCTCCCTGGTGTTTTTCCTGACTCTTTTGCCACTCAGCCGTAAATTCATGGAAATAAGAGTCAGACAACGCCGCATCACCCGAAGAAAAAGCCGCTTCGCCCCGCTGAACATGGCGCGCCGGTTGCTTTTCACTGATTTCCTGCGCGTTTCGGCCGGTGTTGCCTTGCCGCCGGCTGAACCGCATCCTGCCCCAGCGCCGGAACGCCGCGCCGAAAAAACATCACCCGCGCCGGAAAGCCCGCTGGCTGAGGGTAAAACCGAAAGCCGCAGCAGCCGCAGACGCCGCAGGCGCAAAAGCGCGGCGGAAAGACGCGCCCAGCAGGCTGTGCCGCCGGAGCAGAAAAGCGGCGAGAAAACAGAGCCGCAACATCATAAATCCGGTAAAAAGTCTTATGATGAGGCTGACAGCAGCCTGCCGGAGGCGGCGAAAGAGAAGCCGTCGAGCCACCGCAGGAGGAGACGCCGCCGCCCGGCGAATAAAGACCGCCAGGAAACGTCCAATTCCGGTGAGAGTTCGGATTGAACGGGCCGGGCGCCTTCGGGCCCACGGCATACTCCGGAGGAGGATCATGCGTACAGTGAACGGTTTTCTGTTTCTGCTGTGCCTGGTGACAGCGGGTATTCCCCTTTACGCGGACGGCAGCTTCCCTCGCACTCCCTACAAAGTGGGGGAGCGGCTCGAGTTTTCGGTCAACTGGACGGTCGGCAATATAGGCACGGCATATCTCGAGGTGGCGGGAGTCGATTCGTTCCGCGCCGACCCGTGTTACCGGATAGTGGCCGAGGCGCAGTCAAATAAAACCATCGACCTGCTCTACCCGGTGCGGGATTATTTCCTTTCCCTGATCGACATGCGCGGCCTTTACAGCCGCAAGTACACCAAAATACAGCGCGAGGGCGGCCATCACCGCAACCGCGAGCTGATCTACGACCAGGAAAAAGGCCTGCGCTACGACCTGGCTCGCGGCGACACCGCCGAGATTCCCCCCGAGGCCCAGGACGAGCTGTCGATATTCTATTATTTCCGCACTCTGGATTTAAAGGCCGGGCAGGGATTGCTTCTCGAGGGTTTCACGGACAAGGAGGGCAATCCGCTCAAGGTGGCTGTGCTCAGGAAAGAGTGGGTGGATGTCCCGGTCGGGCGGTTCAACTGCTGGGTGGTGGAGCCGCATATCCGCAGCGGGGGGCTGTTCGAGCACAAGGGCAACCTTCAGATCTGGATCACGGACGATGAGCACCGTATCCCGGTAAAGATGACCAGCAACCTGGATTTCGGCAGCATCGTGGTGCTGCTCGAATCCTACCGCCTGGGCACGGGCCAGCCGGTGAAGGGCAAGGTGCAGCAAATGCCGGGGAAATGAAAATGGATTTCAAGCAGGAATCCTGAAGCAATCACATTCATCCGGAGTGGCTGGATGGAAGAAGAATTGCTGAAGGGTTGTGATGGGGTAAACCGGAGATTCAAGCGGGAAGGTCTGCTGAATTACGGTATGGGTAGATGGCAGTTGAACTATGCGTCATCGGCCGGTCCTGTAGCCGAACTTATTCGAAGGTGCGCACCGCGTAAATTCGAGGAATGGGAATCGTTTTATTTCGAGAACGCTGTACAGAAAAAAAGAGCCGGGCAGAGGATCAGTCGAGAATACCTGGAAGAACTGGGGCGAAAGCTTTACGTGAAGCTTTCAGAAGTTGTTCAAAGTGAGCTTTCCAGTATCACAGAACAGGAATGCATTGATTACGTGTTCAACTTGGTGCTGAACCGGACGTATGAAGGATACAGGACAGAGGTTGAGACTGTCTACGGTTCATTGGAAAGAGAACTCGGCCGACGGATCGAGCCTGCATCTGATGATTGGGACAGAACGTATAACGTCGATTTTTATATCCAGATTGGTGAAAAGTATATTGGAATACAGATCAAGCCGGTGGCTAAAGGCAAATCTATCAATGATTATCAGTGGGAAGAAATGCATAGAAGAAACCACGAAAGGTTTAAAGCTCGGTTCGGAGGGGAAGTTTTCTTTGTCTTTTCGCGAGCGGTAGAAAAGAAGAAGGAAATCTTAAATAAAGAAGTCATACTGCAAATAAAGGCAGAAATAGAAAGGCTATCTATATAAGACTGCGCTGTTCTGTCTGCTGGGCGGTTGACAAACGTTTTTTGTGCTTTTCGAAAGTGTGATTGTTGACCGGTTGAGTGCCGATAAGCTCAGTCAAACTTGGTTCGTCATATTCTATTTCAATGGATTCATCAGTAGTTGCCAGACCAGTAAGCCGGTTGAGATAAAGCTCCGACTCCTGTTTTGTCACCACCGGGAATTCGTAGTAGATATTCTGATAGCTGGCCGTGTCAGCCCGGTTTGAGATGAAATCAAGATGCTGAAGCAGGCGGTTGTGGTTGTATGTATTAGCTAACTTCACGATATCACCTGACAGATACTCATGTTCGCTTTGCAGGCTGTGGTCCAGGTCGAAACCCAGACTGTTGCGTCCCAACGCCATGCAGGCAGCGGTAGTTTTCCCAGTGCCGGCAAACGGGTCCAGTACAATGTCCCCCTTTACAGAATACATCGCAACCAGCCGGTAAGCCAGGTCGAATGGGAATGCGGCGCTCCGTGTTCTCGATCCATTGGCCAGGTTCTGCGAAATACCCCTGAGGTCCATCCAGACATCTGAATACCACTTGTTCCTTTCCTCCCAGAAAATTGCACTTTCCCGCCGGAGCCTTTTCTGCTGTTCGGTTTCGAACAGCCTTTTCCCGCCCTTGCGGAAAATAAGTATATACTCGTGCTCAAGCGTGACATAAGCTCCGGCGGGCAGCATGCCGGACCCCATAAACTTGTTGGGCGAGTTGGCAGGCTTACGCCATAATATCGATGGGAGTTGATGGAATCCGTTTTCACGAAAGAATGAGGTTATCCTGGCGTGGTTCGGGAACAGCTTGAAATCACCGTTGAACGTCCTGACTGCATCGCCAATGTTGATACAGATAAAACCGTTGTCCTTAAGTACGGTGATACATTGCCGCCAGACTTGATCCAACGACTGATGCATATTTTCGAACGCCCGTTCAGCATCACCTTGCTCCAACATCTTCCTGACGGCCTCATCCTGTGAGGAGAAGCATTCGTCCCACATCTCGATCATTGGGTAAGGCGGCGAGGTGAGGATCAGGTTGACACTCTTCTGACCGACTCGACCAGATAGGGTAGAGGCATTCTCGAATAATATTTTATGCGTTGTTTTAACCATATTACTTTACCGTCCGCTGCTCCTGAAATGCAAAAAAGCCTCTATCTTGGCCCGCTCGGAGCGCGATATGTTGCCGTCTATGTCAACATACAGCCCATTGTGACGGCGCGCCAGGTGGCGGGCCAGGATGTTTTTGCTGCAGAAAGTCTGGGCGAAGAACACAGTGGGAACACCCTCCGGGACCCAGCACTCCAGGTCCAGGTCGGCCGGGGTGCGGTTCTCGAAACAGCGCAGCCAGCCCAGGACCTGAGTCCCCTCCGGAAAAAGATCGTACACCGAATCATCCGCGCAGGGCACGCCCCAGAACGCCGCGGGCGGCTTTGTGCATTTCTCCAGGCCGCTCAGGTCCTGCGGCTTGACGATATCGTCCAGGATCAGGCCGACTTTCCGGGCCAGCGGCAGAGTGCTGTCGCAGATCAGCACTCCACGTCCAGCCAGGTTATCGTTCTGGGTGCGGACAAGAGTCACTTCGGGCAGGAGATCGACAATCAGGCGGCCAAGGAAGCGGGCGTTGTCGCACTTGCTGTACCCGTCATCGAACACCACCACCGCGGGACGCAGAGCCAGAAGGTTGTCCAGGATGCGCTTGATTATCCGGCAGGTGGTGGCCGGAAGGAGTCGTTCCGCCTGTCCCTGGCTCACTCCGGGCTGGACATTGTCCAGGTCGATCAGCGTGCAGTGGCTGTAGCGCGCCAGCACCTCGCCGGGCGGGCAGCCGATGAAGCCCGCAAGCTCGCTGTTTACACCTCTTTCCGGACCGGCCATGGCGCGTTTTCCTGAATCCTGTTTTCATTAAAAGCGCGGAGTCTGTCAGACCGCCGCCACGCTGAACCTCTCGGCCAGGGCCTGCAAGGTGCGGTCAGTCGCCCCCAGGTTGTCCCGCACCACATTCTGCGCGGCGGCCCCGGCAGTGCGGCGAAATTCCTTATCGTCGATAAGTTTCCCCGCGATCTCCCCGGCGGCCCGGCTGGAATCCACGGCGAACGCGCCGCCCTGAGCCAGCATGAGCCGGGCCTCGTAGCTGTTGAGGTGGCGCGGCCCGAAAATGACTGGCAGCCCGAAACAGGCCGGCTCCATCACGTTGTGCACGCCCTTGCCGAAACTGCCGCCCACATAGACCAGCGCGGCTGCCCGGTAGACCGCGGCTAACACGCCCACGCGGTCCACGAGCACGACGCGGGTCTCGGGGCGGACCTGACGGCCACTGTCATCGCCCGCTTTGAACGAGGTGTAGGTCTCGAAGCTCAGACCCTGTCCGGTCAGGAAGCGCGAGATGCCCTCCAGGTGTGCGGGAGTGGTCTCGTGCGGCGCGATGACAAAGCGCAGATCGGGCCTGGAGGCGGCAAGCGCAGCCACGGCGGGGAGAAGATGCTCCTCATCGGCGGGCCAGGTGCTGCCCAGGGCGAACACAGGACTCTCGCCCCAGCCGTGGAAAGGCCGCACCAGCGGGTCGGACGGAAGCACAGTGGAGGCGCGCTCCCAGGTCTGGTCGAAACGGGTGTCGCCGGTCAGGACAATCCGCTCGGGCGGAACACCCAGACGGGTGAAACTGTCGCCATCCCCGGCGGAGATTGCGCAGACCAGGCTCAGATGACGGTAGAAGCTGCGGTGGAACGAGCCGGAAAGGCCGCTCAGGCGGCCGGAGTCCGGCGAGAGGGTAGCCGCGGTGACAGCCGCCGGGACGCCGGCGGCGCGGCATTCGGTGACCAGGTTGCGCCAGATGTCGAACTTGGAGAATACAATAAGCCCGGGTTGCAGCAACGCTACCAGCAGGCTCATTTTGGAGCGGGTGTCCTCGGGCAGGTAGAACGCCAGGTCGCAGCCGTTGAAAGCGCGGGCGCGCTCCTCCACCGAGGGAGAGAAGAACGAGAACCAGATCGGCCGTTCTGGACGGGCGGCCTTGAGCCTGCTCATCAGCGGCACGGCCTGAAGGAACTCGCCCACTGAGGTCCCGTGGAACCATATCCCGCCCTTCAAGGCATTTCTGTCCGGGCGGGAGTCCAGAAAGCGCTGTATCTCATCGAAAGTCGAGGCCCGTCCGGCCAGGCCACGCGAAATTTTTGGCCGCAGCGGGGCCAGGGCGCGCATCCCGGCCCTTAGCGCGGGCAGGAGCGCCAGATCGTATGCCGTCTGCCAGGGATCACTCAAGGAAGGCTCCTCTTACGCACGTAAAGCCGCCATTTCACATCGTCCCGCAGCAGCCCCAGGTACTCGTGGCCGAAGCTTTCGCACCAGGCGGGCAGGTCGGCCTGAATGCCCCCGTCATCCGAGAGCACCTCCAGCACCTGACCCTCGCGCATCTCCTTGATCCGCTCGGCGGTCTTGACCACCGGGAGCGGACAATAGAGGCCCGTGGCGTCGAGAGTTTCATCGGCCGCGAGGGGGCCGTCCAGAATTGTCCCTTTTTTCACTTTCCGCCTTGCTGTATGCGCAGCCGCAGTAGTTCTGACGGTAAAAACCATAGGGGCGGGCCAGCTCGCAGGTGATCCGCCAGCCGTCCTTTTTCTTGAAATCCTCTGCCAGGAACACCACTGCTCCGTTTTCCGCCGCCGCCGCCACGCCCTGGGGATTCACCAGCGCCGCCCGCTTGTGCGGGCTGGTGGTAAGGGTCGTGGCCACTACCACGGCTCCTGTCTCGGCGGCCAGGCGGCAGACCTCGTCCAGGCGCAGACGGAAACAGACCGCGCAGCGCTCGCCACCCTCTCCGCTGGAGGCGTAGGGGCCGACCTGATCGAAAAAGCGCTCCGGGTCGTAATTGCCCTCGATCAGCGGAACGCCGAGATCGACGCACAGGCGGCGCATCTCGGCCAGCCGTAGTCTGTATTCATCCTCACCGTGGATATTGGGATTGTAGAAACAGACTGTCAGGTCATACTGCGCTTTGAGCATACGTATCACATGCGGCGAACAGGGAGCGCAGCAGGCGTGCAGCAGAAGCTTTTTGTCTCTTTTTTCCAAGAAAACCTCTGAAACAAAAATGAGTCAGGCCGCCGCCGGCCGACTCATTCTTGCGGAAGTCATTCAGAAACAGCCAACAAACACGCCGGTCCGGGCGGATAACCGGAGGGGTCAGCTCTGCGGCTGTTTTTTCGGCGCGCGCCTGAGTATCTCATCCTGATAACCCAGGGCTCCCACTGCATGTATCGACTGGTGCGGACAGACAGGGATGCAGATACCGCAGCCGATGCATTTGTCGAACACGACCTTGTGGCGTTTTTCAGGCTCGCCCTCGATCGCGCCCTTTATCGGACAGACTTTTACGCATTCCGTGCAGCCGTCGCACGTGGTGTCAATCGAAACCTTGGCCCGGACGCTCACCCGGTCGATCAGGCTTTTTGTCGGGCACTTGTGCACGGCGATCACCAGGTCGGTGCCGGAGGGATCGATTTCCGGCAGGTTGCCGTTCATTTTTATCGCGCCGCTTGGCGTAACCTTGGCGCAAAGCGAACAGCCGATACAGCCCAGCGAGCAGACATCCTTGACCGCTTTGCCCTTGTCCTGGGAGGCGCAACCCACGTAGACCTGCTGCGTCACAGGGATCAGTTTCATCAGGCCGCGGGGGCAGGCGCGCACGCAGGCCCCGCAGGCCGTGCACTTGTCCTCGTCCACCACCGGCAGCCCATTCTCCATCTTTATCGCATCGAACATGCAGGCGCGCATACAGTCGCCGAATCCCAGGCAGCCATACTGGCAGGCCTTGTGGCCCCCGCCGGTGCGGTGGGCGATAGCGCAGGACTGGATGCCGCTGTATTCGAAACGGTCTTTCGCTATGCCGTGTCCACCCTGGCAGCGCACCATCGCCACCGGAGGCGTCATGTCGCCAAGCTCCACTCCCAGCAGTTTGGCGATCTTATCGGCGGTTTCCTTGCCGCCGGGGTTGCAGCCCGTGACAGGCGCCTCGCCCTTGAGCACGGCCTCGGCGAAAGCCTGGCAGCCTGGGAAACCGCAGCCGCCGCAGTTGGCGCCGGGTAGAAACTCCACGATCATCGCGATACGGGGATCGGATTTGACGGCGAACTTGATCGAGGCGTAGGCCAGGCCGCCGCCGAAAATCAGGCCGAGCAGGCCGAGAGTAAGATTGGAACTGAGTATCACTGGATCCATTTAGTCTTTCACCTCTGCTCTGGATTGCGCTCCGGCAGGTCAAACCGGAAAAGACCGGTCCTGCCGGAAACAATTCTATCAAGCTGACGGTTAAACTGCATAAGAATATAACGGTCCCGGGGCTGTTTTTCTACATTTTTCTGTTGATTGAAACAATGGCCTGTATATTTTAAGAATACGGAACGCTGGAAGGCTGGACCGGACGTCCTGACGACAAGGGAGCGCCGGGTGAGAAACCAGTACAAACGAATGGATGTATACCGCTGCAAGCTTCAGTCCCATGAGGCTTTCGCCGGGCGGGTGAGCGTGCACCACGTGCTGAAAGTAAAGCGCTGCCTCGGTGAGGGCTGCTTCTATTTCCACTGGCGCTGCCGTCTTCTGGACAAAGGCGGCTCCTGCCGCAAAGGTTACAACTATCCTGGAAAGAATTGCACCGGCTGCCGCTACTACTATGACATCAAGGAACACAAGCTGCCGGTGCGGCTTCTTTCTCCTGAGGATCATGCCCGTTTCGAACGCGATCTGGAAGAGTTCGAGAGCTGGCTGAGAGATAACCAGGGACGCAGGCTGGAGGTGCTTGGGCGGGTCAACCATGTGGGGCCGCTTCTGACCCGCGAGGTCCTGGCCCGTGAAAGCCGTGTTACGCTGCAAGGTTATCTGGTGAATTTCGCCGAGAGTTACCTGGGCTGGACGCATTTCGAAGATTATGTCTATCTTCGGCTGTCACGGAGGAGCCAGAACGAGCTGGCGCTGGCGCGCGGCGACCTGCTGGAGTTCGAGGCGGAGCTTACTCTGGACGAGGGACGCCTGGTGCTGGTCAAGCCCGGAAGGTTCGATTTCCGGGAACGCGCCCAGGAAAGGTTCCATCCGCAGGAGGCGGCAGCGTTGGAGGATTCCCGCCGGGCGTCGCCGGTCGAGGGTCAGCCGGACAAGTGCCTGCGTTGCGAGCGCGGAAGACTGGTGGATTTAATCGAGCAGGCCAGCCGCTATGAGCGGCGTTCTTTCCGGCGCGAGCTTTATTGCCTTGAGGGGATTGCCGATCCTGAACTGTGCTGCTATAATGCTCTGGCGAGCCTTAAACTGCGCGCCGGTGACATAGAGCAGGAGAACAGCGGCTGATTACTGCCGGAGCGGACGGATGGACGAAAGATGGTCTTTCATTACGGATTTCCTGTCCGGGCAGCGCGAAAAAGATTGCCTGCGCGTGCTCAGGACTCTCTGGCCCTCGGGAAGCCCCAGCCGGGTGAACCTGGATGGCCGGAACCTCCTGAACCTGGCCTCCAACGATTATCTCGGCCTGCGCGGCGATCCCCGTCTCGCCGAGGCGGCGTCCCAGGCTGCCTCACGCTGCGGCATGGGTTCGGGAGGCTCGCGCCTGATCTGCGGCACCACGGAAGCGCACGAGGAGGCTGAGGTCGCGCTGGCCGCTTTTCACGGTACGGAAGCGGCTCTGACATTCAGTTCCGGTTATGCCGCCGGGGTGGGGGTGATAGCCTCGCTTGCCGGCCGCGGCGACCGAGTATATCTCGACCGTCTGGCCCACGCCTCGCTCTACGATGGGGCCAGGCTGAGCGGGGCGCGTATCAACCGTTTCCGTCACAAAGATATTGATCATTTGGCCGGACTTCTTGATCGAGACAGCGGCCAGACAGGACGGGCGCTGGTGGTCACGGACGCTGTGTTCAGCATGGACGGTGACAGGACGGATGTCGCTGAAACAGCATCTCTCTGCCGTGGACACGGAGCGCTTTTCCTTCTTGACGAGGCTCATTCCACGGCCGTTCTGGGTCCGCGAGGACGGGGCCTGGCCTATGAGGCGCAGCTTGCGCCAGAGGATGTGCTGGTGCTCGGCACGCTGGGAAAGGCTTTCGGGCTGGCCGGGGCTTATGTGATCTGCAGGAGTGAAGTCCGCGAATACCTGGTCAACACGTGCCGGCCGTTTATCTACAGCACGGCCCCTCCGGCCCCGCTGGCCGCTGCGGTCGCCTGCGCCGTGGCAATCGTTTCGGCGATGGATGGTGAGCGCGCTCGCCTGGCCTCGATGGGAGAAAGGTTCCGGGAGTTCCTGAACGGATTGGGACTGGACACACTCTCCAGCAGCACACAGATAGTCCCGGCGCTTACCCGGACCCCTCAGGCCGCGCTCGATCTTTCGTCCAGGCTGCGGGAAAACGGCGTATTCGCCCCGGCGGTCCGTCCCCCGACAGTGCCTGAGGGCGCCAGCCGGGTGCGGTTCTCGCTGAGCGCGGCCCTGAGCGAGGAGGATTTCAGCCTGCTTTGCGAGGCTGTGGCGAAAGCATCTGCGCCGTTTGACTAATCGGTATATCGGATCAGGCTCATCGCTCCGGCTTTTTCCAGCTCCAGCGCCAGTTCGACAGTCGGACCGCTCTTAATTCCAGCGCCCGGAATATGCGGCAGCGGCCCAAATACCTTCACTTGGCCAGACTCCTCGATCACTCTCCGGTTGTCAGTCTCGATCAGTCTCTCTGTTTCATCCGCGCACCCTGGTGACGGGCGGTTCAGGACGACCGCCTTGACCGTCAATCCGGCTGACCGGGCCGCTTTAAGCGTGAGCAGAGTGTGGTTGATCGTCCCCAGCGCCGCGCCGGCCACCACGATCAGCGGCAAACCCAGGCCGGCCGCCAGGTCGAGCGTGCCGTATGTCCGGGTCAGCGGCACAAGCAGCCCCCCGGCGCTCTCCACTATCAGACGGTCATAAGAGCGGGACAGCTCGCGGCAGCCTTTCAGTATTGTCTGCGGGTCTACTGTCCGGCCCTCCTGTTCGGCGGCCAGGTGCGGCGAGGCCGGCAGGCGGAAACGGTATGGATTCATGAGGCTCCGCACGGGGCCGCTTACGGTCATTCCGGCGGCTGCCAGGCAGACATCCAGGTCGCCCGGCTCGCCCGGCAGGACCCCTGTCTGCACAGGCTTGACCGGGGCCACCGGCAATCCGGCTTTCTGCGTCAAGTGGCAAAGCGCCGCCGCAACCGCGGTCTTTCCCACGCCGGTGCCAGTCCCGGTGACGAATAATCCGGTCAGGGACATATCACTTTCCTCCGGGTTTCACCGCAGTGGCGAAAAGCACCTCATAACCCGCGAACACCCGCCCGTCCACCTGAAAATGCCGATCGTAGTATTCGATTACGCCGTTCAGCAGACGGCGCTCCACGGACAGGCTCATCGGCCGGTAGTTCGGGTTGCTCGCTCCGAGCGTCTTGATCGATTCGAGGAACTCGCGGCAGCCGGGAAAAAACTCCAGCTTGGGGCGGCTTTCGACCTGAATGCCGCTGAATCCCGTATGCTCCAGACAGTCACGCAACTCCGTTTCACCCGGCAGCACCGGCCCGTAGCGCGAAGCGCTCAGGCGGATGCCTAATTGTCCGGCGGAAACCCGGTAGGCCTGGCGCAGCTCGCGGAACGTGTCCCGTCCTAACGTGGCCGCAACCAGCCGCCCCCCCGGACGCAGTAGCGCATGGATGCCAGCCAGCGTTTCATCCAGCGAATTCACCCACTGGAGCGTGGCGCTGCTGGTTGCCAGATCGAACGAACCAGCGGCCAGCGGGAGACGCTCGCAGTCCGCGAGAAGGTAGCTTACCGTTCGGGAGGAGGGAAGCCCGTCCAGGGCCAGGCGCGCCCGCTGGAGCATACCCGCGGCCAGGTCGACAGCCACCAGGCGCTCCGGGGAGAGACGGCGCAGAATATGGGCGGTAAGGAAACCGGTGCCACAGCCCAGTTCGAGCACATCCCCCGCCTTCCCGGTCCGCGGTTTGCCCTCAGGGAACGCCAGCTCCGCAAGCTGAAAAGCTATTTCACGCTGAAGCCGGGCCTCGCTGTGGTATCGCGCGGCGCTCCTGGAAAAGTGCAGGGCCAGGATTTTTTTATTTATCCCAGTCTCAGTCATTCGCACTCCTGATTCTCATGATACGGGCGATGAATCCGCCAGTCAATGCCGCTGTTTCCCGGCTGCCGGGCCAGAAAGGCAGGTGCCCGGAACTGCCGAGCTCCACGAAACCCGCCTCGGGCAGGCTCGTTCCGAGGGATTTGCCGAGCGCCGGCGCGGTCACTCTGTCGGCCGCGCCGTGAAGGACCAGCGCCGGGGCATGTATATCCCGCAGGGCCGTGCGGAGGTCGGTGAGCAGAAGGTATTCCAGGCCGGCGGAAAGCCACTCCGTCCGCTGCCCCAGGTATTCCGGCTCCAGGAGCCGCCGGAAACGGACCCGCGCCTCTGCTTCATCCGGTGTGAACATCCGGCCGTAGAAATCCCGCAGAACGCTCTCCGGGCTGGAGGCGAGTCGGCGCTGCATCAGACGCAGCGCGCGCGGGTCCTGACCCTCCGGGTTTGCGCTGTCACGGATAAAACGCGCGCAGCCTGAGAAAAGAAGCAGGCCCTTTACTCTTTCCCCGAGATTCAGGGCGGCCTCCAGGGCCAGCATCGCGCCCATCGACCAGCCGCAGAGGATGAGCGGCCGTCCCGCGGGAGCTTCCGCCTCAAGGCGTCGCGCCAGGGATGGTCCCCAGCTTTCCGGACAGGCCGGATCGAGCCAGAGCGCGAGGTTCGGCGCGAGAATTTCCAGGCCGGGGAGATCAGCCAGTGAATCTCTCAGCGGACTGAACACCCGGTTATCGGTGGCCCAGCCATGCAGCCAGACAGAAAGCATCACGCGGTCCTTTTCCGAAAAAAAGGCCCCTTGCCGGTCTCTCAAGGGGCCTTGAATATTGCGTGTCGGCGGTTGTCAGCGGCTGGCCACGCCGAAAACCCTGTTCATGTCGATCTGGCCGCTCGCGCGGTAATTCTCGAGCGCCTGACCGGCGGCTGTATCACCGGGGAAACTGCGGATGAAACGCTCGAGCACCTGGATGGCCTTGTCTTTTTCTCCCGCTGTGTTATGCACCATGAACAGGCTGGCGTAGCCCTCGCGGTATTTGGAGTCGATCTCCAGGGATTTTTCTATTATCCGCGCCGCCTGATCGTAATGGCCGTTGTTCGCCGCGTACTGGGCGATCTGCGTGTAAATGGCGGGCTGGTTCTGCCCCTGGCTGGCCGCGAACGAATCGAGCATGGCCAGGGCGTTGTCATACTGCGCGGCCCGGCTGTACATGGTGGCCAGGGCGAAATCCCAGCGGTGACGCTCCTGCATGAACGAGCGGGCGCGCATGTTCGCTTCCACGGCTTTATCGTTCAGTCCGCGCTGAAGGTAGACGCTGCCCAGGTAGGCGAACGGCGCGGCGAAATGCTCCACCAGCCGGATATCGGCATCCTCACGGTTTTCCGATTCGCGGAAGAACGAGTCATAGGTATATACTTCGTAGATCAGGCGGCGCGTACCCTCGATATCCATGCAGATGCCGTTTTCTCCGAGCGGGGCCAGGTTGGTGTCTGCCGCGGCCAGAATTTCGGACTTCACCGGATTGACCTTGTAGACCGAGCCGACCATGGTCAGGTAAGGGTCAAGCCCGACGCGGTTGGAGGGCGGCACCGTGGTGGTGAAATAAACAGGTTTCTGCCACTTGTTGGTGCGCAGGATGTCGAGCACCATGATGTCCTTGACATACATGATCGAGTTTTTGGCGAAGGTCAGTTTCATCTCGCCGAAATCAAAGCGCTTCTCCTCGTCCAGCATGTATGGCCTCAGGGCGAGAATCTGCTCATCCGTGTAGCTGATCGGGACTTTCGGCTCCTGGTTGCGCATCTGGCGTATGTACCAGTCGGTGTTGAGCAGGCTCAGGTTCACCACCCGGCAGTCCTTGCGCACCCCCTCGACCTCCTGGATGTACCAGAGCGGGAACGTGTCGTTGTCACCGTTGGTGAAGATAATCCCGTTCGGCTCCATGGAGTTCATGATGTTGCGGGCATAATTGGGCGGCACGTAATTGCCCGCGCGCGAGGACTTGCCCCAGTTTGCGTACAGAGGGATGAAAGCCGGGGTCAAAAGGAGCAGCCCCAGGAGCACGAACACCGGGCGGGCGACCAGCGGGGACTTGTCGCTGTCCACGCGGAAAGCCAGGCGCAGACGGTTGACAATCCCGGCCAGTCCCAGACCGGCCCAGAGGCCGAAGAAGGCGTAGGAAACCATGAAGAAATAGTCGCGTTCGCGCACCTCATGCAAATCCTGGCTCGGGAAAGCGTCTGTCGCCTGGGTGTATCCCAGCTTGAAATTCATATACGTGTTCAGAATCAAGCCGGTGACCAGAAAACTCGTGAACCAGAACCAGAAAGATTTCTTCTCGTGACGCCAGTGCTCGAACGCTCCATAGGCGCCGATCAGCAAAAATATGGCCGACAGAGCCGAATTGCCGAACTGCCAGCTGAAATACTTAAAGTAGAACGGCAGATTGTATTTGAAATACACCCCGATGTTGGCGAAAAGATCGCTCACCGAGCCGACCGCGGTCTTGCCCGTGATCATGCTCCAGACCTGGCGCGGCAGGATGCCGTAGGCGCTGCCGTACTGCTCTCGCCCGATCACGGCCCAGAGAGCGGCGAGATTGTCTGGCTGGCCCTCATTGATCGGCGGCAGAAGACCCGAACGGATCAGCAGATACAGGTGGATGCTGAACCCCAGAAGGAACAGTCCGAGCGAAACGAAGAAGAAATTGAGCGCCCGCTCGCGCCTGGCCCAGAAAATGCACCCTCCCAGTATTATTGCTCCCATGAAGAAAGCCGCCCAGCTCTGGATGAAGCCGTAGAAACCGGTGATCACGGAAAGGAAGCCTGACAGGTACAGGTAGAGCAGGGTGAACCAGCCGATCTCTCCACCTGTTTTCTGGCTGAGATGCTGTGCCACCGCTCCCAGGTCCATGCCTTTCATCACCAGAAGATAGGCCCCGGCGAAACATCCGAGGATCGAGAACCAGTAGTTACGGTTGCGCCAGTCGTGCAGCAGCGTATAGACTACCACTGCAGGGGCGATCAGCAGTACGATCAGATGGTTGGCGATGGACAGGCTGACAATGTAGACCACCAGCAGCAGCACGTTTTTCACATGGCTCTGGTCAGTCAGCGAACCCATATATACCATCAGCCAGCCGACAAAAATCATGGTCGCCGTGGCGATGGCATAGACCTCGGCCTCGGTGCAGTTGGACCAGACCGAGAAAAGGAACGGAGTGATAAATGCCGCCGCGAACGCCCCGCCGTGCACGACCAGCTTTCCGGCCGCGCTACGGCTGCCGGAGGCCATGTTCTGCAGGATCTTTACCGCGATCAGATACAGGAGCATCGCGCTTACAGCCCCGCAGATCACTGAGAGAAAATTCAGCCGCTCGGCTACGGAAAACGGCAGCGGCAGGACAGAGATAGTGCGGCCCAGTATCACGAACAGTGGTGTTCCCGGCGGATGCGGAATGCCGAGGGTGTAGGAGGCGGCCAGGAATTCGCCCGCATCCCAGAATGTTACAGTGGGCGCCATTGTCAGGGTGAGGATGACCATGACAAACAGAAAGGCCACCGCCGCGCCGATGTAGTGTTCCCTGCTGTACATTTTTTCCATGGTTTCGGGAATGCCCTCTGCTGAGTGTTCCGCTCGAATCGGGAAAGACGATTAAAAGAATAAGTTAATCAACAATTAGCGCTCAATCAAGCAAATACTCCCATACAAAGCCGTCCGGGGAAAATCCTGGTGATTCCGGGCTTTGATACATATTGTAACTACTTGATCTGCTTTCGTTTCGGCGAAAGCAGCAAAGCCAGCGGGGCCGCGCAACTCGTCCGGGCCACGCCTGTATTTCCGGCTTAAGCGTATACGGAGTTTTGATTCCGCTCCTATTTCACCGGGCGGCGCTGCCGCGCAATGCCGCCGCACCATGGAGCTTGACCTGACATTGCCGTTTTTAGTTCTTTTACACGCTGTCCATGCTGCAGGCTCGAACAGGCGCGGCCCCATGAAAAACCTCGGCCTGGCAGCCGCTTGAAGGTTGCTCTCGCCAGTCTTTCCCCAAGGCGGCCCTCCGGGCCGCTCCGGGGCCGTACTGTCCGAGCCGGGACAGGGGAGCGGAGCAGAAGCTCCGCACACACCGGAAGCTGCAACAGTTCCAGCGCCGGGCGGGC
>CAYYNT010000044.1:0-38022 GCA_964473155.1 uncultured Gemmatimonadales bacterium | reverse complement strand
AAAATCCCTTGGAGCTTAGCTCCGTACGGGTTCGAGCCCCGTTCCCGGCACCAGAAAATGACAGGGCTGCCCTTGTTCACGGGACAGCCCTGTTTTTTAATTGAAAGTTTGTTCAGGCCCGGCTGCGGCCGCTCTCCAGGCTGTCGATCAAACTGGCGATAAGATTCCGTTGCGCCTCCCCGAAACCCCACTCCGCAATTTTGCTTTCTGTCAACAGGTCTTTCAGCTCAGGCAGCACCAAAAGGTCGCGCGCCTGCTCGCTGGTCATGGACATGCCGACAAACGCGGCCTCGTCGTGCCGCTCGAAAAAGCTGCGCAGACCGCGGGACCGGTCGCCCTGTATCTCGTTGAAATAGCTGCCGTAGATATGGAGCGAGGCGCTGTAGTCGGCGTAGCTACCGGCGCGGCATGGCACACCGGCGCGCCGTCCTATCTCGCGGGCGATGGTGTCCTGAAGGAAAGTCAGGGCGATGACGTTGTCCGGCCAGGCTTTGTACAGGTCGCGCGAACGCCAGGTGGTGTTCATGTTGAGCACCAGCCCCCCGGCCCCGTCCTCCAGGGCGCGGAGCTGGATTTCGCGCAGGCAGGGGACATCCTCGCGCAGGTAGTTGTCGATGAACGGTATGGCGGTGGTCATCACGGCCCGGCGCGAGTGCGGCGTGGCCACAATCCGCTGGATCGCCAGCTCTATCTGGTCGATAGTGTGGCTGTCCAGGGCCGCGAAAAGTGTTTCGGCAGGGCTGTGCGGCGCTCCGGAAGATGCGGCGGCCAGTGAGGCGGCTGCGGCGGTCAGGGACGGATAGCGGCGCAGACGGCCGGAGTAGGTGTAGGGCCAGCGCTTCTCATCCGGCACGCCGCCCTGGGCCACTGCCGCGGCCAGCTCGCGCATGGAGAGCACCAGGTGGTCCTTGGCCCCCATGATCTCGGCGATATAGGCCCCGATCTCGGAGTGAAGGATCGGCGGGTAGCGCGGCTCGGCGAACGGGTCTGCCACCTCGATCAGCACGCGGGCGTCGCGGCTGGGCGGGTCGATGAACGCGCCTGTGGAATCCTTGCGGTCGTACTCTGTACGCATGGGCGCGCCGTGCTCCCAGACCGCCTTGACCGCGCGGAAATGCGCCTGGGGGATGTTGTCGGCCGTTACGTGCAGGGTCGGGATGCGGGGGGAGGGATTAGACATCAGAATTCTCCACGAGAAAATTTTGATTGAATTTTTTTAATTTTCAAATCCTTATCCGCTCTTAAAATAAGTTTTGAAAGCCTGTCAGGTTCTTTTTGATAGATTGTTTCGAGTGAATCATAAAGGATTGCCAAAGAAAACACTTTAGAAAAATCCTTTAATATATTTATGCTATTAGAACCAATATCGATGTTAACTTCTTGAAAAATTAGTGACTCGTTTATTAAATTACAAATATTATTGGGATTTTTTGCGCTTGCTTTGCTTCTGTTGGTTTTTGTTTTTCCTTTAAGTCCTTCAGAGATATGTTCGAATTTATTACGGGCATTTTTTCTCTCTTGAAATTTTTTAGAGTATTGCCTTATGACGATACCCGTATTTTTAAATCTGGTTTCATTCCGAATAAACTCGGAAAGTTGATGTACAATCTCCCAAGATATTAGGTAAAAATGGATTTCTCTAAATAAACATCCTAAGACATCTTTTTTTGTTGTTGGATTTTGTCGAGTATTTTGAATCTTTTTCAATAAATTAAAAATTCTTCTATGTTGTATTTTGGCACCATTGAGATAATCTTGAATTATGCTATATGCAAAATACAATCCTTCTGTATGATTGATTTTTAAAGAAATAAGAGCGTCTAAAAATGCATTGCTTGTGTCGATTTCCCTAATGACTGATTTTGATACTTGTTTTAAAAAACTTGGTTCGCTAAGTATATTTTTAGTATCAATTGCCATATCCGTTCCCTTTGAAAAGATAGATTCCCGGCAGGCCGTTCCAAGCCCGCCGGGGGTTCTCATATCTGCCTCACTGCACCGGCTTCGCTCTTACCAGCAGGTGCTCGCTGAACGTTGCGTTTAAAACCGCGCCGGGTCCGCCGATGACCTCGCCCAATGGAGAGTCGCCCTCCGCGTAATTGGTCAGAGCGTATTTCACCCCCGGCTTCAGGCCGCGGAGTTCCAAGGCGCCGTCGAACGAGGGCGCGAAGAATCCGTAAAACAGCTCATCACCTTTGGCCACCACGTGCGTCTCAGGCTTGTCCCAGCCTGTATCATAGAGGTTCAGGCAATCGCCCTCGTACAGTTTCAGGCTGTTGAACAGGTTTATCCAGTGTTCCCAGTGCGGACGCCAGGCCTTGTACTCGCGCCAGTCCAGGCCGGTAGTGTCATCCACCAGGGCGGTGAACTTGGTCCCGATCACGCCGCCCGTGGCGACCGAGCTGGCGAAATCCTTTCCATTTTCGATCAAAGTGTCGCTCTTCACCCACCAGCCGTTGGACAGCTCCACGTGGTCGCCGAAAGGGGCGGCCTTGCGCCCGAGAAGCGCGCGGTACATCCTGATCCTGGCCCGCACCTGCTCGCTGGAGACCGGGTCGGCGGTGACCTGCTGGTTGTACCAGGCCAGTTTGAACGGGCTGGGCGGCACGCCGCACTCGCAGAGAAGGAGCAGACAGCCGGGCTTGATCGATTCGGCCTCCTCCTTTATCGCCTTGAACAGTGCCGCGGTGGCCTCGCAGGATTCCTCGGGACGGGCGTGGTTGTGCGCCGGGTTGTAGCAGGGCCCGGCCATACCCTGGCACGAACCGTCCATCTTGAACCCGTCGTAGCCCCAGTCCGTCATGAATCGCCGCACCAGGCCGCGCTGCTGCTCCACCACCGGGGCGTAAGCCGGGCAGAGCTGGTAGCAGTTCCACCAGCGGTTCACCACCGGCTGTCCGTCCCTGCCCAGCACCACCCAGTCCGGGTGCTCCTTGTAGAGCGGGTCATCCGGGGTGACGTTCATCGGGACCCACCAGAGGCTGGCCTTGAGGCCCGCGGCGTGGATACTGTCGGTCAGGGCGCGCATGTCGCTGTCGCCGCGCGGGAATTTTTTCTTGTCCAGGGGCCAGGAGCCGATACCCACCTGGTAACCGTCGTCCATCACCACCCAGGGTATGCCAAGCTTTTTCACCTCAGGAAGGTTACGCAGGATGTCCTCAGCCTTTACCTCGCGTCCGAACCCCCAGCTGCACCAGCTTGCCTCGTACGAGGCGGCCGGGGCCTGGGCGAACACGAACCCCCGGGCCTCTATCATCCCGGCCCAGGCTCTCAGCGGGGCGAAATAGTCGCCGTGGAACGCGCCTATCATCACCGGCAAGCACTCGGCCACGCCCGCGGAATCCGGGCGGATAAACTCGGCGCTGCGCTCCAGGGCCATGCAGAGCGTGCTGTCGGTGCGCACCTCCACCGGCAGGGCGGCCACGCGGGCCGTGGTGTCGGCGATTGCCAGGGCCAGCCCGGCCCGCCGGGTCCAGGCGTAGACCAGCGGTATCCCGCCGCCGTCGTGCTGCTCGGGTTCGCGGCGGACAGTGGAGTTGTAGGCCTTGTAGCCGGGCTGCAACCGGATTCGGGTGTACCAGGCTCCCTGCCCGTAGGCCGCACCCTGGAAAAGGATGAAATCGTATGCGGCGACAGTCTTGTCCGACAGGCCGGCGCGGGCCTCCATGGCGTAGAACCGCACTCCGCTCAGGTTCTGCATGACCTCCGGGGTCAGGCCGGTGAGCCGCGCGCGGGCCGAGACCGCACCCGGAAGGCTGTCTTCCAGGGACAGAGTCACCTCGGCCCGGACAGCCTTGAACGGGCTGTCCTCCGGCGGGGCGAGTGTCAGACGGACCGTTTTCCCGTCGGAGCCGGATTGTCCGCCCGGGACAGCGCGCAAGGCCACCGCGGAGCCGCTGTTGTCCAGAAGGTAGAAAGCAGGCGATCCCCCGGTGGCAAGCTGAGCAATGCCATCCTTGTCCTTGAGCGCGACTGCAATACCGGCCTGAGGCGTAACCTCCAGGCGGATGGAAGAACTTTCCAGCACCTGACCGTTGCGTCCCGAACAGGCCAGGCCAGTCAGGGCGGCCAGGAAAAGCGCGGTTAATGACCTGAAAGACAGCATGGACAGGGCCTCCGTTGTGAGATTAAAGGCTCGAGCCTTTTAAGCGTGGATGGATTTGAGCGCATAATATACAACCGCTCCGGGCCGGATGGAATAGTAAGATGAAACAATTGCTGCGTAAAACAGTTGACCGGCGGACGGCCGGAGAATATCATTCTTTGCGTCAAAAACAGAAATGTCTTGAGCGCCATGTTTAAAATATGTATTAAGATGTCTGGAACCGGAGACACCGTGCATGGGAGGCAGCGATGAGTGAAGAAAAAAGGTATCCTGAAAACAACACGGCTTGCACCGGTCAGGTGACGAGGCGGGATTTCATCCGGCGTTCGACTGTTGCGGCCGCCGCTGTCGCCCTTGGCGGCGCATCATTGCCTCTATCGGCTGCGGAGAGCGCAATCACGGTCAACGGCCTGCCGGCCAGCATACTGGGCCGCACCGGACTGAAGGTGACCAAGATTTCACTGGGTGGGGCCATAATCACAGATCCGCGACTGTTGCAGCATTTGATAGACCAGGGGATAAATTTCCTGCACACAGCCTCGAACTACGAGAACGGACGTTGTATCGAGACGTTCGGCAAAGTGTTGAAAATCAAGGGATACCGTGAGAAAGTCATCCTGGCGCTGAAAGATCACCCGGACAAGATAGACGCCTGTCTGAAAATGCTGAACACCGATTACGTGGACATGGTCGTGCCGCCGCTGACCAGCCTTGAGGACATTTCGGACCCCCGTCTGCCCGAGGTGTTCCGCAAAGCCAGGGAAGCGGGCAAGATCAGGTATCTGGGCTGGGCCGGTCACGCCAATACCACCGAGATGTTCGAAAAGGGCACGGAAGTAGGCTGGTTCGATACCACCCTGATGGCGTACTCAAACATCAAGGACCCTAAATTCCTGGCGGCGGCGCTCAAGGCAAACAAGGCAGGAATCGGAATATTCACCATGAAAGGCCTGCCCAAGCGCAATGCCGACGGCACCGACCCGGAACTGGCCGGGACCGTGGCCACGCTGTGCAAAGCCATGCTGGAGGAACAGCACGCCCATTCAGTGCTCGCCTCGATGAGCACTTTCCAGTCGGTGGAGTTTTTCCGCGGCCTGATGGAGAAAAATTTCGGCCAGCGCAACCTGGAGCTGGAGGAACGCTACTGGGCGATGCAGGCAGGCAGCTATTGCGCCATGTGCGGGGCCTGCGAGAAAGTCTGCCCCGAGGCGCGCGATTACGTGCGCGCTATCCGCTACCGCATGTACTACCGGGATTACGGTTTGAAAGAATATGCCCGGATGAAATATGCGACCCTGAACGGAGCGGCAAGACGGGTTGACAGCCATAAGGTGGCGCAGTGCGAGAGTGCCTGCCCGCGCCGTCTGCCGCTGGCCCGGATGCTTGCGGACGCCGAAAACATTCTTTCCTGAGGTCGGACAGACAATCAATCCGGGAGGCGGTATCATGAGTGAGAGGATCAACCGTCGCGGGTTCCTCGGCGTATCCGCCGCGGCCGCTGCTTCCCTCGGCTGCTCCAGGCAGAGCAGCGAAGCTGGGGAGAAAAAGGGAAACGCCACGGCGCCGGCTGTGCCGCCATTTGAACTGGATGAGGTTTCCCTGGCCGATCTGGCCGCAGGAATCCGCTCAGGAAAATACACCGCTGCCGGGCTGACAGGGAAATATCTGGAACGTATCGAGCAGGTGGACCGCTCGGGACCGAAACTGAACAGCGTCATCGAGGTCAACCCTGAGGCCATGGCCATAGCGGAGTCCCTGGACCGCGAGATGAAGGAGAAGGGGCCCCGCGGGCCGCTGCATGGCATCCCCGTGCTCATAAAAGACAACATTGCCACAGCGGACAGCATGCAGACCACGGCCGGTTCTCTCGCTCTTGCCGGCAGCCGCCCGCCGGAGGACTCAATTGTCGCGAGCCGCCTGCGGGAGTCCGGGGCGATAATCCTGGGCAAGACCAATCTGAGCGAGTGGGCCAATTTCCGCACCTCCGGGGCGACCAGCGGCTGGAGCGGTCGCGGCGGCCTGACCCGCAACCCCTACGCCCTGGACCGCAACGCCTCCGGCTCCAGTTCCGGCTCCGGAGCGTCTGTGGCAGCCAACCTCTGCGCCGCGGCGGTGGGAACCGAAACCGACGGGTCGATAATAAGCCCGTCCTCGGTGAACGGCATAGTCGGAATAAAGCCCACGGTCGGACTGATCGGCCGCAGCGGGATAATCCCGATCTCGGCCAGCCAGGACACCGCCGGGCCGATGGCCCGCACGGTGGCGGATGCGGCGTTGCTGCTCGGGGCGATGGCCGGTGTGGACCCGGCGGATGAGCGCACCCGCGAGGCAGAGGGTAAATATCCATCCGACTATACGGCATCCCTCGATTCGGCCGGACTAAAGGGGGCCAGGATCGGAGTGCTGCGTGGCACTTTCGGTTACAATCCTCTGGTGGACAAGGCTCTGGAGGGGCTTCTCCTGCTGATGAAGGAGCAGGGGGCGGAAATGGTCGATCCGGTGGAAATACCCTCGGAGGGCCAGTTCCACGGAGCGGAGTACAAAGTGCTTTCCTGGGAGTTCAAGGACGGGCTGAACCGCTACCTTCAGTGGGTCCAGGGGGCGCAGATAAGTTCTCTCAAGGACCTGATCGCTTTCAACGAGAGAGAGGCCGCGCGCGAAATGCCGTTTTTCGGACAGTCGATTCTGATCGAGTCCGAGGCGCGAGGTAATCTGACAGATAAGGAATATATCGAGGCCCGTGATCTCTGCCGCCGTCTCTCCCGCGAGGAGGGAATAGACAAACTGATGGATGAAAAGAAACTGGACGCCATTTTCGCTCCATCCGGCGGTCCGGCGCATGTCAGCGACCTGGTCTGCGGCGATCATTTCATAGGCGGCAGCTCAGGGTATCCGGCCATGGCGGGTTATCCGAATATCAACGTGCCGGGAGGGCATATCTACGGGCTGCCGTTCGGGGTGTCGTTTTTCGGGCGGGCATGGAGCGAGCCGGTGCTTATCCGAATCGCCTATGCTTTCGAACAGGCCACGCGCGTGCGCCGTCCGCCGCAATTCCTGGCCACCGCAGATCTGTCCGTTTAAGATTTTTACATTGATTAATAATGCTTTAGCTAAGGGAGGAGCGAGATGCAGTTGCATAAAGCCTGTGCATGCTTCAGAACAATTTGCCTGACAACCCTGCTGATAATTGCAGGCTCGAATCAGGCCGTCGCGGTTTCGGTCCTGGATGCGGGCCTGGACACTCTGGCCATGAACCGTTTCCTGAAGGGACAGGCAGAGGCTTTAAGGGATGAGGCCCACGCCCGGATCGACACGCGGGAAAAACTCGATGCCCAGCGCGAAAAGCTGCACCGGGAGTTTCTTTTCATGCTCGGCCTCGACCCGCTGCCGGATCGTACGCCGCTTGAAGAGAAAGTTGTAAGAACAATCGATACAGATAAATACACAATTGAGGTAATGTATTACCAGAGCCTGCCGGGGTTCTATGTTACGGCCAACCTTTACCGTCCTAAAAAGGGCAAAGCCCCGTTCCCGGCCACGATCTGGGGACCGGGTCATGGCAATGGAATCTATGGCACCAAGACCAGCCGTCAACAGCACGCCTCCGAGTGGGCGACCAATGGCTATATCTGCATGGTGATCGACCCGGTCCAGGCCGCGGAGGTCTATGGCCTGCACCACGGCATCTCGGGTTATGACCTGAAAGAATGGTACAGCCGGGGATATACGCCCATGGCTATCGAGGTCTGGAACACCATGCGCGCGGTGGATTACCTGTTGAGCCGCAAGGACGTGGACGGGAAGAAAATCTCCCTTACCGGAGTTTCCGGCGGCGGACACCTGAGCTGGATGGCCGGGGCGGCCGACCCGCGGATAGCGGTGGTGCAGCCCGCGGCCGGGACTGCGGATGTAGCTGCCCACATCAAGTACAACCTGCAGAACATGCACTGCGACTGCGCCTATTTCCCCAACACCTGGCGTCACGACTGGCCGACCCTGGCCGGTATCATCGCGCCCAGGGCATTGCTGATGCACAATTCAGTCGGTGACGATTACTATCCGCCAGAGGGTTACAAGGCGGTTCTGGCGCGGGCGAAAGAGATATTCGGCTGGTACGGCGCGGCGGATAAAACAGACATGTGCGAAGCGCCAGGCCCGCACGGATACTATCCGCCGCAGCGCGAGCGCGCGGTGGAGTTCAGCAGCCAGGTCCTGTTCGGGCGGAAAACAAAGATTACCAGCCGTCCGGTCAAGGCGGTCCCGGAGGAACAGCTCGGAGCGCTGGGAGGCATATATGCCCAGTATCCGGAAAACATCAACGCAAGAGTGCATGAGATTCTTCTTCCGGAAGCCCGCCCGGCTCAATACACCTCAACCCCGGAGTGGCAGACACGCCGGGAAAAACTTATCGGCGACCTGCGGAGCGTTGTTCTGCGTAATATGCCCGCCACTGTCGAACCCCAGCCCGAACCTGGCGCGCCTGGAGCGCCCTATCTCCTGCGCACCGAACCTGAAATCCGGGTGGCGATGTACTCCGACATACCGCAGCAGTCCGAAAAAATCCGCGCGGCGGTTATCTATGTCGCATCACCCGGCGACACTCCAAGCAACTCGCTCTGGAGTTTCATGAAACCTTTCCCGCTGCCCGAGGAGGGAGTGGCCAGGCACATGCTTTATCCGCGCGGGATCGGGGTGAACATCTGGGATGCCGAGACGCTGAAACGTTACGAGAGGGACGCACTCATCCTGGGCCGGACCCTGGACGACATGCGGCTGCAAGATGTGCTGTGTGCCATTCAGCACGCTCTGGAAGGGCCGGAAATGAAAGACTGCCGTGAGGTGACCCTGGTGGGACAGGGCCAGCAGGCGATCCTGGCAGCATACGCCGCTCTTCTGGATAAAAGAGTGACAAGAGTGATACTGCACTCACCCACGGTCAGCCACAAGAGTGGTCCGCATTTCCTGTCCGTGCTGCGTTTCACCGACCTGCCCGAGGTGCTGGCCGCTCTCGCTCCGCGGGTGGAGCTCGTATTCCTGACCCACGAAATCGAGTCTTTCGGTTTCACCAGGGGGATTTATTCTTTGTGCGGCGCGCCGGAAAAGTTCCGCCGCTGCATGTCCGTAACCCAGGCGCTCAACCTGAAGCGCAATTAGCCCTCTGCCTGTCTGGCCGTGGGGAACTGATGAACAGCGGCAGTTATAATGGAGGGTGCGATCATGAGGTGTGCGTTTACCGTTCTCGCGCTGCTTGGAATCGGACTTTTTCCCAAGCCCGCGCCGGCTGAATGGAAGCCCCCGGACTGGCTGGGTGAGCTGAAGCCGCTGGAGTTCGAGTGTAAGGTGCGCCTGGAGCGCCCGCGCCTGTATGTCCGCCCGGATGAGTTGTCCACGGTGCGCGCCAGGATCGGCTCCACGCATCGCGAGGCCTGGGAGGGCGTGCTGCGTAACCTGGATAACCGCAATGTCAGGGAACGCATGCTGGCCTGCGCTTTCCATTATCTGGTCACCGGACAGCAGTCCAGCGCCCGGACCGCTATCGCCGCAGCCCTGGAGCTGGCCGCCACGAAATCAGGCGATGATTGGGAGGCGACGCACAAGGTCTGGCCCGAGGCGGTGGTCTGGGACTGGTGCCATGACCAGTTCACCCGCGCCGAGCACGACAGTCTTCTTGCAGGTATCCGCCGCCAGCTTGCCCTGGCAGGGGGTGGCGACCTGGAGACACAGCCGCCGCACGCCGGGCACCTGGTCAACCATATGGCGGATGCTCATATCCCGGCGGGCCTGGCTTTCTACGATGAGGACCCCTCGATATTCGAGCGGGCCGTGCGGGTGGCGAAAACCCAGCTTGCGGCCAAAAGCGTCTACTACCGCTACGGACTTTCCTCGCAGGGAACCTCCTATGGCGTGACCCATTACCAGGCCGATATGCGAATCCTGGCCGAGTTGTACAAGAGCACGGATACGGACCTGTTCCCGCGGATGCCGTTCATGGCCGAGGCCGGGCGTTACTGGGTCTATGCGCGCCGTCCGGACGGCCAGTTCCTGCGCAATGGCGATGACTGGCTGGACCACCGTCCACAGAACTCACGCCGGGTGACGGAAAGACGGCCCGAGGGGGCTTACCCGTATTTCGACACATCCGGGACTTGGACCAGCCCGGCCCTGTCCGAGATGCTTCTGTACGCCGCCGTGCGCTACGATGATCCCATTCTGTTCAATGAATACCTTCTGGTGCGCGACCTCGACCGAGCCTGGACCGCCATAACCGATATCCTCTGGCGCGACCCGGAGCGGCAGGCTGCATCGCCCGAATCGCTGCCAACCCTGCGCTGGTCCGGCGGCCCGGCCGGAACGCTGATGTTCCGCACGGGCTGGGGCGGCGCGGATGACGTGGTCGGGATGTTCAAGGCGATGCCCCTGTATGTCAAGAACCACGACCACCTGGACCGCCTGAGCTTCCAGATTTACTGCCGTGGAGCACTGGCCATCGATTCCGGCGAATACGAGGCCTCGCTCTCGGGGTACGATTCCGACCACTGGCTGCAGTACTACCAGCGTACGATAGCCCACAATTCGCTTCTGATCCGCGATCCGTCCGAAAAAGTGTTTTACCGCGGCCGCGAGGTGGAGGCGGACGGCGGGATACCGTACCCCAGGGGAGGCGACAATCCCGCCAGACTGGAAAGTCTGACCGAGCCGGATTTCCATCTGGCCGAGGTCCTTTACCAGGCGGTCGATCCGGCGGGGGAGTATGCCCTGGTGACAGCGGATGCCACTCGCGGCTACGGCCCGAAAGCGGCTCTGGTGCGGCGTACTTTCGTGTTCCTGAAAAACCGCCCCGGAGATGGTCCGGCGGCCAGTTTTATCATCCACGACCGGGTGCGCTCCAGCGATCCCTCGTTCCAGAAAGTGTTCCTCCTCCACTCGATCAAAGAGCCGTATGTCGAGCGCAATACCGCCAATGTTGTGTTGAGCGGCGAAAGCGGTGGCTCAATGGTTTGTCTCACCATGTGGCCGCCAAAGGCGAACATTGTCAAGATCGGCGGTCCGGGGCGCGAGTTCGAGGTGAACGGGAAGAATTTCCCGATCGGAGAGAAAGAGGGCGATGTGGAGGCCGGGGCCTGGCGCGTGGAAATAAGCGCTCCTGAGCCGGCCGCCGAGACGGAGTTCCTTCATTCTCTGATGGTTTATCCGGGCGAGCATAGACAGGGATTGACATGCAGTGCAGGCCGCCACGAGGGCCGGGTGGAGGCGGTTGTCCCCGGCTGGTATGTCGTTATGTTCGATAACTCAATTCCGGGAAAAGAGTTTGAGTACAGCTCCAGTGACACGGGGGTCCGACATCTTCTGACCGGGCTTGGATCTGGACGCACCGTTCGGGTGAGCCAGAACGGCAAGCTCGTGACTGAGGGTCATGCAGGTGAAAACGGATGTTTCGTTTTCGAAGCCGGAAAGGGACAGGTGCGGGTGGAACTGGAGTAGGGAAGGCGGGTTAAAAGACAATCGGCTACAATAAAGGCGATTGAAAGAACGCAGGGGCACGGCGCGCCGTGCCCCTTTTTTGTGAACGGTCTTTTTATCCGAGGAATTTTTCGCGCCGCTGAAGGTTGAGCAGGGCGTAAAGCAGGGCCGCCGCCGCGGTGGCCGCCATGATCACCCGGTTGGTGAGCACTATATCGGCCCAGGCCGCCGGGTTGGCATCCCGCGGGAGGTTGAACGGATTTATGAAGATATTCCATTTCCAGTTGGAGATGGAATCCGGACGGCCGATCCAGAAGATGAAGCTGATTATCGAGATAACCACCGCCGTGCCGCTGCCGCTGCGCACCAGGGTGGAGACCAGGAACCCCAGGCAGCCCAGGAACACCACCGGGAACATCACCTGAAACATCATCCGGCTCAGGCTGAATCGCACCAGGACAAGGGAAGCCAGCACTCCCAGCACCGCCACTATAGCGGCGGTGAGGATGAATACCATGCCCAGCCGGAACAGCCAGACCTTGTAGCGATAGTTGGGTATGCCGAAAAGGATTTCCAGCATGCGGCTGTCCAGGTCGTTCTGGATGCCGAAAGTGCTCGGGTAGAACACCAGCAGCAGGCCGGGGATCATCAGAAGGGGATAAACCGCGCTTTCTCCCAGGGCCGAATCGGCGTTGTAGAGGTTGATCGCGGTCACGGCCAGGAAGATGAAAGCCGCCGCTCCCAGAAAATAGATGAATTTTCCCCCGAAAATGATTTTCAGGTTGTAGCGGACCAGAGACCCGGTCAGGACAATCCAGTTGTGTATCCTTTTTTCCCAGTGCATTTCATTTCTCCCTTGACGGTTCGCCGGCCTTTTGGATGCTTTCACCGGCCATTCCGCTTTCCGGGTTCCGTCCCAGAAGCCAGAGATAGGCGTCCTCGAGCGTCGGCTGTACCGTCAGCGCCTCCGGGTGCGGTTTCTCACGGCTCAGGCAGCGCACCCGTATCATGTCCTCCACCCGCATGTGGTGCACTACGCGCAGGCTCCCCCGTGTCTCCTGGAATTCCTGGGGCGTCAGGTTGAACTGCCAGACATGGCCGTTCGCGGCGCTGGTCATGCGCTGCGGGTCGCCCATGTAATGCAGGGTCCCGCGGTCCAGCACCGCCACCTTGTTGCATGAGCTTGAGATGTCCTCGATAATGTGGGTCGAGAAGATCACTATCCGGTCGCGGGAAAGCTCCACGAGAAGGTTTCTGAAGCGGATGCGCTCGCGCGGGTCGAGTCCGGCGGTCGGCTCATCCACAACCAGAATGCGCGGAAGATGCAACAGGGTCATGGCGATTCCAATCCGCTGTTTCATGCCGCCGGAATATGAACCGATTCTGCGGCCGGACTGCTCTGTCAGGTGAACCGCCGAAAGCACGTATTCAACCCGCTGTCTGCGTTCAGCGGTATCGTAAATGCGTTTAAGGATGGCGATATAATCGAGGAACTCACGCGCGGTCAGGTTTTCATAAGCGCCGAACTCCTGCGGCAGATACCCGATCAGCCCCTGTAACTCTTCGCGTTTGTCGACAAAATCGATATCGTTGACCCGGACCCGTCCATAGCTCTGGTCCAGCACTCCGCAGATAACGCGCATCAGTGTTGTCTTGCCCGCGCCGTTAGGCCCCAGAAGGCCGAACATGCCGTTTTCGATTTCCAGCGAGACTCCGTTCAAAGCCCTGAAAGGAGTCCGTTTCCGTCCTATGACAGGCACCATGCGCACCAGGCGGTAGAAATTCATGCGCAGCCACGCCGTCCGCCCTTTGAGTCGCATTATGTTAATCTTCTGGCTGTAAAGCCGATCCGATGCAGCCTTGACGGTCAGCCCGGCAAACCAGAGGACAGCGACGAATATAATCCCCGGCAACTTGAAATGCAGGTAATGGTAAGCGACGAGGCAAAGCGCCGGGGGCAGCCAGTAGGCCGCCAGGAACAGGCGCCGTCCAAGGGTTGAATCAGACGGCCCACCACGGTTGGAGGAACGGTAATCCAGCCAGGATCGCACCTGTTTTAGACTGAAAAGTAAGAAAATGTGCAGGATGACGCTTAATACCACTATCCAGAAATGACTCCGCAGATAAAAGAAAATGAAATATATGCCGAAACCGATTATCGGCAGACGCCACTGCATGCTCTGAAGGTCGCGCCAGGAGCGGTAAACCCGGACCGGACCGCGAAGCTGCTCCATGCGCTCGCCCTTTTTCCATTCGCGGATGAAGCGCCCGTAGCTGTCGTATATCTTCACCAGGCGGCGGATGTATATGGTCAGGGATGCGTCGCGGCCGACAATGTCCTCGCGCGCCTGACGAAGGCTGCTCAGCGCGAACCACGCCACTCCCGGCACCGCGGCAGCGGCGACGAAAAGCCAGACTCCGCGCCAGAGCAGACTGTCAACGCCCCACCAGATAAGAGCGCACAGTCCGGCGAATATCAGCGTTTGAGTTAATTTGAGCCGGAGGCTCAGGCTCCGCTCCCAGGCCATCAGAGATTCAAGCCCGGAATAGGCGGTGGGGATGAACACGAGGGTGAAAAGTGTGCTCAGGCTCAGCCCGCCGATCACAGTTATCGCGAACGGAGCGCCGACCTGTGTGACATACTCGGCTTTGCCCATGGCCAGGGGCAGCATACCGACTATGGTGGTTACGGCCGTGATAAGGATCGGCCGAAGACGGGCCTGACCGGCGGTCATCAGCGCCCGGATCTGGCGGAACCCGCGGCTGCGCAGCACGTTTGTATAGTCTATCAGGATGATTCCGTTGTTGACCACCACTCCCAGAAGGATCAGAAATCCGACCAGAGAGTTGGCGTTGCTCAACGAATTCCCTGTCAGGATCAGGCCCCAGAAAGCCCCGATCGTAGCCAGCGGGATGGTGAAAAGGATCACCGGCGGAGTGGTCAGAGATTCGAAAGTCGAGGCCAAAATCATATAGATCAGGATGAACGCCGCCGCGAACAGGAAATAAAAATCCTTGTACTGGTTTTCCTCGTGCACCACCTCGACAGCCACGCCGGAGGGCAATGACATGGATGCCATCAACTGGTCCACCTCTTCCCGGGAAGCAAGGAGGAGGCTTTTTGAATCAGTAATCTCGTCCTTGAAAGAATAAGTCACCTCCACCCGGTTTTCCTGGTTCAGGCGGGTTATCTGTGACAGATCGGAGGCGAAAACTATCCGGCTGAGATTGGCCAGTTCGAATTCACCACCCGCCGGAGTGGCAATCCTTAACTCTTCGAGGTCCTCAAAGTTACGCTCTTCATCCTCCGGCTCCCCATTGCGGATGATTATATCGTATTCAGTGGAGCCCTGCTTGAATTTGGTCCCGCTGGTCACCTCTTTCTGGAAAGAGGTCAGCTCGGTGATGACATTGGAAAGAGGGATCGAGTAATAACTCAGGAGACGGTGATCCAGGAGGACATGCACCTCCGGACGGTTCCCGGACAGGTTCTGGTTTGCGCGTTCGATGCTTTCGGTCTGCTCCAGCACGTATTCGACATCATCCGCCACCTTGCGCAGAAGGTCAAAATCGTTGCCTTTGATTATCACTTTTTCCTGCTGACTGCCGATTCCGAACATCCGCTCGAAAGAGGCCATCGAGCCGCCGCCCATTCCTCCTCCGAAACGGTTGCTGGAGGAGGGGGCGTTGAGGCTGACTTCACCTGTCACGAAGTTGTTTATCCTTTTTCCCGCCTCGGAGCGGAGGGCCTGGATATCCCGGCCTCCGACCTTTTCGTAATCCTTCTTGAATTTCAATGTCACCCTGGCCTCATCCTCATAGACCGTGGTGACCATGTCCTCGACCTCAGGGATGCTGTCCAGACGTGATTCAAGCTTGGCCGCGGCCAGGTCGGTGGTTTCAAGGGCAGCGCCACGCGGCATAGTAAGGTAGACTGTCAGCTCGTTCTGCTCGGCCTGACGGGGCACATCCAGACTTATTCCAATGCATATCGCAATGCTGGCAAAGAATACGAACGCCGTGCTCAGTATGGTCGGAACCGGATAACGCATTCCGGTTTTGAGCAGGAGGGTATAGACCTGAACGGCCCGGTTTTTCTGGGAGACCCGGTTGAATGACAGCGGTTGGCGGTGCGGATCGAGCAGAGTGTGCGCCAGCATAGGGATCAGCAGAAGGGCGACCACCAGCGAAACCAGCAATGTGGAGACGATTGAAACTCCCACATTCCTCCCGATGAGCCGGATCATCAGGTCATCGGCGAACAGGAACGGCAGGAAAACAGTGACCGTGGTGAGCGTAGAGGCCAGAATCGAGCGCCAGACTTCCCGTGTGCCCTGGGTGACGGCAATTTCACGTTTTTTGCCCAGTGAGACAAGACGGTAGATGTTTTCGAGCACCACTACGCTGTTGTCCAGCAGCATACCCACGGCCAGCGCCATGCCCACCAGGGTCAAGCTGTTGAGTGAGATGCCGTAGCCGTAGAAAAAATTGAACGCGGTCAGGATTGAGATCGGGATGGCCAGCAGAACCACGGTCACCAGGCGCATGTTGCGCATGAAAAACCAGAGTATAAGCACAGACAGGATGCCGCCGGTCAGGGCGAGGTTTAAAATAAGGTCGAGGTTTTTCTTCATATCCTCGCCCGTGTCACTCTGGATTACTATCTGAATGTCCTGCGAGGCCAGGGATAGGTTGAGCTCATCGATCTTTGCGCGCACGGCTTTCGAAAGGGCGATCAGGTTGACATTCGAGTCGCGCACGAGCTGAAGCGTCACCGCATCCTTGCCGTTGACCCGGCTGATCGTGGTCTGCTCTTTCAGTCCGAATGATATGTCCGAGATATCTCCTAACAGCACAGGGCCTCTGGAGTCGACAACAATCTGCTCCAGCTTGAGCACCTTGTCGTAATTCGAGACCAGGTTTACGAAATACACCTGGTCGTTGTCATAAGCCCGCCCCACGAATGTCCGGTCCAGGTTGCCCGCTGCGATCAGATTTCTTATACGCCCCGGAGTAATGTTGTAGGCCTCGGCGGTTTCAGGAGAAAGAGCTATCTCTATCGATTCGCTGCGTCCGCCGGTGACATCCACGTTGGCCACGCCCTCGATGCTCGAGAATTCACGCTCGATTCTCTGATCGATCAAGGAGCGCAGGCGCTCGAGTCCGCCGGAGCCTCGCACCTGAAGCTGCATGAAAGTGTTGGACATGCGTTCCGTGTCCACCTTGAGCACGGTGGTCCGGAACTCCTCGGGCAGGGAGGTGGCGACCGCGGCGACTCGTTCCTGAAGGTCGAGATAGGCCAGGTTCAGATCGACTCCGCGGTCAAAATACGCCATTATGGAGCCGCTGCGCTGATTCACACGCGTTTCCATCTTGTTCATGCCGATCATCGATCCGGCCGCGCCTTCCAGCGGGATTATCGCCTTGCGCTCGAGATATTCCGGGTTGACCTCATACTGCGAGGAAACCTGTATTATGAGGAACGGCAGCTCTACATCCGGCATGATTTCAAGCGGCAGGTTGCGGTATGAAATAACACCGAGAAGGCAAGACCCGATGAACAGCATCGAGACCAGCACCTTGCGCCGCACTATGAATTCAATCAGACCCATTATTTATGATCTCATCATGAACGGTTCACCCGTCCGGGCAGAACAGCTTCCACCAGACGGTCGAACACCAGATAGACACAGGGAATGACCACCAGGGTCAGGGCCGTGGAGGTCAACATGCCGCCGATCACGGCCAGGGCCATTGGGGCGCGCAGCGAGGCGCCCTCGCCGAAACCGAAAGTCAGAGGCAGAAGGGCCAGAATCGTGGTCAGGCTGGTCATCAGGATCGGGCGGATACGGCGCCGTCCGGCCTCGAGGATGGCCTCAAAACGCGCAACACCCTCCTGACGGAGCTGGCCGATGCAATCCACCAGTATTATTGAGTTATTGACCGCTATCCCGGCCAGCATGATAATTCCGATGTAAGCCATGATGTTGAGCGGACGGCCGAGAATCAGAAAGATGCCTACCGCACCGACAAAAGCCAGCGGAATGGACAGCACGATGGTGAAAGGCTGGACCAGGGATTCGAACTGGGCCGCCAGCACCATGTAAACCAGGACCAGCGAAAGAATGAGCGCGAACTTGAGGCTGTGGAACGATTCCTGTCGGGCCTGCTCCTCACCGCCGAGACGCCAGGAGTAATCGGGAGGAAAATCCAGTCCATCCATGACGGTTTCTATCTGACGGGCGGCCCGGTCGATTGTCAGGGTGGAGCCAAGATGCGCGCTTACGATGCCGGTGCGCTCCTGGTCCTCGCGGTGGATTGCCACTGGCGCAAGAGTCTTGCGGACCTCGGCCACCTCGTAAAGGCTGATCCGGCTGTTGCCCTGGGTGATCTGGATGCCATCCAGCGAGCTTACGCTGGTCTGCGGCAGCTTGACCGTGATATCGCGCTCATCGCCGCCGGTCTGCCAGGTTCCGGCATTCGCTCCGGAAAGGATGTTCTGCAGGCGGGTGCTCACGCTGGCCACCCCGATATTGTAAAGCCCGGCCCGGATTCGATCCAGGACGATCTCGACCTCCGGACGCCCCTGGTCGAAGCTGGTCTGGATGTTTTCCAGCCCTTCTATTCCGGCCAGACTGTCACGCGCCTGGAGGGTCAGTTCTTTCAACCGGTCGAGGTCCTGGCCCTGGATTTCCAGCACCACCGGGGCCTCGTCAGCGCTGCCTCCAAGCTGCATCGTAGTCTGTTCCTGGTAGACACGGGACTCCAGGTCGGGGATGGCGGCCAGAAGGTTCGATACCTCGGCCATCGCCTGGTCTGACGCACCGGTGCTGTCTTTGTTCAGAAAGACCCGGACTGTCGCCGTGTTCTCGTCCTCAAATTCCTCGGAAATGTCGCCCTCTGTATCCCGCCATTTACCGGAGATACTGTACAGGGTCTTTAGCCTGCCGCCCAGAAGTTCGCGTATCTGGCTCTCGATGCCCTCGACTGTCCCGGCGGTGCGGTAAAGCTCGGTGCCCTCGGGAAGCCGAAGGTCGACTGTGAAATCCCCGAGGTCCGTGCGCGGAACGAATTCGCTTTTCAGTTGCGGTATGAAAGCTACAGTAATGGCGATAAGGGCGACCGCCGCGCCGATCACTGTCCAGGGACGCGACGCCAGACGGGAGAGCAGGCCGGGATAACCCGGGAAGCTCAAAGCTCTGGAATCCGTATCACCCGGACGAGAACTGCGCCTGAGCATGTACCTGGCAAACATGGGCATAACCAGGATCGCCACCACGAGCGACGAGAGCAGCGAAAATGCAACAGTCCAGGCCTGGTCCTTGAACAGCTCGCCCGCGAAGCCCTGCAGGTACACTATCGGCAGGAACACCACAACAGTGGTCACCGTGCTGGCGGTGATAGCGCCGCTGACCTGGCTGGTCCCCAGGATTGCGGCCTCGCGCAGGGAGCGTCCCTCCTCCAGGTGGCGGGAGACGTTTTCCATCACCACGATGGCGTTGTCCACCAGCATTCCCGCTCCCAGGGCCAGGCCGCCCAGGGTCATCAGGTTCAAGGTCAGGCCGTTGAAATACATCAGGTTGAAAGTGGCCACGATGGAGATCGGGATGGCCAGGCTGATAATAAGCGTGGCCCCGGCGCGCCGCAGGAAAACATAAAGCACGAGCACGGCCAGCAGGATGCCGATCAGGGCGCTCTGCTCCAGTTCATCCACCGCCTGGCTGATAAACCGTCCGCGGTTTTCGATCACATTCAGCTCATAGCCGGGCAGCGCCCGGCGGATTGTTTCCAGGGCCTCGTTGAACTGATCGACCGCCTTGACCGTGTTGTAACGGGTCTCCTTGTACACCGCCAGCGCCATCGAACGCTTGCCGTCAAGATGCACTATGTTGTCCGGCTTTTTAGCCTCGAGGCTGATCGCGGCGATATCCTTGAGCAGCACAGGGACGCGCTGGGCGGCCGGAGCTGTGCCGGCCGAGGCGCCGCTCTGCGCGGTGGAGGATGCGCCGCTGCTTTCAGACTCATCCCGCCAGGCCAGCACGACATTGCCGATATCATCGAGCGAGGTGAATTCACTGACGCCCTTGATCACATATTTGGTCCCCATCTCGACCAGCGATCCGCCCGAAATAGAACGGTTGTACTCACCGATCTTTGAGGCGACATCACTCTGGGTCAGATTGTGGGCATCCAGAAGGTATTCATCGGTTTTGATCTGGACCTCTTTCTCCTCCTGGCCCAGCAGCTTGACATCCGCGATCCCCTCCAGACGGACCAGCTCGTTGCGGATATAGTTCTCCGCCACCTTGCGCAACTCGTCCATGTCGGTGATTTCCGGGTTCGACAGTCCCAGCACTATCACCGGCGTGGCGTTGGGGTCCTGGCGCGAAACAGTCAGCTCCTCGATCTCGCTGTTCTGCTTGATGTCGCCCAGTGATTTCTGCACGGCCAGGAAGGCCTCGTCCATGTTCGTGCCCCAGGCGTATTCGATAGTGATGCGCGCGAAACCGACCCGGCAGACCGACGAGACATGGACCGCGCCTTTCTGGCGGCTGGCCAGCGCCTCGGCGTCCTGTACGAACTGACGTTCCATCTCCTCGGGCGGACGCTCGCCGGAGGTTATTTCAACATATATTTTCGGACTCTGCATCTCGGGATACAGGTCCATCCCGAGACGGGTGAATGAGATGTATCCGAGAAGAATGACCCCCAGAACGAGCATCAGGATCGTAACCGGATAATCCACTGAAAACTGCACTATCTTTTTCATCCTGAACACCTGGCTTGTGTGCTGGACAATACGGCCATCCGGCCGCTCACTGGGTGATTTTCACCCTGGAACCATCGCGCAGAGTCTCGAAACCCTTGACCACCAGGCGTTCCTGGGCCTCCAGACCCTCGGTCACCTGCACCTGATCCGGATTTTCCAGTCCCAGTGTTATCCTGCGCTCCTGTGCGATTCCGCGGTTGACCACGAAAATCATGCGGCGGTTTCCGCGCGAGAGTATTATGTCCTTGTCTATCACCACGGCGCTGTCGGCGCGGGAGGTTACTATCTCGGCCTTCACGAACATGCCGGGACGCAGCACCTGGTCCGGATTGCCGATATCCAGGCTGGCGGCAAAAGCCCGTGTGTCCGACTCAAGGGCAGGGGAGACCTGAGTAACCTTTCCGCTCAGCACCTTATCCGGCACGGAGTAGTTCATAACCCGCGCGTCCTGCCCCGGCTGGATGCGGCCGAGGAGCTTGCCGGGAAGGCTCACCTCCATGTTGAGCCTGCTGTAATCCATCACCCGCGCCAGAGTTGTGCTCTGGTTCAATTTCACCCCGCGGGTGAAATACGGCAGTTCCACGATAAGCCCGTCGAACGGCGCCTCCACGGTCAGCTTGGCAAGCTGCATCTGGGCGTTTTCATAGCTGTAGCGCGCATCGATTGCGTTCTGTTCCGCTGTTTTGAGGTCGCGCTCGGTGACTCCGCCTTTTTCGTAGATCGATTTCTGCTTCTCGTACTCACGCTGGGCGGTCTCCATGGCCATCTGCTTTATTTCAATGCGGATGGTGTTCACCTGCTCCGGGTTGTCCAGGTATACGATCACCTGGCCTTTTTTCACCTTGTCTCCCAGGGCGAACTCGCGCCCGGTGGCCGGATTCACTCCCAGCCGGTAAAAACCGGCTGTCTCGCTGGCCAGGGTGGCGTCCCCGGCGGCGTTCACTGTCCCGGTGGCGATCACGTACTCCTCGATCGGCTTTTTCACAACTTCTTCCACCGACACCGGAATTTCCACTTCCGACTGGCTCGTGGAAGGCTGTCCGCCGCAGGCGGCGACCAGAAGGGCGAGCCAGGGCACGGCCCGGAACACTTTTTTCACTTTTCGCTCCTTATTCAGTTTCAACTGTAATGTATTTCAATCCATTAGCGCTGTCAGAAACAAAAAGCCGGCTATGCTATCTGCTCTCGATCAGCGGGTCAGTGTTGAGATCATCCAGCACAGAGCTGTTTTTCTCGAAATCGTACAGGGACACGATCTTCATGTTCAGCAGGGCCAGGCGGTAATTGATCTTGGCCTGCACCAGGCTGTTTTTCTTCTGTGAGAGCTGGTTCTGCTGAAGGTTCAGGTCCATGCTGGTCAGGTCGCCGTTCTTGTATTTCTCCAGGTTGATCTCATAGGTCAACTGCGCGTTGCGCAGACCCTGCTCGGCCAGCTCGATCTGCGTGGCCAGGTTCTGCAGCGAGCGCCAGGCTTCGCGAATACCGATAGTTATGTTGCTCCGCTGCGTTTCGGCCGAAAGCTGGGTCCTGCGGATCACGGCCTTGGAGGCTTTCACCCGGTGGTCTTTCTCGCCCCAGTCCCAGAGCGGGATGTCGAACTGAAGGTTGAAGCCCTGATTACGGGTAGGCTTGTCGTACATGTTGGAAAAGGACTCATCGTTGCCCTTCAGCCCGTAGGAGACAGTCATGTCGCCCTTGAACTCGTTCTGCGCCTCGGTCTCGGTCAGGTTGAAACGGGCGTTGTCGATTTCGATCTCGCGCTGACGCAGTTCCATGCGGTTGGCCAGGCCATGCTCCAGGGCTTTTTTCTGATCCACCTGCACAGGCTGCCAGGTGACATCCGCCTCTATCTCGATCGGCTCGTCAAGCGACATGCCTATCAGGTTCTTGAACCTGTCGAGAGCGCTTTCGAGGTCGATTTCACTTTTCTGCACCGTGGATTTGCTGGTGGAAAGGTCCACCTCGGCCTGGTAAAGCTCCTGACGGGCCGCCAGACCTCCCTCAACCTTGTTGCGGATGATGTCGTAACTGGTCTGACGGTTGGCCAGTTCCTCGCGCGCTATGTCAAGACTCGTTTTGGCCCCATACACCGAATAGAAACCCTGGGTCACCTGGTTTTCGATGCTGAGTTTCTGGATTGCGTAACCCAGACGGGTGGTCTCGAGTTCCAGTTCCAGCCTTCGCGTGGCCATTTTGGTCCGGTTGTAGGTGAACAGCGGCTGGGAGTAGCTCAGGAAAAGATTGTTCGTATAATTTTTGTTGCGCACCTGCGTATAGTCGCTGAACGAGTTCTGCCAGCCGAAGCTGTTGGTCAACCGCAAGGTCCCGTCAGTCTGGATCAGCGGCTGGCTGATAGTGAAGCGGCTGGATGTGCTTTTGGAATCGTTGCTGCTCCAGGCCGAGAACATTGAGTTGAAAGTCTTGTCCTTGCTGTAGGTGATCGGATTCAGGGTCAGGCTGAACTGGCTCTTGAGCGCGGCCTGCTGCGCGCGCAGGGTTTCGCTGGAGCGTTCGAGGTCCAGACGGGTGCTGAGGATATCCGGGCTGTTCTCGAAAGCATAATTCAGGGCTGACTCCAGGGTCATCACTGTCTGGGCCTGTCCCGGCGACGAGAGCGCGAAGAGAGCGTACAGACAAGCCAGGGCGCGCGCCGCTCCAGAGAAGCCTTTGGCGGCAGGCTGGAAGGGAAGCTTCATTTTTCGACTCGCTTTTTTCATTTGTGTTCCACCCATTTCACGGCGTCCGCGTAGACAATCCGTCCCTTGCTTTTGTCGGACAGCTCGACTACAGCCTCGCCCTGAGAGAAATACCAGTCCTTTAGCAGCACCCAGCCGGTGTTTTCCGCGCTGGCGTCCATCTCCACTTCCTCGGTCCCGTCATCGTGACGGACGCTGAAATGGAAGTCATCCACGAAATTGAAATCACCGCCTCTTCCCGGCCCGTGTCCCCGCCGCATCCAGGGCATGTCGAACTCGGTGAAATGCACGAAAACGTCATACTGGCCGGCTTTCGGCAGCACGCCGGTCCAGGAGACTTTGTTCTCGCCCTTGCCGGCCTTGATATAGCTGGCGCTGTGACGGTAGAGACCGTAGAAGTCGCTGTAGGCCGTGGCGGTCCACTGGGCCGGCGGGTTCCAGAACCATATTCCGGCGTACTGGTCTTTGGACTTTTCTCCGTTGCGCGAGAAGAACTTTTTCAGCCGTCCCTCGCTGCTGCGCTGTTCCACCTTGAATCCTGGATCCTCGTTGTCCACGATGACCGTGCCTGGTTCATCCAGGCTCAGCGGCCCCTGTATTTCCCGGATGCCGTCGAAAGGCTCGGTTGTCTGGTCTTTCACCGGCTCGCCGAGACGCAGGGCGACCTCGGCCGGGATGTTCAATGAAACGAAAGTGTTCACGCGCATCGTGTTGGGCGCTTCATCCACCAGCAGGAACACGTGACGGGCGGCGCCGGCCGGGATGATATAAAGATGCCTCTCCATGCCTACGCCCTCGGACTGGAACCTTCCCGGTCCGCCGCGTTCGCGGCTGGCATTCACCTCTATCAGACCATCGCCGTTGCCCGTGTTCTGGACCTTGAAACTCAGCTCAAAGCGGGTCTGGTTGCCTTCCAGCACCTCGCGGCAGCCTATCCCGGTGAACAGGTAGGCCGGCATGCTGACTGAATTGAGCCAGGAGTCCATGCGCTCGTTCAGGTCGACGCCGAAACGTGTTTTCAGGCTGTCCAGGAAAAGACCTGTCGGTATGTTCTGGTTACGCTTCCCGGCAAGATAGGAACTGAGAAATTCATGGAACGGTTTCTGCCCGGTCTGGGCCTCGACCTGGCCGAACAGAAGCTTGCTTTTCGAGGACAGAACCCCGTTTCGCATTTCCGTAAACTGCGAAAGAGTTAGTATATCGGTGAGAGAATTTCCGGCCAGCAGCAGGTTCGCCGTCTCCTCCTGTGAGATGCCCACGAACATCCGGCTGAACGACCCGGCATCCGTACTCAGAAGGGAAAGCAGGTATTGCTCGAAAGCCAGGTCGAATACCACATGGTCCTTGGATGAAAGCCGTCCGGGAAAACCGTAGAACTGGGAGAAAAGGTTGTACTGCTGGACCCCGGTTCCGGCTCCCAGAACCGAAAATGCCATGCGCTGCAACGACAGGTTGCCGGAGGAACGGCGGAAAGCCCGCATGAACATGGCCCTCTGGTTGCCACCGCCGAAATTGCTGGAGAGGATCATGTTAAGCGTGTTTCTGGCCATGTCTTCCGGGGATTCGCTCCGTCCGCGGCGCTCGTTGCCCTGGCTGCGCCAGTAGTTCATCATCCGGAAATCCATCCCATCGAGCAGGAGCCCTTTTTCCGGCAGCAGGAGCTGTCCCGGCTGGACTGTCTCGTTTGCGGTGATCCAGGGCCGGTTGTAGTCGCTGAACTGGAGCGGAGTCTCGACCAGAGTTATCCTCGGGTAGGGATAGTTAAGCCCCAGCCTGTTTTCAAGCCCGTTTCTGAAGTTTTTCAGCTCCTCGGGAAGCTTGTCGCCCAGTTCCTTGAACTGCTCGGAGAAGAAATCGTGCCCATCAAGAATGTACAGGCTGAACTCCAGGCTGTCGGTGGGCAGGCTCATCCGGATATACTTTCCTGCGGTGACGTTGAATCTTGGCAACGGGGTCTCGGGCGTGAACGCGTACCGCCCGCCGCCCAGACTGTCGCGCGCGCCAGGCGCGATGGCGTTCAGGTCCCCGGCGGTGGTCAGACTGAGGCTGAAACGGGTGTAGTCCTGATGATCATCCGCGGGCAGGTCCGGTCCGGCGGGCAGCCCGGCTGTGGGATACCATCCGGTTTCCGGCGTAAGGAGCAGATAATCGGGTGAGACAAAGGCGTACGACTTACCGAGACAGAAAAATGCCGAGCTGTTCGGGCTGTAACGGCTGGAATCCGGTATGTCAAGATAGCAGGCCTCCTGATCCGGTACGCCCGCATAGCTCACTGTCAGAGAGTCCTCTCCTCCCGGAGGAAGCGCCTGGCCGGGATCGACCAGCAGAATATGCCGTTCGCGCTCGTAAGCCAGCTCTTTGCCCTGACGGGTTACGCTTTTTACCTCAAACCCCGGATTGAGGCTCAGACGGTACCGCTCTACCGGAGACGCGCCCGGATTAGTCAGGACCAGCGCCGCGGAAGCGGAAATGGATGAACCCGGGTGGTCCAGCTCGATGCGTTCGTCCCGCACCGAAATCCCTGGCAGGCCACCGTATTTTTCGTTCAGGACCAGCATTTCGGCGCGCAGTGCAATGCCTCTCTCAAAAGAACCCGTATAGCGCTGAGCCAGCGCCAGAGCGCCGCCCAGGCTGAGCACCGCCCCGGCCGCGCACAGCAAGCTGACAACAGGAGTCTGGGGCAGCCGTCGCAGCAGAAGGGCTGTGGCCAGTGTCATACCAATTCCGGCAAGAAGATAGAACCCACGCTGCATCAATACAGTAGAGATGTCCCCCAGTCCGGTGAAATCGGACCAGGCCAGCGGCAACCGGAACGCGGTGTAGTCAAAAAGACGGTAGGCGTTGTCCTGCAGGAAGAACATGACAGAGGCGATATAGCCGAGCAGAATGACAAAAACCATGGCCTGGTTCCGCAGGATCACCATCAGAAGGAATGTCAGTCCGAAAATGAACACAAGCGTCGGCAGGCTGATTATCAGCGGATAGACCAGATAAGCCTGCCAGAGGAATGGCATATCAGCGAAAAACAGGTTGAAAACCGCGGCCTCGGCCAGGACCACGGCGTTCAGAGCGCCGAAAACTGTCAGCACGCCGAGGACCTTGCCGATGACATAGGATGCGTTGGTCATCGAGCGCATATAGATGACATCGGTTGTGTCAAGCTTGCGGTCGAATTTCAGGAAATCGGAAGCCAGGAAAATGGCCACCACAGCCTGCAGGACGTTAAGGAACAGAAGGTTGGCATACGGCAGACCGCCCGGCATACCATACATGGCCCAGCGCGCCGATCTCTCGTATGAGAACATGAAAAAATCGAACGCCCCTATCAGGAGCATGAACAGCAGGGCGAAGATTCTGAAAAACCAGCTCCGCCAGAGAATCTTGGCCTCGAAGCGAGCTACGGCCAGAATGGCTTGTATGAGCGTCATTGTCTCAACCTCGGCGAATATTATTTCTTTTCGGCCCGGCGACGGGTTCTGGGATCAGTCCTCTTGATCGTGATCGAGTTTTTCACCCAGCTTGCATTCCAGAAAATGGACATAGGCGTGTTCGAGGTTCGGTTCGATCGGTTCGGCGTTGAATCCGTCCGGCTTGTCGCCCACAACCTGCACTTCCCAGCCCTCGGCCGAGGGGACGGTGGAGATGACCGACCAGCGCTCCCGGATGGCTTCCAGTTCTCTGTCCAGGGCACGAATCAGCCAGGTGTGTCCACGCGTTTCAGCCACCAGGGCGTCCGGGGCGCCATCGTACACCACCTGGCCGCGGTTGAGCATCGCCATACGCCCGCAGGAACTGGAAATGTCGCCCACGATATGAGTCGAGAGAATGATGACCATGTCACGGGCGCTCATCTCGGACAATATGTTGCGGAAACGCAGCCTTTCCTCGGGATCCAGTCCTGTGGTCGGTTCATCTACCACCAGCACCCGCGGCTCTCCTATCAGGGCCTGAGCGATTCCCAGGCGGCGTTTCATGCCGCCTGAAAGCTTACCGGCCATGCGATTGCGAGCCTCGTAAAGCCCGACAGTTTCGAGCATCTTTTCAACCGCGTTTTTTCGCGCCGCGCCCCTCAGCCCGGCCAGGCTGGCGGCATAAAAAAGAAATTCCCAGGTGCTGAGTTTCGGAAAAGTGCTGAACTGCTGCGGCAGGTATCCCAGGCAGGCGCGAACTTTCGCCCGGTCACGCTTCAGGTCAAGCTCCCCGTAACGGGCCGTGCCAGTGCTTGGTTCGAGCAAAGTCACAAGTATCCGCATCAGAGTAGTTTTGCCTGCTCCGTTTGGCCCGAGCAGACCGAACAGGCCCTGGCCGATCTCGATTTCGATTTTTTTGAGGGCTTGGACCTCACCGCGATAGGTCTTGCTCAATCCGTCGATAGTGATATTCATTTTTTCACCAATGGGTGAGATACTGGTACAATGATATTTAGAAATTAGGGATGTTTTCTGGTCCGGGTGTAAAGATACAACGAAAAGCGCTCATCAGGAACGAAAAACGCACTTATCGATGCTTTGCGGTATGATTCATACCCGGAGAGTGATATGGCAGTTCGTTTTTCAAACTGTTTTCAGGCATCCCCGAATTGTTATGACAACCGGCAGGGGCCAGGCGTTACAGATTTCTTCATTTCTCTGGTCCGCAGTCCTTGAAAACCGAATCTATTCTGCTTCCCAGATAATTTTGTATCATTTCCAGGGCCGCTTCGCCGAATTCACGCGAGACCTGTTCGCGCACCGGGACGCCGCGGTAGGAACCCTCGCGCCCGCTATCGTCCTCTCTCACATCGAAAAGGCGCACGCCACCGCTTTGCAGGGCCAGGAAAAGAGATGACTCCCATTTGCCTCCGTGATCTCCCTCTCCGCAGGCGAGTGGCTCCCAGAAAGGAATCACCGTGACCTTGCCGCTTGAATTGAATTCCTCGGCCACCTGCTGGACGATCCGGGTCTGCGCTTCTGGATAGTGGCCTGTGTAAGCAACGATCACCCTGAATCCGATATTCTCCAGAGCGTCGAGTGTCTCGCGCAGCCAAAGCCGGAAAGTCTGCTCCCGGAACATGAAATCGCCCACTTCGCGGTGCGCCAGTCGGAAAGCCTGCTCATCCGCGTTCTGCCTGTCGCCGTGAACTCCGGCAAGCTGCTGGGCGGGAAGGACGATCCCGCCGAATTCATCCGCCATGCGCAGGCAGACCGCATGAGCTTTCAGTCCGTCAAGGCCCCAAGGAAGGTGGTCGCCATGTTTTTCGAGTATCCCCAGGGGCAGCCAGGCCAGCGGCCGCTTTTTTAACAGAACGTAGAACTCCCGTCCGTATAGCATTTCCCAACGCCGCTCCTGTCCGGCGAAACTGGTGCAGCCGGGCGGCGTTTCAGCTCTGGAGGGGGTGATCAGACACAGATGAGCGGACAGGAACAGCAGCGAAAAAAGACGGATGTGTGAGAGCATGGCCTTCTCCTGACGGCAGGTGATTTGTTCAACTGGCAAGCGGGATTCAACTCAATTATCAGATTAGGACGAAATGTCTTGAAGAGCATATGGAAGATTCAGGACATTCCATTCTGCTCGAACTGCCTTCCGAGCAGGAGGATGAACTCGCGGGTAAGGTTCGGATCGTAGAGTTCGGAACACATATGCAGGTGGTTCAGCGCATCGAACGGGCGGTACTTTTTCCGGTATGGAAAATCGGTGGTCATGGCATCGTAGACTTCAACAATCTGGGCGATCCGTCCGAACATCGAGATGTTGTCTCCTGACAGTCCTTTCGGGTAACCGCTCCCGTTGAGACGCTCGTGGTGTTCGAGGACCATCCTTACCGCTTCTTCCGGAATATCGGTATGCCCGCGCAACAGATCCGCTCCGAATCCAACGTGCTTGCGGATGGTATCATATTCCTCAGCGTTCAGCGATTCAGGCTTGTTGAGAATTAACGTGTCGATGTTCTTCTTGCCCAGGTCATGGAGCATGCCTCCAAGTCCCAGAATATACAGGTCAGGATAAAGCGGGAGCCCGATTGATGAACCAAGTCCTACGCAAAGCGTACAGACATTGACTGAGTGTGTATAAGTATAAAAGTCGTGCGACTGGATCACCATCAGGGAATGGAATGCGTTGCTGTTCTGCAGGATGAAATCTATCGAGTAGTTGATCACATTTTTGAGACTCATCATCCTGGCGCTGTTAGCCGGATCGTCCAGAATGTCCCGGACCGTCATTTTCGTGAGTTCTCTCAGAAAAGCGGCCTTAAGTTTGAGTTCAACGCCGCATGACACCTCGGTGCGATTGATTTCCCGCAGCGAATTCTCAATCAGCGAGCGATACCGGGGAAGGCTTTCCCGTTCGATAAACAGTTCGATATCAACTGATTTGTTGTTCTCTCTGTATTCCCATTTTCCTTCACTGTCAAGGCAACTGTCCGGAAGAGCCTGAAGCTCAAGGCCGTTACGGAAGAATACCGGGAAATCGAGTATCTGACCGGGAAGAAGCACTGTTTTGTCAATGACGTGGTAACTTTCACGTAACTCATTGTAAAACAAAGCGAGACGGACTTTCTCCGCTTTAGGGGAAACAGCCGAGCGCTCCTGACGAAGTTGCTCTTTACGGTTATAACGCTCGAAACGCGCAAGGTCCGACTGCTCCAGGAACAGCGAGTTGACATTGTTCTCAAGCAGCGTGTTCAGGTTTCCCTGATCGAATTTATAGTTGCCCTTTTTATAAAGCACAAAGCGATCGTTCTGCCTCAAATAGAGGTCAAAATCCGGGATGGAATCCACCACTATCTTTTTCAAGGGGATCGGGATGAATTTTCCCTGCATTGTTGTATCCTCGGTCGCTTATTCAATTGTAAGAATGAAATATCCGCCTCTTTTTGTCAAGTCATTGAAGCTGAATCTGTTTAAAACAGCATAAAATTGGCATTGAACCACGTCAACAGGTGAGAATTTTGCATTCAAGCAGATGCCTGTTGGCAAAGAAGAGCAGAAAATAATTTTTCAGACTTGTTTGAGAAGAAAATTTATGCAATATTCAGCGATATTTTCTTAGCGCAACGGCAGGCTGAAACGTAATAAAAGCCTGTTCGCACTCCACAGCAAGGAGGTTCAGAAATGAAGGTATCAGGAAATGACTCGCAACACACCGCCTTCAAGCTCTTTATTGCTCTGTCCCTGATCTTCGTGTCCTGCGCCGGGGTGCAAAGCGTAGTAGTTGAACCGAAGCCAATAAATGAAAGCCTTCTCAACCCCGGCCGCGGTTTCGCCACGACACATCTTTTCAACGATGGGATCGTCGGCCGGCGGCACCCCCTGTGCACCGTGGCTCAGTTCCGCTGGTACTGGGATGAACTTGAGCCGCGTGAGGGAGAGATCAATTTCCGCATGATCGACAGTCTGCTGGCCAGGGCGCGGGAAAACGGCCAGAAAATCAATTTCAGGGTCATGTGCCAGAACGGCCGTCCCGGAGTGCCTGCCTGGGTCCGCGAGGCAGGGGCCAAAGGGGAGCCGTATGACGACAATCCGAAAAACTGGCAGCCGTACTACAATGATCCGGTGTTCATGGAAAAACACGCTCGTTTTTTAAAAGCGCTGGGTGAAAGGTATGACGGACACCCGGATGTAGACTGCGTGGATATAGGCACAGTCGGGCGCTGGGGTGAATGGCACACCAGCGGCACGGGGATGGAGATGCCGGATGATTCGACTCGCGCCCGTATTATTGACATGTATCTGAACAGTTTCAGGAAAACGCCTCTGATAATGCTTATCGGCGGTGAGTATGGCCTTCGTTATGCAATCGAGCACGGTGCGGGCTGGCGCGCCGACTGTCTGGGCGACATGGGCGGATTCAACGATAACTGGAACCACATGCGCGACTTTTATCCCCAGGCCATTGCCGCGGCGGGAGCGAACGATGCATGGAAAAACGCCCCGGTGGTGTTCGAGACCTGCTGGACCATGCAGTACTGGTACGATAAGGGCTGGGATATAGATCAAATCCTGACCGCAGCGCTGAACTGGCATGTATCGATCCTGAATAACGGCTCCGAGTCAGTGCCGGAGGCGTGGTGGCCGAAGGTGCAGGAATTCGAGAAGAAAATGGGCTACCGGTTCCGCCTTGTCCGGTTCAGCCACCCCGACCGCCTGAACTCCGGCGGGACTCTGATGTTCGATATGGACTGGGAAAACGGGGGAGTGGCCCCCTGTTATCTGAACTACAAGCTGGCTCTGCGTTTCAGGAATATATCGACTGGCGGAAGCTGGGAAATCCCGGTGGATGCGGATGTCACGGCCTGGCTGCCCGGGGCGGTCCCGCTGCAGGCCAGCGTGATCCTTCCCGGCGACATGCCCTCCGGCGAGTATAAGATCGATGCGGCTCTTCTCGACCCAGTTTCCGGCAAGCCGGCAATCCGGCTGGCCAACGAGGGGCTTGGGGAAGACGGCTGGTATGGATTGAGTAATATAAAGGTCAGATAGTCTGAAAGCCGGAGTGATGAATGGTTGACAGGAAACGGCGCTCGTCAAGATGGTTTTTCATAACCGGCCTGGTCTGTGCGTTTGCACTGATGTTTGCATTCGCGAGGATTTCCGCGGCCAACACCGGGACCGGCCTGCGAGGAGATTACAACGGCGACGGCAAGGTCGGCCTGCTGGATGTGCTCGCTTATCTGATCGCCGCGCATCGAACCCCGGATGATCCGGAGCATGACCTGAACGGCGACGGCAAAGTCACGCTTGCCGACGCGTTGACGCTGCTTGACGATCTGGTCCGGAATTCCGGAATGCGGAAAGTTGAACCCGAGGAATCGGATGAGTTCCTTCTTAACCCTTTCCGCGGTTTTGCCTCGACCCATTGCTTCAATGACTGGATCGCCCGCGGCGTGCCGCGTCACCCGCTGTGCGGGGCGGTGCAGTACCGCTGGTACTGGGATGAACTGGAGCCAAGGGAAGGTGATGTCCGTTTCGATATTATCGACCAGACCCTGGCCAAGGCTCGGGCCAACGGGCAGAGGCTGAATTTCAGAGTGATGTGCCAGGATGGGGTGGCGCACGTACCGGCCTGGGTCAGGGCCGCGGGAGCCAAAGGTTACGTTTACACCGATGGCAGCGGCTGGCAACCTGAATACAACGACCCGGTCTTCCTGGAAAAGCACGCCAATCTGCTCAAGGCCCTGGGTCAGAGGTATGACGGACATCCGGACCTGGATTTCGTAGATATAGGAACTGTCGGCCGCTGGGGCGAGTGGCACACAAGCGAGACCGGCTGGCCCATGCCTGCGGATTCCGTGCGGGCGAAGATCATCGACATGTATTTCCGGTATTTTCCTAATACTCCACTGGTGATGCTGATCGGCGGGGAATACGGACTGAAATACGCACTTGAGCGTGGAGCGGGCTGGCGCGCTGACTGTCTGGGTGACATGGGCGGATTCAGCGCCACCTGGAATCACATGCGGGATTCCTATCCTCCGGCCCTGGAGGCCGCCGGTGCGAAAGATGCCTGGAAAAAGGCGCCGGTGGTGTTCGAAACCTGCTGGACCATGAATTACTGGCGCCAGATGAAATGGGACATAGATTATATTCTTGGCTGGGCGCTCGGCCAGCACGCCACGATCACGAACAACGGCTCCGATTCTATCCCGGCGGACTGGGAGCAGAAAGTCCGGGAGTTCGAGAAAAAAATGGGCTACCGTTTCGTGCTTAGGAGCATGGAGCATTCGATGAGCGCCGCACTGGGAGACAGCCTTCGTATCCGGATGGAGTGGGAGAATACGGGAGTCGCTCCGTGTTATCTGAATTTTCCCCTGGCGATTCAGCTCCGTTCCGCTGACTCCTCGGCCGCACGGGTGCTGGACTGCGGGACCGATATAACCGGCTGGCTCCCCGGCGTGGTGAAGCTGGACTTGGCCCTGGCAGTTCCAGAGGACCTGCCGCCCGGAGAATACGATCTCGGAGTGGCCATGCTGGATCCCTGGACAAATGAGCCGAAGATAAAGTTCGCGGTCAGGGGACGCTCGGAGGATGGATGGTGCAGGTTCAGCCGGGTGGGCCTCTATGACCGGCGGAAGCAGTGAGAGCCTGAATTGATCGAACTGATTGATTGATAAAGCCGTATCTGTGGGGAGGAAAATTGATGCTTAGGAAACGTTTCATACTGCTGCTTTTGAGCGGTGTCCTTGCTTCCATGGCGCCGTTTTCAGCGCTCCGGGCTCAGGAGGAGCGCCATGCTCGCTGGGAGGAATCGATCCGGGCTTTCGAGCGCCAGGACCGCGAACAGGGCTTCCCCAGGCCGGGCGTGATCGTTTTCACGGGCAGCTCGAGTGTCAGAGGCTGGGAAAGTCTTAAAGACGACATGTCCCCTCTACCTGTGATCAACCGGGGATTCGGCGGCTCTCAGCTCGATGACGCCGTGTATTTCGCCAACCGGATCGTTATCCCATATCTGCCGTCACGCGTGGTGCTTTACTCCGGCGATAACGATATAGCCAACGGCAAAAGCCCCGAGACAGTGGCCGCTGATTTCCGGGCTTTTGTGGAACGCCTGCGCGGCTCCATCCCCGGTATTCCGGTTTATTTCCTGTCGGTCAAGCCGAGCATCGCCCGCTGGAAACACTGGGAGAACATGCGGAAAACCAACGACCTGATACGGGATTTCTGCGCCAAGGACAGCCTTCTGTTCTATGTCGATGCCGCCTCTGTCCTTCTTGGGGCGGATGGAAGGCCGGATGCGGCGCTGTTCCAGGAGGACGGCCTTCACCTGAACGCAGCGGGCTACGGTAAATGGACTGCGGTGCTTAAGCCGCTGCTTGCCGCGCCGCTGGCGGAACAGGGCGAGTGAATCCTGCGTTTTCTCCGTTTCACGGTATAAATGGATCGTTGAAGCGATGGGAATGCGAACATGGCTGAAGCATCCAGCATTCAGCAGTTCGAGCCGGGGCAGGTGATTATCCGCGAGAACACGCCTGGCGATTCGGCATATATTGTCCTCTCCGGTCAGGTTGAAGTGACCAAGCGCATCGAGGGGCAGCCGGTGGTGCTCGTGCGCCTGGGTCCGGGCAGCATTTTTGGAGAAATGTCCCTGCTGGACGGCAGCCCTCGTTCGGCCACCGCCACCGCCATGGAAACGACCCGCGTATCGGTGATCGATGCGCGCCGGTTTCAGGCGATCATGCAGGCTATCCCGCGCGAGGTGCGCCCGTTGTTCACCTCGCTGAGCGAGCGCCTGCGCAACACCAGCCGTCAGGTCAGCGCGCTTTCGCTTCGCGAGCGCCTGGTCTACAGTGTCTGCCGTCTGCTGACTCTTCTTGCCGCATCGCGCGGCGCAACCGGCGGCAAGGGTCTCGTTCTGGGTTACCGGGACGCCCTGCTGGAAGTATGCCGCGTACTGGCGTTCGCCGAGGACAGGATCGAGCAGGCGGTGCGCGATCTGGCGGGGACTGGTCTGATCCGGCTGGAGAATGCCGAGAAAATTGAGGACAGCAATATTGTTCTGGAAGACCCGGAGCAACTTGCGGCTTTTGTCGAGTTCCTGTCCGAGCGGCTGGCGCACATTCCTGGTTTTCCGCCGCCGGCGCGGAAGTTTTCGGTCCTTTCAGAGCGGGCAAGGGAAGTGCTGTATTTTCTCAAGAACCAATGCGGCCGTCTTCCTCGCGATGAGAGCGGCCGATGCCACTATGATTTCGACCGCTATGTGAAGGAGATTGTCGGCGGTCTTGGCTGGGGAGTGAAGGATGCAATTCTCAAACTGCAGGAACTGGCCGCTTCGCAGGCTGTCCGGCTGATAAAGTTCAGCGAGCTGAGCCAGGGCAAGGCGATCGTGTACGATGTTATGGATATCAACAGGGCGCAGATGATACTTCTTCAGGCCGAGGATTTCGAGCGCATCTGGCGTGATCTGATGAGAACCGGGGAGAAATGATGGACAGGCTATGCCGATGAACCATTTACAGATTGCACGTCTTACCGCCGGGATCGGTCCGCGCATTACCGGAGGATGGGTGCGCAAGGTCTGGCAGCCGGATGATTATTGCTTTCAGCTTGAAATTTACTCGGCCGGGGAGACGCGTTTCCTGACCGTGTCCACATCTCCCGCCGCCACCGGCCTTTATCTTTCAGATAGCCGGAGCGGACCGGGACGCCAGGAGCAGACCGAGTTCTGCAACAAGCTGCGCAGCGATCTCACCGGGAAAAGTCTGGTCCGGCTGGAGCAGTTGAACAGCGAACGCATCCTGCAACTGGATTTTTCCGCTCACCCGCAGGCCCCGTTCGAGCGTCGTCTGGTGCTGGAGCTTTTTTCAGCCGCCGCGGACTGTTACCTTCTCGACCCGCAAGGCATTGTCCTTACTCTGATGCATCCCGGCCCGGCCCGTAAACGCCGAAATTTTCCAGGCCATGAATTTGTTCCTGCCCCGCCGGCGCGGCCATCGAAAGCGCTCGATCAGTCCGATCCGCTGGAGGAGATTCGGGCTGCCCGAGCCTTGCCGGATTACAACAGCGCGGTCCGTCTCTGGCTGGAGGAATCGGCCGCAGCCGCAACGCTCGAACACGCCCGGCAGGAGGCGCGCCGGACAGTGGAACGGGAACTCGGGCGGCTCGATTCACTGGAGAGGGATTTCCGTCACAAGATAGAAGAATCCGCCCTGGCGGATCAATACAGGGAGTGCGGCGAGATATTAGCCGCCAATTTCAACAGTCTGCGCCGCGGGCAGGACAAGGCGCGCCTGCCTGATTATTACAGCGGCGACAGAATGAACCTGCGTGAGATCGCGCTCGATCCGTCCCTGTCACCTAAAGACAACCTGGAGCGTTATTTCAAGAAAGCGCGCAAGCTGCTGAGCGGGGCCGAGTTCGCCGCCAGGCAGCTCGATGAGATCAACCGCCGTCGCGGCCCGCTGAATGCGGCTCTGGAAGCGGTCACGGTTGCCGCATCGACGGAGGCGCTCGAAGAAGCAATCAACTCGCTTTCCCTTAAGCGTCCGTCCAGGGAAAGGACCTCGAAGAAGGCGGCTCAGGATGCGCCCCGGCTCCCGTATCGCGAATTCGTTTCAGTGGACGGGGCGGTGATACTGGTGGGGCGCGGCGGCCGCGACAATGACCAGCTTACTTTCCGTATCGCCCGGGGGCGCGACCTTTGGCTGCACATCAACGGCGCGGCCGGAGCGCATGTGGTGCTGCGCTGCGACAGGGAGGGCGCTTTTTCCGAACAGTCGCTCCTGGATGCCGCCCAACTGGCGGTTTTTTACAGCGACCTGAAGAACGAGGCCTCCGCGGAGGTGGATTATACTCTGTGCAAGCACGTTTCAAAGCCTAAAGGCCTTCCTCCGGGAAAAGTGACTGTCAGCGAGCGCCGGACTATCCGGCTGCGGCAGGACAAGACCCGTCTCGACCGTCTTCTCGGACGGGACAACCTGGCGGGCCGGGCCTGAAAACAATTCGTCGGGGAGAGAACACCGGTATGCTCGAAAAGCTCTTCCATCTCAAACAGAATGGGACCCGCGTTTCCACCGAGATGCTGGCCGGCGCGACGACTTTCATGACCATGTCGTATATCGTGGTCGTGCAGCCGTCTCTTTTCTCTCAGGCTGGGATCGATTTCGGCGCGGTGCTCATGGCAACCTGTCTGTCCGCCGCGCTGGCCAGCCTGGTCATGGGATTGTGGGCCAACTACCCGGTGGCCCTGGCTCCGGGGATGGGAGAGAATTTTTTCTTTATCTACACGGTTGTCCTGGGCCTGGGAGTGTCCTGGCAGCAGGCGCTGGGGATGGTTTTCCTGAGTGGCGTGATTTTCATTCTGCTTTCATTCTTCAATGTCCGCCAGATAGTGCTGGATGCCATTCCGAACGCTCTCCGTCATGCGATAACCGCGGGCATAGGGTCGTTTATCCTGGTGATAGGCCTGGGACACGCCGGTGTTCTGGTGCGGGACCAGGCCCTCTGGAGCCGCCTTCTCGCGCCCGAGGGTCTGCCCAGCCTGTTCAGCCGGGCGAATTTCGCCGCGCTGCTCGACCTGTTCCGAATCTACGGGCCATTTCCGGGCTGGGACAGGGTGCACTGGGTGGCTCTGGCCGGGCTGACGGCCAGCCTTGTTCTGATCTGGCGAAATGTCCGTGGAGCGTTGCTCCTGGGCATGTTAGCCGCCGGAATACTGGCCTATGCCCTGGACCTCCTGCAATGGAACGGCCTGTTGGCGGCCCCGCCGGATATCAGTCCCACCCTGTTCAAGCTGGATTTGGGCGGCCTTTTCACCTGGAAGCTGTTCCCGCTGGTGCTGGTGTTCCTGTTCATGGTCCTGTTCGATACAATCGGCACATTGGTCGGGGTGAGCGAGCAGGCGGGTCTGACCGGCCCGGATGGCCGTCTGCCGCGGGCCAAGCAGGCGCTGATGTCGGATGCTATCGGCACGACAGCCGGGGCGCTGCTCGGGACCAGCACGGTGACCAGCTATATCGAGAGCGCCGCCGGAGTGCAGGCCGGAGGACGGACTGGATTGACGGCCGTGGTCTGCGCCCTGTTTTTCCTTCTGGCGACACTGTTTTCACCGCTGGCTGCCAGCGTTGGAAGCGGTATTCTCACTGAGACCGGAATCAGGCTTTATCCTGTGACCGCCTCGGCGCTCATAATCGTGGGATCTATCATGCTGCGTTCATTGCGGCATTTGAAGTCCAAGCCTTGGCAGGATTGGATTCCCGGGGCGATGGTGGTGTTAGGCATACCGATTACTTACAGCATTGCGGACGGGCTGGCGCTGGGGTTCATCGCCTATCCGCTGCTGCACCTTTGCAGCGGACAGGGACGGAAAGTGAGCTGGCTGGTTTATGTTCTGGGAACGATTTTCATTTTACGGTACCTTTTCCTCTGAGGCGTGTATTATGAATCAGCGAAAAACAACCCCCCAGTTTCCTGACTGACCGGCCGGGAGATAACATGCCTCGGGCTGTTGCAGGCTTTGGAATGAAAAACGTTTCGTTTGTTGCCCTCCTTGCTGTTTCGATTGTCAATCCCTCTTAT
>CAYYNT010000043.1:0-38825 GCA_964473155.1 uncultured Gemmatimonadales bacterium | reverse complement strand
GGCTGTCGTCTGATCCTGGAGCCTGGACGGTATATCAGCGGCAACGCCGGAGCGCTGGTCACCCGCGTGGTCTATTACAAGCAGACCGCGGTCAAGAATTTCGCCATCGTGGACGCCGGGATGAACGACCTGATCCGGCCGAGCCTCTACGGCTCTTATCACGAGATACTCCCGGTTGCAGCCAGCGGCGCTCCATCCAGGGTGAAAATGGACGTGGTCGGCCCGATCTGCGAGAGCGGCGATTTCCTGGCCCGCGACCGGGAGCTCGCTCCGGTGGAACGCGGAGACCTTCTGGCTGTCATGTCCGCCGGAGCTTACGGTTTCGTGATGAGCAGCAACTACAACAGCCGCCCGCGCGTGGCTGAGGTGCTGGTAAGCGGTAGCTCGCACCGTGTCGTGAGGCGGGTGGAGACTTTCGAGGACCTGGTGCGCGGCGAGGAGATGTAAGCGGATGATCGAGTTTACGAAATGCCATGGAGCAGGCAACGACTACCTTTTCATCGACTGCCTAGACAACCCGCCCCCGCCTGATCCGGCAGGATTGTCGGTCCGCATGAGCGAGCGCCATTTCGGGGCTGGCGCGGACGGGATCGTGCTGATTCTCCCTCCCTCCGGCGCGGACAACCACTGCCGGATGCGCATTTTCAACGCCGATGGGAGCGAGGCCGAGATGTGCGGCAACGCGATCCGCTGCGTGGCCAGGCTGGTCCACGACCGTGAGCGGATTGCAGCCGACCCGTTGAAAATCGAGACCGGGGCCGGAGTGCTGACCGTGAAGCTCAACCTGGCCGCGGACGGCAAGGTGGAAAGCGCGCGGGTCGACATGGGCCACCCCAGGCTGCTGCCCGCCGAGGCGGGAGTGAATCTCCCAGGACAGCGTGTACTGGAACATGCTTTGACAATAGATGACCGCGAGTTCCGGATAAACTGCGTCTCGATGGGCAACCCCCACGCTGTGATCTTCCTGGACGAGCCGGTGGAGGATTTCCCGGTGGAGCGCTACGGACGGGCAATCGAGAACCATCCGCTGTTCCCGCGCCGCACGAATGTCGAGTTCGTGAATGTCCGCGGCGGCAACCTGCTCCGTCAGCGCACCTGGGAGCGCGGCTCCGGCGAAACCCTGGCCTGCGGCACCGGGGCCTCGGCGGTGAGCGTAGCCTCGATCCTCACCGGGCGCTGCTCTCCGGGCGAGGTGACCGTGGACCTCAACGGCGGACGGCTCGTGATCGAGTGGCGCGAGGGTGAAAACGTATTCATGACCGGCCCGGCGGTGACAGTCTATACCGGAATCTGGCCGGAATAAAATCCTTTGTATTGGATGCAGATTGTAAACAGGAGCGCTGGATGTCTGACAATTTCATGCAGGAGCTGTTCGCCGAGCGTATCGGCGGGGTGAATTTCGGCCGGACCGATCAGATTTACAAGTTCGAGAAGATCAAGCGCGCCAAGCGCGCCGCGATGAAAGACCACCCGGATGTCGAGCTGATCGACCTGGGGGTCGGCGAGCCGGACGGCATGGCCCCGGAGATCATTGTCAATACCCTGATCGAGGAGGCCCGCAAGCCGGAGAACCGCGGCTACACCGATAACGGAATCGCCGAATTCCGCGAGGCGGCTGCCCGCTATATGGAACGCGTTTTCAGCGTTCCGGGGCTGGACCCGCAGACACAGGTCAATCACTCGATCGGCAGCAAGAGCGCCCTGGCGCTGCTCCCGAGCGCGCTGGTAAATCCCGGCGACACGGTCCTGATGACTGTCCCCGGCTACCCGGTGTTCGGCACGCACAGCGCCTGGTACGGCGCTAAAGTGGTCAACCTGCCACTCAAGGAGGAGAACGGCTTCCTGCCCGACCTGGACGGTATCGGGCCGGAGGTGTTAAAAGGCGCGAAAGTGCTGGTGATAAACTATCCGAACAACCCCACCGGAAAGAACGCGAATGAGGCATTCTACCGCAGAGTGGTGGATTTCGCCCTGAAAAACCGGATCGCCGTGGTGCAGGATGCGGCCTATGCCGCGCTGGTCTACGGGCGCAAGCCGCTCTCGTTCCTCTCCACGCGCGGAGCGATGGAGGTGGGAATAGAACTGCACTCACTGTCCAAGAGCTACAACATGACCGGCTGGCGTATCGGCTTTGTCTGCGGCAACGCCTCGCTGGTCAAGGCATTCGCCGAGGTCAAGGACCACAGCGACAGCGGCCAGTACGCCGCGATCCAGAAAGCCGCCGCCGTGGGGCTTGACCATCCGGAACTGACAGAGCGGATTTGCGCCAAGTACGAGCGCAAGCTGCGCCTTCTGTGCGAGGTTTTCGGTTCGTTCGGGTTCAGCCCGCGCCTGCCCGAGGGGACGTTCTACCTCTACATGAAAAGCCCGCGCGGCATCCAGGGCGGTCCGTCTTTCGAGAACGCCGAGGCCTGCTCGCAATACCTGATCCGCAATCACCTGATCTCCACCGTGCCGGAAGATTCGGTCGGACCGTACCTGCGGCTGAGCGCCACGTTCGTGGCCCCCGGCGAGGACCAGGAAAAGAGGATAGCGGGCGAGATCAGGAAACGCCTGGGCGGACTGAAATTCGAGTTCTGAGAAGACAACACGCTTGCGGCGCATTGCCGCGTTGAAAATATTCCATTCAGGAGGACCCCATGTTCGAGGGATCGACAGTAGCCCTGGTGACCCCCTACCGCAACGGCAAGGTGGATGAGAAGGCCCTGGGCGAACTGGTGGAGTTCCATATCAGCAAGGGCACGGATGTGCTCCTTCCCTGCGGCTGCACTGGCGAGGCCGCCACTCTGACCCATCCTGAGCAGATTCGCGCGATCCGTGTCGTGGTGGAGGCCGCCCGCGGCCGTGTTCCCATAATGGCAGGATCGGGCAGCAACTCGACCGCCGAGGCCGTGGAACTGACCCGCGAGGCAAAAAAGGCCGGGGCGGATGCCGCCCTTCTGATCGGCCCGTATTACAACAAGCCCACCCAGGAGGGCTTCTACCAGCACTACAAGACCGTGGCCGAGCAGGTGGACATCCCCATCATCCTGTACAACGTGCCCTCGCGCACCGGCAAGAACATCGAGCCGGATACAGTGGCGCGCCTGAGCGAGATAAAAAACATCGTGGCGATCAAGGAGGCCTCCGGCAGCGTGGACCAGTCGAGCCAGATCGCCATGCTCTGCGATATCATGATCCTGTCCGGGGATGACTCTCTGACCCTGCCCCTGATGGCAATCGGGGCCAAAGGTGTGGTTTCGGTGGCGGCCAATGTCCTGCCCGACCGGGTGGCCGCGCTCTGCAAGGCCTGGCTGACAGGCAGGCCGGATGAGGCGAAAAAGATCCATTACGAGCTGATGCCCATGTTCAAGGCCCTGTTTGTCGAAACCAACCCGATACCGGTCAAGACAGTGCTGGCCGAGATGGGCATGATCGCCGAGGAGTTCCGTCTGCCGCTCTGCCGTATCTCCGACGGGGCCCGTCAGAAGCTCCTCAAGACCGTGCGCGAATACAAGCTGATCTGAACCGGCCCCTGCCGGTTTTACCTGCAATCGATTTGCCCGGAAGGTGCAAAAATGATAAATATATGTCTGGTGGGCGCCACCGGCAGGATGGGCCGCCGGATCACCGCTGCCGTGGCCGAAAGCGTGGACATGCGCCTGTGCGCCGCTGTCGATGCCGCCGGGAACCCGCTCCTGGGCCAGGATATCGGAGTTCTGGCCGAGGGCGCTCCGGCCGGAGTTGCGGTTACGAGCGACCTGGCCGCGGGAGTGCGCGCCGCGGATGCAGTGATCGATTTCTCCCTGCCCGCCTCGCTCGAAAAGACCGTCGTTGTCTGCCGCGAGGCCCGCAAGCCGCTTGTGACCGGCATCACCGGCCTGAGCCAGGCGCAGATTGGAATGCTCAGGCAGGCCGCCGCCGATATCCCCGTGGTCTTCGCGCCCAACATGAGCGTGGGCGTGAACCTGATGTTCAAGGTGGCGGGCCAGGTGGCCAAAGTGTTAGGCGACAGTTTTGACGTTGAAATAGTGGAGACCCATCACCGTTTCAAGCGCGACGCCCCGAGCGGCACGGCCAGACGTCTGGCCGAGATTATCGCCGAATCACTGGGACGCGACCTGAATAAAGTTGCCTGCTACGGGCGCGAGGGTATCAGCGGCGAGCGTCCCCGCGACCAGATTGCCATTCACGCGGTGCGCTCCGGGGATGTGGTCGGCGAGCACACGGTGGTGTTCGGCGCTCTGGGCGAGAGGTTCGAGATAACGCACCGGGCGCACAGCCGCGACACGTTCGCCCGCGGCGCAGTGGTGGCCGCGCGTTTCGTGGCCGCGGCGAAACCGGGCCTCTACGACATGCAGGACGTCCTCGGGCTGAAAGATTGACACCGTAAAGATATTGCAGGGGTGGCTCCTTATGTCCGCCCGAATGACGATGGCAGAAAGCAGTTCGCAAACCATTCTAACCATAAACGTGGTTCGGAATGGAAAGAACACCTGTTCGTTTCGATGTTTGCCTGTTTCCTTTCGTAGGGGCGACTCATGAGTCGCCCGTGGAAAGTCTTCGGGCGAGGCAGGCCTCGCCCCTACGGCAAACCCGCCCTGCATTGGACACATCATTCACAGTGTATTCGAACACAAGATTTATGAATAAACAGGATTTAAGCCTGGCGACACTGAAATAAACCTTACCGGACGGTTTCCCATACAGGAGGCGATATGTCCCTTTCCAAATGTGTGCAGCGCATCGAGGAATCCATCACCCTGGCGATCACGGCCAAGGCCTCGGCCATGAAAGCCGAGGGGCACGATGTGGTCGGGCTGTCCGCCGGAGAGCCGGATTTCGACACCCCGGAAAACATCAAGCAGGCCGCGATCAAGGCGATCAACGACGGGATGACCAAGTACACCCCCAGTTCCGGCACCCCGGCCCTGCGCAAGGCCATCGCCGATAAGTTCAAGAAGGACAATGGACTCGAATACAAGCCCGCCGAGGTCATCGTCAACTGCGGGGCCAAGCACTCCGTGTTCCTGACCGTGATGGCCCTGGTCGATCCGGGCGATGAGGTGCTGATCCCCACTCCTTACTGGGTGAGCTACCCTGAGATGGTCAAGTGCGCGGGCGGAACGCCTGTGATAGTCGAAACCTCGGCCGCCGAGGAGCTGAAACTCACCCCGGCCAAGCTCGCCAAGGCGATCACCCCGCGGACCAAGGCCCTGATCCTGAACAGCCCGTCCAACCCCAGCGGCATGGTCTACACCCGCGCCGAGCTGGAGGCCCTGGTCCCGGTGCTCAAGGCCAACCCGCATGTCTGGGTGATCAGCGACGAAATCTACGAGAAACTCCTGTACGATGGGGCCGAGCACGTGTCAATCGCCGCCATGGACAGCGAGATATTCAAGCGCACGATCACGATCAACGGCGTGTCCAAGAGCTACAGCATGACCGGCTGGCGTATCGGCTACGCCGCCGGGCCGCTGGAGATAGTGAAGGGAATGGGCAACCTTCAGAGCCAGGAGACCTCTAACCCCACCTCTATCTCCCAGGCCGCCACGGTCGAGGCCCTGACCGGCCCGCAGGACAGCGTGGCGCAGATGGTCAAGTCGTTCGATGAGCGCCGCAAGTATATGGTGGGCCGCCTGAACGCCATTCCGGGAGTCAAGTGCTCCACACCGAAGGGCGCGTTCTACGTGTTCCCGGATTTCTCGTCCTGTTACGGGAAGAAGTTCCAGGGCAAGACAATAACCGGGAGCGTGGAACTGTGCAATTTCCTGCTGGAGGAGATGAAAGTGGCGGCGGTTCCGGGCGGCGGTTTTGGCGCGGATGCCCACCTGCGGTTCAGCTACGCTTGCTCCATGGAGACGATCAAGAAGGCCCTGGACCGTATCGAGGAAGGGCTGAAAAAGCTGAGTTGATTTTTCGGTTCATCCCACCAAGTTATTATTTTTGTAGGGGAGGGTTTTAAACCCTCCCCTACGTGTATCCTGTTTCTCTGTAAGCGTTTGCTTAGGGGCACGGCATGCCGTGTCCTTTTTTATGTTTTTTAATACTGTTTTATCGCGTTTTTGTCTACATATATTTACATTTAAAACGTTTATGTAGATTATTTTTTTAACAATACAAAGGTTTTATCATTTTTATTTTGCAATAACAGGATTTTTTCTCTTGACAACAGTCTTCTCATTGGAGTACAATTAAAAGCGACTCTAACATATCACTGCTTTTTTCGGTTTGCTTTTGCACACTTGTGAACAACTGATTTATTCAACGTTTGCAAACAGATCGAGAATACCATTTCATGACTCGAACGAATGCCGCATTCCTTTTAATCATGCTAACCCACTTTTTCTTTAAATGATCTGCGTCTTGATATTCAAATCTATTAAAAAAGTTTTCCCGCATTTTTTAACTGTACACCACTGGATTAGAATATTATGACAATCTAACATGAGGGATACAGATAATGCGAAGTCATTTTTTTATTATCTTGCCATTATCGCTATTTATGTTTTTTTCATTAGATGTTTTATTGTGTTGCGATACTCTCAGCACTGTTACAATTACCGATACAAGCTCAATCAACAAACACATCACTTTTCAGCACAACAAGTGGCTAACTGTATTTAATAGCGAAAGATACATCATCACAACGGTTGACAATAAAACTTTGATCGGTAAAATAATTATTAGGAACGAAGGTGTTAGCATACAGGAGGTAGATTATTTAACAAGCCATGGAAAACGACAAAGGGTAATAAAATGGGAAAATATAAAAGACATACAAATCGCAAAAGAGAATAATTCAAAAAAGCGTGCATACATAATATATTTAGGTGCCATTGCTGCAGTTTGTTTATATATTTCCGCCATTGAAAATTAGTTTAGCAACTTTTTCAATACTTAATATGCATTGGAGGGAACGTGCGACAATTATTTGGATTGATTTGTATTATTTTTATTCCTTTCAATTGTTTTGCTATTAATGATAGCACCAACACCACAAATCAAATCAATAAATACCCTTCCCACATGTTTGAAAATATATTAGGAAATAAACTACGAATTACTATGCAGAACGGAGATACACTAAGTTGTAAATTTAATTTTGTTAAAAACGATACAATAGTAGTTGAATGCAATGATGGGAAAATAGCCCACATAAGCATTTTAGACATTAAAAAGGCCATAATATTAAACAAGCCAAAGAATTCAAAAGCTTTTATGCATATTATAATATCATTGGGAATATTATTGGTTGTCGTACTGTTGACACAACCAACCAGCTAATATTGATTATCCACCAAGCACTCATCATAACGATAATATTTAACCATGGAGAGTATGATGAACAAGATAATTGGATGCATGTTATTTCTATTTGCTTTTCATGTAGTATGCATAGCTGAAGTGATAAACGATCCATTCGATGGCGATAATGATTATGTTCCAGATATGCTGGAATTGAAGCTGGCCAAGAAATATTCACCTGTTTTGCGCATGCATACTAGTGATACTCAGTTCTTTTATCCGGTAGTTGGTTATAATATACCTTTTAGCGTAGATTCGTATGTCGATACTGAAGAGAGACTAATACTTGTAATCTCTTATGGAATTTGCTTTACTGAAGATAAAGGCACAATAGGTGGGATAACAAATCACATGGGAGATCCTGAGTTTTGTCAAATAATGCTTAGAAAAAAATCCAATTACTCAGATGACAATGCGTTTTTTGACACTGCGGCTTGGGCGATTATTGGAAGAAGGAGTCTTGCTCATTATGGAACAGGATGTGAATACGATTATTGTGCTGCGATGAGTTTTCCAGATACAATCCCAATGTTTTTTGTGCAGGATGCTAAACATGGGTTGTATTTAACTGATGATCACTGTGATGGAGTTTTTTTTGGCGTTTGTGGAGAGTGCTCAGAAAATTATAGTGTAGACGTAAATAACTACCAAGACCATTTGCAAAACATAGGAAGCTACGCTTTTGCTTTAAGTCCTTTCATTGATAAATATATTTACGACAATTCAATTAATAAATACGTAAACATTTGGGATGGCAAAGATTTCCCAAGTGCTTCATCGTATATGAGCCAAGGTAAGTTTACAAGCACCAGCGGATTATGGTTCGACTTTTCTTACTACTATGGATATCCAATGAATGTAATAGCCGATATTAAAGGAATTTATCAAAATGATGCAAATTACGGTGATAGTGGCAACCATACCACAGGAACTTTTACCATTCCATATCCGAATCCAGTTGAAACAAATAAAATTCAAACAATCAACCTCACAATAAACGAAAGAGATGCTTATTGTTATGCAATAATATCGAACGGAATAACGAACCAAATAGTTCAAAAAATAACTTACGGCCGTATAAAAAAAGGAACAACTTTGCTTAGATTGTGGGATTATACTCCCCCACCGACCAATTCACAAACACAGTATTTGGTAACGGGATACATATATACTTCACCGGGAGAACCATATCAGACGATAACGCGCAATTTTGATTTATGGAATCTTGTTAATCCTCCTTCCATGCCTGTTCTTGATAGCGTAATATCCACATCTCCTTACAGTGCGAAACTCTACTTTAATGAACCAGTGTCTCTTTCAAAAAGCAGTCTTAAATTGTCCAGGGACGAAGAAGGATTATCTTTGGGTGAGCTTTTCCCAATATTAACTCAATTTGCGGATACTTTTTACAATCAATACGAATTCGTCAGTGCACAACCTTTCGATGCGGCTTCCAGTCAATTTATACTTACAAAGCAGGACGTGTTTAACTCTGACCGCGTGATAATGTATGATTACCCTACTGCACCATATTTAGCAGAAACAATTATAAAAAGATATCCAGCAGTTTTTTTCTTTGATTCATTCGATGATGCATCGTTGGACCTCTACAAGTGGAATTTGACCGGATCGCAGAATGTTACTGAAAGCAACGGCGAAGCCCACATCAACCTGGGATCAGGGATAAAAAGCGACACTACTTTTATACCTTCCAGCACTTCATCTGTAGTCTACGAAGCACGTCAAAAGCATGTCCACGAAACGGGGTATCAGTGGCACGGATTGTATTTACGTGAAAAGAGCAGCAATAATCACGTGGCCTTCTATACGCAGCGGACTCTCCTCCATACATATGTAATTAAAAACGGACAGGCCTACGGAACACGGCATGACGGAATCGCACCGGATAACAACCACCACTTGTACAAGGTTCAATGGGAATCAGGGCAGACCAAATTCTATTATGACAATCAGCTTATCCATACAGAAAACCAGGCCTTGGCTGACAGCTCCCATGTTACGGCCGAAACCGCATCGGATACGGATACCGGTGTGATGGACGTGGACACGGTGACTGCTTTATACCCTCCGCCGTCCCAACTCGCCGTGTATGTGGAAAATGTAGCAATCAACGGCCTGAATGCATCAGTCACTTTCCGGACAAACATAAGCTGTCGAATCGATGTGCGCCTTAAGACAGCAATGAACCCGAATTTCTCGGTTGTATGCAAGGACAGCACCATAAACTGGCTTGCCGAGGGTCAGTCACTTACCGTTCCTTATACGTTTACACAACAACAGCACCAGGGACAATACTATTTCAGGATTCACGCTGTTGTTAACGGTATGAGCAGCGTTGTCGAAAGAAGTGTTACAAAAAACGTCTCCCCCCAATTCTCATATAACATTAACTATCCTGGACCGCCTCCTGTATGTGTAGTCCCTTGTCCCATAGAACTGGTGAACAATACGTTCGATCCAGACAGCGGTTCACTTTCATTCCTTTGGAATTTCGGAGATAACACACCCTTGAGTAATCAGGGATTGGGTATTGTACAACATACCTATCTTACTTCCGGGATATATCCAATAACAGTTGCCGTCAGCGATGGTATAGCCAACGAAAACCATAATGCTTGCACGGTAAACGTATCTTACGCTCCACCAGACGGCTGGGTGGAAGTTCACAGAGAAGAATTCGATACGCTGGACCATCAAGGCTGGCAGTATTATGGTTCAGCCTCTCGCTCGATTATCAGTAACGGCACTGGCGGTTATGCTCAGCGTATTTCCAAAGCCACAAATAATGGGGGAGTTTCCTGGCATAGTCTTTCGGGTTTGATTTCTGGTAGTTATCCCTGGAGAATAGAATGGCGGGCGCGTTATACCAATCCAAGCCAATACTATTTTCTTGTCAACTTGACCAATAATACTCCTTACACCGGCAATACACATGGGATGCAGATCAGCACGGACGGCGGCGGCCGGATGTATACTTACGACATAACTAACCAGTGGTTCTTTGACTTCGTCAATCCCCAGGACTGGGTCACATACAGGATCGAGTGGGAAGGCGAAATAGTGAAGATATTTATTGGCGACATGGAAACGCCTAAAACAACTAAGACTTATTATTCTTACTATCCACCCAAGTTGCAGTTAGGTGACCCTTTCGTGGATGGTTTGCACTCAGGAACGTATGATATTGACTATGTATCGATAAGTGAACGAAGCGGGTCTTATTTAGCCGCAGCGGCAGAAAATCAGCAAGACAAGTCAATACTCAACCAACCTGTTTCTTTGCCAAAGGTGTTTTCTCTGGCTCAGAACAATCCTAACCCTTTCAATCCTTCCACAACTATCCGTTACGACATACCGGAAAGCAAAACTGTCGATGTCGAACTGAAGATTTTCAATATCCGTGGGCAGTTGGTCAAATCCCTGGTCAGCGGAGAATCCCGTAGCGCCGGTGTGCATACAGTTTTCTGGGATGGGCATGATGAGAGTGGGCAGCGCGTGCCATCAGGAGTGTACCTGTATCGCCTGACTGCCGGTGAATTCACTGCAACTCGCAAAATGGTCATTCTTAAATAGATAGTTTCTTCTATCATATATCAGGAGAGAACGAAAATGTATAAGTATATTGTCCCCATACTATTATTTTGGACTTCCGGCATTTGCGGCAATACTGATGCTCAAATTTCCAGGAATGCGGAAAAGGAGGATATCCGCCAGATTTCGCTGATTCTGGATAAAATAGAGCGAGGAGTTCAGCAGCAACGTCCGGATTGGATAGCCTCGACAATATGTTATGACTCAACGAAAAGCTCCATGAATATGGAAGCGTCGTTGAGTAATGTTAACAGGAACTTCGACCTCCTTAATACAAGTGTTCAGAACCGTAGTTTAAAAGCCGAATTCCCTCTTTTGAAAAACACGGGGGATTTTTCTCTCCGGTTGAAAAAGATCGATATATCTCCTGATCAGAACACTGCGCTTGTGGAACTTGAAGCCGGCTTCGCTTTTGCCGGAGAAGATTCAACTTATTATCTCAGCCTGCCCTTTAATACGCGGGAGAAAACAAGCGCAAAGGATAAGGAACATCTTCTCAAGTACCAGCCCATCACTCTGGAATTGTTGAAAATAGATCACAACTGGCGAGTCCTCAACATGGATCCTTTTACAGAGTTCATACAGAAAAAGGCAGCTTTTTTCAGCGTTTCATTCAAGGGAGAGAAAGCAAAGAGTTCTTCAAATTGATTTTAACATCTGCAAACTTTTCCCATTCAACTCCTTAAGCATTCATGTGGCACAAAAACAGAGGGCGGCCCGAACGAATCCGGACCGCCCTCTGCTGCATGCCACCGGCTGAACCGGCGGGGTTTACTGTTTCGGCGCCTTGACTACCGAGAACTCGTTGGTGCGGGTGATTACCTTGCCCGAAACCGCATCCGTAACCAGAATGTTCAAGGTGTAGCGCCCGGGAGGCGAATCGCTGATATCGATCGAGACATACTCGGCCTCGACTATGCTCTCCGCGTCGCCTTCCTTGTCGAATGTCAGGGTGATCTTGCCCTTGTCCTCTTTCTTGCCCACCAGCCCGCCAAATGAGGCGACTATCTTCGAGGCGATGTTGCGGTCCAGCTTGTCCGCCTCGATAGTGAAATCCACCTTGTAGTGCTTCTTGCCGTCCGCGCCCTTGGCCAGGTTGTATATCTCGTAGTACACGAACGCCGGCTGGTTGCCCAGGAAGGTGCGCGACGGCAGCGGCATCACATCCAGCCGCCCGCGAGTGAACTTGCCCGGACGGGTCCCCTCGTGCGGGTTGACGCTGGAGGCAAGCACGATCTGGCTCACGCTGAAATCATCCGGTTTGTAGTGCGTCACTTCCAGCTCGCCCTTGTAGATCCCCAGGTGGTTCGAGCCCAGGTCGCGCACGCTCACCGAATAATGGTACTGGCCCGGAGGCAGGTTCAGGGTCTGCTTGTCAACCAGCAGAAGGCCCTTGTTGTTGCGGTCCGGCTCCTGCTTGAGCTGGTAGCTGCGCTGGTTGTAGACCCGCTTGACCTCGTTCCACTCCTGGTCGAACACGGCGAACGTGCTCTCATAGTTGACCCGCACGCCCAGGATATCGCGCTTGAAATCGAGCGTGGACAGGGGCAGGCCGTAAAAGATGTTGACATTGCTGTTGGCGTTCATCGCCATGAAATCAGCCGTGTAATAGTAATAGTCCAGCGGCTGGGCGCCCATGTCCGGCTTGTAGGTCTCGGTGTTCTCGCCCACGGTCATGCCCGGCATGATCAGCTTGTTCTCTTCCATGGCGAAATTCGTTTCCATCTCCCGCATCACGTATTCCGGGTCGTTGAAATCGGCCCGTTCCGAGGCCATCTGGAAATACAGCGGTGCGATCTCGGCCCGGTTGAGCAGCAGTTCCTTGAAATTCGACTGCAGGCCGGCCGCGCTCACCAGCGTGGACTGGTCCGGGTTCTCCTGGTTCGGGACGGTGGTGTAGTCCTCGCCGTACCCGCTGCCGATAACCGCATCCATCAGCCGCGGCGTGATAAGGAACGAGCCGGTGCGCTTGACGAAATGGAAGATGAAATCATCCGGCTTGCGGCGGTAGAGCCAGGTCTCGCTGTCGCGCAGGCCGAAGTTGCCGTACAGCACCGCTTTCTGGTCCGGCTCGCCGTGCTTGATGTAGATGCGGCCGCGGTCATCGTAACCCTTGGTCTGGCGGATGTAGAAATGCTGCTTGGAATAATTCAGGCGGCGGTAATGCTCCACCAGACGCTCGTTATACTCGGTGGTGGGCGAGGGGTCGCGGCTCTTCCAGAACTTGCGGAAGAAAGCCTTCTTCTGGTCCACCGTGCGGCAACGCTCGTACTCGGATTTTTCCTTGTCCAGGATTATGTCGATATTGTCACGGTAGAACTCGCGCGCCGAAATCTCGTTCAGATCGTCCATGGCCTGAAAGTAATAGACGCTGGCGATACGGTTGTCACCGAGGACGAAGAAAGCCCTGGACATAAGCAGCTTCATCAGCGAGGTCAGGCTCTCGGGGCCTTCGCTGGACAGGTCGGCCAGGATCGACTCGGCTATCTCGCGGTTGTAGATATCGAAGAATCCGAGACCCAGACTATAGATCGATTCGCTCTCGCCGGGACTGGCCTCGAGCAGGCGCTGGAAAAGCTCCATGGCGCGGCGGCTCTGACCGGTCTGGATGAAAAGCTTGCCCAGGTGCTCGCTGGCGTCGTGCTCCTTGTGATTGACCGTGACGATGTTTTCCAGCAGATGGATGGCGGTTTCCAGTTTCTGCGGGTCGTTTTCCTTAAGGATATCCTCAACTGGTTCCCAGTTGGCCGAGATGAAAGCGCTTTCGTTCACCGGGCATTTTTCCCATGATCCGAAAGGCACATGGTAGCCGGCCTGCGCGGCTTTAACAAAATATTCCCCGGCCTTGGGGCGGTTGTCTCTCTTGGAATCCTCGCCTAACATCGACAGGCCTATCAGGAAATTAGCCTCCCCGTTCCGGGAATCCTTTGCCAGAATTCCCTCGGCAAGAGCTTTGGCCCCTGAGAAATTGGCGCTCAGGACCATCCGCCTTGCCTGCTCGATTTTACCCTGCGCTTCCGCATCCGGCGCCGCTGTCTGTGCGGCCAGCGGAGCGGAAAGCCCAACGAGGAGAAGAATCAGGAACAACCGAAGGTGTCGAACCATCTGGAACTCCTTGTCGCCAAAAAATGAGTGGACCTTTGGCATTTCTACCGTGCCGGAGGGAGGACCGGACACGGACCGGCAGGTGATAAACAATTATCAGAGATTCATCAAAAGTCAATAATTAAGTCTGTCTCGCCGGATCGTTCCGGGCAGTTACATTTATTTACAACCGGACCGCGGATATGTTTCAGAATTCTGACTCAGAAAGCTCGCCCCGTTCCTGAATAAATACCCCGTAAATAGTGGAGAGTTCGGTGGATTATTTTAAGCCTCGTTGCGCCAGGCATCCGCGACAGATCCAGCCCGGTTTTTACTTGATATGATGTTGATTTTTTTATATATTATTTATTCTAAATTAATTGCGCCGTCCGCCCGGTGTTCGCGGAGGCGACGGAAACAGCCGGGAAAGAGATTCAAAAGCGCCCGGCGGTCCCGGAGATCAGCGACTTCCTACCTAAACAGCCACGGTAAAATGTTCAAAGAATACGACAAGGGATTCAGTTTCCCCGGCCTGGAACAGAGCATTCTCGAATTCTGGGAAAAGAACGGCATTTTCCGCAAGAGCATAGAGCAGAACCGCGACGGCGAGCGTTTTATCTTTTACGAGGGACCTCCCACGGCCAATGGCCGGCCCGGCATACACCACGTGATCAGCCGCACGATCAAGGACCTGGTCTGCCGCTATCACACCATGCTCGGATATCATGTGCCGCGCAAGGCTGGCTGGGACACGCACGGCCTGCCGGTGGAAATTGAAGTCGAAAAAATGCTGGGCATAAACGGCAAGCAGCAGATCGAAACCTACGGGGTGGAAAAATTCAACACCCTCTGCCGCGAAAGCGTTTTCAAATACGTTAAGGACTGGGAGCGCCTGACCGAGCGCATGGGTTACTGGCTTGATTACCAGAACCCGTATGTCACTTATGACAACAATTATGTCGAAACTGTCTGGTGGATACTCAAGCAGTTCTGGGAAAAGAACCTGCTGTTCCAGGGACACAAGATACTCCCCTACTGTCCGCGTTGCGGCACGGGGCTTTCCAGCCACGAGGTTTCACTCGGGTATAAAGAGGTGGAGGACCCCAGCGTTTTTGTCCGGATGAAGGTAAAGGGCGAAACGGGCACCTTTTTCCTGGTCTGGACCACCACTCCCTGGACGCTGATCTCCAACGTGGCCCTGGCCGTGGGCGCGGACCACACCTATTGCCGTGTTCGTAACGGCTCAGAGACGCTTATCATGGCCGAGGCCCTTGTCTCCAAGCTGCTGGGGCCGGAGGCGCAAGTGCTGGAGACTTTCCGCGGCTCGACTCTCGAGGGGCGCGAATACGAGCGCCTGTTCGATTTTGTGGACGTTCCCGCGGACAAAAAAGCTTTCTATGTCACCCTGGGCGATTTTGTCAGCCTGGAGGATGGAACCGGGATAGTGCACATGGCCCCGGCTTTCGGCGCAGATGACTACGAGATGAGCCGCCGCTACAACCTTCCGCTCTTTCAGCCGGTGGACGGAGAGGGAAAGTTCACGGCCGAGGTTGCGCCCTGGGCCGGACAGTTCGTGAAGGATGCCGACAAGGACATTATAAAGGAACTCGACCGCCGCGGCAGTCTTTTCAAAGCCGAGGGCTACAAGCACAACTACCCGTTCTGCTGGCGCTGCAAGACGCCTCTGCTCTATTACGCCCGCCAGAGCTGGTATATCAACACCAGCCGTTTCCGCGATGAGCTTCTGTCCAACAACGCCTCGGTGGACTGGTATCCGCCCGAGGTGGGCCGCGGACGGTTCGCCGAGTGGCTGGCCAACAATGTCGACTGGGCGCTCAGCCGCGACCGCTACTGGGGCACTCCCCTGCCGATCTGGGTCTGCGACGGCTGCGGACACAAGCATGCGGTGGGCAGTATCGACGAGTTGCGCCGTCTGGGACGGGATGTCCCGGCGGACATAGACCTGCACAAGCCTTACGTGGACCGGGTGGAGATTTCCTGTGAAAAATGCGGCGGTGTGATGCATCGCGTGCCGGAGGTAATAGACTGCTGGTTCGATTCAGGCAGCATGCCCTACGCCCAGTTGCATTACCCGTTCGAGAACGAGGCTGAGTTCGAAAAAAGCTTCCCCTGTCATTTCATCTGCGAGGCTATCGATCAGACCCGCGGCTGGTTCTACAGCCTTCTGGCCATCGGTACTCTGCTCAAGGGCAAAGCCCCCTACCGGCGGGTGCTGGTCAATGACCTGATACTGGACAAGAACGGGCAGAAAATGAGCAAGTCCGTGGGCAACGTGGTCAATCCCTGGACTGTATTCGATTCCACCGGGGCCGATTCCCTGCGCTGGTACCTGCTGAATGTCAGTCAGCCCTGGCTGCCCAAGCGTTTCGACGAGGCCGGCGTTCAGGAAGTGTTGAGAAAATTCTTCGACACTCTGAAAAATGTCTATTCATTCTTTGCCCTCTACGCCAACATAGACAAGTGGTCACCCGCCTTGGCGCGACCTGAGGGCCGGTCGCGCGATGAACTGGACCGCTGGATACTGAGCCGTCTTAACTCCACTGTGCGGGACGTGCGCGCCGACCTGGAGGCTTTCGACCTGACTCGCGCCACACGGCGTATCCAGAATTTCGTGATCGAGGAACTGAGCAACTGGTATGTGCGCCGCAACCGCCGCCGTTTCTGGCAGTCCGGGGATAGCGCGGACAAGCAGCACGCTTTCCTCACTCTCTGGACCGTGCTCGAAACCGTTTCCAGGCTGATCGCCCCCTTTACTCCATTCCTGGCCGAGGAACTGTACCGCAACCTGACCGCCGGAGAAGGATTCGCGATGCCGGAGAGCGTGCACCTGACCAGTTATCCCTCGGCTGATGAAAGCCTGATCGACAGTGCGCTGGAGCGCAAGATGGAGGATGCGATAAGCCTGGTCACTCTGGGCCGGGCCGCGCGTAACCGCACCAAAATCAAGGTGCGCCAGCCGCTCGGCGCCATGCTTGTCTCGCTGCCTCATTCGCTGGAAGATGAGGAGCTTGCCTCCATCTCGCCGGTGATAAGCGAGGAAATAAATGTCAAGCGTATCGAGCCGATCTCGGATGCTTACGACTATGTAACTCTGAACGTAAAGCCCAATTTCAAGCTGGCCGGGCCGAAATTCGGCGGACGGGTCAAGGAACTGGGGCGCGCGCTGGCCGCGATGAGCCAGGAGGAAATCCGCCTTTTCCGCGAGCAGGGAACTGTCGAGCTTGCCTCGGAGGATGGCCCGCTGAGTGTGGCTCTGGAGGATGTTGAGCTGCGCAGCGAGGACCGCGAGGGATATGTGGTCGAGCTTTACGATGGTTACGGTGTGGTGCTGGACACCAGGCTGAACAAGGATTTGATAGAGGAAGGCTACGCCAGGGAACTGGTCAACAAGATTCAGAACATGCGCAAGAGCAGCGGGTTCGAAGTGATCGACCGTATAGAGGCCGGGATCGAGACCTCGGCCCCGGTGGCGCAGGCTTTGCATTCATTCGAGTCCTACATACGGCGCGAAACTCTCTGCCGCAGACTCGAAAAGGGTCTTCTCGATTCCTGGGAAGCCCGACAGCAGTGGGATATCAACGGAGAACAGGCGGAAATAACCATCCGCAGGTGTAATGGGGAGTCCGATCCATCGGTTTAATAACACAAGAGGTCGCCATGAAAGAAGACGACAGAAAATTCTTCGAGAAAAGGCTGCTCGAAGAGCGCCAGAAAATCCTCAATGAAATGGGGCACTTCGATACGAACTACCGCTCCAATATCAAGGACTCTGCGGGTGATCTTTCAGCCTACAGTTTTCACATGGCTGACCATGCCTCCGATGCCGACGCGCAGGAGAAGGCATTCCAGCGCGCCAGCAAGGGCGGCCGTCTGCTCTACCATATCGATGAGGCCCTGCGCCGTCTTTACGGAGACAAGAATTTCGGTCTCTGCCACAACTGTGGCGAACCGATCGAGCGCAAACGCCTTGAAGCCGTTCCTCATGCCCGTCTGTGCATAGACTGCAAATCAAAGGAAGAAAATGCCATCTGAGGCCTGCACAATAGAAAGAATGGGGTTCAGCCAGAGGCTGCGCTTTCTGCTCGCCATCTGCCCGGCGGTCTATGCTCTGGACCTGGCCACCAAGTTCGCCGTACGCAGCATGATGGAGCCTTACGGGCCGACAGTGACATTGATCGAAAACGTGGCCCGGTTCCGCTTCATCTACAATCAGGGCATCGCATTCGGACTGAGCCTCGGGGTGTCGCGCTGGCTGCTTGTTGCGATTACGGCCTGCGTGGCCCTGTTCCTGTTCTGGTACATCCTCTGTTCGGCTTACTCTGACCGCCCCGGCCTGATTGGCCTCTGTCTCATCGCCGGCGGCGCCGTGGGAAACCTGCATGACCGCCTTCTGTCAGGCCGCGTGGTGGATTTCATCGAGATTGGCTGGCGCGATCTGACCTGGCCTGTGTTCAACGTTGCCGATATCGCCGTGACCGCCGGTGCTGTCCTGCTTGCCCTGCGGCTTCTGAAAGAGGGCGACCGCGAACGCTGCTCCGGCCGGGACTGCCAGCCGGACTGAACCTTCCGGATACTCGATGCCTGAGATTCAGAGATACAAGGCGCTCCAGTCCGATGCCGGCCGCCGTCTGGATGTAGTCCTGGCCGGAGCGCTGGGCCTGTCGCGCAGCCGTGTGAGCGAACTGTGCAAGTCAGGCCAGGTCAGCCTGGAGAGCGGGCGGACTGTCAAGGCTTCTTGGAGTGTAAGCGCTGGTGAGACATTCAGCCTGCCGCAGCTTGCGCCGGTGCTTTCCGGTCAGACAGCCGCACCCGAAGATATTCCCCTGTCCGTGGTCTACGAGGACTCGCACCTGCTGGTTATCGACAAACCCGCCGGCATGGTGGTGCATCCTGCTCCCGGACACCGTGGCGGCACCCTGGTCAATGCCCTCATCTGGCGTTTCAACCGCAGCCTCGATCCGCGCATGGACTGTCAACGCCCCGGCATCGTGCACCGTCTGGACAAGAACACAAGCGGCCTGCTGGTGGTGGCGCGCACCTTTGAAGCCCTCAATTCTCTTTCCGGGCAGATCCGCACCCGCCAGATGTCCCGTCTCTACATGTGCCTGAGTTGGGGACGCTGGCCCGAGCGTGAGGGCGTCCTGGAGGGAGCGCTCGGACGAAGCCGCGGTGACCGGAAAAAAATCACGGTCAAACGGGTGGGCGGCCGGGAGGCGATAACGCATTACTGCGTGCTCGAAAGCTACGGCGGCCTGGCCGAGCTGGTCCGGGTGCGTCTCGAAACCGGCCGCACTCATCAGATAAGGGTCCATTTCGCCCACCGGGGCCATCCTGTCCTGGGCGACCCTGAGTACGGCGGGCGAACCTCGGCTATGGCCGGTTTCGCCGGTGAGAGGCGCGCTCTCATGCGTTCGCTGCTCGATACAATAGATCGCCAGGCCCTGCACGCCTTTCATCTTGAATTCTTCCATCCGGCGGATGGCCGGGTGATGTCTTTTGAAAGCCCGTTGCCAGAGGACGTGCAAAAAACACTCGCGCTACTGCGTGGAAACAGCCACACAGGAGGCTATTCCTGATGTCAAGGCTTCTACGAGAATATGAGAACGGGGAAGCAGTCGATTCCGTCTGCCTTCTCACCAGTCTTTCGGTTAAGGAAACCCGTCAGCAGAAACCCTTCCTTCAACTGGAACTCGGCGATTCGAGCGGCCGGGTGGCAGCCGTGATGTGGGAGGGTTTCAACGAGGAGATGACCCGCATCCCGACCGGCACTGTGCTGCGTGTCCAGGGACGGATGGATTCTTATAACGAACGGCCGCAGGTGGCGGTGCGCATGATCAGCCGTCCGGCTCCTGGCTCATGGGACCTTCGTCAGCTTCTTCCCTCAACCGAGCGGGATGTGGATGAAATGCTCGCGGAGCTTGACTCGATAATCGGAAGCATACGCAATACACGGTTGAGAAACCTTATCGAGGCCATGTTCAGCGATCCTGATCTTCGCCGGGCCTACTCCACGGCGCCGGCGGCAAAACGCTGGCACCAGCCCTGGCTTGGCGGACTGCTGGAACACACGCTCAATGTCCATGCGCATGCGGTCAACGCGAGCCGCCTTTACCCGGAAGCCGACACGGATATAGTAAGCGCGGGGGTTCTGCTGCACGACATCGGGAAAATCGTGGAGTACGAGGTTGAGAATTTCTTCGAAACCTCCACCCGAGGCCGTCTTCTCGGTCACCTGGTGATTGGAGTTGAAATTCTGGATGAATGGATTCAGCGTATCGGCGATTTTCCGGAAGAAACCGGCTGGCGCCTGAAGCATATCATTCTGAGCCATCACGGCCAGCTCGAATATGGCAGCCCGGTGCTCCCCCAGACTCTGGAAGCCATGCTTGTACATTTCGCCGATGACCTCGACGCCAAAATGAGCGGAGTGCTGCGTGTATATCGCCGTGAGCCGGAAGAATCGGGAGACTGGACTGAAATGGTCCGGCTGCTCGACCGCCGTTTCTACAAATCACCTGGCCAGGCAGGCGATGAAGAAACTCCATCTGCCATGACGCAGGATGCTCCTCTGCGGAAAACCATACAGCAATCCAGGACCAGGCGTCTTTCGTCCATGCAGGATGGCAGTAAAGAACAGCAATCGCTGCTGCCGGAGTAAAACAGCATCTCCTGGAGAGAAACCTCCAGAGGATTATGACAAGAAAAAAATCTTGCTTTCCTAAGTATAGGTTAGTAGTTTCAAAGACTATATAACACAGTGATTTAAGGGTGCATCCGGGCGACTGAGGAAGATCGTGATTAAGCATTCCATCCTGAGGCAAACAGCCCACCCCAAGTCGGCAAACCGGATAGACACGAGCCGGCCTTTTAATGACATCGTTCCGGATAAAAACTGCTTTCCGGACATAACTGCTCGAAGCATGCAGATACTGTCTGATTGCCAGTTATAGACCGGATATAAAATTTTCGCTGTACGCACGGAAACGACACTGCAGTCTTACGAAAAGGAGGCAGTATCACTTCGCGGGGGAATTTCTGGAACAACGAGATCGCCATAGACCTGGGCACGGCCAACACGCTGGTCTACATCCGGGGTAAGGGCATCGTGCTCAATGAGCCCTCCGTGGTGGCGATTGATCGCAACAGCGGTAAGGTCAAAGCTGTCGGGATGGAAGCCAAAGCCATGCTGGGTCGCACACCGGCCAGTATTACCGCTATCCGGCCTCTCAAAGACGGAGTAATTGCAGATTTCGAAGTCACCGAGGAGATGTTGCGGTATTTTATCAAAGCCGTCCTTAAAAGCCGCTTTTTCCCGGTTAAACCGCGTGTTATCATCTGCGTCCCCTCCGGGATAACAGAGGTGGAAAGGCGCGCAGTTAGAGACAGCGCCGAAAGCGCTGGAGCCAAGGAAGTTTATCTGGTGGCCGAGCCGATGGCTGCCGCAATCGGCGTGGGGCTCCCGGTGGAAACTCCATCCGGCAACATGATCATTGATATCGGAGGCGGCACGACCGAGATAGCGGTGATCGCCCTTTCAGGCATTGTCAGCAACACCTCTATCCGGGTGGGAGGCGATGAGCTGGATGAGGCGATAGTGCAGTTCCTGAAAAAGAACTACAACATCCTTATCGGTGACCAGACTGCCGAGATAATCAAAATGACAATCGGCAGCGCCTACCCGCTGGGTGAGGAAAAGGAAATGGAAGTCAAGGGACGGGACATCGTCTCCGGCATTCCCAAAACCGTAAAGATACACTCCAGCGAGGTGCGCGAGTCTTTGCAGGAACCGATCATGCAGATAGTGGAAGCGGTGCGCCTGGCTCTGGAGCGCACGCCTCCGGAATTAGCCAGCGACATTGTGGACCGCGGTATTGTCATGACCGGTGGCGGCTCGCTCCTCAAGGGCCTGGATCAATTGTTGCGCGAGGAGACGAATCTGCCGATCAACGTGGATGAGGAGCCTTTGACCTGCGTGGTCAGAGGAACGGGACGAATCCTCGAAGATCCCAAGAAATACTGGAACGTACTGACACAGAGCAAATAGCACCGGCCTCCGGCAGGGCTGTCCGCAGCCCTGCCTGCCTGATCCGGCAAAATGACAAGGCGCCGGCAGGGAGCGTTCACATTCTGTTATTCATAGGCTACGGCTTCAGAGCCGGGCTTGTTTACCCTTTTGATATAAAATTCGGCCGGCATGTTCAAGTTCTTCCAATTCCTCTGGGAACACAGACAGAACCTTCTTTTCCTCCTGCTCGTCCTGCTTTCACTGTCGGCCCTGTCCATGTCCGGCCGTCAGCGCTTTCAGATGGCCAGAAGAATCAACCGTTCCATTCTTACTCCATTACAGATGGTTTCGGCCCAGGTGGATTATTACGTACACCTGAAACAGGAAAACGAATCACTGCGCAAAAGCAGTTTCCTGCTGGCTTTGGAAGTTTACCGGCTGGAGGAAGTCAAACGCCAGAACGAACGGCTGGAAAGCCTTCTCGGTTTCGTTCAGCGAGCCCCGGTTGAATTCGTGGCCTGCCGCGTGATCAGCGGCGGACTCGGTGAATCGGCCAACATCTTCGTCATTGATAAAGGTTCTAACCATGGCTTGACGGCAAACCTGCCCGTGCTTGTGCCTGAAGGTCTGGTGGGTAAAACGATTGAGGTGGATTCCCGCTCCTCGGTGGTTCAGCTTTACACTCACCCGGATTTCAGGATCAGCGTGAAACCATCGGGCAAGGAGGAACGGATGATTGCCGGGGCAGGTCCGGGCGGGCAGCTCTCACTGTATAATGTCCCTATCCGTTCGAACCTGGAAAAAGGTGATCTCATCGTAAGCTCAGGCATGGGCGGTATATTCCCGAAAGGCATCCCGGTGGGAAGAGTGATCGAGCTCAAACGCGAAGAGGAAAGAGGCATCCAGATGCGCGCCGAGCTTGATCCGGTGGTCGTTCTCGACCGTGTTTCCGAAGTAATCGTTCTTATAGACCGTGATTATGTTTCTCCCGGGGGCGACCTTATGTTTGAGGCTGCCGACTCACTGTCCATCCTCTGGAACGGCCAATGATGTCAAGATTCAGATTCATTGTCCTGATGGTGCTGCTGTTTATCATGCACCTGCTTTTTTATCAGTACCTGGCAAAGGGCAGGATATACCCCGATCTGTTTCTGGTTCTGATAATCTTCGCCGCGTTACGCTGGGGAGCGACTGCGGGCTGCATTTCCGGATTTCTCTGCGGCATGGTGCAGGATTCTTTCAGTTATACATTTTTCGGACTGCATGCGCTGTGCAAGACACTGATAGGATTCGCCATAGGGAAAAGCCGCCAGGCGTTTTACAGCAATAATATCCTCGTACAGTTCACTATTATTTTCGTTTCCAAATACATTCACGATCTGATATTCTATTCGATATTTCTTTCCAGGCAGAGCGGCAGTTTCTGGAATCAACTGCTCGTCAATACATCGCTCAACGCCCTTTACACCTGTTTTCTGGGACTTCTGCTCTATCATATCCTGAACTTCAGATCATAATACTGCAAGCAGCAACGCAGACAGGTGCAAGATGTCACACCGGAATCTTCAGGCAGAGAGCGCATCCGACCGCCTGAGCAAAGCTCAGTTGGCGCAGTTTTTCTTTGTTCTGCCGTTCGTTCTTCTGCTTTCGGTGTTTTTCCGCTACCAGGTCCTGCATACCAGCGAATATCAGTTGCACTCCGAGGAAAACCGTCTGCGCCGGATTGAACTGCCTCCGCCGCGCGGATTGATTCTGGATCGCAACGGCGAGGTCCTGGCCGAAAATATCCCCTCGTATTCACTCGAGATTTATCCGCTGCCGGTGGATTCAATGATCATGCTGCTGGGGCGGATTGCGCCATTGCTCAATCTGGATCAGGAACAACAGAATCATCTGATCGAGGAATTCCGTAAGCATCACACCTCTCCGCTAAGGGTTTCAGGCGATATCGACCAGAAAGCCCTGGCCGTGGTTGAAGAGCACCGTAATGAGCTGCCCAACATAGCAATCCGCTCGGACATGAAGCGTCACTATGTCCTGAATGATGCCGTTGCGCATGTGTTAGGTTATGTGGGCGAGATCACGGACGAGGAGATGGGAAAGGAGCGCTATAAGGAATACACGATGGGCAGCCTGATCGGGCGAAGCGGAATCGAAGCCCAGTATGAGGAAATTCTTCACGGACGGCGCGGAATTAAATTTGTCGAGGTGGATGCACGCGGACGCGAACTGGGTCCACTGCAGGAAAGGCCCCCCCTTCTCCCCGAGCCGGGAAAGGATTTGCAGCTCACAATCGACAGCCGTCTTCAGAAAGCGATGGCCACGATCATGGACACAGTGCCTATCGGAGCCATGCTGGCGATGGACCCGAACAACGGTGAGATTCTGGCCATGGTCAGCCGTCCGTCTTTCGATCCCAATCATCTTTCAGCCGGTATTTCAAGCCGTGAGTGGCGCGATCTTCTTTTCCATCCTAACAAACCATTCTACAACCGGACTATCCAGGGCGTTTACCCGCCCGGATCCACTTTCAAGGTTTATACGGCCATGGTTGGAGCGGAACTGGGGTATATACACCCGGATGGCTCCGGTCTGGAGGTCGTCTGCCGGGGTGGATTGCAGTACGGGCGCCGGTTTTTCAAGTGCTGGGAACCCGGGGGGCACGGACGGGTCAACTATCACTCAGCGATTGTCCGTTCCTGTGATACTTTTTTCTATCAGCTCGGGATCAAGATCGGCCTGGACAAGTTATGCGAGTTTGGACAGAAAAGCGGCATATTTGAAAAGACAGGGATAGACCTGCCGAACGAAGAGCATGGTCTTATACCGGATGAAAGCTGGTACAACAGGACACACGGAAGGGGCAACTGGGGCCCGGGCAACGTCCTGAACCTCTCTATCGGCCAGGGAGAGATATCGATGACGCCGATAGAGCTGGTGATGCTATATTCGGCCATCGCCAACAACGGCAAACGCTACCGCCCCCATCTGGTGCGGGACGATATTTCAAAGAACAGACTGCCGGACATGATATTCAAGCCCGAGCACATGCACATGCTGATCGATCCGCTGTCCGGAGTGATCAACGAGGATCAGGGCACCGCTCGCGGCAGCCGTTTGTGGGGTCACGAACTGCATCTGGGAGGCAAGACCGGAACAGCGCAAAATCCGCACGGTGAAGACCATGGACTGTTTGTCGGTATATATCCGGTCGAAGCGCCGGAAATAGTTGTTGCAATAGTGATAGAATTTGGCGGACATGGATCGGCCACGGCCCGGTTGGCCCGTGACCTGGTGCTTGAGTACATCCGTCTCAAAGAGCTGGACAACCCTGAAATAATAGCCGGTGCGGAACAGCCCCAAGCGCCGGACAGCCTGACTGCCGGAACGAGATAAATGGACTGGATCAGGAAATACGACTGGTTTATCATGAGCCTCGTGCTCGTTCTGACCCTGGCCGGCATAGCCGTAATATACAGCGCCGACCAGATACAGACAACACGGCTTACAGGAATTCTGCATCACCGCCGTCAGTTTCTCTGGATGCTGGCCTCGCTGGTTGTTCTGCTCATCACCAGTTCTATCAGCCTGCGAACTGTGGAGACTCTCTCCTATCCGCTCTACATCCTGGTGAACCTGGGTCTGATGGCCATACTTGTCACTGCCACCGGCGTGGAGCGATGGATCGACATCCCGGGCACGAGCATAAAAATCCAGCCCTCGGAAATGGCAAAAATGAGCGTGATTCTGGCTCTGGCCACGCACTTCGCCAATCGTAAGAAAAAAATGGAGGGATTGAAGGACCTTATTGTCCCCATGACCATAATGGCAATACCTGGTGTGCTTACGCTTCTCCAGCCTGACCTCGGAACGGCGATAGTGTTCTTTTTCATTTTCTTTGGAATGCTGTACTGGGCCGGCCTAAGGCTGATATACCTCTTCCTTCTGTTGAGTCCGGTCATAAGCTTTTTCCTGGCCCTGGTGAGCCTGCTGGGTGAAATGACGCTGCCGCTCTGGGGCGTCTTTTTCGTTATCCTGGTGGCAGTAGTTGTTTATAACCGGATTTTCATGATGGACGCGATCATAATCCTTTTCGCCAACCTGGCTACCGGAATATTGACTTCTCCGCTATGGAATGGCCTTAAACCTTACCAGCAGAACCGGATACTCGTTTTCTTCCAGCCTGAACGAGACCCACAGGGAACAGGCTGGCAGATTATCCAGAGTAAAGTATCCATCGGTTCTGGCGGTCTATTCGGCAAGGGATACCTTGAGGGCAGTCAGAAAAACCTGGCTTTCCTGCCTGCACAGCATACGGATTTTATTTTCCCGCTGGTCGGAGAAGAATTCGGTTTTATAGGGGTGACAGTTATTCTTGCGCTTTTCTTCCTGCTCTTGTACCGTATTATCGAACTGGCGCGGGTGTCAGGAAGCGCTTACGCCAGCATGATCGCGTTCGGGATCGCCAGCCTGCTTTTTGGCCATATCACCATCAATGTCGGCATGACTGTTGGAATGATGCCGATAACGGGGTTGCCGCTTCCGTTGTTCAGCTATGGCGGCTCGTTCCTGATGACCTGTTACCTGGCGATAGGCCTGCTGCAACGCATATATATTGAACGGAGCCTCTGATGGATTCGCGGCCCGCACCAGTGGACACTGTCGGTATATCAGTGCTGATCCCGGTTTACAACGAGGCCGGTTCGCTTGCCGAGTTATACTCCAGACTTACTGGCGTGCTCGAACAAACCGGGCGCACGTTCGAGATGCTGTTCGTGGATGATGGAAGCTCGGATGGTTCAGCGCAGGAATTGGACCGCTTGAGCCAACTGGACAACCGGGTAAGAGTGCTCCGTTTCCGCCGGAATTTCGGCAAAAGCGCCGCCCTGGATGCCGGCTTCTCGAAGGTGCGGGGCGAGCTGGTGTTCACCATGGATGCCGACCTTCAGGATGATCCGGACGAGATTCCGGCTTTCATCGCCAGGCTGGAAGAGGGTTATGACCTGGTATCCGGCTGGAAATACAAACGGCATGATCCGTTGAGCAAAACGCTCCCCTCAAAACTGTTCAACCGGGTTACATCCTGGGTCAGCGGCCTGCCGCTTCATGATTTCAATTGCGGATTCAAGCTTTACCGCGCCGAGGTTGCGCGCTCACTGCGGGTCTACGGCGAGCTTCATCGCTATCTTCCCGCCATGGCGCATTTCCAGGGATTCAGGGTGACAGAGATCAAAGTGCGCCATCATCCACGCCGCCACGGGATCAGCAAGTTCGGCGGCAGCCGCCTGATCAAGGGCTACCTTGACCTGATAACAGTGACTTTTCTCAACCGCTATATGAGACGGCCGTTGCATTTTTTCGGCACGCTCGGCTCGGTTTTCTGCGCCGCCGGATTCGGCATAGGCTGTTATTTTGTCGGCTACTGGCTGATAAACCATAATATCGGCGGCCGGGTGCCTCTGCTTCTGTTCGCCGTTTTCCTGATGCTGGGTGGCATCCAGCTCATCTCGACCGGCCTGATCGGTGAGATGCTGGCCGCCGGCCGCGACCGTGGAGAACCAGCCTGGCATCTGAGCGGCGAGACAGAAAAAAGCTGAGTTATATCCGGCCGGTAAAGTGTATGCAACTTATTCATCTGTCTTGCGTTACATTATGATACCTGCCTGAATTTCATTGTTTCGGCCCAGTGGCCCTGAAAGTCTGGAACTGTCCTCTGCTAATCCTGTGATGGAGGCCGCCATGAAAAACAAAGTAAGCCGACGGAGTTTCATGCAGAAATCGCTTTCTTTCACGACCGCATCCCTGGCCGCCGGAGGTCTGAGCCTTGAGCACAAGGCTCTTCTCGCTGCGCAGACGGCCTCCCCGGCGAGCGCGGAACAGAAAGTCACCGGGTTGCAGAAAGGCAAACTCGGCAAGCTTGAAATCACGAGGCTTCTTTGCGGAGGAAACCTTTTCAGCGGATTCGCCCACAGCCGTGACCTGGTTTACGTTTCCGGCTGGCTGAAAAATTATTTCACTCCCGAAAAGATAATGGACACTCTCCAGGTCGCCGAGGAGAACGGAATAAACGCCGCGGTGCTCCGTTGCGATGAACAGATCGGTTCGGTGCTGAAACGCTATCGCAAGGAGCGCGGCGGGAAAATCCAGTGGATAGCCCAGACTTACCCTAAGCTGGATAACCTTTATGAAAACGTGCAGTACGCAATTGACAACGGGGCCGTGGCCGCCTTCCCGCAGGGAGGGATCGGCGACACGTTTGTCAAGGACAGACATATCGATGAGCTCGGAAAAGTGATTGAATTCATGAAGAAGAACGGGCTGGTGGCCGGTATCGGCTCTCATCTTCTGGTTGTCCCCATGGCCGCCGAGAAGCACGGCCTCAATCCGGACTTCTTCTTCAAGACAATCAACACGGCGGGCTACGAAACTCAGCCTCCGGATGAGATCGCCTCGTTTTTCCGTGAGATTGAAAAGCCATGGATCGCGTTCAAGGTGCTTGGCGCAGGGGCGGTGATGCCGCAGGACGGTTTCAAGATGGCGTTTAAAATGGGAGCTGATTTCATCAACGTGGGGATGTTCGATTTCCAGGTGAAAGAGGACATCCTGGCCGTGCGCGACATGCTCGATGAAGGCATCGAGCGTCAGCGTCCCTGGCGCTCCTGAGCCTGACACAGTTCATGTATCAGCATAAATGCAACGGGGGCTGTCCCAAAGTCTTAAACGTAGGGGCACGGCGCGCCGTGCCCCTACAGAACTGCTTTTATTTCAATTAGTTATAGATTGCAATAATTTGCAAAGAGCAAAATCGGGGACTTTTGGGACAGCCCCTGTTGTTTTCGATCCGGCGCGAACAGCTATTTCAGGATCACCATCTTGCGCGTGGCGCGGTAATCTCCGGCCTGAATGCGATAAAAATAAACTCCGCTGGAAACCCGTCCTCCCGACCCGTCCGTCCCATCCCAGTTCACGCTGTACTGACCGGGCCCTTTCGTTTCGCGCACCAGGTTGCGCACCATTTGGCCGCGCAGGTTGAACACGCTCAATTCCACCTGAACTGACTGCGCGTTCTCGGGGATGTTGTAAGTTATCGTAGTCGACGGGTTGAAAGGATTGGGGTAATTCTGGGCCAGCCCGAAAGCCTTCGGCAGTTCGGCGCTCCTGGCAAGACCGAGTTCGGCATAAGCCTGGTCCAGCAACTGCTGCGCCTGTCCGCCGCCCTCTGCGCTGACGCCTTCCAGGGTCTTCAGATCGGCGTTACGGGGTGTATGCAAAACCGATCCGTCCGGAAACACCAAGTCAATCTGGTCGGCATGTAACCGGATATCATATCCCTGGGCTGAATTTTCCTGGTTCTGGGCCGCGTTCAAGGCTTGAATGGCTATGGCCATGAACAGCATCAGGGCGACAGCAGCCAAACTGTTGAGTATCTTCATGGGGGCCTCCTCAGCTTCTTTATTAATGACGGGACCACTGCCTATCTTCTTAATAGCAAATTACATACCATATTCCTGACTTCTACCCGTCATTTCTCTGCCAGGCCTGATAATCAATGTTGCGAGACTTTTTATCCTGAAGAAACAATCTGTCCGGACTGATCCTTTATCAGGCACTTTTTCTACATACTGTTACCATTTGAGTCACTATTTGTTCGAGTATTCCTTATCCCCGAACACCTCGGCGCTGAACACCTCGAGCTGGGTTCCTTCCCTTTTCCAGGCATCCGGCGGCAGACCGGCCTTGCGGCAGGTCTGGGCCAGGAATGTCTCACGATCCCAGCCATATTCGACAGGGACCTGCGGCAGGAGAAGCCCCTGGTACGCTCCCCGCCGCACGATCAGACCATCGCGCCCGACTTTCACCTCCGCTGGATCGGTAAGCGGCCGGATCGGACTAAGGACCGATATCTCATACTCCAGGTCGTCCAGTTCGGTCTTGTCGACCGGAGAAAATCGCGTATCATGCAGGGCCGCGGCGGTCGCCATCTCGCGGACAGTTTCCACCAGCGGTTTGAGCGCCACGATATACCCGATACAGCCGCGCAGCTCGCCGTGCTTCTTCAGAGTGACAAAAGCCCCGCGTTTCTCTCCCAGCACAGGGGTAATAGCCCTGCAATCCGGCTTTTCTCCCCCGGCCACGCTGTATTTCACTGTACTGCGCGCCAAATCAAGCAGGTATTTTCTTTCCTTGTCGCTGAGATCCATTTTTTCTCCGGCTTTTTTCGTTTGAGAGGTTGTCGTCACGCTGTCGGAGCTCTTATAAAGCATGGCGGAAAGGTAACCGACCACCCTCCCCTGTTCACCAGTGGCATCCCCTGAATTGGCGGTGAACAGAACAGTCGAGCGGTCGGCGCCCAGCGCTGCGGCGGCCATCATCACCGCGGCGACCGGTCCGCCGCCGCAGGCCTCTGTCTCACCCGAGGCCAGGGCCGCCAGGAGACCTTCCGGATCGAGCTTTTCAATATAAGACGCCGCCCGGCTGTCAAGGCCCTTCGCCTCTGCGTAAGGGTGATAGTGCGAGAGGTCCGTGCTCGCCACCAGGAGGATGTCATTGCTCCTTCCGATCGCCGAGGCCAGCGCTTTACCAAGCGCCCGGCAATCCTCAGGCCGCTGCACTCCCATTACCACCGGCACGAGCCTGAATTTGCCGAGAACGGTCTGGAGAAAAGGCAGTTGCACCTCCAGCGCGTGTTCGCCCATTTCGGCGCCCGCGAGGAAATGCCCCTCACGTCCGCAGCGCGCCATTGTTCCTCCGGCGGACACTATCTTCCGGGCCAGGACGCTGTCCACCGGGATATCCCCCAGGGGTGTTTGATAGACGCCACGGCAGAGCACCGAGGCAAAACCGAAATATTCACGGTGAGACGGCGAAATCACGACCACGGTCTTGTATTCGAATCCTTTAAGCTGACGGTAACCGGCGGCGGCCACCAGCCCGGAGTATACGTATCCCGCATGTGGAGAAATCAGGGCCAGCGGCCTTACACGCGGGACAAACGGACGGGAGTGCGTGAGCATCTGTTCCAGCATCCCGGTCAACTCGGCCGGACCGGCCGGGTAGAATGCGCCAGCCACGACTGGAGGGCGGACCTCTGCCTGGGAGGCGCAAAACGTGGCTGCGGACGGGCACAGAGTGAGAAGGAAAACAAGAATCGATTTGTTCATGTCCATACTCCGGCAACTGGTTTACCGCAGGCTTTGCACCTGTCGTCCTCGATCGCTGTCTCCAGAACCGCATAACCCACCCGGCGGACCACGACAGCGCCGCAGGACGGGCACAGGGTGGATTCCGAGGGGTGGCCGGGCAGGTTGCCCAGATACACGTAATGCAGCCCCGCCTCCCGGCCGATTTTCAGGGCACGCTCAAGTGACGCTGCGGGAGTGGAGGGAAGCCGGGTCAGACGGTACATCGGGTGGAAACGGGTGAAATGCAGCGGGACATCCGGCCCCAGATTCTCCCGGACCCAGCCGCATAACTCCGTAATCTCAGCCGCGGAGTCGTTCAGCGTCGGGACCATCAGATAGACTATCTCCAGCCAGGTTCCGCTGCCGTGGATCGTTTTCAACGCATCGAGCACCGGCGCCAGTTCCCCGGCGCAAACCTCCTTATAATATTTTTCACGGAAGGACTTGAGGTCCACCTTGATCGCATCCAGCGCGCCGCACAGCCTGGTCAGCGGCTTCTCCTGAATGTATCCGTTGGAGACCATCACCGCGCGCAGGCCGCGCTCCCGGGCGGCCAGTGCGGTGTCGTACATGTACTCGTAGAAAACCACCGGCTCGGTGTAAGTGAAAGCCACGGAACGGCTACCGGACTGCATGGCCGCCGAGGCTGTCTCACGGGGCGGCAGATGATAAACGTCCACCTGCTCGGGCCGGGTCTGGCTGATCTCCCAGTTCTGGCAGAAAGCGCAGTCGATGTTGCAGCCGGCTGTTGCCAGAGAGAAAGCTTTCGTTCCGGGTAGAAAATGAAAGAAGGGCTTTTTTTCTATCGGGTCCACGTTCACCGCGCAAGCAGCGCCGTAGACTCGGGTCACGTACTTGCCGCCCTTGTTCTCCCGCACCCCGCAGTAGCCGCGCTCCAGGTCATCCACCCGGCACTCGCGCGGGCACAGGGTGCACTGGACACGCAGGCTCTCCCGCGGCTCCCAGAACTGGGCCTCATGGTCCGGGATATCCTCTCCCGGCGTCCGGTCCAGGGACGCCCGCAACGGGCTGATCAATCCGGCTCCGGCCACGGCCGCCAGACATCCGCCGCACGAATAAAGGAATTCTCTACGGCCAATCCGCATCTTATTTCTCCTGGACAGCGCCGCTCATACCAGCACCGTCTCACGGATTTTTTTCAGGTCGCTTTCACCCAGGTCATGGTCCTTATCACCAGCGGTCAGGATATATGTCGGCTCACGTTCGGCGGCAGCCAGGCGGGGCATCCCGGCGGCCTTGCGTTTCTCCTCGATCACCCGCCAGCAGACACGGTCCAGGGCCACCGGATCGGCGGAGGCCAGTACAGTTCCGGCGGGCCAGCTCCAGTCAGGACGGTAGGCCGGGCCGCCCTCATACTGCGCCGTAAAAGCCTCGCAGATTGTCAGCACGTTCTTTTCACGGATCGGCGGGGCATTGTTCAGGTCCGCCACGTAAGGGTCGCCTCGGTTGGGATGGTACTTGTTAGGATTGTTGACTGCGCCGTAGTAATTTTTCATACCGGCGGACAATCCCACTATCCCGTGGTCTTTAAGCACCGGGAGGTTGATCAGCGCATCGCATGTCTCAGTGACCGTGCGTGAGAAAAGACTGCCCACCGATCCTTGAATAATCAATTCAGGACTGTAGCCTGCGCTGTCGTTTCCCAGGCATTGCAGCCTGCCTTTCTTGACGATCTCGAATCCGGCCCGTCTGAGTTCCCGGTCCGAGCGCTCCCAGATTACGACTTTCTGTATCGAGGGCAGGCAGTCGAGCAGTTGTTTCGCCAGGGCATGCACGAACTGCGGCGAGCTGCACACACCCTGCCCGGCAAGGCAGTTCGGCTTTAGCCCCACCACTCCGGCCCGTCCGAGGAACGAGTTCCAGGACTCCTTGAGCGTACCGGCGCCGCTCAATTCCCGCACGGCGCGCTCGATCATCCCATCGGCTGTCTTCTCATCCGGGGCGCGGCCGACCGTATTCCAGGCCTTGTCCCGCACTGTCACCACCCGCCCGCGCAGAGACGTGCTGTCCGGCGGGAATGCCCTCGCCGTCCCGCTTTTTAAACCGGCGGTCAGCACCAGCGACCCGGCCAGGATAAAACGCCGTCTGTCCATGTTCAGCCCTCTGAAGTCAGGGCTTTGCGGAAAAATATCCCGGCTGTATAACCCACCACATGGCTGAAATCCCCGCTGCGCTCGCCGCTTGTGGCGTAGCTCAGGTCCTCACCCGAGTCGGCCCCCAGGCCGTGGCAGGCGATCATCGCCGCGACCACCGGACCGATCCCGCAGGCCTCGGCCTTGTGGCACAGAATATCGTTGAACAGGCCATCCGGATCGAAAGCATCGATACGCTCGACAACCTTGAGGTCCAGGCATTCCGCCTGCTTCTGGCTGTGGTAATGTGACAGGTCCGTGCTGGCGACAATCAGGGCGCACTTTCCAGCCAGCGCCGTAACCAGCGCACCGGCCAGGCACTGGCAGGAGTCCTGATCCTGCGAGCCCATCACCACCGGCACGAGGCCGAACGGTCCATCGAGCGCGACCTGCAGGAACGGGAGCTGCACTTCCAGGGCGTGCTCCCCGCCCATATGCCCTGCAGGACCAACACGCACCAGTCGTGAACCCGAGGCCTCAATCGCCGACACAGTCTCGATGTCAACCATTACCTCGCCCAGCGGCGTGAGATAGGAATGCCCGCCGAAAACGCTGCTGTAGCCAAAAGCCTCGCGATGACTGGGTGAGATCACGACCACAGTGTCATAATGCCGGCCGCGCACCTGGCGGTATGCATAAGCCGCCACCTGAGCTGAATACATGTATCCCGCATGCGGGGCCACCAGGCCGAGGATGTCCAGCGCCGTACGGTCCAGTTCCACACGTTCCAGACAGGTTTCTATCTCTTTCCGTAAGGTTTCAGGGTCGGCAGGATAGAACATTCCGGCCACTGCAGGCTTTCTGACTTCAACGCCTTTATCCATTGTCCCGGACCTCCGGTTGTGGACGTAACCGGCTGAAAAGATAAGAGTTAATTCCTGTCCAAGATACGGGGCGGGAGATTAAAACGCAAGCTGCAAGCGCACTGGACAGTTTATTCGAGAGGACGCAATTTCTCCGGGGCTGCTTTCTTTACCAGAGCGCGGGCGGTTATCAATGTCGGGTCGATCAACTCCATGGAGCCGAGAAAACGGCCGGGCAGGGCCAGCGGCAGTTCCGTGCAGCCGAGTATTACGGCGGCGGCCCCTTTATCCGCCAGATGCTCCGCGGCGGCGCGGCATTCCCCCGCCGCTTTTTCGCTCACCGGGTTGGAGCAGGCCTTGATTCCCCATTCGCGGTCGTATATCGCCCGGTGCACCCGCAGGATCATTTCCTCATCCGGAATGACAAGGCTCCGCACCGCTCCAGGCCCGTCAAGAAGGCGCTCGTACACCCGGCAGCGGATCGTGCCCTCGGTGGCCAGCAGTCCCACCCGCGCTCCGGGACCGAACCTGCCCCGCACATACTCTCCGGTGGCCTCGATCATGTCCACCAGTTCCAGGGACAGGCCTTCCTTTTTAAGTTTCTCCCTGAGTGGCTCCATTATCGCCGCGGCGTGGGCGGTGTTGCAGGCGACAGCGGCCACGCCCGCCCCCGCTTCCGCCAGCGCACGGCAGGCCTGGAACAATCCCTCCGCGGGGTTGACTTTTTCCTGCCCTAACAGATAGCCGGTGCGGTCCGGTATGCGGCTTCCGGCGGAAAACAGTATCACCTCCAGGTGGTCCTGATCGGAGCCGTCGGTGACTGTGCTGTCGAACACCTTGCGGTTGAGGTCCAGCCCGGCGTACGGCCCTACTCCACCCACTATGCCGATTATTTTTCTCTCCAGCGTCATGCAGGATTCTTTCTCATGTATGCAGTTCCAGAATATCCCGGTCTTCCAGGGGTTCCTCGCGGTTCACCATCTGGCCATCCGGCTTGCCAGTGCGCCAGATACGGGCATATTTGAGGTTCCGGGCGATATCCTTGTGCACTGTCTCGGCGAACTCCAGCACAGTGCAGCCTGCGGACAGAACGAACGGCTCATTCATGTCCGGCTTGCCGCCGGGGGCTTTCGGGTAGACCCGGATGACATTCAGGATATCGAACAACGCCCGCCGCAGTTCCTCGACGCCCTCGCCGGTTTCGATGCTCAACGGAAAGAACGGCAGGCCGCTTTCATCAAGTTCGCGCAGTATCTCCAGGTTTTCCCGCGCCTCAGGAAGATCGAGACGCAAGCCCGCAGCCAGCATGGGCCTTAATATGACCTGCATGTCAGCCTGCCCGCTCGTGGCCGGTTCGAGTTTTTTCTCCGCCATGTGCCGAATGCACCAGTCCAATTGACTCAGCGGATCGCCCGCCAGGTCCAGGCAGATCAGAACGGCGTCCGCGGCCTTGAGAAGGTCGAGCACCCAGTGCTCCTCGTATTCATCGGACAGCGGCGGAAGGTCGATCAACTGGATTTTCACGTCCTGATACGGCATCATCGCGGCCTGGGGTGCGCGGGTGGTGAACGGGTAATCGGCCACCTCGGGCGTGGCGTTGGTCAGTCCGGCCACCAGACGGCTCTTACCGATGTTCGGCGCTCCGGCCAGCGCGATCTGGCCCGCCCCCTCTTTCCTGATCTTCCAGGAGTGCGTTTTTTTTGCCCGCGAGGCCGCATCCTCATGCTGCTGTTTCAGCCTGGAAAGCCTCGTCTTGAGGTCGGCCTGCATGTGCTCGGTCCCCTTGTGCTTGGGGATCAGGCGCAGCATTTCCTCCAGCCAGCGGATGCGCTCCTCGTCGGCCGTGGCTTCCTTGAAGGCTTTTTCAGCTTCGAGATACTGGGGGGTAAGGTTTGCGGTCAAGCCTCAGCTCCTTTCAGGGGCTGCGTTGCGTCTTGCTCGGGCGGCGCTCTCGATACGGTCGAGGGCCTGCTCACTCACTCCGCAGTGACCGATCTGCCGTCCCCGCTCGATTGAATCGAAATGCCGTCCGTGGTAGTCCGTGCCTCCGGTGGCTAACAGCCCGAACTCCTGGCACATGGCGTTCAGATACTCCCGGACCTGCGGATCGTGCTTGGGGGTGACCACTTCCAGGCCATCCAGCCCGGCCTCTTTCAGGCGTATGATCTCAGCCGGTTCGGCGCGCATCGGGTGCGCCCAGACCGCCACGCCCTGGGCGGAGTGGATCAAATCTATCGCCCCGGCGGCGTCTGTGAAAGGTCCGGTGGCGGAGAAACGGCGGAAATAATTTACCATGTAATCCGGGTCTCCTCCTAACAGCTCCAGAATTTCCGGGCCATCCCAGGCATAGGAGCTTATCTCGCCGCGCACGTACAGCACGTCGATCAGGTGGCTCATGTTCGGGATGCCACGGCCGGTGCGTCCGGCGAGCTCCGCCTCGGAGATATCCAGGCCGCGCCCGCGCAGTTCCTCCAGCACTCCGGCCATGAAACGCCAGGATAGCTCGCGCAGGTTCTGAAGGTACCCGGTCAGTGGATTGTCATCGCCGCTTATATAATAACCCAGGATATGGTAACGTTCGCGTGTGGTCAGTTCCACAGCCGGGACAACCCGCAGGCCCATCAGCTCGCCAGCGTGGACAGTGTCGGCCACCGAGGCCACGGTGTCGTGGTCGGTGACCGCGATGGCTTTCATGCCGCGCACGCAGGCGCTGAAAGCCAGTATCTCGGGCAGATAACCTCCATCGGAGGCCATGGTGTGCACGTGAAGATCACAGGGATATGCCGGCCTCTCGAATCTTGTCATCCGCTTCCCTGCTCCCTTCCGTTGTCTGTTATCCCGCTGCCGGTTGATAATTCCTTGCGGCTCTGTTATTATAATTTTTCGCTGCGGCAGTGTCAACGACACGCAATCCCGATTGCCGCCAGAGGCACGTCCTGTAACAAACCGGCGGCAAACCGAGTTTCTTTGTCCGATGGCTTTCCGCTAAGTGGACACTCCACCTTGAGGGCGCAATGGAGAACAGGTTCAAGACCCGTCTGACCGAGGCTGGCAATTTTGTGATCTCAGTGGAGCTGGTGCCCACACGCGGACTGATGCGAAAGGATTTCAGCGAGCTGATCGCTTTCACCGAGGCGGCGGTGGCCTACGGCAAGATCGACGCGCTAAGCCTGACCGACAACCCCGGCGGCAACCCGCGCCTGTCCCCGGACGTGCTGGGCATGGATGTCCTGTTCCGGGGGATGAGCCCCCTGGTGCACCTCACCTGCAAGGACAACAACCGCAACGGCCTGGAAAGCCGGGCCTTCCAGCTTAACCGCATGGGCGTGCAGAACGTGCTGGCCCTGACCGGAGATTACCCGGTGGACGGGTTCCACGGCGTGGCCAAGCCCTCGTTCGACCTGGACTCCGTGGGCCTCGTGCGGATGTTAGAAGACATGAACCAGGGCTTGGAAGTGGAAATCCGTCCGGGCAAGTTCCAGGCCCTGGACCCCACCGATTTCTTCATCGGGGCCAGCGTGTCTCCGTTCAAGAGACACCGCGCCGAACTGTTGGGCCAGTATATCAAGCTGGAAAAGAAAGTCCGCAACGGCGCGCGGTTCATAATCACCCAGCTTGGCTACGACATGCGCAAGTTCGATGAGCTTCTGCGCTACATGCGCCTGCGCGGCCTGGATGTCCCGGTGCTCGGCAACGTCTATGTCCCGCACCGGATTGTCTCGCGGATCATGAGCGAGAACCAGGTCCCCGGCTGCGTGGTCACCCCGGCCATGCTCGAATGGGTGAACCGCCGCGCCGCTGATTCCGACAAGGGCAAGGCCGCGTTCCTCGAGTTCGCGGCGAAACAGGTGGCCACGCTCAAGGGGCTGGGCTACCGCGGGGCGCATATCGGCGGGTACGGGCTGTCATTCCGGGATGTCTGCGCGGTGATAGACCAGAGCGAGCAGATGACAGGCCAGTGGCGCGAGGCGGCCCGCGAGATACAGTACCCGCAGGCGGGCGAGTTCTTTTTCTTCCAGGGAGACCCGTCCACCGGCCTGAGCAGCGATACGCCCGATCAGTCGGCTGACAAAGAGCCGGGCGGATTATCCGGCCTCAATTACGGATTGATGAAACTGGTGCACAGGGAGTTTTTCGAGCCGGATGCCACCGGGTTCCGCCTGGCGCGCGGGGCCTGCTCGTGCGTGGACAGAAGCGAAAACGCGGCGCTGGTGTTCGAGAAGATGGAGCGGGGGGTCAAGTGGCTGTTCAACAACTGCCAGGGCTGCGGCGACTGCTCCCTGGCCGAGTTGGCGTTCCTCTGTCCTGAGGAGGGCTGCCCGAAAGGCATGCGCAACGGCCCCTGCGGCGGCTCGTTCGACGGCATCTGCGAGCGCAAGGACCGCAAATGTTTCTGGTATAAGGTGGTAAAGCGCATGGACAAGGATAAAACCCTGGACAAGGTGCGCGCCTCCGAGCCGGTTTACCGCAACGCCGCGCTCAAGGATAAATCCTCGTGGATGAATTACTACCTGGGACGGGACCACGCGCGGGTGGGGAAAGAGGAAAAGAAAGAATGATCCACGAAGGACACGGGGGGCACGAAGAAAAACCGTAGGGAGCGGTTCATGAACCGCCCCCTACATCTATATGCCTGAATCACGGATGGCACAGATGAAAAAGGGATAGCACGGATAAC
>CAYYNT010000042.1:0-39505 GCA_964473155.1 uncultured Gemmatimonadales bacterium | reverse complement strand
CCTCGCTCCTGGCCGCCTGCCTGGCCTGGCTGCTGATCCACCAGCGCGACAGCGTAGGCCTGGCGCTCTACAACGACAGCCTGCGCGGTTTTATCCCGCCCAGGGCGCGCCTGAGCCAGTTGAACCTTCTGCTGGCCGAGTTGCAGCAGATGACCTGCGACGGCCTCACCGCCCCGCTGCCGGTTTTCCGCGAGCTGGCGCAGCGCATGCACCGCCGGGGCCTGATCGTGGTGCTCTCCGACCTTCTTACCGCCACCGAGGAAACCCTGCGGGCGCTCAAATATTTCGTGCACCACAAGCACGAGGTGATCGTGTTCCAGGTGCTGGACCCCTCGGAGATAAGCCTGGAGGGCGCGGGCGAGGTGATCTACCGCGACATGGAGAGCGGTCGCTGGGTGCAGGCCAACGCCTGGGAGGTCAAGCCGGCCTACGACAGCCGGATGCAGGGGCTGATCGGGGAACTGCGGCGCAGTTGCCGCGAGGCGCGGATAGATTACCAGCTTGTGAGCACGGACACGCCGTTCGACCGGGCGCTGTACGCGTTCCTGGAGAAGAGGATGCGGCTGGGGTGACTAAATACAGAACAAAGTCAAATAATGAAAACTACAATAATCTTATGCGCCTGTTTTTAGCTTTGTACTTCTCAATACGCTCACTCTCCTCAAGAGCACCAAGACACCGCATAACCCGCTTTTCGAACTCCATACGTGGATTCCCGCGCGTGATGACCCCTAATTCTTTCAGAACAATAGTAGTCAATGAATCTAATTTACAGGTATGATTAGGGCGCTTTTCCAAGGAGCGACAAATTGCTTCCTTAATTTCATTAGATGATATTTCTTGTGGATGACGACCAACTATTCCTTCCGAAACTTGAGAATCTTCAGATTCATAAAACGCATCTTCCATTCCATCTTCTTGCTCGACGGAATCTTCGTCAATTTCCGTTTCAGAAGTGAATGACTTATCGGTCCATCCAGGTAAGATGCCTCTTTCCTCAAGTAAACTCCAAAGGCCCTGCAATGCAGTTACCCTGTTTGAATAGAACGCAGAAGCCCTAACGCGGAAGAATTCCCAACCACAACGTTCTAGAATACGCTGTCGACGCATATCCTCTTCATATTGATCAACACCATGCCACTCGTCTCCATCACACTCAACAGCTAAACGAGCTTGTCCTCCTTCAATTACCAAATCAATTCTCTTACCCGCAACTTCAAATTGTGGAATTACAGCAAAGCTTTTCCTTGTAATTTCAAGAGCTACATCCACTTCAAACCAACTGTCGAATGGTTGAGGGGATTTGATAATAGACCGATTATCCTGAACAGCTCTGCGCTCAAGTTCCTGTATATCAAGACTTCCTATTGTACGCGTCTTATCATTTTCAAAGAATGATAGCAATTGACGGCGTAGACACGATTCACTAAGATCATCAAGTGTAACAGAATGGAATAGCCACATTTGTTCTTTAGCTCGGCTTGCTGCAACGTTAAATCGCCTTTCATCTGATGCTTTCGTGAGTTGCCCGATTGTTTCATTAGTAGCAGCGACCATCGATAAAAATATTATGTCGCGTTCGTCTCCTTGAAAACTGTAGGAATTGCCACAAATGAGACGCCTCTTCTGCATTTCTTCCGCTCCAATAAGTTGCAATAAAGCGGCTTCAATAATGCCTGCCTGAGCATCTCCCTGAAGGGTAATAACCCCCATAGTTTTCTCTCTATATCTTGGATTTTTGCATAGTTCCACAATTTTGTTGGCTATAGCATTTGCTTCTGGACGATTCACTGCCCGGCTGTTTGAGCCTTCGCGGAAGCCATTTTTCACAAGGACATGTTCGGTAGGTTTTAATCGGTTGGGACCATATTGCCTGAGTGGGATCAATGGCGTATCGCGATAGCACAGGTCGTTACTGAACCGGATAATCTCTGGCATACATCTAAAATGCTCGCGAAGCGTAATTTGCCGTTTCCCGTAGCGAATTTTACCATGATCGAACAAACTACCTTCAATGTCGAAAGATGAGCTGAGTTTGAAATCATGCAGATACTCCTCCATCAAACGGTGCACATCTGCGCGAACCAAACCGACAGCCTCAGGACTGATCTGCTTATCATCACCCACTATTAGAATCTTATTCCCCAAATAGAATAGGGGAAGAGCTTCAAAACCGCACTGAGAGGCTTCATCCACTATTATTATATCAAAAATACCAGGAGCAGGATCTACAGTATCCCATATACGGTGAAGTGGCATAACCCAAGCTGGGACTGCTTCACGGCAATTATTGAGGTGCTTTTGAGCTTCTCGTCGATGCCATGGAGCATTTTTCCCTGTTCCTTTTCCGAGTTTACGCATGGAAAGCTGCCAAGCCCCCATATGACGCCGATGATGCTCCTGCAACCTTGAGAAACAGAAATCCCAGGCACGTAAAGAAGCAATTCTGGCAATATTTTCTTTTAAATCATCCTCAATTTGCTTTAAACGTTTAGAAAGACTCGGGGCGTCTTCTTGTTTGATGTACTCATTTATCCAAGTCCTTGCTTGTGCCCAATGCCAAGTTTCATTTATTAAAGGAATTCTTTGCTCCCAGCAGGCCTCACCCTTCGTCTGAAGAAAATTCTCTATCAACTTAGGAACATCGGCGTGCCATGCCTTTATATTTTCATAAACTTTTTTAAGATTTGTCTTTTCTGTAAGAAATTCCTTTATCTTATTGCACGTTAGATGATATGCCGGCACGTCTCTATTCCTGATTGCTTCAAGCAACTCATTAGATAAAGGATGAGCCTTTCTATTAGCAACAAGAAAGGCTACAATCGGTTCCTCACATTGTTTTCGTATTTCTTCAACGATACAACTTTTTTTTCGCCGCGCTATGGCTAACAAGCAAGATGCCCGCAATTGATCAACTTGTGACTTATTAGACCACAATGGCTCTACAATATGTGGACATTTCTTCAGCGCGTTTCGACAATTTCTAATTAAAGCTTCTAAAGACAAGGCACTATCCAAGGAAGCACATATATCTTTCAGGGACTGTAACTGGAGTGAATATGGCCCTATAGTTTTTTTGCATCTACCGTCCCAGAATCCCCAGATTTTTTCAAATGAAATACGAACCTCCATTACATCTGCTAACACACGAAAATGCTCTTTGTTAGTACAAATTGATCCATTCACTCGAACTGTTTTCAGCACATATTTCCGCTCTTTAACCAATTTCGGACGAAACGGCCCCCAACCGAGTCCGCCACCGTCCTCCAAGTGGTCTTCCAATTTGCAAATATCTTCGAACAGTGTCTTGTTATTATACTGTTTTTCTAAAACTTCTATTTCATTATCATCAGCAACTCGAACAATCGGCTCAACTGATGTGATAGTTTCCTGTGTAATTCGGTATAGTTCTCTCCATATAGAGAAGTTCTCATTCAATAAATCTTGTGTTGCTTCCTTTAACCAAGCACTTGAAGAAGAATAGAGCTTTCTTTGTCTATCTATCAAAGCATTCAAACAATCCCTTATTTCACAAATAGTCGCATCATCGCTCTTTGATAGGAGGTTTGCTGCTTGCTCATCAGCTCCAAAGGTCGATTGAGTTTCCTCATCAAGAGCCTTTCTCTCAGTATCTACAAGACTTTTAAACACATCAGCATCTGTCAAAAGATTTGGACAAATTAGTTCCAGTTCATTTTTTCTATTTGTCGTCAATCCGCGAAGCGTATATAGTGCGGTAAAAAAATCAGGCACAGTAATCGGGCAACTTAATTCCATCAAAATGTCATCGCAAATCCATCCAAATTCCTTCTCTCTGTTCTTTACGGCTTGTGCAATCTGGGTTGCTGTACCACGATACTCTCCTTCTGCAATATTCTGGTAGTGAGTTTCTGATTCCCGAATTGCACATAATCTTCTCTCTATTTCAACTTTCTCTTCTCTTAGATGGCAAACAGTTTTTTCTAGAATCTGAATATTTTCGTTTGATCGTTCATTATCTCCTTTCCCACTTTCGCGTAGTATACCACCTACACTTGACTCAAGAGATCGTTTTTCCTCTAAACCACTTCCAAGCAAATTGATGCATAGAGGCCGTATTCCCACGGGCAACAATCCTTCAAGCACTTGAAGAGCGCGTGGGGTTTTTGCTGTAACGAGAATACGTTTTCCCGTAGCAAGTAAATGGCAGATCAGATTTGCTATTGTGTGAGATTTTCCAGTACCAGGAGGGCCTTGAACAAGCATCCCGTTTACTGCACCTATTTTTTCAATAATACGCTTTTGTTCTTCGTTAAAAGGCTTGGGGAAAAATGTTTCACCATCAAAACGTCCGTTTGAATCGCTCGAATCTACCATACTATTGTCATCGGCACTGCGTTCTATTTCAGCCAAATCTGCAAACTCATCTGGAATATCTTCTCCGTCTTGAATCCTTTCTTTAATTTTTTTGATAGTTTCACTAAGACCCTTGGTAGAACGTTTTCTAAGAATTATCGTTGGCGCAAATTCAACAATCGGTTTTGTTGTTGCTCTAACATTTTTCACATCTAAGGTGTCATAATACTCACCCTGTGCGTTTATCGAATGTACGAGAGTCTCGAGAATGGCATCAATGCATTCCTTATTCCACGGATCATCTTCAGCCTGAATCAAAGCTGTTTTCGCAGTCTCCGCAGCTCTGAGCGGTTGTTCCTCAATATCCAGCATATCGAGTTCTGGTCGGACGTTTGCGCCATCTGTGTTAGGTCGAATTGTAAACTTCCCCAAACGTGCTTCGAATTCAAGCAAAACATTCGCTACTATCAAATGTCGGCGTATATGTTGCCCCGATGGTGTTAGCCAAGTTAAAAGACCTACTCCAAGAATAAGCTCATACTCTTCGCCGAGTCTCAATTGCTCTTGATAAATAGTAAACAGTGAAGAGTAAACCTTATGGATTCCTTCCCAAGCATTATGTTTTTCCACCCATGGTATCCAAGAATCAATAACGTAACGCTCCCATGACTTCTGTATTTCAGGATTATCCTCAAGACGGTCGATTTTCTGAATCAAATCGTTTGCATCTAAATCATTTTTCAATCCTAGCGCCTCAGTCCATTTTGTTATTTCCGTCAGCAGTTCCGGCATATCATTCTTATCTCTAAGTGTATTGGTATCAATCCATTCTTTACACTCAACAGGAACACTTGGCAGTTGTGGTTCTCTATAGTTTTGCAGTTCAACCCAGATGTCTGGATCAACATCCTCGTTTCTACCCCATGCCTGTGTAAAACAGCCTTTTTCACGGGGAATGTCGCTGATCCAAAGCACTTTTCCATCATATTCTGCGACCTCCCGAATCTTCTTTGTTCCGAGAGAAGCCAACCTTAACAAGTATTCACAAAGGCGAACGGCCTTTGAATTATTTAATGTTCCACTTCCGCTAATTATTTTTCGCTCCTGTTCCATTATAAAACCCCATAACCCGAATGTGGCTTCATATAAATAAAACCATATCAAGGGATTACAAATTGTTCAACTGCTTTTATTATCAAAGATATTACAATATTTCACACTTGAACGGAAGGGTCAAGCATTTTCAGGAAGACTGATGCAAAAATAATTCCCACCTTATCCTTATCCGTGCCATCCGTGATTCAGGCAGTGTATTACTTCACCTTCGCCGCGGGCAACTCCATCCCGGCCTGGTAGAGCACCAGACCGGTCACCTTGCCCTGCCCGTCCTTTTTGAACACGAATCTCGCCCCGGCCTGCTCGTTCACAAATTCGGTCTCGGAGATAGGAATAACCTCGCCCGCGTTCTGGCCCGTGGCCTGCACAAACAGCTTGTCCCCTTTCAGGAACACAGTCAGCGTCATCTGCGGCGTTAGCGTGTAGTCGCCCTCATACTGCCGCATCATATCGCGCTCAAGCTTCACCGCCACCGGCGCGGGAGGCGGAGTGTAATCCGTTCCGAGCTTGCGGGCCGGAAGGCTCAGGCCGTTCTGGTAGAGAACCAGGGAGGCCGCTTCGCCCTCCTCGTTCAGCTTGAACTCCAGACGGGCCGGGACCTCCTTGTAGAAAAACACGGTCTCGGATTCTGGATAGACAACCAGAGCCGGCTGACCGGTGAGCTGGGCGCTCAAGTTTCCGTCCCGCACCTTGATCGAGAACACCACCCCCGGCTGAAGCTCGTAATAGCCCTCGTACCTGCGCAAAGCGCTTTCCGGAAGCTCGATCTCGCGCGGCTTCTCGAAATCGGCCAGCGGGACAGCGGGATTCAGAAGGTGCAGCCCGATATCGTCTATTTCGCAGAACGCGTTGGTCAGGACCACCACACCCAGGCCCTTGTCCGGCGCGAACCCGGCGAAACTGCGGTAGCCGCCAGTGCCGCCGTTGTGCCAGACAGTCTTTACTCCGTCCCGAGTCTGTATCTGCCAGCCCAGGCCGATATCCATCCCCTCTATCCCGAGAGATTCGCGCTTGCGGTGCGTCTCCCGCATGGCAGGCAGAAGGGGTGAATCTATCAGGCCCATATTCGCGGCCAGGAAACGCAGCATGTCATCCGCCGTGGAGCGCAGAGCGCCGCACCCTGCCAGGGCGTCGAAATCCCAGTTGCGGACCGCCTTACCGCCCGCATCGTGGCCCACCGCCAGATGAGCGGAGTCCTCGCGGGTCAGGGTTATCCGCGTTCCTGTCATACCGAGCGGCGCGCAGATACGCGAAAGCACAAGCTGTTCGTAGCTGGTTCCGGCCCTGAGGCTCAGAAGGTGTCCCAGCAGGCCCATCCCCAAGTTGGAGTAGCTGCTCTCGCCGCCCACGGGTCTGGACAGTTCATAGCCGTTAAGGAAAGCGTACAGTTTCTCCGGCGTGTAGTCGGCATAGGGATTGGTCTCGTCCATGTCTATCATGTTGGACGGTATTCGCGGCAGGCCGGAGGTGTGCGTGGCCAGGTTATAAAGAGTTATCTCCCTGCCGTTCCTGGCGGGCATTTTCACCCCGGATGGCAGCAGACTCCGCGCCGGGTCATCCAGTTTAAGCTCGCCCTTCGCCGCCATATCCGCCAGAACTATAGTGGTGAACACCTTTGTGATCGAACCTATCTCGAACAGCGTGGCGCCATCCAGCCCCTCCCCGGCCTTGTTGCCGGACTTGCCCCAGGCCACAAGCTGCGTGCCCTTCTCACTCAACAGTCCCACCACTATGCCGGGTGTTTTCTTATGCTTTTCCACGCGCTCCTTGAGCACAGTCAGGAGACTGTCGGTCTGCACCGGATTCAAAACTGCGGCCAGGGACAGAGACTGCGCTGCTGTGAGGCCGGAGGCAACAAGGGCCAGCGATATCAGGCATGCCTTGAAAGCGTTGTGCAGGACGGATAAGGATAGCATGGCAGGCTCCTGGCATGATGCCGTCGAGGGGATGGTATTAAAATTGTTTGATAGAATTTAATACAGGCAGGAAACATGACAAGTGCTGAAAATGAATCGGGCTGGATATAACTCTGAGCGCTTTTCCGCTATAGTATCTTACGGCGTCTTGTAATACTCATCCGGGCCGATCAGGTCCACCAGCACGCTGTCAGAGCGCGGCACGGCCATGTCCCGGCCGTAGACATCGTGGAACCGGTAATTGTCACCGTCGAACCAGACATTGCGCGTGTAATAAATGGCGTTCTTCCGCTGGTCCTGGACCTGGTAGACAAGACGGTCCCGCCCCACCAGAGGCCGCGGGCCGAACAGACTGCCCCCGGCGCAGCCCGCCAGGCACAACAATATCATAAGCGCAGCGGTCAGCGCCAGAACAAATACTCCAACACGCGAATGGATCATTCATTCCGCCTTGTAGATCGCTGATGCAAAGATAATACGCCCGTATTAATATCGGCAAAATTGGGCTGGACTTTCAAATCCAGAAAATTGTCTTCTTAACGTAATGATTTATAAGGAATAATAATTTTTGAACACCCTGAGATTGATTTTTATTGTAAAGCTGTTTATAATAATTCTGAATACACGCAGCTCCTTTTGCGCGCTGCCGACTATTAACGCCTGTTTGGAGGTTGACAATATGAAAGACCGTAATCATTCTCCGATCAACCGCCGGGAATTTCTGGCCCGCAGCGCCGCCGCGGCAGCCGCGGTATCGGCTGTTCCGGCCGGGCTGTTCGCCGCGGGCGGATCGAGGTTCCACCCGGTTCCAGCCTCACCCCTGCCCACCCGTCTTCTGGGTAAGACCGGGGCGCGGGTCCCGATCCTTACTTTCGGCAGCGGAAGCCGCTGGCTGATGTACGAGGAGGAGGAGGGGCTGCGGGTGATGAACGAGGCGATCGACAGCGGGATAATCTACCTGGACACAGCCCGCAACTACGGTGACGGAGAGAGTGAAAGACGCATTGGATTGCTCATGCCCGAGCGACGCAAGCAGGTGCTGGTCCAGACCAAGATCGCCGAGCGCGACCCCTCGAAGTTCAGAAAAACTCTGGAGTCCTCCCTCACCCGTCTTAAATGCGACTATGTGGACACCTGCCTGATCCACAGCCTGGAGCAGGCGGATGACCTCGATCGCGTGGAGAAAGGCGTGGTGCAGGAACTGCAGAAAGCTAAAGAGGAAGGTCTTGTCCGCTGGATCGGCATTTCCAGCCACACATCGGGCGCGGTGCTGGCGCGGTTCATCTCCCGGCAGCCGGTGGATGTGGTCCAGTGCGGCCTGAACGTGGCCACCAACGGATCGCGCGACATGGGGTTCGAGGAACAGGTCCTGCCCCTGGCCGTGGAAAAGGGTCTCGGCGTGATCGCGATGAAAGTGATGGGTCAGGACCAAATTGTGGGCAAATACCAGTCGTTCGACGCCGCCACCTGCCTGCGCTACACTCTGAGCCTGCCGGTCAGCACGGCCACGGTCGGCATGCCGAAACCAGAACACCTCAAGCAGAATCTTGAGCTGGTGCGTTCTTTCAAACCGTTCAGCCCCGAGGAGATGCAGGCGGTCAAAGAGAAGGCCAGGGCCGAAATCCAGACCTCTTTCCACGAATTCATGCGCGGCCACAGCGACCTGGCCTGAGATTCTTCACCGCCAGGCGGAGCTCAATTATCACGATAAAACGTAGGGGCGACCGGCCGGTCGCCCCTGCAAAAGCAACTGCAATTTAATCAAATAAAAATTAAATTCCCGCTTATTTTTCCGGTTTTGTACCATTTTCACATTGAGGAATAACAATTAAGAGAAATAGAGCATGTGTTTATGCATGAAATCCCCCCCGCCCCCCTTTTACAAAGGGGGGAGTTTTCTCCTGCCTCGATTGCGTGTTAAATGCCCGGACTGCGGGCATTTCCTCCCCCTTTGTCAAAGGAGTAATGAGGGGGATTTGATCAAATTCATCAGCACATCTCTATTGCTTTTCAATTGTTGCCTTTGTCAATTGAATAGACGGTAATGGTATAACTCTACTGTCTGATCCTCACTTTTCCCTGAGCAGGACCCAAAGCGCCGAGGGCGGCATCATGCGGTCCAGGTTCAAGTCCTCCAGGCGTTCGCGGCTGAATCCGCCGGTTACATCCACCAAAGTGATTTCACCCCGCCCGGGCAGGGCGAAATCGAGCACGTTGGCTGTCACGCGCTGTTCCGTGGCCCTGTCCCGGTTGATCAGAAGCAGAGCGCTCGGTCCGGTCTGGTCCACCAGCTTGATCAGCCCGGCCACATCGCCGCTGGCCGGATTCAGGTCGAAGCGGTAAGTGGGATGTTCAAACCGCAGGACCTCGTGACCCAGTTTGAATCCCAGAACTTCATTGATAAACAGCCGCAAGTCGGGTCCACCCTTCTCCCAGTCCGAGGGCCGGGTTTTGACCACGTGCAGCCTTTTGCGAAAACCATACTCAAAACCCATCGGTATCATGAACCCGGTGGAGAAAAACGCCTCGAACGCCGTCCGCTGGCGCATTGCGGCGATATCGCCGTCAAGCTCCCGGAAAAGGCGCTCAGTGTCATGGGTTTCCGGGAAACTGACCGAGGGGGCCAGTTCGCGGGTGGCCTGGTACTGCTCCAGGGCCCAGTCGGCCCGGAAATCCCACCACTTGCTGCTGTTGAAGATATAGTCGAAACCAGCCCCCGCCAGCTCGACGATCTGCGCCTCGGGACAGCCCAGGCTTTCGGCAAAAAACAGGGCCTCGGGGTAACGCTTGCGGCTGCCGCCTATCAGTTCCTCCCATAACTCCATCGGGACCTTGTAGGCGGCATCGCACCGAAACCCGTCGAATCCGAGCTCCAGATAGTAATCCGTCACTTTCCGCCACCAGTTCCAGAGCTTCCTGCGCTCGGAGCTGGCCGCGTTGTCGATCTCAGCCAGGTCGCGCCAGATGACTTTCTTTTTGCCGTCAATCACTCCGGGGTGACGAACCCGGCCCTTTTTGTCCCTGGCGTACCACTCCGGATGATCCCGAACCAGCGGGCTGTCGATGGCCGTGTGGTTAAGCACAAGATCAAGCATCACTTTCAACCCCAGACCATGAGCGGCGCCGAGCATTTCGCGCAGTATTTCAGACGGTGGGCGTCTTTCGTCCGGGGCCACTAGCAACGGATTGAGAGAGAAATAATCCCGCACCGAATACAGGCTGCCCGATTCTCCCGGCTGCTGGATCGGATTCAGAAAGACCCAGTTGAACCCCATTGACGCGGCCCGTTCCAGGTGCGTGCGCCAGCCGGATATCGGTCCGGCCAGAAGGGGGAAAAGGTTGTAGATCAGTGCAGGCTGGAACTTATTCATCTCTGCTCTCCTCCGGCTTTCGGGGCCGGTAATCACAACTCAATTTCACATTTCCGTCGTTCTTTTCCCGCTCGATATCACATCCAACAAGCGCGGATCAGTCCAGTGCTGGCAGGTTCACATCGCCATTACGGATAAGCCAGGCCAGCGCCTCGCGCACTGCCTGAAGCGAACTGTACCGCGGACTGTACCCCAGCATCCGCTGAGCTTTCTCCGAACTGCCGACAGGGCTGTGGCGGATATGCTCCCAGGTCTCATCCGCCGTCTCGCGGCTGACCGTTTTTTCCCAATCCGGCCAGGGCGCGAAAGTCAGTTTAGCCTCCCGGCCGAACCAGCCCGCCACTGCCCGGCAATACCCGCGCAGGGTGAGCGCCGCGGGCGAAATGACATTGAAACTCTGGCTTATCGACACCGCTGGATCAGCCAGGGCCAGCTCAAACGCCTGGGCCACGTCATCCGCGTGCACATGGTGCAGGGTGGCCAGACCGTTGTCCGGCAGGCAGACCTCCTCGCCATGGCCCAGACGCTCGAAAACATTCAGGTCCAGGTTCCCGGCCGGATTTATAGGCGCCCAGCCCGGCCCCACAATATGGCCGGGGTGCAGGACCGTAGCCGACAGGCGGCCTTTCAGGGAAGCCTCGATCAGAAGCTCCTCCAGGCGGGCCTTGTTCTGTCCGTATTCCTGGTCGGCGAGACGGGGTTCGCTCTCGGTGGTCGGAGCTTTCTCTGTCGGGCCATAAACCCACATGGTGCCGCAATACAGGAAATGACGGATCCGGCCCTCGAGGGCTTCAAGGAGCTGCGGCAGGCTGTCCGGATGGAACAGTATCAGATCTATCACGGCATCGCCCTGCAGGGCCGCTATCTCCCGGCCGAAAGAGTGATGCCTCTCCGCCTCGGCCCGGTCGATCTGCACGGCGCTGACTCGCTCCCAGACCGGCGGACGGCGATAAGGCTGACGGGCGCCGCGGCTGACCGCGATCACCTCGTGTCCTGCCTCCACGAGCCGGGGAACCAGATATGTCCCAATATGTCCAGTGGCTCCGATTACCACTACTCGCATGCTTTTCTCCGGAATGTATCAGGTTGCCAGACAAATTTTCTGATTGTGTATTTTCATTGCATGATGTCTCAGCATGGAGTCCGATACCGGACCACTTTTATACAACCATTGCGCTTATCAGAATACCGCATTTGCCACGCCCGGTCAACGGGGCGGTTCACTCCCAGGAATAATCGGGAGTATAGCGCCGGTGTTTCTGGAACCAGCGTATCAGAATCAGGCCGGCGACAAACCCGCCGATATGCGCATACCAGGCCACTCCCGCGTGAGCCGGCGCTCCAAGGCCGTTCAGAATCTGCAACAGGAACCAGACTCCCAGGACAAAAATCGCGGGTAGCGGCACAACCCGGATGAAAAAAATTATTATTATCAGGGTGTAAACCCTGGCGAACGGGTGCAGGATCATATAGGCCCCCAGCACTCCGGCCACCGCCCCGCTCGCCCCGATCATCGGGACCGTGGAATGCGGGTCGGCCAGAACCTGCGTGGCCGCCGCGGCGATTCCGCTCAGAAGGTAAAACACCACGAAACGGAACCGGCCCATCGAATCCTCGACATTGTTCCCGAAAATCCAGAGGTAGAGCATGTTCCCGCCCAGGTGCAGCCACCCGCCGTGCATGAACATCGAGCTGAATATGGTAAGAAAGGGATTAATTCCCGTAAAGTCTGCACTTCCGGTCAGACTGGCGCTGAGACGCAGAGGCACCAGACCGAACGCGCGAACGAACGGGTCGGAGGCGCCATCGGGAAGGGATAGCTGGAAAACAAACATCAGGCAGTTGAGGACGATAAACAGCACCGTCACAACCGGCCTGGACTTCGTGGGCACATCGTCCTTAAATGGTATCATCCGCTGTTTCCCGCGGGTTCAACGGTTTAAGCATCAGCCGCGTCGCACGCTTTTAAGGCGCGGCGGGAAGGGTCAGGCGAAAAGTGCTGCCATGTCCGGGCGCGCTTTCCACCTGTATCGAACCTCCGTTTTCCTCCAAGGTCTTTTTCACGATTGGCAGCCCCAGTCCCAGGCCGCTGTCCCGTGTGGTGAAAAATGGATGAAATATCTTTTCCAGCGTGGCGCTTTCCATTCCGATCCCGTTGTCGGTCACCTCTATCACTGTTTCACCCGGCAGGCCTGGCTTTGAAATCACCCGTACCGTTCCCCCGCCGTCATTCGGCAGGGCCTGCAGGGCATTGGTCAGAAGATTGAGGAATACACGGGCAAGCTGGCCGCGGTCCGCCAGCACACTACGAGCACGCGGATCGAAAGCCAGTTCCAGGCGCGCTCCGCGTTCATCCGTGAGCGGACGGACCAGGTCCAGGGTCTCCCGCACGATGTTTTCCAGGACCAGGACCTCGCGCTCCGGTTTCGATGGGCGCGCATATTCCAGAAAATTGTTGATAATCAGCTTGAGGTTGCCGACCTCCGACACCACGCGCTCGATATATCCGCGAGCCTCGCCCGTTCCGGCCTCATCGCGCGCCAGGGCCGCAAACATCCCGATGCCGCCCAGGGGATTGCGTATCTCATGCGCCACCGAGGCCACCATCAGGCGCTGGTTCTCCTCACGCTCGTTAAGTCCCTGACGCATCCGGTTGAACGCCGCGGCCAGCGCGACTATCTCGTGCGGAGCGCGGGCCTCCACCTCCACCGCCCGGTCCAGCCGCCCCTGGCCGATCCGTTCGGCGGCCTCAACCAGATGCTGAACGGGACGGCTGACGCCCCTGGCAAGCATAAAACCGGCCGCCACGCTGAAAACCGCGCCCAGCATGACAAACAGAAAAACCCAGCGGCGCAGACCCGCCACCAGTTCCAGGTAATCCGCTCCGGCATCCGCCGCCACTACCGCCACAGCCACCCCTCCGCTGCCTGGAACCGCCGCGAATCCGCTCTTGTACCACTGGCCGTCATCCCCTCTGAACAGAACGCTGGCCGAGGGATGGCCTTCCAGCGCGGCCTCCACCTCGGGGCGCTGATATTCCAGCCTGGCGTAGGGTGTGCCGATAGGGAAACCGGATTCGGTGTCCAGAAGGCTCCGGCGCTGAAGGTCGAAAACGAACAGCCGCCGCATTCCCGCCGCCTGGCGCATCTTCTCGAGCTGAATGCGGTAACTCTGCCAGGAGCGGAACTCCTCATCCCCGGGCCTGAAACTGGAGAGCAGCTCTGGATCAAATCGCGTGGCGACTGTACCGGCCACCGCGGCAAGCCCCTTGCCCAGTTCGCGGTCCAGGCTGCGGCGGGCGGTTTCGTAATAGAACAAACCGCTCAACGCCAGCACCGGCACGACAAAGGCGACATAAGCCGCAATCAGCCGGCTGCGCAGACGGAAACTCTGGAACAGGCTGAACCTCCCCGTGACAGAAAACACCTGCGGATGGAATGATACTCACCGGAATAATAAGACTCACTGCCGGTATCGGCAAGCAATCAGTCCGGACTGCTTTCAAATGGTGCGGTTATCAGTTTCATAATCCGATGGTTCGAGCTGGAGCGTAGTGTGCACAATGCCGAAACGGTCGCGCAGCATGTCCTGGGCTTCGCGAAGGCAATGCTGCCAGTGGTGGGTATCTCCGCAGCCGGGGACCAGACGGATATGCGCGCTTAAAACCGGAAGACCGCTGGAGACTGTCCAGATGTGAAGGTCGTGTATCTCATTGAAATGCTCAATCCCGAGCAGAGCCGCCCGGACCTCGTGATAATCGATGTTCTCCGGCGTGGCGTTCAGGATTATATCGATTGAGCGCCGCAGAAGGCCGATGCTGCTCCAGAGGATAATCAATCCAATGATTACGCTGACCAGCGGGTCAACCGGATTCCAGCCGGTGGTCAGGATCACCGCTCCGGCCACTATCGCGCCCACCGAACCCAGAGCATCTCCGGCCATGTGCAGGAAAGCCCCCTCGATGTTCAGGTTCTCTTTCCGGCTTCCCAGCAGCACCCAGGCGCTGGCCAGGTTGGCGGCCAGCCCGGCCGCCGCCACCCAGAGCATCAATGGGCCGTCCACCGGCTGAGGGTCAGACAGCCGTCCCCAGGCGCTCCAGAATATCACGCCCACAATCACCACCAGAGATGCGCCGTTAATGAATGCTCCGATCACCTCGGCCCGCAGCATTCCAAACGTGCGCTGCGGCGTGGCCGGACGGCGCGCCAGGTGTGCGGCGGCTATCGCCAGGGCCAGGGCCGCGACATCGGTCAGCATGTGCCCGGCGTCCGCCAGAAGGGCCAGGCTGCCTGACAGGATGCCGCCCGCAACCTCCACCAGCAGGAAAACAAAATTGATTCCCAGCGCCCACCACAAGCGCCTCAAGGACTTTTCGCCGCCGTTGGACGCAGGCGCGCCGGGAGCTGTCTTTTGCCCATGTGAATGATCGTGGCTCATCTTTAACTTCGTTTCTCCCACAGTTCGGATTTTTTTGACATAATGAAGGTTAATTCCTCAGGCAGATGCAGTCAAGTTGAGTCCAGATGATTTTGGGCCGCAAGAAAATCCATTGACCGGCCGGGGCGGTGTCCCTATCATTTCTCATTCATCGCCGGAATCAGCAACGCAACAAAAACTCGCTTTCTTTGAGGAGAAGGCCTTATGCGCATGAAAACAGGTTTGATCGTTCTTGCCCTCTTCCTCTGGCCCGGCGCGGTCAGCCCGGCCCGGTCCGAAAGCACCGCTCCGGTGATCGGCCTGCACGAGAGCACGCCCCGCGTGACCGCCCTGACCGGGATAAAGCTGGTCCAGGCCCCCGGAGTGGTGATCGAGAGAGCGGCACTGGTGGTGCGTGACGGCCGGATCGAGGCGGCCGGGGCCGCTGTGGTCATCCCGCCGGATGCCGTGGTGCGGGACATGAGCGGCAAGACAGTCTATCCAGGCTTCATCGACCTGTACAGCAGCTACGGTGTGACCAAAGAAGCTGCGGACAGGGCCGCCTCCGTGGGGAGCCGGAGCTGGAACCCGGCTGTGCGCCCACAGCTTCGCTCCGCCGCGCTGTTCAACCCGGACAGTTCCATTGCCGGTTCGTTCCGCCGGTCCGGATTCACCGCGGCGCTCAGTTTCCCGCCCGAGGGCATTTTCCGGGGCAGCGGAACGCTGGTGCTCCTTAACGGCAAGGGAGCGGACAAGGCCGTCCTTCTGACCGACATGGCCCAGTCGGTCTCGTTCAGCAAGGGGACGCTCGCCGCCGGGTACGGTCCGGAGACCTATCCGGCCTCGCTGATGGGCTCGATAGCCCTGATCCGTCAGAGCCTTCTGGATGCCCGCTGGTATTCCTCCGCGCGCGCCGCGTACACCCGCAGCCCGAAAGGGCAGTCCGCCCCGGAGACAGATTTGTCGCTGGCCGCGCTGGAGACTGCGGCTTCAGGCAAAACACCGCTCGTGTTCGAATGCTCCGATGAGCTGGATATCCTTCGCGCCGCCAGAATATGCCGTGAATTCGGCCTGGGTGGATGGGCGGTCGGCTCCGGCACGGAGCACCGCCGCGCCGCCGAGGTGGCGGCCAGCGGCATGCTGCTGATCCTGCCGCTCAATTTCCCGGAGGCCCCGGATGTCTCCCGGCGCGAGCGTGAGCTTGAACTCAGCCTGCGCGACCTCAAACGCTGGGACGCGGCCCCGGAAAATCCGTCCCGCCTGGCGCGCGCCGGAGCTAAATTCGCCCTGACCGCCCGCGGGCTGGAAAAACCAGAACAGTTCCTGGAAAAGCTGCGCCTGGCGGTCAAGCGCGGATTGGACCGCAATACCGCACTGGCCGCATTGACCAGCCTCCCGGCCGAACGTCTCGGCCTGACCGGCACCCTCGGCCGTCTGGACAAGGGCTGCATAGCCAGTTTTGTCCTGGCGGATGGCGACCTGTTCGAGAAGGGGAAAATCCTGGAAACCTGGGTCGCGGGCGAGAAGTTCGAAATCGTGGAGGAGACGGTCATCGACCCGCGCGGCAGGTGGACAGTCAGCATGGAAGACGGAGCCAGCGGCGTGATCGAGATAGGCGGCGAGCCGCAGAAGCTTGCCGCAAAGGCCGAAGCGGGCGGGCGGACGGTCAAGGCGCTGAAGGCGTCACTGGACAAGCGCCTGCTCAGTCTGGCGTTCCCCACCGATTCCCTGGGACTTCCCGGCGTGGCCCGTCTTTCCGGGCTTGTCGAGGCCGAAAGCATCCAGGGTACGGGAGCCTGGGGCGATGGCAGGGAGTTCTCCTGGAGCGCGCGGCGCACAGGACCGGCCGAGCAGAAACCGGACAGCCTCAAGGACAAACCATCTGAACCGGCGCTTTTCGGCGCGGTCTTCCCGGATGGCTCATTCGGCCGGGCCGCGTTGCCCGCCCAGCCGGCGGACCTTCTGGTGAAAAACGCCGTGATCTGGACCTGCGGCCCCGAGGGCATCCTCGAAGGCGCGGACCTGCTGGTGCGCGGCGGCAGAATAGTCAGGACCGGCAAGGGTCTGTCCGCTCCGGCCGGAGCGGTGGTTATCGACGCCACCGGGCGGCACGTGACGCCCGGTATTATCGACGCGCACTCACACCTGGCAATCGCCGGAGGAGTGAACGAGGGCACCCACGCCCTGGTCAGCGAGGTGCGGATCGAGGACGTGATCGACCCGGACGACATAAACATCTACCGTCAGCTCGCCGGCGGCACGACCATGGCCATGCTGATCCACGGCTCAGCTAACCCCATCGGCGGGCAGACCGCGCTGGTGAAGCTGCGCTGGGGCGAGACCCCGGAGCGGATGATATTCGACGGCCAGCAGCAGGCGATCAAGTTCGCCCTGGGCGAGAATGTCAAGCAGAACTACCTGCCCGACCAGTACGCCCGGCGCTACCCGCGCTCGCGCATGGGGGTGGAGCAGTTCATGGCTGACGCTTTCCGGGCAGCCAGGGACTACCGCAGCCGCTGGAAAATTTACGAAGAACAGCGCAAAAAGCAGCCCGATCTGGTTCCACCACGCCGCGACCTGCGGCAGGAGCCGCTGCTGGAAGTCCTGGACGGCAAACGTCAGGTGCAGTGCCACTCCTACCGTCAGGATGAGATTCTGGCCATGATGAGGGTGGCCGAGCGCGAGGGTTTCCGGGTCGGGCTGTTCATCCACGTGCTGGAGGGTTACAAGGTGGCCGATGAGCTGTCCCGCCACGGCGCCTTCCCCACCACTTTCAGCGACTGGTGGGCTTACAAGTTCGAGGTTTACGACGCCATCCCATACAACGGCGCTCTAATGCGCGAACAGGGACTCACGGTCAGTTTCAACTCCGACAACGACGAACTCGGGCGGCGGCTCAACCTGGACGCGGCCAAGGCGGTCAAATACGGCGGAGTCCCCCCCGAGGAGGCGCTCAAGTTTGTCACGCTCAATCCGGCGATCCAGCTCGGCGTGGCCTCCCGCGTGGGCAGCCTTGAGCCGGGCAAGGACGCCGATTTCGTGATCTGGAGCGGAAGTCCGCTCTCGGTCTGGTCGCGCTGTGAGCAGACCTGGCTGGACGGGAGGCGCTATTTCGACCGCGAGGAAGACCTCGAGCTGCGCCGCATCGCCGAATCCCAGCGCGCCGCGCTGGTCCAGAAAATCCTTCGCGCCGGGGGTGATAAATGACCCGCGCCAAACTTGACCGCTTTCCACGAGCCGGATCGATGACCAGAGTCACGCTCTCAGTTTTTGCCTGCATCTTTCTTTTCTTCTCGGCCGCCGCGGCTTCGGAGCAGATACCCGCTCCGCCGCAGAGCGGGCCTGTCGCCCTGGTGGGCGGCGTCCTGCACCCGGTGACAGGTCCGGAGATTCAGAACGGGACAATCCTGCTCGACAAGGGCAGGATCGTGGCCCTGGGCCGCGACGTGGCGATTCCGCAGGATGCCGTCCGTGTCGACATCTCGGGCAAACACGTCTGGCCCGTCCTGATCCAGGCGGTCTCCAATCTCGGACTGGTGGAAATCGGAGCCGTAACACCGACCGTCGACGCGCAGGAGATCGGCCGGATCAATCCCAATGTGCGGGCCGAGCGTGCGATCAACCCGGACTCCGAACGCTTTCCGGTCACGCGGGCCAACGGGGTCGGACTCGCAGCCTGCCTGCCCGAGGGCGGGCTTATCCCCGGCCAGGGCGCGCTGATTCAGTTGGACGGCTGGACCTGGGAGGACATGACAGTCAAGGCCCCGCTCTGCCTTCTGGTAGAGTGGCCTTACATGGGGGGATTGTCCGCCCTTGCGGACAAGAAGGAACTGCAGAAGAGGCAGGCCGCGCTCGATGAACAGTTGCGCGCTCTGGAGGAAGCATTCCGTGAGGCCGGAGCATATAAGACAGCCCGCGAGGCCGCCGGCAAAGCAGGAGCGCCGTTCCACGCCACGGACCTGCGCTGGGAGGCCTTGCTGCCGGTGCTGTCCGGCGAGCTGCCGGTCTGGGTGCGGGCGAACAGCTTGGCGCAGATACAGGCCGCGGTCGAGTGGGCCGGCCGTCTCAATCTGAAAATGGTCCTGTTAGGCGGCGAGGAAGCCCCGTTGGCTGTTGACCTGCTCAAGGCGCATGACATACCGGTGATATTCGAGCCGGTCCTGCGCCTGCCCTCTCGTCGTGACGCGGCCTACGACGCGCCGCTGACCGCGCCGGAAAACCTGCGCCGCGCCGGAGTGCGGTTCTGTATCGCGGGTAACGATGGTGGTTACGGCAACGAGCGCAACCTGCCCTATCATGCGGCCATGGCCGCGGCCTATGGCCTTCCGCGCGAGGAGGCGCTCAAGGCCGTGACTCTCTACCCGGCGCAGATCATGGGGGTGGCGGAGCGTCTCGGCTCCCTCGAGCCTGGCAAGGATGCCAGCCTGATCGTGACCGACGGCGACCCGCTGGAGATAGGGACGCCGGTTGAGAAGATGTACCTCCAGGGTCGGGCCATCGGCCTGGGCAGCCGTCACAAGAGCCTCTATTCCAAGTACCGCGAGAAATACAGGCAGAAAAACGGCGGGAAATGAACTGCGTGCAGGAGTGCGGATCAGCGGAAACTTTTATGAAATGTGCAAAGGGGCACGGCGCGCCGCGCCCCTTTGCTTGCCTTCATCCGCTACCAGATTTGAACTTGCTCAAATTCATCACTCGACAATCAAGTCCGTCCCCAGGTCCAGGCGGACAATACTATCGCCCCAGGCGGCGCGTAAAGCCGCCACGGCTTTGTCCCCGGTGCAATGGGTCGGCGCGATTTTCTTCACTCCCAGCGCCTTGAGGCCGGCCACCACCCGCTCGATTTCCGCCGGATCGGCCTCACCCAGATGGAACCCGCCGCCCACCATATAGATTTCCTCGCCGGTCTGCTCTTTGGCCGCGGCTACAATCTTCTGCACCCCCGGATGGGCGCAGCCGGTCAGCACGATCAGGCCGCGCGGGGTGCGAAGGCACAGCGCCTGCTCGATTGTTTTGTCTCCCAGCTCTCCGGTGCTGCGCACTCCCCCGCAGATTTCAACCGGGCCGCGCACCAGGTTGACTTTCGCGGCTTTGGCCGACGTGTCTTTGATCTTGTCCGGGAAAGCGCCGGGCATGAAAATCTCGACTTGCGGGTTGGCTTCCAGGAACGCCGGCAGCCCGTCCGTATGGTCTTCGTGCTCGTGCGACAGAGCTACAATCTGCACGGAGCGCGGATCGAGCCCCATACTGCGCATGTTCATCAGCAGAGTGTCTCCGTTTCCTCCGGTGTCGAACAGTATGGTCTTGCCGTAACCCCGGATCAGGCAGGCAAAACCCCAACTGCTGGCCAGCGTGCTGTCGGCCACCTCATTGTTGAACACGACTGTCAGGCGCACGGCTCTGCCGGAATCGGCGGATGCTGCCGCCAGAATTGCCGGAGCCAGAATGGCGGCTGAAACGATAGACTTGAGCATAAGGATATTCATGGCAAGTTATCCGTGTCAAATCGGTTAGTGAATGGACCGTCTTTTCATAACCGGGACGGTTGACTTGAAATAATATTCTCATTTTAAATTGTTTCAATCCGCTGCGCCAGTTTTACGACTTTTTCACGGGCGCACCGATTCCGGCCTTTGCATTTTCAAGCGCCGCAGCTTATGATGTTGAGAAGGGAACGTCAATAAAGGAACAATATCCATAAATCCGGAGGCGTTAGATGCAAGATACAAAAAAGCAGTTGAACGGTATCAGCCGCACCCTGACCCAGGATCCCGGCTTCCCGGCGGCCCACGCCATGCTTTACGGCGCGGGGATGAGCCCGGAGGACATGGACCGCGCCCAGGTGGGAATTGTCAGCATGGGCTTCGAGATTAATCCCTGCAACATGCACCTGAACCGTTTCGCTTCCGTGATCAAGGAATCTGTCGAGGAAGCGGGCCTCAAGGGCTGGATTTTCCATACTATAGGCGTGAGCGACGGAATCTCCATGGGCACGCAGGGGATGAAATATTCCCTGCCCTCGCGCGACATCATAGCCGATTCGATCGAGGACCACGCCAGCGCGCATTACTATGACGCGATCGTTGCCGTGCCGGGCTGCGACAAGAACATGCCCGGCTCGATCATGGCTCTCGGCCGTCTGAACCGTCCCGGCCTGATGGTCTACGGCGGGACGATCCGCGCCGGGCATCTCTGCGGCCGCGACCTGAACATCGTCTCGGCTTTCGAGGCCTATGGTGAATATGTGGCCGGAAAGATCGACAGGGACGGGCTGGTCGAGGTGGAAAAGCACGCCTGTCCTGGACCGGGGGCCTGCGGCGGCATGTACACCGCCAACACCATGAGCGCGGCCATCGAGACACTGGGCATGAGCCTGCCTTACAGCTCCAGCCATCCGGCGGACAGCCGGGAAAAGGCGGAGGAACTGGAACGGGCCGGCGCGGTGCTGCGCAACCTCCTGGAAAAGGACATCAAACCGCGCGACATAATGACCCGCAAAGCCTTCGAGAACGCCATGACAATCGTAATGGCCCTGGGCGGCTCGACCAATGCGGTGATGCACCTGATCGCCATGGCGAAAAGCGTGGAGGTCCCCCTCACTATCGACGACTTTCAGAAAATCAGCGACCGGACGCCGTATATCGCCGACCTGAAACCCAGCGGACGCTACCTGATGGAGGACCTGCACCGGGCAGGCGGAGTGCCCGCAGTGCTTAAAGTACTGCTCCAGGCGGGACTTCTGAACGGCGATTGCCTGACAGTCACCGGCCGCACACTGGCCGAAAACCTGAAGGAATGCGCTCCCCTCGCTCCCGGACAGGATATTATCCATCCGCTGGACAAGCCGATCAAGCCCACCGGCCATATCCAGATAATGTACGGCAACCTGGCCCCGGAAGGAGCGGTGGCCAAGATCACGGGCAAGGAGGGGACACGATTCTCCGGTCCGGCCCAGGTGTACGACAGCGAGGAGGACTGCATCCGGGCGCTGGAGCAGGGGCAGGTCAAAGCCGGGTCGGTGGTGGTGATCCGTTACGAAGGCCCCAAAGGCGGACCCGGTATGCGCGAGATGCTCAAGGTGACCTCGATGATCATGGGGCAGGGACTGGGGGACAAGCTGGCTCTGATCACGGACGGGCGCTTTTCCGGCGGGACGCACGGTTTCGTGGTCGGGCATGTCTGTCCGGAGGCCCAGTGCGGCGGGGCTATCGCCCTGGTGCGCGATGGCGACCGCCTGAGCCTGGACGCCGAGGGCCGCACCCTGACCCTCCACGTGGATGAGGCCGAACTGGCGCGCCGTCACCGTGACTGGAAACCACGCGACCATGGTTTCCGCCGAGGAGTGCTCTGGAAATACGCGAAAATGGTCTCCACCGCAAGCCGTGGCTGCGTCACCGATGAGTGAGGACGCCGGTTACTGTCAACCAGCACCCGTATTCTGCTTTCTCCCGAGCGCGTTACACCGCGCTCCTTTGGCTTTTAGCGTTTTTTCATTTTAACCCGGCTTTTGTCTGATAAAAACCTTGTACAAGACACGGTGACAAACCTATACTTAGTCTTCAAAATCTCCCCGGCAATACACCGCCGAAAAATACAATCCCATATTTCACGGAGGAGTGCAATGTCAAACACCGGCTTGATCCTTTCCCTGCTGACCTTGTTTACATTGACAACCGTGTTCGGAGCGGATGGCGGTTTCAACGGTCTGGGCATGCACATGGGCAACCTTTCACGACTGTCACATGCAAAGAGCCGCTCGATCAGCGCCGAGAATTTCACCGGAGAAAAGGGCAAGGGCGGGATGTCGGTGGACGGTCCGGCGGCGGCGAGGGCCGCCCGCGACCTTGGACAGGGCTGGAAAGTCTCGCCTTATGTCAGGATAGAGGCGGGAAAAACATTCACTCTGGCGGATATTCAGGGCCCTGGTGCGATACAGCACATCTGGATGACCCCCACCGGCCACTGGCGCTTCTCGATCCTGAGAATCTACTGGGACGGAGAGACCACGCCCTCGGTGGAATGCCCGGCCGGAGATTTCTTTGCCTGCGGCTGGGGCCAGTACGCGCAGGTCTCGTCCATGGCGGTTTGCGTCAATCCCGGCAGCGCGTTCAACTGCTACTGGGAGATGCCGTTCCGTAAGTCCTGCCGGATGACCCTTGAGAACCTCGATTCCGAGCAGATGACCATCTACTACCAGATCGACTACACCCTGACCGAGGTCCCGGAGGACGCCGCTTATTTCCATACCCAGTTCCGCCGGATCAATCCTCTGCCTTACAAGGAGGTAGTCACGATTCTGGACGGAGTCAAAGGCTGGGGCCAGTTCGTGGGGACTTACCTGGCCTGGGGGGTCAACAACACCGGCTGGTGGGGCGAGGGTGAGATCAAGTTCTTCCTGGACGGGGATGACAAGTTCCCCACTATCTGCGGCACCGGCACCGAGGACTATTTCTGCGGCTCCTACAACTTCGAGAATCAGGTGACGCACCAGTACCAGGAATTCACGACTCCTTATGCCGGAATGCCCCAGGTGATCCGTCCGGACGGCCTTTACAGCTCTCAGCAGAGGTTCGGGCTGTACCGCTGGCATATCATGGATCCCATCCGTTTCGAGAAAGACCTCAAAGTGACCATACAGGCGCTGGGCTGGCGCAAGGATGGGCGGTACCTGCCGCTGCAGGACGATATTTCCTCCACGGCGTTCTGGTACCAGACCGAGCCGCACGCGCCGTTCCCGAAACTTCCGCCCAGGGATTACCTGGAAGTGCGCTGACAAGTCGAGCCTGAACCGGACGGAGACTATTGATGCAGATACGCCCGCTGATGCCGGATGACTTTTTCCTGCTCAACCAGATGGATTGGTCGCCGCTGCCCAGGGAACGCGATTCGATCTACCTGACAATAGCGGTCGGGCAGAACGCCTGCTCGTTTATCGCCTGGGAGAACCATGAATTCCTTGGCGTGATCCTGGCCACGCGCAGTTGCGATGGGGTCTCGATCTATGTCAACCACCTTCTGGTAAGCGAGTTTGCCCGCGGGCAGGGCGTGGGACGGAAACTGCTCCAGCGCCTGGAGCAGTATGCCCTGGATTCTGGAGTCTCGCGGGTCTGGCTGCTTTGCCAGGATGAGACGGTGAACTGGTATGAAGCCCGCGGGTATCGCGAAACCGGCGAATTCCTTACACCCGGGATTGAGGTCTACCTGCGGGATACAAAAAAAGTCCACGTATTCCTCAAGGAGTTCAAACATTAGTATTGCCTGATGAACGAATCCTGTTTTATCTTCCAATTTTATTATCTTCATGCCTTACCGGAACGCAAGGAGTTATTCCGGCAGCGGAATTCATTTCATACTGGAGCGGGAAAAATGAGCCAGGACAGCAACAGCAGAAACCAGAACCGACGGGAATTCATTATGACCGGGGCTGTGGCCGCCTCGGCCCTGGCCGGGTTCTCCATTGTGAAAAACGCCTGGGGCCAGAACGCCGATCCGATCAAAATAGGGCTGATCGGTTGCGGCGGACGCGGGACCGGAGCGGTGGACAATTGCATCAGCGCCGCGCCCAACGTGCAGCTTGTCGCCATGGCCGACCTTTTCCAGGACCATCTGGACAGCAGCCTGGCCAAGTTGAAAGATCCGAAGCGCGAGGGCGGTCCGCTACCGAATATAAAGGTCACCAAGGAAAAGTGTTTCGTGGGCTTCGACGCCTACCAGAAGCTGCTGGCCACGGATGTGGATCTGGTGATCCTGGCCACCCCTCCCGGATTCCGTCCCCTGCATTTCGAGGCCACGGTGAAGGCCGGGAAGCACGTGTTCTGCGAGAAACCCGTAGCCACTGACCCGGCAGGCATCCGGCGTTTCATGGAAGCAGGCAAGCTCAGCAAACAGAAAGGTCTGGCCGTGGTGACCGGCACCCAGCGCCGTCACGATCCCGCCTACCAGGAATGGATCAAGCGCATCCAGGATGGGGAAATCGGGGCGATCGAATCGGCGCGTGCGTTCTGGAACGGCGGCGAGCTCTGGAAATACCCCCGTCAGCCCGGCTGGAGCGACATGGAATACCAGTGCCGCAACTGGTACTACTTCTGCTGGATCTGCGGCGACCATATCGTAGAGCAGCACGTGCACAACATCGACGTGATCAACTGGGCCATGAACGCCCACCCGGTCAAGGCCCTGGGCACCGGCGGACGGATAGTGCGCACGGACCCGCTGTTCGGCAATATCTATGACCATTTCGTGGTCGATTTCGAGTATGCCAACGGCGTACACATGATGTCCAGTTGCCGTCAGTGGGACAATGCCGACCGCCTGATCGCCGAGTTCATCAGCGGCTCCGAGGGACGGGCCGACACCAACGGCTCGATAAAGCTGCGCGGCAAGGCCGCCTGGCGCTATCAGGGCAAGCAGGTCAACCCGTACGTGCAGGAACATGTCAACCTGATCGCCAGCATCCGTAAGGGCGCTCCGATCAACGAGGCCCAGAACGTGGCCGAGTCCACCATGACCGCGATCATGGGCCGCGAAAGCACCTATACGGGCAAGGAAGTCACCTGGGACCAGATGATGGCCTCCACGCTCGACCTTCAGCCCAAAACCTATGCTTTCGGCCCGCTGCCCGTGCGGCCCTTGCCGATCCCCGGCAAAACAACCCGTTGACCCGGCGCCCGGATGAGCGCTTGCCGCGGCCGGTTGCCATTTAAAGAAGCTTGATGAGGAAAAGGAAACAGTAATGCGAATCAGAGATTTACGGCGTCTGGCCCTGGCCGCTCTGCTGCTGGCAGGCTGCGGCAGGAAGATTGACACTCCGCCCGAGAACTACATCGAAAAAATACCCGGATCGAACATCGAGATCGAGATGGTCTACATCCCGGGCGGGGAATTCGAGATGGGCGCTCCCGGGGGCGCGGCAAACCGCGAGGAGGATGAGGGCCCTGTGCGCAAGGTCAAGGTCGGGCCGTACTGGATCGGCAAGACCGAAGTCACCTGGGACCAGTACGAGCAGTTCGCTTTCGTCAAGGACAGCACGCTGGTGGATGCCGTGACTCTGGCCTCCCCCAAGCTGAACCTGACCTGGTTCAACAACCTGAAGAACTGGGGCTTTCAGAAATACACGCTCTGGAAGACCGGCATCGATGCGGTCACCCGGCCCTCCAACTACTACGGCGCTTATGATCACGGGATGGGACGCGGCGCCAAACCCGCTATCGGCATAAGCTGGGTCGGCGCAACTTACTACTGCAAGTACCTGGCCAAGAAAACCGGCCACGATTACCGTCTGCCCACGGAGGCCGAGTGGGAATACGCCTGCCGGGCCGGAGACAGCGAGGACATGACCGCCAGCCTGAACGAGTACGCCTGGTACGAGGACAACAGTGACTGGCAGAGCCAGTACGTGGGACAGAAAAAGCCCAACGCTTTCGGCCTGCACGACATGCTGGGCAATGCCTGGGAACTGTGCTTCGAGGAATACGACTCTCTTTACTACAACAAGTTGAAAGAGGGGTCTCTCAACAACAATCCGGAAGGTCCGGAGTGGTGGGTGGGAGACAAGGCCTCCCTGCGCGGCGGGAGCTGGGATGACCCGGCCGTCGAGTCCCGTCCGACCAACCGCCTTCAGCAGCCCGACTGGTGGACCGAGCGTGACCCGCAGCGTCCGCGCGGACTCTGGTGGCTGATCGACGGCAACACGGCGGGCTTCCGTATCGTACGCCAGGCGTACTGAGCCGCATTCAGTAAAGGATGGGTAAATCAAAAAGGGGCGCGGTTCACTGCGCCCCTTAATTTTTTTCATTGTTCGTTTCAGGAATGTATCTCTCACGCCGAGGCGAGATACTCCTCGACCATCCGTCTGAGCGCGGTCAATGTAGCGGCGCGCTTGTTGTCGTCCTGCTCCAGCAGGGTCATACGGAACCCGCTGAGCTGGCTGGTGAACCCGGTTATCGGGACCACGCAGATGCCGCCGGAGGCCAGAAGGTTCAGCACCAGGCGCTTGTCCGGCGCTGTTTTACCCGCGGACAGGGCCTCGTTCAGCACCGCCCGCGCTCCATCGTTCTCCACTTTCAGGTGCTGGCGGTCGTTTAGTTTTCCGGAGTCAAAAATCACCGTGGCGTAGAAAGCGCCGTCCGGACGGACCGCCTGTACTCCCGGAAGACCGGCGAACGCCTCGGCGAACTGCCGCGAGCGTTTCTCGTAAGCCGCGCACCGGGCTTCCAGGTGCAGCGGATAGCGGCTGTCCGAGAATACCCGCGGGATAGTCATCTGCGGCTGCGTTGTGGCGCACACCTCCACCATCTTGGCGTCGAACAGCGTGCGGATATAGCGCTTGAACTCGCGGTCGCGGTCCTCGTTGTACACCTCGATCCAGCCGCAACGTCCGCCCGGCCAGGGATATTCTTTGCTTATCCCCTTGAGCGCCATCCCCGGCGTCTCCCCGATAACATCGGCCAGAAGAGTGGGCTTCCGGCCGTTGTAAGTCAGCCGGTTGTAGATTTCATCCGCGATCACGAACATGCCGTTCCGCGCGGCGATCTCCACCACCGCCTCGACCATCTCGCGCGGCCAGACCGCGCCTGTCGGGTTGTCCGGGTTGATCATCAGAATTGCGCAAACCTCGGGGTGCTCGCGCACGAGGGCGCGGATTTCATCCGGGTCCGGAAGCCAGCCGCGGGCCGGGTCCAGGTGGTAAAGCAGCGGAGAGGAGTTGGCGTGGAACGCCTCGTGAGTCGAATGGATCGAGTACGAGGGCGAGGGTATCAGGACACGGGCGCGCCTGTTCAGGTAGCCGTACAGCTTGCTGACCGCGTCACCCAGCCCGTTGTAAATATAGATGTTCTCAGCCGTGATCTGCACCTTGCCGCGGCCGTTGAGGCCTGCGGCCAGGAACTCGCGGGTCTCGTCCATGCCCTTTGATGGGCAGTAGCCCCAGCTTCTCTGGATGCGGCTCACCGCGCCCAGGTGCTCGATTATCCAGTCCGGGACAGGTTCGCCCTTGGCCACCGGGTCGCCGATATTCTCCCAGGTGATCGGCACTCCGGCCGCGGCGATACGCCTGGCCAGGATAACTATCTGGCGGATCTCGTAAACCAGGGAATCCGCCTGGTCGTGTACGATGTGCGTGCGCATTCTATCTCCAGATTTGATAAATATTCATCCGATCATTCACAATTAACTGCTTTTATCCCGGCAGCGCGGATTCGCATACGGGCTGCTTTCAGTCTTTTCCGCCGAATAGCCCGGCCAGCTTGCGCCGCGGCCAGGTGATGATCTCATTATAAGTCCGCCCTGCCTTTTTTATAAGACCGTTGTGCACCGCGCTGAGCGAGAGCAAGGCCTCCAGGGTGTCAGGGGGAAGGCCAGCGCCCAGAAGGTAGCCGCGGATGCTTTCGTAATAGGCTTCGTTCTCCGGGTCGAGGCTCAGTTGAGCGCGGAAACTGGCCAGGGCGCTTTCGGTCTGGCCGGCCTCCAGATACAGGCCGCCCAGCCAGGCCGGGGCCAGACTGGTGTCATCCGGCGTGAGGAGAGACACCGCTCTCTCGCCCGATATTATCGCCGACGCGCTGTCCCCCATACACAAGAGCGTATAAGCCAGGAGCTGGCCTGCCTCCGCGTTGAGACTGTCAATCAGGGAGGCGGCCTGGATGTATTTCAGGCAACGGCGGCAGGCGGCGCTGTCCGGCGGCTCTCCCGCGGAAATCATGACCAGCGCCCCGGTGTGCAGCAGTCCTGCGGCCAGCCAGCCGTCTATCTCGCCCGACTTGACCTTGGGTTCGATCAGGTCGGCGCCCCTGGCGTCTCGCAGAATCCCGGTGTGCTCGATCAGACGTCCAAGCATGTCCTCCCGGCTGACACCGGCTGTCGATTCTCCCTCCGGCCGGGTGAAAATCATCGCCCAGACCAGGTATACCACCAGACCCAGGAAAATCCATTTCAGCAGAAACTTCAGCATCCACTCACTCTCCAGGCTCGAACGCCCTCGGCCGAATCAATTCCGGATACGGGCGGATCAAAGGCGCTGCCTTTCCCTTGCTTTCCATGACAACCAAGACCCGACAGGCTGAAAATAACACCGAATGCCTTAAAATGGAAGTCCGCGAGGCTTTTCGGTCCCGGTTCAGCCACAAAGCAGGCAATAAAAAGCCGGGGCTGTCCCAAAAGTCTTAAATGTGGGGCACGGCGCGCCGTGCCCCTACAGAACTGCTTTTATTTCAATTGGTTAGATATTGAAACAATTTGCAAAGAGCAAAATCGGGGACTTTTGGGGCAGCCCGGCGCTTTAACCGCAGGGTGTACTACGGCTGCGGCATCTCGGCCTGCGGCGGCTGCGGAAAGCTCTCCTCGTGAGGTTCGAGCACCAGCGTGTTGGCGATCAGATCGTGAAGGCCCTGGCTGCGGCTGCTGAACAGGGCCATGATATAGCCGATGAAACAGCAGGCGGTGGAGAGAAATTTGCCCAGTGTGCGGCCCAGCGCCCTTGGGAATGAAATCCGGCGTCCCTGTTCATCGGTCACAAAGATACCTAACAGCATCTTGCCCGGTGTGGCCTGACGCCAGGAGCTTTCAAATATGCTGAAATACAGCAGAAAGACCGCCATCGAGGCCCCGCCTAACAGGTCATCCATCCCGCCTGTCAGCCAGTGCGGCGAGGGCAGGCAACTCGTGAAATTGTCGAGCCAGCCCCAGTGCGCAAAAGGGTAACCGAAAAAATCGTGCGGCTCCACCAACATGCGCAGCGGGATCAGCAACACACGGGCCACTATGACGCTGGCGACCATGTCGATCAGAAAGGCGACAAATCTTTTGAGAAACGGGGCGTACTTTGTCGATATCATCGTTCTATCCTTTCTGGACCGTTCAGAATGATCCCGCATCCGGCGGAGTGCCGGTTGCCGGAGCCGCGGCTTTCTTTGTTTCAGGCGAAGCCGGAGGCTCCACCGTGGGCGGCTGAACTACCGGTCCAGCCATCGCCGGCTCCAGCACCAGCGTAGAGGCTATCAGATCATGCAGGGCCTGGTTGCGCTGTGTAAACAGGGCCAGAAGGTAACCCAGCCAGCAGAACATCTTCGAAAGCACGCGCGACAGGTTCCGCCCCAACGCCCGGCCGAAGGAAATCCGCCGTCCCTGCCCATCGGTGACAAATATTCCCAGCAGCATCTTGCCGGGAGTGGCCTGACGGCGGCTGCTTTCGAAAAGAGCGAAATAAAGAAGGTGAATCAGGCTTAACACCAGCACGAACAAGGCTATGTTCAAGATAAGCGGAAAAATGAAAGAAGGTCCGCTCTCAAAAATCTCCTCGATATCCAGGTTTCCACCGTGGAACAAAGCGGTGAGAGCGCTGTCGAAAATCAATTTCGGTATGAAAATGAGGATCAGCGGAATGACCAGCGCCGCGGTTATCGCCCCGCAGACCACACGGTCAACAAGATAAGCCGCGAGACGCTTGATGAACGGGGCGTAGCGTGTGGGTTGCATCTTTGACTCCGGAAAATGTTGAATGTTCGGCTGGTTTCGTGTAGTCCGCTCATTCTGACCTGGAAAAGGTGAATCAGGTTCAAAAATGTGTCAAGATAAAATAACCGTCCGCTTATGAGCGTTTTTCCATTGATTTGACATTTCAACACGCTATTATTAATCTAATAGTCCGATTCATTCCATATTCTTCCGGAGCCGTCCGCCCCCGGCAATCCCGGGGGAGAGTGCCGGTCAGCAGATATAGTCGTTCTTTGACGTGCGTCTAATATGTTTACTAAACGAAAGGGCCCCCTAATGTACTTACGCTGTATGGTCTTCGTTCTTTCAGCGCTTATGGTTTCGCCGTTCGCTCTTTTTGCCAGGCGTCCGTTCCCGGCCAGCTCGTACGATTCGCTCAAACACCGTTCGGTGCACATTTTCTCCGACCAGCTTCACGGCGGTCTGACCGATGCGGAGGCGCGCTTTGTCGCCCAGCGCTATGTGGGCGTGCAGAAAATGAGGCTGCCCGACATCCGCCGCATCCGCTCCTTCAACCCCGATTTCCTGCACCTGCATTACAAGCTTTCGATCACCGTGGATACGCTTTCCTCCACTATCATCAAAGGAGAATGGACCCCCGGCAGCAGCCCGCTTTCCAACTGGAGCGAGGTGAAAAAGCACCCGGACTGGATACTGAAAAACTCAGCGGGCGAGAGGGTAATCCACAATAACGAGCGTTATATACTGGATATAGGCAACCCGGAAGTCCTGGACTGGTGGGCCGCCTCCTGTATCGATGAGATGCAGGGCAACGAGTGCGACGGTGTATTTGCCGACACTTACACGATCGAGGCCATTTTTGGCCGCACCAATTACTCCGCTCTTTTCGACAATGTCAGCAATACGTCCTCCAACTGGGTGCCCAAGCTGAACAACTGGGGACAGAAAGTCTTCGCCAAGCTGGACTCGGCCGGGTTATATTTCTTCCCCAATATCGACAACCTGCAGACCAACTGGGTCGAAAGCGCCGGAGCGCACTACTACAAGGGTGATTACATGCACGGCGCGATGCTGGAGACCTGGGGCGGCTGGAGCAGCGCCGAGGATGCCCAGCAGGCGATCCTGCGGGTGCGGAACATCCAGAGCAAAGGCGTTTACCTTCACGCCCAGGGATATTATAATGAAGAGACCGCCCAGGCCAGCGCCCGTCAGCGCATGTGGCTGACCGGCACATACCTGCTGACCAATATCGGCCGTCTGTACCTGACCCTGTACGGGCCGGGAGATGTGGGCGCGGTTGGCAATGTACTCTGGTACCCGGAGTTCGAGCTTGATCTGGGTCCCTGGAAAAGCGAGTGGCAGGGCCTGAGCCAGCTTATCTGGAACACGGTGCTGCGGCGCGAATACCAGAAAGGCTGGGTGTTGTGCAATGTCAGCGCCTCGGCCCGCAACGTGGCGCTGCCGGATACGATGTACCTGGCCGAGGACGACGGCTCCACGACGCAGTACTGGGCGGACCCGGCCACCGGCGCGGAAAAAGTCAGTCTGAAGTATACGCCGGTGACCAGCGTATCCATGCCCGCGATGAGCGCGGCGGTGGTGTTCTTCGAAAAGCCCGCCCCCACCTGCACGATGAGCCTTCCGGGGGATTTCGACGGCAACGGGGTGCTGGGCGTTCCGGATGTGGTGGCCCTGATAAGGGCCTTGAGGGACAAATCCACCGATCCCTGCCTGGATATCAACGGAGACGGTAAAGCGGGGATGGCGGATGTCCTTTCACTCTTGATCAGCGCCGCGAAGGCGCATTGAGCGGAGGCGTAATGATAGCTCCAGGAAGCGGACGAAACCGGAATAATTTCAATCCCGCTGGAATCATCCGTTTCCTGGAGCCGTTCACCCGGCCCGATTTCAAGCCCGGCGGATGGAACGTCCTGCCCGGCGGCGGGCTGCCGCGCCTGGAGTACAACTCGACGGTCCTCGAATTCATCAGCGAGGTGCGCAATGGCGGCTGGACCCCGGAGGGCTTCCGCTGGATCGGATGGCAGAAAGAAGCCGCCCGCTACCGCGATGACCCCGCCCTGTTGGAGGACGCCACCCTGGACGACTGCCGCCGCCTGCTTGTCACCCTGGTCGAGCTGGACTGCCACCGCGACGGTTTCCTGGGCGAGATGATCTCCGGCGGCCTGGTGGCAAAGGTGATCGAGCGGGTGAAAAGACTGGCCGAAAGCTGCGGTTAGTCCCCCGTCATCTTGGTCAGCAATCCACACTTGAAAGTGTTGCTGTTTAATCCCGAAAGTCAAAGCTGTCCGGAGAAAATCCTGGTGATTCCGGTATTTGATAAATATTGTAACTACTTGATCTGCTTTCGTTTCGGCGAAAGCAGCAAAGCCAGCGGGGCCGCGCAACTCGTCCGGGCCACGCCTGTTTTTCCGGCTTAAGCGTATACGGAGTTTTGATTCCGCTCCTATTTCACCGGGCAGCGTGAAAAAGAGCCGTGCACACCCAAAGTTTACTGTTCCACCGTGGCCACTGCGAGTTTACGGCCCCCAGCGTCTTTTGGTCCTTTTCCACAAGACGGAAAAGGACATGAAATCCCTGTCCTGAAAAACTTGGTCTCTCTGATTGGATGGCAGGTCAATAATCAGCTCGTGTTACTCTGCTTTTCCCTGGACAGTTATGCCCGAAAGTATATCTTTCTGTAGATTTCTACTCTCAAGAATCGTTTCGTGAACAATAGTCGTCCTTCTTGCTACTACTACGTACCGTTTACATTCATTCACCCCTGGCAAAGGACCTAAGCATGAACCGTAACTTGTTTGCCGCCAGCATTCTCTGTCTTTTGTTCGCCTTGCCGTCCATGTCCGCCGCGGCGCTCACGTTCAAGGCCCCGGCCGGGGTGAAGCTGCCCCTGGCCATGACTCCTGCGTCCGGTGACAACGCCTGGAGCGGCTCAGGGACCGGCCTTACTCTCACCGGCCGTCGTGGCGGACTGCTGGAGGCCCCGGCCTGGTTCAGCGGCAACCGCCCGCCGCGCGGCGAGATGGTTGTCCTGGAACTGGAGTATCTGGACAACGTCAAGGAAATGATCACCGCCGAGGTCTACTCCGGCCTCAGCACCGACAGTCCGTTCGACGAGGTGCACCGGTTCGGCGGCCACGGCGACAGCCAGTGGCGCACCGCGCGCATCCCCGCCCCGGCCGACATGATCTACCGTCACCTGCCCTCCGGGACAATCCGTTTCAGGATCGTCTCTCCCGGCGGGGAGCTGAAAATACGCGCGGCGCGTCTTACCGCCCCGCTGCCGGATGAGCAGGCCCGCTATGAGGCCGAATGCCGCGAATGGGTTGCCCGCGCGCAGAAACGCGCCGCAATCGACCCTACCTACTGGGATCTGGCCGAGACCCCAGTGCTGCCTGTCGACTGGACCGGGCGCAGGCTCGTGCCGTTCGCGCGCAATTACATGGATGTGGTCCTGCCGGTCAGTGCTCCCCGGGCGGGCGAGGCCGGTGCGGCGCTCAGCGCCCGGATGTTCCTGAACGAGCAGGAGCCGCTTCAGCTGGGTATCTATGCCAATGGCGCCGATCTCAAGGGAGTGACCGTGACGGTCGACCCGCTGAAAGACAGCTCCGGCCGGACAGTGGCCGAATCCGAGGTCCGCGTGGCCGAGTACTCGCTGGTCAAGGGCTGGAACATCCGCAACTATTTTGTGGAGCCGTTCCCTCAGCGCCTCTGGCCCGCCTACGAGTTCGATGTCCCGGCCGGGCGCAGCCACATGCTGCTGATCACTCTCAAGACCGATGAAAAAACCAGCCGCGCGGGCAAATACAAGGCCGCCGTGCGGATAAAAGCCGCGAAGTCCGGCGGATTCGAGGAGACGGCTGTCCCGCTGGAACTTGAGATTCTTGACCGCCGGCTTCTGACCATGAAGGAAGCGGGCCTGAAATTAGGCGGCTGCACCAACGGCCTGATACCCGAGTTCGAGATGGAGTGGCTCACGCAGAACAACCACAACATGGTCAACATCTGGTACCAGTCCGACCGCCCGGAGATGAAAAAGAACGGCGGCAGCTTTGAGATGGATTTCCGCCTGATGGACGAGTTCATGCTCTCGGCGAAACGCGCCGGGATGACCGACATGGTCTATTTCCTGGGCGGCAATCCCTACGGTTTCCCGCGCACCATGCACCTTCCCCGTATCCTGGCCCAGACCATGCTCGGGCTGGATGACCGCGGCTGGAGCGAACTGGCTTTCCGCAACCCGGACAACGTGCCGCCCGAGGTCGCCCCGTACATAGTCGAATGGGCGCGCCGCTTCCGTGCCCACGCCGATTCCGCAGGCTGGCCGAATGTGATCCTCACTCCGTTCGATGAACCGGCCAAGTGGCACCAGTATACCTCGGACAAGGGTATGCTGTTTTTCATCAAGCCGCAGTTCAAGCAGCAGGTGGCCCTTCTGCGCCAGGGCGACCCGAAAGTGCAGATTTACGGCTCGATCCATCACTACTACGGCGGGATAGATTTCCTCGAGGATGTCGACATATTCTGCACCAACGCCGTGGCCGAGAACTGGAACCTGCCGAACGAGGTGCGCGCGGGCGGCAAGACGCTCTGGCAGTATTCATTCACTTCCGACAAGTCGCTTCCCGGCGTGCCGCGCTACACGTTCGGCTGGTATTTCGCCGGGCACGACAGCCGCGGTTCGCTGGTCTGGGCCTACAACTGGGGCAACCGTTTCGACACCCTGGACGGCGAGAACTGGATGTACGCCTGGCAGACCCCGTTCGGCATGCTTCCGGCGCCGTTCATGACCGGCCTGCGAGAGGCCTGGGATGACCGCCGCCTTCTGGAAACGCTCAAGAAACGCGCCGCGGAAAAGGGCGTCGACCTGAGCGGCTTCCTGACCACGCTGTTCGGCGAGGTGTCCGCCGGACGGGGCCAGGGCGGGACCAGCACGCTGGATGATTTCTGGGAGCGCGCGAAAAGCGACCGGGTGATGGATGTCTGGAAGGACCGGCTGGTGAAAAAACTGCTGGAGATGTAAAAGAACGGCTTGTATCCATCGTCTGACTGGAAAATAACGTAGGGGCGACCGGCCGGTCGCCCCTACTGGACAGACAAATCTTTCAGCGCTGAAAAAGCTTTCATCACCCTATTGAAGCGTGGTATTCCTGAAGGCTTTTCAGGGAACCCCTGCCGTGCCGGCAGGCCCTGATGCCCTTTGCGGTGGCGACCGCGGCGGCGGGCGTGGTTATGTACGGCACTTTGTGCTTGATCGCCGCTTTCCGGATGTAGGAATCATCCATCGCGCTTCTTTTCCCTGCCGGAGTGTTGATCACCAGTTGAATCTCTCCGTTCCGTATGGCATCCTCGATGTTCGGCCGCCCCTCGCTGATCTTGAATATCAGCTCCGAATTCACGCCGTTCCGGTCGAGATACTCTTTCGTGCCCCGTGTGGACTTGATCCCGAAACCCAGTTTCAGGAACTGCCTGGCAGCATCCAGAATCAATTCCTTGTCTGAATCGGCGACCGTGATCAGCACGTTGCCTGTCATGGGAAGGCACTGACCGGCGGCATCCTGGGCCTTGTAGAACGAGAGGCCGAAATTGTCGGAAATCCCCAGGACTTCGCCGGTGGAACGCATCTCCGGGCCAAGAACGGGGTCGACTTCCGGGAACATGTTGAACGGGAACACCGCTTCCTTGACGCCGAAATGCCTGAATTGTCCCCGCTTGAGACCCAGCTCCTTTATTTTCCTGCCCAGCATCACCTGAGTGGCCAGGCTGGCCATCGGGATATTGCAGACCTTGCTGACCAGCGGCACCGTGCGGCTCGCGCGTGGGTTGGCTTCCAGTACATAGACCTTATCGGCGGCTATGGCATACTGGATGTTCATCAGGCCGACAACATTGAGCTTCACCGCAATCTTGCGCGTATATTCCTCGATAGTGCGGATATGCTCCGGTGAGAGGCTGATCGGCGGAATCACGCAGGCTGAGTCGCCGGAATGTATTCCGGCCAGCTCGATATGCTCCATCACCGCCGGCACGAAAGCCTCCTCGCCGTCACAGATCGCATCCGCCTCGGTCTCGATCGCGTTTTCGAGGAACTTATCGATCAGGATCGGCCGCTCGGGGCTGATCTCGACCGCCGCCTCGACATACTCCCGCAGCATCTCCTCGTCCCGCACGATTTCCATCCCGCGCCCGCCCAGGACATACGAGGGCCGCACCATCAGGGGATAGCCGATTTCCCCGGCCAGTTCAAGGGCCTGTTCCATGTTGCTCGCCATACCCGAGACCGGCTGGGGGATGTCCAGTTCCTGCATGATTTTGCGGAACCTGTCGCGGTCCTCGGCCAGATCGATTGTCTCCGGCGTGGTCCCCAGAATCTTCACTCCATGGGCGGATAGCTCACTGGCGATATTCAGAGGGGTCTGGCCGCCGAACTGCACAATCGCCCCGAGCGGCTTCTCCTTCCGGTATATCTGCAGTACGTCCTCGACAGTCAGCGGCTCGAAATACAGCTTGTTGGAGGTGTCATAGTCCGTGGAGACAGTCTCCGGGTTGCAGTTGACCATGATCGATTCGTAATCCATCGCCCGGAGAGCGAACGCCGCATGGACGCAGCAGTAATCGAACTCGATCCCCTGGCCGATCCGGTTCGGCCCTCCGCCCAGGACCATGACCTTGGGCCTGCCGCTTGTGGCCACGGCGTCCGGGGCGTTGTAAGTGGAATAGTAGTAGGCCGCATCCTCCACGCCGCTGACCGGCACCGGCCGCCAGTTTTCTTCGATGCCCAGGGCCGTGCGGCGCTCCCGGACGGCGCTTTCCTTTATCCCCAGTATCCGGGCCAGATACCGGTCAGCAAAACCGTCTTTCTTGGCCTGAATCAAAAGGTCATCAGGAGGAAGGCCGCCTTTGTGTTTGAGGATTCTTTCCTCCAGTTCCACCAGTTCTTTCATCTGCTGGATGAACCAGCGCTTGATCTTTGTCTTTTCGTGCAGCTCATCGATTGTGACGCCCTTGCGCAGGGCCTCGTACATTACGAACTGACGCTCGCTGTTGGGGAACACCAGCATCTGGAGCAGTTCTTCCTTTGTCCTGGAGTTGAAATTCTTCGCGAATCCCAGGCCGTGCCTGCCGATTTCCAGCGAGCGTATCGACTTCTGGAAAGCTTCCTTGTAGTTCCTGCCGATACTCATCACCTCGCCGACCGCCCGCATCTGTGTGCCGAGCTTGTCCTGGACGCCCTTGAATTTCTCGAAAGCCCAGCGTGCGAATTTCACCACCACGTAATCGCCGCCAGGAGTGTATTTCTCCAGGGTCCCATCGCGCCAGTACGGTATCTCGTCCAGGGTCAGCCCGGCGGCAAGCATCGAAGAGACAAGCGCTATCGGGAAGCCCGTGGCTTTGGAGGCCAGGGCGGAGGAGCGAGATGTGCGCGGATTGATCTCTATCACCACCACCCGGCCGGTATCCGGGTCATGGGCGAACTGTATATTCGTCCCGCCGATAACCTCAATCGCCTCGACTATCGAGTAGGAATATTTCTGAAGCTTTTCCTGGAGTTCCTTGCTGATCGTGAGCATGGGCGCGGTGCAGTAGGAATCCCCGGTATGCACGCCCATCGGATCTACATTCTCGATGAAGCAGACCGTGATCATCTGGTTTTTGGCATCCCGCACCACCTCGAGCTCCAGTTCCTCCCAGCCGAGCACCGATTCCTCGACCAGCACCTGATGGATCATGCTGGCGGCAAGCCCCCGGCTGACCACCGTGCGGAACTCGTCGATGTTGTACACCAGTCCGCCGCCCGTGCCGCCGAGCGTATAGGCCGGGCGTATGACCACCGGGAAACCGAGTTCCTTGACCACCTCCTCGGCCTCTTCCAGGCTGAACGCCGGTTTGCTTTTCGGCATCTCAATGCCGAGACGTTCCATGGTTTCCTTGAACGCGATCCGGTCCTCGCCCCTCTTTATGGCATCCACGTTCACGCCGATCACCTTGACCCCGAACTTCTCCAGAACACCCGCCTGAACAAGTTCCGAGGACAGGTTCAGTCCGGTCTGGCCGCCCAGGTTGGGCAACAGGGCATCCGGCCTCTCCTTTTCGATTATGGCTGTGAGAGATTCCACGGTCAGAGGCTCGATGTACGTGACATCCGCCATGCCGGGGTCTGTCATGATCGTGGCCGGATTGGAATTCACCAGCACAATCCTGTATCCCAGTTTCCGCAGGGCCTTGCAGGCCTGCGTTCCAGAGTAGTCGAATTCGCAGGCCTGACCGATGACAATGGGACCCGATCCTATAATCAGCACTTTCTGAATGTCATCTCTTTTGGGCATCATCTCTCCAGCGTTTATGGTGTCGAACCTGCATTATATACGTTTCGATATTAAAAGCGGCCTGCGCTTATCACACAATGGCCCCGAGGCTTTATGTCGTCACCCGGCCGGGATTCAGATCAGGCCTTTCGAGAAATCGGACGCCAATTCCGCCAGCCAGTCCCGCGTCGAATCAAAACTGTAGTTTTTTCTGCCTCCGTCTTTCTTGTTCACTATCATTACTCTGCCTGTGACCGGGAAAGCATCCGACTGCCGGGGGATGTCGTATTCTATCAGAAACTCGAAATCCTCGGGACGCCCGCCCTGCTGAATCATAAATTTCTCAAACCGCTTCTGCTGCTCGTATGAATCCATCCAGCTTCCTCCAGGAAAAATAATCTATGAAGAATAAACCATCAGATTAATCTATCAGAAAATGATTCTTCAGTCTTTAGGCAACAGAACTGTCAGGCTGGAACAATACGTGGGATAGCTCTAATATCTGCCGTCGCCTTAATACTGCCGGTAGGAATTAAAAATAATCTATGGGGGCTATTTTTCAAGATTAACTTCAACT
>CAYYNT010000041.1:0-39984 GCA_964473155.1 uncultured Gemmatimonadales bacterium | reverse complement strand
CTATACCCGAAACTCTTGATCCAATTTTACAGAACTTTTAAGACTTGACTAGTCAGGGCATTAACTGTTCCACAGCCGGGTTGAAAAACATCGCATGACAAATACCCTGCAACCATATATCGGCATGGCCCGGACAACCGTTTTCTGCCTGTTCCTGAGCGCAGCGGTCTCCGCCGCCGCGCCCGCCGATACGGTCCTTAACGGATTGAGCCGTTCGCTGGAGCGGTCCTGGAGCGAGGGGGACACGCTCCGGATGAACGCCCTGCGTGCAGCCGCCGATACCCTGGCCGCGCTCCCCGGTTTCCGGGATAACTGGCGCATCCATTACTGCCGCGGCTACTGCGCGGCTTTAATGGGCCGCAGGCTCCAGGAGCGGGATGGCAGAAGGTCGGAGCAATCGCTGCGCGAGGCTGTCGTTCTGCTGATAACGGCCGATTCGCTGGGCGGCGGGGCGCCGGTCCTGGCGCTGATGGCGGACTGCGCGGGGAACCTGATGCGTCATGTTTCGGTGTTCGGGGCCATCGCTCAGGCGCGGCGGGCCGGGGATTGCCTCGAGAGGGCCATCCGGGCCGACTCGCTCGACCCGCGGGCGGCGCTGGTGGACGGGGTCAGCCGGATATACCGGCCCTCGGCGTTCGGCGGGGGAGCGAACCGCGCCCGGGAGCGGCTTTACCGGGCGATAGAGCTGCGCCGGGCCTACACCCGGATTGACAGTCTGACACCGGACTGGGGAACCGAGGCCGAGATATGGGCCTGGCTGGCGCTGGTCGAGGCCAGGGAGGGCAACAGCGAGACAGCGCGGGAATATGCCGGCATCGCACTGCGCGTTCAGCCCGGATACTGGTTCGTGCCGGAGCGCGTGCAGCCGGAGATCGAGAAAGCCGTACGGAAAAAATGACAATCCTTAAGTCAGCAGCCAGAGCCACAGTCCGGCGATAAGCAGGGTCAGCAGGGTGACCGGGACGCCCACGCGGGCGTGCGCGCCCCAGGTGATCCTGATCCCGTAGCGCGCCGCCTGGTCCGCCACGATCAGGTTGGCGATCGAGCCGACCAGCAGGAGGTTCCCGGCCAGGGTGGAGGAGAGCGCCAGCACGGCCCCGGCCTGCGGGTGCGTGGCCGAGGGCAGAAGAAGCATCACCGCCGGGACGTTAGAGACAAGGTTGGACAGCGCCGTCGACAGCGCGAACAGCCAGCCCGGATGGGACGGGTTTATCCCGGAGGCTGCAAGGCCGCTCATCAGGACTTCCAGCCAGCCGCTCTGCTGTAAAGCGTAATTGACAATGAACAGGCCGAAAAACAGCACCAGCAATTGCCAGTCCACCAGGGCCAGCATCTCACGCGAACGCATGCGCCGTGAGCAGAGCAGCAGCCCGCCGGCCGCCAGGGCCGCTGCCTCCCGCGGCCAGGGCGCGATCAGGAAAAACACAACCAGCACCACCAGCACGAACAGGCCCTTGATTGTCTGCCAATGACTGAATTCCGGAGCGGCCACCGGCTGTTTCTCGTGAGGGCTTTCCCATTTTCCCCGGTAAAAACAGTACAACACCCCCCAGACCACGGCCAGTCCGAGTACAGCCGGGACTGAGGCATGCAGGAGATAATCCTTGAATGACAGATGCAGCACCTGACCGATCAGCATGTTCTGCGGGTTGCCGATCAGTGTGGCCGCGGACCCTACATTGGCGGCGCAGGCCAGGGCCAGAAGGAACGGCATGGGAGCGAGGCCGCGCGCCCGGCAGCATTCCACGAGGATCGGGGCCACCGCCAGGCAGACTATGTCGTTGGCTAAAAGGGCGGAAAGCAGGCCGACAGTCAGGATCACCAGCGCAAGTAACGAGGCCGGGCCCACCCGCGCCGCCCCGACCCGCCGCACCAGCCAGGTGTAGAACCCGGCCAGGCGGAACTGCGCTGAGACTATCATCAGGCCGAAAAGCAGGGCCATGGTGGGAATGTCCACCGCCCGGGTGGCGGTATTGGTGTCCACCCGCCCCAGGGCCAGAAGCGCGATGGAGCCTAACAGAGCAATGCCCGTGCGGTCCACCGCCAGCGGCGGGATGCCGCCCAGGATCATCCCCAGATAGACCACCAGAAAGACTATAAGAACGGAGAAATCCAAGCTCTGTCTCCTCGTCGCAATATCCGTCTGTTCTTCGGCAATGAAAACAGGATCGAATAATAGTTCTCTCAGGTGTGCAATGCAACAAACTGTAGATAAGTCAAAAGACGCTCTCTCCACACTTTCCTCTTATCCGGACAATTGCATTCCCGCATGTGGCATCCATGACTATGCAGAAAATCACTGCACTCTTGCCCCGGACCGGCGCTCTGTCTATACTTGTAGCGTTGCTGCCTTCATCTGTTCCAACAGCACCATCATTTTGCGCCGGAGAAGCCGGAACCGGCATCCCATAAGGAGCGCTCCATGCATTCCACCAGGCAAAAGGCGGCTGTAAAAACCGGATTGGTTTTCATGTCTATCCTTTCACTTCTTTGCGCGATCTCCGTGGCGGCCGCCGCGGAGATCGCGCAGTACAAGGTGCGGGCCGAGTTCGATGTGAAAGTGCCGATGCGCGACGGCACGCTTCTCTCGGCGGACATATACCGCCCGGACGCCAGCGGCCAGTTCCCGGTGCTTCTGGAGCGCACACCCTACGGCAACTACGACCCGGATGGCGGTTATTCGTGGGCGCGCCGCGGTTACGTGATGGTGCTTATGGACGTGCGCGGAAAGTGCGACAGCGACGGCCGTTTCATACCCTTTGTCAACGAGATAGAGGACGGCTACGACTCGCAGCAGTGGTGCGGTGTGCAGCCTTGGTCCAACGGCAAGGTGGGCACGCTCGGCGGAAGCTATGTCGGGTTGACCCAATGGTTTCCGGCGCGGCTGGCCAACGAGCACCTGGCCTGCATGTACACCGTGGTGGCGGCCAGCGACCTCTACCGTCACTGGATATATGACGGCGGAGCGTTCGCCCTGAGTTTCGACAGCATGTGGGGCGCTCTGAGCATCCCGGCCCGCGTGGGTCAGGACATGAACGCCCAGCCCCTGGACTGGAACGCACTGTTCGGCTCCCTGCCGCTGTCGAAAATACCGGAGGCGCTGGGACGCAATGTCCCCTGGTACGCCGAATGGCTGGCGCATCCGCTGTACGATGACTACTGGAAAAAATACAGCGTCTCCACCACCTACGACAAAATCCGCGTGCCCGCGTTCAGCCTGGGCGGCTGGTACGACGTGTTCCTGAAAGGGACGATCGAGAATTTCTGCGGCATGCGCGAGAAGGGCGCCACACCCGAGGCGCGCTCAGGCAGCCGCCTGGTGATCGGCCCCTGGTTCCACGGCTCCACCGGCGGCCGCAAGTCCGGGCAGGTGGATTTCGGCCCCCAGGGCGCGTTCGATGAGACCAACTCGGTGGCGCGCTGGTGCGACTACTGGCTGAAAGGCGAAAAGAACGGGCTGGACGCCGAGAAACCCGTGCGCCTGTTCGTGATGGGCGAAAATGTCTGGCGTGATTTCGACTCCTGGCCGCCCGCCGGGGCTGTCAAAACGGATTTCTTCCTTCATGCGAAGAAAGGGGCGAACAGCCTCATGGGCGACGGCAGCCTGGACGGGCGCCCGCCCGCCGGCAAGGAGCGCCCCGACTCCTACCGCTACGACCCGTCCGACCCTGTCCCCACCCTGGGGGGCAACGACTGCTGCCGCGAGACAATCGTGACCGCCGGACCCTACGACCAGAGGCCGGTGGAACTGCGCAATGACGTGCTCGTGTACACCAGCGCTCCGCTCGACAAAGATCTCACGGTGATCGGACCGATAAGCGTGGAGCTGTGGATCGCCTCCAGCGCCTCGAACACGGATTTCACCGCCAAGCTGGTGGATGTCGATCAGTCTGGCAAGGCGATAAATATCAGCTCCGGCATACTGCGCGCCCCGCTGCGCAACAGCCTCGAGCGCTGGGAAGAGCTTGTCCCCGGCCAGCCGACACGGCTGGTTATCGAACTGACGCCCACGGCCAACACATTCCAGGCCGGGCATTGCGTGCGTCTGGAAGTCTCCAGCAGCGATTTTCCGCGCTACGACCGGAACCTGAACACTCCCGGCCCCGCATTCTCCGGGAAGACCGAGTACAAAATTGCGGACCAGCAGGTGTTCCACGACAAGGAGCGCTCTTCGCGTCTGATCCTGCCGGTCATGCCGCGCTGATCCTGAAAGGGGAGAAAGATGAGGCAGCTTGGAGCGAAAGGCGTGAAATGGCTCAAAGGGGCGCACCTGATACTCGCCGGGGGCTGGCTGGGAGCGGCGGTCTGCATGTTGCTGGTATTGAACGTGAAATCCGCCGCCCCGTCCGATGGTCAGCAGTTGTTCGCCTTCAACTCCGCAGTCAAGCTGATCGATGATTTTATCGTCATCCCCTGCGCCCTGGGCAGCCTGGTGACCGGTCTGCTGTACAGCCTGTTCACTGCCTGGGGCTTTTTCCGTCACCGCTGGCTGACTGTCAAATGGGCGGTCACCGTGAGCGCGATTCTTTTCGGGACATTCTTCCTTGGCCCCTGGGTCAACGAGTTCACCGCCATTTCAGGGGCCCTCGGGCTTGAGGCGCTCGGCGACGGGCGCTACATCGAGGCGCGCCGCCTCAACAACACTTTCGGCATGATCCAGGTGGCTGTTCTGATTGTTACGATGTTCATTTCCGTGCTCAAACCCTGGAAGAAAAAGAGCGCATCGCGCACCACAGGATCGGGAAATTAACAAACCGATTGTTCAATGTTTACCCAGTATTTGTTGGAGGGTATATAAATGGTCAAGCTGAGAATTAGATTTTCTATTCCAATGCCCAATGGAGAAAAGGTTATAAAGGAACAGCTCCGTAAATTTAATTTTTTGGCGGAGAGCATTAAGCCGGAGGATCCTAATTCCCAAGAGATAGCTGCTTATATTCTCACAGGTACATTTTGTGGAGAATGGAGTGACATATTCCCCAAATTTTTAGAGTCATGCAGGGCGGCTAATATGGATGTTGTAATTCAAGAAGACGATTAGAGTGAGTCCAGCAATCAACAAATAAAATAAAAACTACTGGAGGAATAAACCAATTATTATATACATGGTGCAACCTCATACTGCCGGTCAATAGGTCTCGACGCAAAAATGAGAACACAATATCTGGTTGAACCGCAAGAAATTGAAAGAGGTTCGAAAGTTTTTCGGGAACACGAGAAGCGTGACGCGATGTACAAGGTCGCAACATTTCTTGTGGAACATTTCTGGGGCAAGCCGTTGGAAATGGCGGACGCCCTCGGGGTGCTTCTGTTGACTTGGAACAATGCCTTTTATCGATACGGTGAATTTGATTTCCAGATACTTGAACAAACACTATCTCGGAGAATGAGTATTCTTAAAGCATTCAGAGATCGAACGGTATTGTCATTCTGTGAGGCAGATAATGAAACGATTCAAGACCTGTTCAACGACTTCCTCACTACCTTGAAGGTGTCAGATGGTAAATCAAAGGAAAGGAAAAGTCCTGTTGCAGTGGCGAAAGCGTTACATCTGCTTGCTCCCGCTTTTTTCCCGCTCTGGGATAAGAAAATAGCATTGGAATATGGTTGTGACTACTCGGACGATCCAAGTGGGACGTATATCAAATTCATTTTTATATCAAAAGTCATGGCGGAAAGACTGAAAGATAAAGTTGGGACAAGCCCCGGCAAGTCGTTGTTGAAAATTATCGACGAGTACAATTACGCACGGTTTACCAAGGGATGGATTTAGCGTCCGGCTGTCGTTTCATTGTTCTGTTTAATTTGGGCTGTCCCAAAAGTCCCCGATTTTGCTCTTTGCAAATTGCTGCAATCTCTAACCAATTGAAATAAAAGCAGTTCTGTAGGGGCACGGCGCGCCGTGCCCCATTTAAGACTTTTGGGACAGCCCCTTTCTGTCGGGCAGCTTTTCTGCGGCGCTGTTGAGCCGTTTTTCAGAATTGAGAATATTTTTACATATTATGAGAATCAGACAATATGTTCCAAAAAGCTAACCATGCATCCCGCATCATTTAGCCCGTTTATACCATTCGGCATGAATCTTGATTCCTGCAAGACGGATACAATCTCCCCGAAACATTCACCCTTTCGAGGCGTCCTTACCATGCCAGTTCCACGCAATCTAAATCCAGCGCTGTTGTTTCTCGTAAGCCTTCTGCTTCCGGCTGTTGTCTTCTCCGCCACGGCCACCCCGAAAATCGAGCGGGTCAAGCCATCATCCTCCATGCGGCTGGATTCCCTGCCCGGCGTGTTCTTCGCCGAGGACTTCGAGGCCCTTGACCGTCTGTCCGACCGGTTCCAGGACGTAAGCACCAATGACGGACGGTTTGACATAACCCAAAAGGATCCATTCGGCGGCAATCGCTCGATCCAGCAGGAGTATCTTCCCCTGAGCCAGTATGGACCCAACGACGATCCGGGCAGCGCGGGCTGGGCCGTGAGATTTTTCGGGGATTCCCCGATGTACACCTCAACCATCCCCGAAGATCAGAGAAAATCCTACACCACTTTCGTCGCGAGCTGGTATCACAAGTACGAGGAAGGCTTTGAACCCCGCAACGGCCTGTACCCCAACAAGAACGCCCGTCTGCGCTGCTATGACGTCAACGATTACACCTCCCTCTATATCGTCTATTACTGGACGGACGGAACGGACGGCCACATCTCCATGGAGGCGCAGACAAAGGTTCCCGGCGCGCATCGCGAATGGATACCCAATCATTACACCAATTTCTTCTATGCCAATCCGCAGAACATCGGCCGCTGGATTCACCACGAAATGCGGCTGACCCTGGGTGAGGGCGGCCGTTCCGACCGCCTGCAGGCCTGGGCGGACGGCATGCTGATCTGTGACGTCGCCGGGTACGATCTCGCCGCCGGTTACAGGGGCCACACCCCGAACGCCATGATGTGGGACTGCTACTGGAACGGCGGAAGCCCCAAAAAGCAGAGCCGGTTCTATGACAACCTGATCATGGGCACACAGCCGGTAGGGCCGGTGCGTACTGGTTTCAATCCAGCGCTTGTGAAATCCGCCTTCAAAAGCTCCGAAACAGGAACGTCACAGGGCGGATGGGAGATAGAGGTGGCCCAGGGACGGCAGAAACCGCTGCACGCAGTGGCCACGGATGACGGTTTGGTGACACGCTACGACGGGCCGGAGCTGGACTGCACCGTGGTCTGGCGCGGCGTTGTGGAGGGTGCGGTAAACCAGGTGACGGTCGATACTCAGTCCGGCTCTTTCACCGGCCCGCGCGAGGGTCAGACCACTCTGGCCGCGAACACCCTGCATTTTTCCAGGGTCCGTCAGCGCGACGCAGCCGGGAACTGGTCTGAATGGTCCGGCTGGCATTCCGCCTTTGCCACCGATTGGGCCGCCGGTGCAACGCCGGAACAGCGCACGACGCCGGCAGGCTACATGACCGAAACCGACGCCGCGTTCATCGCTCCGGATTCGGTCAAGCCGGTGATCCAGAGTTCAGTCATTCCGTCAAACACCGTGGACTCTGTCGGTCCCTACACCGTAAGCTTCCGTGTGAGCGACGAGCACCTGATGTACGTGCACCTGTATTACCGAGCGGCCACGGATTCAGTCTACCAGCGGGTGCAGATGACAGCCGGGGCCAGCGGGCAGTACAGCGCCGTGATTCCCGGTTTCAAGAGCGGGAAAGAGGTGCGCTGGTATGTTCGCGCCAGGGACTTGCAGTGGAACGAGACATACTGGCCCTCCAGCTATTCGAGCGCCCCGGCAAGCTTCAGGGTAATGAACGGGGATATCAACGGAGACGGGAAAGTGAGCCTGCTGGACGTGCTCAACCTTCTGCTGCGCGGCCTGGCAGACCCGTCCAGCACGGCGCTGGATTTCAACTCCGACGGGCGCTTCTCGGCAGCGGACGCCGTGGCCCTGGCCCGCGACATCCTGCGCTGAACGAATCGGCGGCGGAACTGCAAGAATTCATCTCGAACAAAAGGATCGTCTCAGAAGCCTGCGTTGTAGGGGCGACCAGCCGGTCGCCCCTACAAAACTGCTTTAATTTCAATTATTTAAAAGCGTGTTGAAAAATAATTTAAAGAACACAACCCCCTGTTTCCCCTTTTTTTAAGGGGGACTGCAAAACCGCTACTGACAGTCATTTGCAGATAACCTGAAGTGGCGGACGTTCCTCCCCCCTTGCCAAGGGGGATCGAGGGGGATTTGTTCCAATAAATCAACACACCTTTAAAGATTGCACGAATTCTCAAAGCGCAAAACAAGGTCTTTTGGGAAAGCTCCTGCTATCAACCGGATGCCTTTCCCAAATATCTCCTGCCTCAGCGCCGGATCAACCGCTCGATTTCCTGCATCGGGAAACCCTTGCGCAGGAGAGGCTCGATAAAGCGGCGGTGCGTCGGATCGATCCAGGCTTTCACCATCCGGCAGGCCCGTCCCGGCGTTACAGTGGTATTCTGTGGCAGAGCCGGAAGGAACACCGTATCGCCGGTCTTGACCTCCAGCCTCTCTCCGTTCTCTCCGGTTATCTCGGCAGCGCCCTGGACCAGAGTCAGCACAAAGAAAGCTGTTCCGCCGGTGTCCAGCCGAAGGGTGCTCTCCAGGTCAATGATCTCGACGCTGAAATAGCGGCAGGAGCACATGAAGGCATGACGGTTCCCGGCTTCATGGAAAGCAAGTCCGGCGGTTTTCGGCTCGCTGCGGTCGTTGAAGTCCGTGACCGCCAGGCCCTTGTCCAGGTGCAGGGGCCGGGGTTTGCCATCCGCACCCAGACGGCCCCAGTCACTGAGGCGGTAGGTCATGTCGGAGTTCTGCTCGATCTCCAGGATGATCGTCCCCTCGCCGATAGCGTGCACCACTCCCGTGGGGAGGAAAAGAAAATCTCCGCTTGACACTGGATGGCTCACCAGCATCGACTCCAGGCCCTCTCCTGTCTCGAGCGCCAGACGGAACTCCTCCCGTATAACCCCATCCGTCAGCCCGCGCACCACCTTGGCCCCCTCGCCGGCATACACGACATACCAGCACTCGGTCTTACCGTACTCCCCGTCATGCTCCAGGGCGAACGAATCCGATGGATGCACCTGCAGCGAAAGCAACTGGCTGGAATCGATGAACTTGGTCAGAAGCGGGAACGCCTCACCATGCCCGTTCATACGGCCCAGCAACTCGCGGGAATGCTTAAGGTAAAGCTCGTGAAAGCTCGCTCCGGCCAGCGGCCCGTTGAGCGGCGTGGTGATGTCATCGCGGTGGTCCGCCAGCTCCCAGCTCTCGCCGATCATTTTCCCGGGCGGAAGATCTTTATTCAGTATGCTTTGCATCAGACGGCCGCCCCAGATCTTCTCCTTGAAGATCGGGGCCAGAAGAAACGGGTACAGCGTCTCTTTCGGCATCCTCAATCATTCCCCTGACTATGGTTTTTATCATTCAGGCCGGTTTCATCCGCGGCCGGCCGTTCCTGCACAAGCTCCAATACAGCCTGTTCGAGTTCCACCATGCCCAGGCCGCTCTGCGAGGAGGTGAGCAGCACCTGCCCGCGTTCCAGCGCTCCACCGGCCTCTTTCAACAGTTCCGAAACCGCCTGCGCCTGCTGATTGCGTCCCAGCTTGTCCGCCTTGGTCAGGGCGACCAGCGCCGGTATGCCCTTTGCCGACAGATATTGCAGCATCCTGCGGTCGCTGTCCATCAGGATATGACGGATGTCTATCAGGCAGACCACCCCGCGCAGGCCGCGGCTGGAATTAAGATAACCCTCGATCAGGCGCTGCCACTTTTCCCGGACCTCGATGGGCAGTTTCGTGAACCCGTAGCCCGGCAGATCGACCAGGTAGAACGAGCCGTTCACCAGGAAAAAGTGCAGCTTGCGGGTCTTGCCCGGCGTGCCGCTCGCCGCCGCCAGCTTGCGACGGTTGCACAGACGGTTGATGAGCGAGGACTTGCCCACGTTGCTGCGCCCGGCGAAAGCCACCTGCGGACGGTCGTCCGGAGGCCTGTCGCCCTCGCGCCAGAAAGCCCCGGCCGGCTCGACTGATTTGATTCTTTTTATATTGGAAGTCTCTTTATTCATCCGGTTTGTTCTCGTGGATAAACAGTTGAATGCATGTACTAAAATAAGGATAAACTTCCTATCTCAAAAGACAAAAATGTAGGGGCGACCGGCCGGTCGCCCCTACGCAACACTATACCCTACAAGAAAATATAACTTTGTCTGTCCCCGCGGCAACTATACTTCCCTTTTTCAGACAATCCTGCCGGTCAATGCTGGTACTGCCCGGCAGGCGTGTCCATGTCCAGCGAATCACCGGCCACCGGAAGGACTGTCTTTGTCGAGGGCGGCGGCAGCGGACCGGCCAGGGCGATGGCCAGAACATCATCCACCGACTCGACGAACCGGATGTCGGCCTGTTCCCGCACCTCGCGCGGAAGTTCCTCGAGGTCCTTGCGGTTTGCGGCGGGCCAGATTATAACGTTCACCCCGGCGCGCACCGCCGCCACTGTTTTTTCGTTCAGCCCGCCCACCGGCAGAACCCGTCCGCGCAGGGTCACCTCGCCGGTCATCGAGACATCGCGCCGCACCGGCACGCCGCTCAGGGCGCTGACAATGGCGGTGGTGATAGCCACCCCCGCCGAGGGGCCGTCCTTGGGCGTCGCTCCCTCCGGCACGTGCACGTGGATATCCAGCTTGCGGTAGAAATCCGGCTCCAGCCCGAAATCACGCCAGCGCGAGCGCACGTAGGTCAGCGCCGCCTCGGCCGACTCTTTCATGACCTCGCCCAGCTTTCCGGTCAGGGTGAGCTTGCCCTTGCCGTCCAGGGTCGCCACCTCGATCTGAAGCAGCGCCCCGCCAGCCCCGGTCCAGGCCATGCCATTGGCCAGCCCCACCCGGTCCGAGCCTTCCAATTCCGTATCCAGGAACTTCGGCGCGCCCAGATAATCGTCCAACGCCCCGGGGGTGATCCGGATCGGCTTGCGCCGTTTCCTGCCGCTTTCGGCCAGCTTGCGCGCCGTCTTGCGGCAGACCGCCTCTATCGAGCGCTCCAGGGCGCGCACCCCGGCCTCGCGGGTGTAGTGCTCGATCATCGAATCTATGGCCTTGTCCGTTATCTCCACCTGACCGGGTTTGATCCCATGCGCCTTGACCTGCTTGGGGACCAGGAAGCGGCGGGCGATCTCGCGCTTCTCATCGTGCAGGTAGCCCGGCAGGGTGATCAGCTCCATGCGGTCGCGCAGCGGGTCCGGAATCTGGTGCGCATAGTTGGCCGTGGTGATGAACATCACCTTGGACAGGTCATAGTCGACCTCCAGGTAATGATCCACGAACTGTGTGTTCTGTTCCGGGTCCAGCACTTCGAGCAGGGCCGAGGAAGGGTCGCCGCGGTAATCGGCGCTCATCTTGTCGATTTCGTCGATCAGGATCACCGGATTGATCACCCCGGCGCGCTTCATCGACTGGATTATCTTGCCCGGCATCGCCCCGATATAGGTGCGGCGGTGGCCGCGTATCTCTGCCTCGTCCCGCACCCCGCCTACAGACAGGCGCGTTATCTTGCGGCCCAGCGCCCGCGCGATCGACTGGCCCAGCGAGGTCTTGCCCACGCCCGGAGGCCCCACGAAACAGAGGATCGGACCGCGAAGCTCGCCGGCCAACTTGGCCACGGCGATATACTCGATAATCCGGTCCTTGATCTTGCGCAGGCCGTAATGGTCCTCATCCAGGATACGGGCCACCTCGTTCACGTCCAAGCGGCTCTTTGTCGTCTCGCGCCAGGGCAGCGAGATAATCCAGTCCAGGTAGTTGCGCACCACCGTGGCCTCCGGACTCATCGTGCTCATGCGCGACAGCTTGGAAACCTCTTTCTCGGCCTTGGCCAGCACCTCATCCGGCAGCTTCTTCTTGCGCAACTGGCCGCGCAGTTCCTCGATCTCGTCGTATCCCTCCTCATCGTGGCCCAGCTCGCGGTGGATCGCCTTGAGCTGCTCCTGGAGGTAGAACTCGCGCTGGTTCTTCATGATCTGACGTTTCACGTTATCGTCGATCTTGCGCTCCAGGCGCAGGATTTCCATTTCCGCGTTCAGGTACTGGCAGACCAGCGCGAAATGACGATCAAGAGACTCGGCCTCCAGAATCCGCTGCTTTTCCGGCATCCGGATAAGAAGGTGCCCGGCGATTATGTAGCCCTGGCGCAGAAGGTTGTCCACGTTCTGGGTGGCGGTGAGAAGCTCATCCGGCAGACGGGGGTTGAGCTTGACGTACTCCTCGAACAGGCGCATGGCCTTGCGGCTGAGAGCCTGGAGTTCCTTGCCGCCCTCAAGGTCGAACGGCAGAAGTTCCAGCCTGGCGCGAAGGTATTCCTGGCTTGCCATGTAGCGGCGGATGCGCGCTTTTTCCAGGCCCTCGACCAGCACCTTGAGCGTCCCATCCGGCAACCGCACCGACTGCAGGATACGGCCGATCACACCCACGCGGTTCAGGTCGCGCCCGGACGGCTCCTCGTTCTCCCCGTCAAGCTGCGACACCAGCAGGATCAGCCGGTCGCCCAGCATGGCCGACTCGATCCCGGCCACTGAGTTCGGCCGCCCCACCATCAGGGGGATCACCATATAAGGGAAAACCACCACGTCCCTTAGTGGCAGGACCGGCAGTATATCCACGGTTTCGAATGTTTCCCCGTCCTTTTCAAACTTCAGCATTTTTTCCTGCATGTCTTTCTTTGCCTTCCACCAACAGTATGAATATTCAAAGAGCCGCTTTTACTCGTATGAGCGGCAGCGGCCCCGGACACAATTGAATCTCGTGATAAACCTTTTCAACTCCTGATTATTATACCCCGATCCGGTTCTATTTGTTCTGTGTCTCCTGTAACTTGCGTTCTTTCTTCGGGATAGCCCGGATAAGCAGGAACGGGTTGTCCTTGACCGCATCGGACAGGAGACGCAGGTTGTAGCTGGCTTCCTCGACATTCTCCAGCGCTTCTGTCATCCTGGCGCTGTTGGCGTCCAGCATCAGATTGGCCCCCTGGGCCGTGGTGTCGATACGGGCCAGGGTCAGTCCGGCCTGTCCGATCAGGGTCCGCGCATCGGAAGCCAGGCGCTGGAACGAGGTGTCGGCCCCGTCCACGAACTGGTTGATGTTGCGCAGCAGGGAATCCATCGAGGAGGCCGCCTGGTTCAGGTTGTCCAGGACCTCTTTCACCCGCGGGTTGACTGTCGTCATTATAGAGTTTGTCCGCGAGATTATCGAATCGATCCGCGACAGATTCAACGGGTTGAGCAGATGGTTTATGTTGTGCAGGATCATCTGGACCGAATCCCCCACCATGTCGAACTTCGCCAGCACATCCGCCATCTCAAGCATTTCCCGGCTCGGGATCAGATCGCCCGGCGAGAGCAGTTCAGCCTGGCCGCGAAAAGGGTTCAGCTCAAGATGCTGCTCGCTGGTGATCGAGACAAAGCTCAGGTAGGCGGTCGTGCCGGACTTGACCGGCATCCCTTCCGGAACCTCGATTGTCAGTTCGAGGGCGGAATCCTCGGGCAGGAGGTTGACCGCGCTGACCTTGCCCACCAGCATTCCGCCCATGCGCACCGGAGAACCCGCCTCGAGGCCGCCGATGTACTGAAGGCGCACCCTGTAGTTATCGCTCTGTTTCCAGAATTTCGCCCCGCTGATCAGCACCAGGAACCCGGCCAGGACCAGCATCGAAATGAGTATCCAGAATCCGGCTTTGATTTCCGAGGCGCGATAACGTGAGTTTCGTCCCATTTCATCCGTTCCGTTCTGGGGAGTGAGCCTGCTACCGTTCAGAAACGGTTCTCTGTCAGGGCGCGCACGAAGCGCCCGGTATCCTGTTCGTCGCGGCTGTCGGGACGCCGCTCGATGAACTGTCGTACCCGCTCGTTGTCGCAGGCTCGGAACTCGTCCAGCGTGCCGCGGAAAATGATGTCTCCTCGATGCAGCATGATCAGCCGGTCGGCGATAGTATAAACTGACTCCATCTCATGGGTAACGGCCACGATAGTCATCTTGAGCGCCCGCTTCAGCTTCAGGATCAACTGGTCCAGACCCGCGCCGATTATCGGGTCGAGTCCGGCCGAGGGCTCATCGCAGAACAGTATCTCCGGGTCCATCGAAATGGCCCGGGCGAATGCGGCGCGCTTGCGCATGCCTCCAGACAGCTCCGAGGGCATGTAGTTCTCGAACCCGGAGAGCCCCACCATTTCGAGCTTAATCCGGGTCATGATCTGGATCGTGGACTCCTCCAGGCGGGTGTGCTCCCTCAGCGGCAGGGCCACGTTGTCGCCCACGCTCATCGAGTTGAACATCGCCGAGCTCTGGAACACCACGCCCACCTTGCGCAGGATTGCGTCCTGCTCCTCCTCGTCCAGGGCGGTGATATCGCTGCCCTTGATCAGAATCTGCCCGCCGGAGGAGCGCTCCAGGCCGATTATGTGGCGCAGGAGCGTGCTCTTGCCGCTGCCGCTGCCCCCCAGTATCACCAATGTCTCGCCCCGGCGCACATCCAGGTTCACGCGGTTGAGCACGGTCCGGCCGTTGTAGGCGACTGTCAGGTCGCGCACCTCCACCATGTTTTCGGCGCCGCCGGGGGACTGGTTTTCCATGTTCACCACAGGTAGTAGAATATCGCGGTGAAAAAAGCATCCGCAATGATAACCAGGAAGATCGATACGACCACAGACTGAGTCGTGCGGCGGCCCACGCCCTCGGCCCCGCCCTCGACGGCAAAACCCATGTAGCAGCCGGTGATGCTGATCAATGCGGCGAAAACGCCGCTTTTTATCAGCCCGATCAGTATATCTTTCAGCACCAGGGCCTGGACCGTCCGGTTGAAATAGCGCACAAACCCGAGGTCCAGGTTCAGCACGCCCATGGTGAAGCCGCCAAGTATGCCGATAAAATCCGACAGCACTGTCAGGCAGGGGACCATTATCACCAGCGCCAGCAGCTTGGGCACAACCAGGAACTTGACCGGGTTGAACCCCATCGACCTGAGCGCATCGATCTCCTCACCCACCTTCATCGAGCCTATCTCGGCCGCGATCCCGCTGCCGGAGCGCCCGGCCACGATTATCGCGGTCATCAGCGGCCCCAGCTCGCGGGTCTGCGCCACCGCCACCAGGTTGGCGGTGAAGATCGTGGCGCCGAACTGCTGAAGCTGGTAGGCGCTCTGCATCGCCAGAATCAGGCCGATTGAAAACGATATTAAAGCCACGATGGGGACCGCGCTCACTCCCACCTTGACCATCTCATCGAAAGTGCTGCCCACGCGAAGGCCCTTGCCTGCCAGGGGAGCGACAAATGTCCAGTAAAGGCTCTCGCGGATAAGTTCGCGTATGAACCGGACGCGTTCCAGCGTGTCGAATCCCCAGCGCCCGACCCGCCCCAGAACAGCGGCGGCCCGTCCCTGGCCTTTTTCTTCAGCCGCATCTGTCATGCCGTTATCGCCTGTAAACGAGATTAAATCAGCCCGATAAATCCGTGGCGGTTACAAGGAGACGGTCACCTGGACCGCGACGGATTTACCCCTCCGGCCGGGCGGCATGGCGGCGCATTCCGTTTCACCCGGCGGCGACAGCCTCATGCCTGGTGGCGAAAATCGCGAACACCCTGTCCAGCCGGGACAGCTCGAAAACCTCGTGCACCGAGGGTTTCAGCCCGGCGATACGAAAACGTCCGCCATAACGTCCCACCAGTTGCAGGCCCTCGACCAGAGTGGCCACGCCGCTCGAATCCATGTAATCGACGCCTTCGAGGTCGATCACTATGACAGGCGTTTTTTTCTTTGTCTGCGCGGCGATAGCTTTGCGCATGCCGGGGCTGGTGTACAGGTCCACGTCACCGCTGACCGATATGACCGCCACTTCCCCGTCCCTGTCGACAGCAACCTCCAATTCAGATCCCTTTCGGTTTGCTCAGGTGCTTGACCAGCCTCAGCACTGTACCGCTGTTCTGGTTTGTCCGGTAGCGGACCTGGTCCATTACGGAGTGAATGAGCATCACTCCCAGGCCACCGGGCTTCACGCCGCTCTCGCTCTGGATTTCACGGCGGCGGCGTTCCAGACAGTCACGGAGCCGGTTCATGTCTATCGCCCCGCCGTAATCGCGGATTGTAATCACCAGACGGTCGGGCAGCATCCTCAGCCGCACCAGGATATCGCCACGGTAAGCGCCGCCGCCGCAGTGACGGATAATGTTGGTGCAGCTTTCATCCACCGCCAGAGTAATCGCGTTTATCTCGCGTGGATCGAATCCCATCAACTCGCAGGCCGCGGCCACGGTGCGGCGGACCAGGCGCAGCAGCTTCGGGTTGGAGGGGACTTTTATATCAACGTATTCCTGCGGCATCATCCCAGCCATTTTAGAACAAGCACAGTGATATCGTCGAACTGCTTTTCCGCCTCGCAATGGCCGAGCACCGCCCCGACAATACGGTCGACCAGCCCGGAAGCAGATCCACGGGAGGAGCGCAGCACCTTCTCGATACCATTCAGCCTGAATGCCTCACCCGCCGTGTTTTTCGCATCCATCACACCGTCGGAAAACAGCGTCAGCGTATCTCCATGTTCCAGTTTAATCCGGCCCTCGTTGAATTCCGCCGGGTCCTGAATGCCCAGCGGGATTCCCTCTCCGCCCCTGAGTTGCTGGAGGCTCGCGCCCCGGCCCTGGCAGAGGTATGGCGGCAGGTGGCCCGCATTGACAAAGCGCAGTTCGCCGCGGGAGGTGTCCAGGGTCATGTAAACCATGGTGACAAACATTCCCTGCTGGCTGCGTTCGGTCAGCATCCGGTTCAGAATCCGTATAGTCGGACCGGGATCCACTGACTGGTGCGCGTTGAAACGGAAATCGCTCAGGAGCCTCGCCATGTATAGCGCCGCTGGAACACCCTTGCCCGAGACATCTCCGATTGTCAGGCCGTACAGACCGGGCCGCAACTCGATACAGTCGTAGAAGTCTCCTCCCACCATGCTGGCCGGAAGGTTTCGCGCGGCTATCTCGAACCTGTTCTCTGTCTTTCTGGAAAATGAGCGGGGCAGGAATCCCTGCTGTATCGTAGATGCCATTTCGAGCTGCTGCTCCATCAACTGTGTCTGCAAAAGACGGCTGTGCATCTGCGCATTCTGCACCGCCACCGCCACACCGCGGCAGAAAGTCTCGAAGAGCTTGAGATCTTCCTCGTCAAAATTCTTCCCATCCGCGCGGTTCACCACCTCCGCGACGCCTATCACCCGGTTCTGCGCGACAAGCGGCGCGCAAAGGATGCTGCGTGTAACGAAACCTGTTTTACGATCGACGCCTGAAAAAAATCGCCTGTCCTTGCTTACATCGGCGACCACCAGCGCTTCACCGGTCTGCGCCACCCATCCGGCGATCCCCTGGCCGATCTCCAGCGAAAATCCGCCTTTCAACTGCGAGCTTACCGCGCCCAGGGCGACCTTGCATTCGAGCCGGCCGGTCTGCTCATCGATAAGCATCAGGTTGCTGGCCTCGGAGCCCATCACCCGCTGGCTGGTTTGGAGCACACGGCGGATTAGCTCATCCAGCTCCAGGGTAGAGCTGATAATGGCGCTCACCTCGATCATGCTTGAGAAGAAATCCAGCCTGCGCCTGAGAGCCTCGATCTCGCCCTGCTGGCTGGTGACCAACTCTTCGAGCTCGTTTGCCTGCATCGCTCCTCCTGGCGGATACAACGCAATTGTACCGCAGAGGAAGGAATAAATCAAGTGGAAAGCCCTGAAAATGGGGTTGCGTGGCGTCGAACGAGCGATGGATTACGGGTTTACCGAGAGGTTTGCCGACGGGAATTCAGTTGTAGAGGCCGAATTTTTTCAAGCGGTAGATAAAGGTGTCGCGGGTCATGGAGAGCAGGCGGGCGGCGCGGCTCTGGTTGTTGCCCGTGCGCTCGAGCGCCTGAATAAGGGCCTCGCGCTCGTGCTCCTCCCAGTCGAGGCCCTGTTCCGGGATTCGGAAACCTGCCGCCAGGCGGGCCTCGGCTGCCGGAGACACGATCTGAATGTCGTTCCGTTCGAGCCGTCTTCCCGTGGCGAAAAGCATGGCGCGCTCGATCACGTTGCGCAACTCGCGAACGTTGCCTGGCCAGTCGTGAGACAGAAGATACTCCTGCGCCTCGGGACTGAAAGAGGTCACCTGCTTGCTGAACTGCACGTTGAATTCGCCGGCGAACCGTTCGGCGATAGTCAGGACATCACGGCCCAGCCTTCGCAGGGGGGGAAGCTCGCAACTGACCACGTTTATCCTGTAAAACAGGTCGTTGCGGAACCGTCCCTGCTCGATCAACTGTTCCAGCGGCTGGTTGCTCGCGGCGATAAGACGAACGGTCACCTGGCGCTCCACCACCTCGCCGATCCGGCGGAAACTGCGGTTCTCAAGGAAGGAAAGCAGCTTGGACTGCAACTCCATCGGCACCTCGGCGATCTCATCCAGGAAAAGCGTGCCCCCGTCCGCCTGCTCGACTATGCCCTCCTTATCTGCGGTGGCGCCGGTAAATGAACCGCGCCTGTAGCCGAAAAGCTCTGCCTCAATAAGGCTTGCCGGCACCGCGGCGCAGTTCAACTCGACAAACGGCGCCTCGGCCAGCGGACTGTTGTAATGGATAATACGCGCGGCCAGGTTCTTGCCGGTGCCGCTTTCTCCGCGCAACAGCACGCAGGTGGTGGCGGCCGCGGCCACCCGGATCAGCACCTCACGGCAGGCGCGCATCTGCTCGTGTTCACCCAGAAGGGCCGAGGGGCTGTAGCGGCTCCGGCGATCCTTGTTCAATCCGGCTATCCGTGTGCGCAGACGGCCCAGTTCCAGGTTGTTGCGCACGGCGAGCAGCAGCTCCTCGAAATTCAAGGGCTTGGTGATATAGTCGCTGGCCCCCAGCTTAAGGGCCTCAACCGCGGTCTGGATACTGCCGTGGGCGGTCATCAGGATAACCGGGAGCCGCGGATTCATCGCGTGGATTTCCTTGAGCAGCGAGATGCCGTCCAGTTCCGGCAGCATGAGATCGCTCAGGACAAGATCGGGAAGGCCCTCCCGTTTCATTGTTTCGAGGGCTTCGCGCGAGGAGAGAAAACAGCGCAGACGGTAATCCTGTCCGCTGAAGACTTCCTTGAGCAGCTCGACGCAGTCACGGTCGTCTTCGACTATGTACAGAGTTGCATTCAAGGCTCATCCGTTTCCAGTGCATCGGTGAAAACAAGCCGTGACGAAAGCCGCTCCACCGCCGCCGGTCCGATCCCGCGCACGCGGGCCGCCAGATCGGCTCCATCGCGGAACGGGCCGCCCCGCATGCGCTCTCGTATTATTCTGGCCGCCAGCTCCGGGCCTATCCCGTCCAGGCGAAGGAGATCCTTTTCGTTCGCCGTATTGACCGCCACAGGCCCGGTGCGGAGAAACAAATCACGTTCCAGCATGCGCATGGCCAGGCTGTCCGCTCCAAGCGCCGGGGGGAGGGACTCCCGCGCAGCGGCCCGCCGCTGGATAAAGCCGCTGAGCCAGAAACCGGCCACGGCCAGCAAGGTCAATGCCAGCGCAGCCCTGGCCTCCCAGGATTCGAGATAACGTGACACTCGGCCTCGCCGCGATCAGAAGTCCAGGGTGACACTCATCTTCATCATGATAGTAACCCGGGTGGTCCCGTTCTTGCGGTCCTTGTTGGTGTTGTAGGAAGCCGACAGGCTCCCGATCACCTGGGCGAAATCGTAGGAAAGCGTAGGCGTTAATGTCAAATCCTCGGTGTCCCGGTTGATGATCTCATTCGAGACTTCTCCGAAGGAATCCAGCACCTGGGTCAGGTTCTGCGAGATGCGCTTGCGCACATCAAGCTGCGTGCGCACGTTGCTCTGGATTTTCAGCGCCCGCAGAAGCGGCAGGTTTATTCCGCGCGGGGCGCTGAAACTGTACTGGAGGTTGAACGCGTCTTCATCCGAGACAGTCAGGGCACGGCGGCTCTGGTCCAGAAGGTCTTCCGTCTTGATCGAGCTGGTCTTGGTGTAGAGTGTGCGCACGTTGCCGCTCTTGCCCCAGTTCGCCGCCACCCGGGCTTTCGGATTCCAGCGTTCCTCACGGCTCAGCACTTCCAGACCGGCAAGATTGTCATCCGTTATCTTGACGCTGTTTCCAGTGCTGCCCTTCTTAAGCTCGTATCCGCTCGCAACGTCCACGCTGAACAGCCAGCCGCGAAGGAACGGCGGAATATAGATGTTCGTGTAATCGAATGTCAGTTCCGGGCCTTTCAGCCGGGTGCTGCGGTAACCGTTGATCGTATGGTTGTTGTTGCCCTGCTCCACATAGTTCGCGTTAACCCTGGCGTTGCCGGGAAGGCGTATACCGCTCTGGTAAGCGCGGGTGTATCCCCAGGTGAACGTGCTGAAATCCGCGGTATCGCCCAGGCTGGGACGCAAACGGGTAAACTCGTCCAGTCCGTGCAGCCCGAGTTGATACATGAAATCCGGATTGCGCTCCATTTTCTCCCAGCGTTCCTGGTCCTGTTTGGTGGCCTGGAACGATAGCGGCTCGAAGCTGTCAAGCAAGAAATTAACCGGCCGGAAAAGGAAACGGTTGAAAATCCCGCCTCCTCCGCCCTGGCCTCCCGCCTTTCCAGCTCCGGCCGGTCCGCTGCGCCTGGGTTGGGGCTGGCGCTTATAGGCCGCCGAAGAGCTTGCCTCCGCGCCCTCCTTGGGCTTCTCCTCGGCCTTGTTCGGATCGGTGAACTTGATTCCGGCCAGGGACTGGCGGAACTGTGGCAGCATGAACCTGAACCCCACAGTCGTATTACTCAGAATGTCAAACTTGCGGAAATCACCTTTACCGAAACTGTTGGCATATTGCGGATTGTGGTCGTTGTTGTAGTTGGAGTTGAACCGGTATGTCGGCTGAAGCCAGGACACTGCGCGCGGGCTGATGTCCAGGGTCGCCTGCTGGCGGCGCGCGATTTCGTTGCCGATATTGATGCCCAGAAGCTTGCTGCCGCGCGCCGTCTCCATCATGTTGCGCTGGGTCTGAAGGTTGAGCGTGCTTTGAATGGTCTGGAACGGCCGGTACTGCACACGCGCCGCGTTGGTCGAGGTGTACACCGAATCCAGGCGGAACAGTTTCGAGGTGTTGTCGTATGACTGGGTCTTGCGGTAATCCGTGGTCGTGGAAAGCTCGAAATCGTTGGGCATGTAACGGAACCGGGCCCCAGCCAGATCATTTGTGAGTGAATTGTATTTCATGAAATAGGGCAGCGGGACATGTTCGGCCCATCCGAAGACCTTCCTGGGGAAAACCGGCGTCTCGGCATCCCGTGGCAGAGTCGCCCGGTAAGACAGCCGGCTGTTCATAGACATTGTCGAGTTCAGATTTCGCGGCGCGGTGCGGTCCGAGGCGTTGTAGCTGAACTGGCCGGTAAGGCGGTCAAACAGCAGCTTGGAAGCCAGCGATGTTCCACGGTTTTTGGAATAGCTGAAATTCACGTTTTGAGAAGAGGTTTCAGTCCGGTAATAATCCTTGTTCTCCTTGGACATTATTGTCACGTCCTCGCTTCCGGGATGGAAGCGGGGGAGATCGAGCTGATAAGTTGTGTTCAGGTTGACCGGAAGCCGAAGCCCCCATTGCTCGGGTGTAAAACGGTCCAGGTTGATCGAGCCGCCGATGTTGTATTTGAATGAACTGGTGGTCGGGATGGATTCGTTCAGGTTCCTGAACTTGTTGTCCCGTCCGCTGATCCCGAAACTCAGCCGCCCGAGGTCGGAGAACTGGGCCTCGACCTGCAGACGGCTGTTCAGACCGAATTCCTTGATCACATCGGTCAGCCGAACGTCATCTATCCATACCACGCCCGAGGTCGGCACGCCGCTGGATTCATTGGCGACTCCCACAGTCATGATAGATATCTTGGTGAGCGAGGGATTCCCCTTGATCCGGTAATTCCCGCGTTTGACGTCATCCGTGAAACCTTGAATCTGCTTGAGGTTCAGCGCTCCCTGCAGGCTGTCTTTCAGGCTGAGGAATCCATTGAAAGGCACCTGTATTTCCTTCCATCCCGTATCGACCGGACAGGAGTATTCGTAGAAATTATTCTTGTCCGTGCCAATGCGAAGAAGCAGGGTCGGCTTTGGCTCATAATAACTCTGCCGTCCGTTGATAAAGAAACTCATGGCCGCATAATCCAGGTAGCTCTGCTGGTTGTTCTCGGCTTTGAGCGCCCAGCCCTCGTAGCCGCGCTGAAGGTCCTGATACTTTATCTCCAGCGCCGCCTCCTGAGCCGTGAAACTCTCGGTGTTGCCGCTGCGGTTGTATTTGTTTATCGTGGCGCTGATCGTGGGCGGCGGATAGTACTCGTTATTCAGGATCGTGTTGATCGAATTGATCGTCACTGTCCCGTGGTTGGCCACCGCGCTAAGCGCCGCCTGGCTCTGCGATTCTTCCGGGGTGACCGGCGCCCAGAGCGTGTCGCTGGGCAGCGTGTCCACCAGGGTTTCCTCCAGGCGGAGAACTACCCCGTCCTCGTTGGGCTTGAACCGGTTTCCAACGAAATTGATCGCGGCGAAATTCACCGTATCCATCTTGAAGAAATCGTACATCCCCAGCCGCACATGCAGTATGTTGGAGAGCGAGGGGTTATTGATGTGTTCGTAGTACTGCTCGAACCGGCTGCCTTCCTTGGGCAGCGGTATTTCCAGCAGGTACCAGTTGTCCGCTCCAAGGATATTGACCAGTTCCTTCCGCGCGCCTTCAGGATCAAAATTCACCTGGTCCACCAGCACCTTGCGGTCAGCCGCCGGGATGAATATTCCTGGAGGCGGGATGATCTCCATTGTCTCCAGGTCGATGGTTACACGGAAAACCCTTTCCTGCTGGTCCAGGGCGCCGTTGTTGTTCAGGTCCTCGGTGTCGAAATTGGTGCCGATCTGTCCCTTGTTGTTGCCCTCGGTAAGGTTCAGGCGGCGGGCGTCGATATATGTCTCGACCGGACGGTAGTAATCGTCGTTCCCGTCATCTCCCTGTACGCCCGATCCGTCCGCTCCCGCGACGCCGTCCAGACCCGTGTCTTCGTTATAGTCCAGGCGTCCGTCGAAATTTTTGTCTTCCGTGTCCAGGTAGTTCTCGCCCACGAGGTCGCCGGCCTTGTTGAAGCGCACCTGGTCCTCGTCCACCCGCCCGAAATCGATAATCAGCTTGCCCTGGTCGCGGCCTGTGGCGATATACACCTGCAGAAACTCCCGGTCGTTCATTCCCAGAACGCCTGTCTCGCTGACCGCCTGAGTAACGCTGCGCCAGCTCTGCCGCCGCTCCATGTCGTTGTTGCCGCGGGGATTGAACACAAAAGACATCACCTGCACGGGCACCTCGCGGTTCAACTCCGTGCGTCCCTCGATCTTGCCGTAAACATCCTCCTCGTTGAACCCGTAGCGATTCTGAGTCAGGTAGTAGGGATCATACCACCAGATATCTCCGGCCTGCATTTTATTGAACATATTGTCAGTCCCGTCCGAGGATTTAGGCACGCTGCCGAGGCGCCAGCTCTGGTAGGCCATCATCAGCCGCGGATTCTCGATCTTCGAGGTCTCGAAATCCTCGATAATCACTCCGCCGCGCGTGTTGGGGTTCGGATTGCTGAAAGCCACGCCGCCGGTGATGTCCAGGCGGGACGGAGTGCGGGATTCCAGCATCGGCAGGCGGTTGATCCACTCGGTCAGGCGCTCGCTGTCGAACTCGAACTTGCCGCCGAATTCGCCCAGGATGCTGGTCTTGGGCTCATCGCCAAGACGCACGAACGAGCGGTCCACACTTTCCACGTTCTGAATGAACAGGGTGCTGGTGATGTAGTTCTTGCGCTGCGGATCCAGCTCGTATTCATTGTGGAAACCGAAAAGGCTGGTGTTGCCTGTCTGGAACAGCGCCACTTCCTCGAAATTCACTTTGATTTCGCTGTTGGCCGGTATTTCAAGACCCGGTTTCAGAGTGAGCATTCCGAATTCGTAATCGATCGTATAATCCGTATCGCGGGTCAACAGTTTATCGTTCATGTAGATACGTTCCGAGTTCTTGATTATCTGCATCGCCCCGAGCTCGAAACTCCGGGCCGAGCCGCCCTCGGCGCGGTTGTAGCGCACTATTACGTTGTATTTCTGATGCTCCAGGGTGTTGAGCCGGCTGGGATCATCCTCCACGTACATCTGCTGGTTGCGCTCCAGCAGGCCGAACAGATTGCCGTCCTCATCATACGGCCTGTTGAACGGTTCGAGCGAGGGGAAAAAGATCAGGCCGTGGGTGAAATCGATATAGATGCGGTCCACTTTGGTGTCGGCATCGTTATCCAGGCCGAAAATGTCGAGGAACGTTCGGCCGCCCTCATCGAAAGCCGGGGGCGTGTGGTTGGTGAAAATGTCGATCGTGAAACTCGTCTGGCTGATCTGAGTTCCGCTGCCGAAAGAGTACACATTTCTCATCATCAGCGGCCAGGTCGGGTGATCCGGGTTCATCAGGCCGGTCTTGATCATCTTGAGTTTCAGCGTGTCCCCGTCGCTCGAGCCGATCTGCTTTCCTCCCTGCTCCGTGTAGATCACGCCGATCTTCTCATCGTCCTTCACCCAGCCGATAAAACTGACCGCGATTCCGCACTGCTCCAGAATGAAGTCGGTGTTGATGACCATCTCGTTGAAAAAGCCGAACTCGTTGTAGGGATCATCCGGATTGATGTTGGACGGGTCGATGTACATCACGCCGGGACGGGCCTGGTTTTCGCCCTGGTTGTTGTTTGTCAGGTTGTTGTCATCCTTGAACAAACGCACCTTGGCCGGCCGTTTCGACTCATCGGTCAGCGGAGCGCCGCCCCGGTCCAGGAACTTGATATGCTTCGTGGCGATCAGGTCCGGATTGATCAGCAGGAAATGGCGGTTACGGCTGAAATTGACATCGCGGAAAAATGTCGAATCGCTGGCCTCGGCCTCGCCGGAAACCGGAATCTTGATATCCTTTTTCGACGATTCGCCCTCTTCCTTCGAGGCGATGAAAGTCGTTGTGAGCGCTCCCAGGCGGGTCTGGCCCATGATCCCGAAATTGCCGCGCGGGATATTGGCCGCAACCAGCATGCTGGGCGGCAGGCTCAGGTTGACATCCCCGAGCTGAAGGCTCTGCAGGATTTCATCTTCCTCGCCACGGTATTCGACTTCGATTGTGTTGCGGTTCTCGAACTCGTTCTGCGAGTTGTAGTCCACGAATACGTGTATCTTGGTGCCGATCACGCCCTCGATGCTTATCTGCTGCCGCTGGTCGAGCTTAAGACGCGGGAACTTGCTCTGACGGCGGAACAGTCCGGTGTCCTCCGGTTTCTGGAAGGTGGTCGTGCCGCTCATTTCGGTCACGCTGCGCCCGTGGATTGACAACGAGCCGGTGCCCTCGCCGATGATTGAGGCCAGGGACTTGGGCATCAGGTCGGGCAGGTTGATTTCCGGCATCATGCCACGTTTCTGCGCCGCCGCCGCGGCATCGATTTCACCTGTCAGATAGCGGTTTGAAATGGCATCGAACAGCGTATCTTCCTTCACCTTCGCCCGTTCGTTCAGAAAATCGAACACCGAGCGATGATGAACTTCAAGCAGCATATTGCCTTTATCTGTTTGAATGCTTATGGTTTCGAACACGGCGCCCGTTTCGAGATCCAGTTCGATGTCGCGGCGGGCCGGTTCCCTGGAATTGAGTATCGGCTGGTAGGTTTTGTATCCGAGACGGTTATTGACAGGCGACGGCAACTCAACCGGGAGCTTGGGTGTTATCGCAACGGAATCCTGAGCGGCAAGCGCCCGGAAACCGCAGATGAGGAAAACCGCCAGGCATGGGAGGCTACAGCGCCGTGACAGCCCTCTTCTGGCAGATCGCGAAAATATCATGGCTTCCCACATTGATTATCGGTATAACCAGGACCCCGGTCCCGGCATCGCTCGACACTTCTCCCGCTGTATCCGCTCCCGCCGCTGGAGCGGCAACTGGCAGCGCTCAACTCCCGAGGCGGAAAACCAACTATTATATATAAAACAGCGCCGGAGAACAATAGAACTGGATAAAGTAAAGTTCTCCGTTTAAATGGAAACTGTCCAAACTGCGCCGTGGCTTTGCAGACGGGCTGTTATGGATTGCATTGCGCCAACGCAACGTCTGCACGGGACAGCATATGTCAGGGGGGCTTCGATGCTGCCGCGGCCGGGTCCGGCGGCCGGATTACATTCGACCGGGACGGCCGGGGGCCGCTGATGGCAATCCATGCCCGGTTTCCGCCCGGACAGGGATCCAGAAAATGCTTGTATATTGCCTCCACCGGGAGTATTCTTTTATCCTGTTGAAATACAATCCGATAAATTTCAATTTAATAAATTCGTTCCGCTGAATAAAGCCTTTGCATCGGCGGGAATCTGTCGAGACGGCGTCCGGGAATGAAAGTTACTCACAGATACATCCTCCTCGAACTGGCCGGCCCATTCGTCTTTTCTCTTACCCTTCTGACATTCATACTGTTTATGCGGCAGATGGTTCTTTTGTTCCCCAAATTTGCGGGAAAGGACCTGGCCTGGAGCGTCATCGGGGAGCTGATGCTGCTCAGTCTGCCGTTCATCGTGGCCCTGGTCCTGCCTATGTCCGTGCTGCTGGGCGTGATCATGGCTTTCGGCCGTCTCTCGGCGGACAACGAGATCACGGCGTACAAGGCCCTGGGCGTGCCGGCGCACAACCTGATGTGGGCGCCGCTTGCAGCCTCCGCGCTCCTGGCAGCCTCCGCGGTCTGGTTCAACGACCGGGTGCTGCCCGAGACCAACCACATGTACAGGCAGATACTGATCGATATCGCCTATCTCAAGCCCACTCTTCAGCTTGAGGAAGGCGTTCTGATGGATGATTTTCCAGGAATGAACCTGATGGTCAACCGCATCCGTTCGACACGGGGGAAAAGCCTTCACCCGGTCGATCCGGGCGGGACGGCCCCGCGTTCGCTCGAGCTCGAAGCTTCGCGGGAGGGTGGCCCGGCCGAGCTTTTCGGCGTAATCATCACCGAAACCGGGCAAAGTGGACGCACAATCGTGGCCGACAGCGGCAGCCTGAGTTTCCTGCCCAACCGGCAGGATGCCATGCTGACTCTTTACCATGGCGAGATTCAGGAGCTTGATCCGCAAAAAACCGGACAGCTCCAGCGCCTCTTCTTCGAGCGGCACCGTATCCGTCTGGCCGGTGTCGGCAGCGCGCTCGATCGCGGGCGAAGCCAGAGCTACAGGGGAGACCGCGAACTGAACCTGTCCATGATCGAGGAACGGGTGACCAGGCGGCTGTCCGAGGTGGACAGCCTGATCCGGCTGGCCGCCGTCCTGGCCGACAGCCTTCCGGCGGGCGATTCAACTGCATTAGCCTTGCGCCAGGCCTGCGGCCCTGACCTGGTCCAGGGCCTGAAATCCATGAAACGCCTGCCCGAATCGCTGGTGAGCTATCCCGCTCCAGGCCGTCAGTTCGCGCGCGATGATCCGGCCCTCCGGCTGGGTTCGATGTTGCGCGATATATCGCTCAACCGGAGCATTGTCGCCTCGCTGCGGGTGGAATGGTGGAAAAAATTCGCCATCCCGTTTGCTTCGCTGGTATTCGTGCTGTTAGGCGTGCCGCTTGGCATCATGACCCGCCGGGGCGGCGCCGGAGTGGCCCTGGCGATAAGCTTCGGAATATTTCTTGTGTACTGGGTCTGCCTGATAAGCGGAGAAACTCTGGCCGACCGGCTGCTCCTGGCGCCGTTCTGGGCGATGTGGGCGCCGAATGCCATATTCCTGGCCGCGGGCCTGGCGCTGATGATCATGCAGGCGCGCGGAAGCCGCCCGCTGGAGCTGATCGGCGGCCTGATCCGCCGGAAACGGCTGCCTCATGACCTTGAATCCGGCGGCGGGGCGCGCTGATATGATCCTTCGGGTGCTATACGGATACATCATACGCGAGTTCCTCAAGATATTCGCCGCGGCGCTGGTCGGGCTGCTGGTGGTCTGTCTGGTGGGGGACGCCGCCGACCGGCTGAACGATTTCATCGACGCGCAGGCCCCCGGGAAGCTGATATTTGTTTTCTATCTGAACATGATTCCGTTCTATGCCATGTACGTCCTGCCCGCGGCCTCTCTTGTCGCCACGCTGTTTACGCTCGGCCAGATGAGCCGTCAGAACGAGCTGACCGCCATGCTTTCGAGCGGGATCAGCCTGGGGCGGGTGTTCGCGCCGATCTACCTGCTGATGCTTCTTGTCTCGGCCGGTTCGTTCCTGGTGGATGAAACCCTTGTCCCGCTGACCAACGAAAATAAGAAAGAAATCATGGATTACCGGATCAAGGGCCGGCCTAAACCGGTCTCCGAGGTGCGGCAGAAGCTGGATTACCAGGGAGAAAACGGCAGGCGCTGGAGCGCGGCCGTGTTCCGCCAGTCAAAGGCCGAGCTTGAGCAGGTGCGCCTGATCCAGTTCAGCGGCCCGGCCGAGGACCTTGAATTCGATTTCCGCGTGGATGCCCGGCGGGCCCGGTTCGACCCGGACAGCGGCTGGGTGTTCTACGACGGTTCCTGCCGGCAGTTCGGCCGCGAAGGGATGGATGAGTGGGCGGTCAGTTTCGCCCGGCTGGCCCTGCCCGGCCTGTCCGAGCGCCCGCAGGACTTCACGATCGAGGTCAAGGAGGCCCAGCTCATGAATTACCGGGAACTCTCCGACGCCATCGGCCGCAAGCGCCGCAACGGGATCAAGGTCACCCGGGACGAGGTGGAACTCTGGCTCAAGACCGCCATGCCGGCCGCCAACCTGATTATCGTGCTTTTCGGCGCTCCGCTGGCCGTGTCAAGGCGTCGCATGGGGCCTGGAATAGGAATGGCCGTGGGCCTGGTGGTCTATATGGCTTTCATGGGCAGTTTCTATGTCACCCGCAGCCTGGGATACAGCGGGATGATTCCGTCCTGGGCGGCGGCCTGGACCAGCAATATACTGTTCGGCACGGCCGGATTGATTTTTTTCCTGAAAGTAAGGAAATGATTAAGGGCGGCAGAAGCGAATTCTGCGCTGCCGCGCGGAAAGGATTACGGTAAAGAGAAATGAGTGCAGCCGGAACAGAATTCATGACCCGACCGGGCCATCCCCTGCCGTTCGGTGCGACCCTGCTCAACGGCGCCTGCCGTTTCAGCGTGTTCAGCCGCCATGCCACGGCGGTGAGCCTGATGCTTTTCGACCGGCCGGGAGCCGCCGCCAAGGTGACTGAATTGCCGCTCGATCCGGGTCTGAACCGCACGGGGGATATCTGGCATATCGAGGTGCAGGGGGTGCGCGAGGGCCAGCTTTACCTATGGCGTGTGGATGGGCCTCACGAGCCGGAGTCCGGCCACCGTTTCGATCCGAACCGTCTGCTGATCGATCCCGGGGCCAAGGCCCTGACCGGCGAGTTCGGCTGGAAAAGCGACAACGATATCGGCACGGTGCGCTGTGTTGTGGTGAACAACGAGTTCGACTGGGACGGCGACCGTCAGCCGCGCATACCCCTGCGCGACACCGTGATCTACGAGGCGCACGTGCGGGGTTTCACCCGCCACCTCTCCAGCGGGATAGCCAGCCCGGGCACTTTCAAGGGCCTGACCGAAAAAATCGAGTATTTCAAAAGCCTGGGAGTGACCGCGGTCGAGCTGCTGCCGGTGCACGAGTTCAACGAGAACGAACTGCTGCTCGACAATCCCTTCACCGGCCAGCGGCTCCGTAATTTCTGGGGTTACAGCACGGTTGCGTTTTTCGCGCCCAACGGCCAATACTGTTCATGCGGGACCGAACTGGGCCGTCAGGTGACCGAGTTCAAGGAAATGGTGCGCCAGTTCCACAAGTCCGGTCTTGAGGTGATACTGGACGTGGTGTTCAACCACACCGCCGAGGGGGATGAAACCGGCCCCACTATAAGCTTTCGCGGCCTGGACAACCGCATCTATTACCTTCTGCGCGAGGATGACCAGAGCCGTTACCTGAATTTCTCGGGCTGCGGCAACACGGTCAAATGCAACCATCCGGTGGTGCGGGCTTTCATCCTCAACTGTCTGCGCTACTGGGTGATCGAGATGCATGTCGACGGGTTCCGCTTCGACCTGGCCTCGATCCTGGGACGCGACACGAAAGGCAACATCCTGGAGAACCCTCCGCTGCTCGAAAGCATAGCCGAGGACCCCATACTGCGACACGTGAAGATTATCGCCGAGGCCTGGGACGCGGGCGGGGCCTATCAGGTGGGCACTTTCCACGGCGACCGCTGGTCGGAGTGGAACGGACGGTTCAGGGATGACGTACGGCGGTTCTGGCGCGGCGAGCCGTTCAGCCGCAATGGAATGGCCACGCGAATCACCGGCTCGAGCGACATCTATGGCAGGAGCGGAAAGCTGCCGCACAACTCGATCAATTTCATCACCTCACATGACGGGTTCACGCTCAACGACCTGGTGAGCTACAGCCGCAAGCACAACAGGATGAACGGCGAGGGCGACCGCGACGGCGACAGCAACAACCTGTACCTGAATTTCGGTCCGGAGGGGCCATCCAAAGACCCGGAACTCGAACACCTGCGCCTGAGGCTGATCAAGAGCTGTCTCGCTTCACTGCTCCTCAGTCAGGGCGTGCCGATGCTGCTGGCGGGGGATGAAATGCGCCGCACACAGCAGGGCAACAACAACGCCTGGTGCCAGGACAACGAGATAAGCTGGATCGACTGGGGCCTGCTCGAAACCAACCGTCATCTCTACGAGTTCACCCGCCGCCTGGTGTCTTTCCGTCTGAATCACGGCGCATTCCGTCGTAACTCTTTCCTGGAGGGACGGGACCATAACAACGACGGGCGGGCGGACATCGAATGGTACGAGCCGGATGGCTCGCCGCTGCGCTGGAACGAGGACCATCCGGCCCTGGCCTGCTTCATGAGCGGCGCGCCCGAGGAAACCGGATGGCCTGTCCCGGACTACGATTTCCTCCTTCTTTTCAACTCCGGCCGCGGACCCTGCGGTTTCAGGCTGCCCCCCACCGCCTGCGGCAAGCCCTGGCGAATGGTCCTGGACACCGCGGACGAGAGCGAGAACTGTATTTACGGACCCGGCTCCGAGCGTCCGGTCCTGGACGATCAGGCCACATACACGGTCCAGGGGCGGACCGTAGTGCTGTTAGCCGGTTGACAATCAGAACCGCAATCCGGCGCTCATTCCGGGCCAGAGGCGAAGCCAGCGTTTGCCCCGGTGTTCGTACGCGGACCAGGGGACTATCTTGTCTCCATTGCTTTTGGAAGAATACAGGCAGTTGAAGCTTGGGCCGAACGCCAGTGAGATTTTCCCGTGGATGGGCTGCACCCACGCGGCCTTGATCCGGCCCAGAAGGTTTACGCCGTCAGTCCAGAACTCATCCTCGTTGAGATGCGAACACTCCACTCCGGTCTCCAGGCAGGACTCCCAGGGCAGGAAAAACCGTGCGCCCGCGCCCGCGCCCAAAGTCCAGCGCCAGGTTTCGCCTGGACGCTGGCCCATGTAGATAAGGTTGTAAAAGCGGCGGCTGCCGCTGCGGTAACCTACGTTCGCAAATCCGGTCTCGTCCACCCAGGCCTCGCGGGACGGCTCCCAGGATCCGGAATAGCTGACCAGTCCCAGCGGTACGCCACGCATATCCTCGGCCACGTTCACCAGGCCGATCTGCACCCCTCTCACTTTTTCCGCCACGTTGAACACTCCGAGCTGAAAGCCGCGCAAGGATGATCCGGCCACGTTCACCAGCCCGGCCACCTGGGCGCCGTACGCCTCTCCATCTGTCACGTTGACCAGCCCCGCGGCCTGCATGCCTTTGAAGCCGCCATCCACTACGCTGACCAGCCCGGCCGACTGTGCGCCTGTAAAACCTCCATCCACAACTGAGGCCAGTCCGGCGGCCTGAATACCAACCGATCCTTCATCCGCCACGGCTGCCAGTCCGGCGACCTGAAGACCGGTCGATCCTCCATCCACCACTGTAGCCAGCCCGGCAAGCTGTATCCCCTTGAAACCGCCGTCAGTCACATCCGCCAGCAGGCTGGCCTGCATGCCGCTCCCCGGACCCTCCACCACGTTGGCCAGCCCGGCGAGCTGGACTCCCTTTAATCCCCGGCCGGCGAAGTTGCCCAAGCCTGACACCTGAGCACCGCATACCTGTCCCGCCGCCGCCCCCAGGCCCGCCAGTTGCAGACCAGCCATCCGCGAGTTGAAAGAGTTTCCTCCCAGGGCCAGACCCAGCCCCCTCAGCTTGTCCGCGCCACCGGTGAACAGGCAGAGCGACAGGCCATTTACAGTCAGGTCGCGGTTGCGGAACCGCCGGGTGGAATCGCTGAACTCCATGTGCTCCCAGACGGCAAGGTGCAGCGGCCGTGTGCGGGCGTTCAGGATTGCCGGTAAAACAAGAAACAGAAGAAAAAACGCACTTTGGAATTGCCTTCTCATTCCATGGCTCCGGACAATTATTTGGGTGTTCAGGGCAGGTTTATCGCATATAAGTTTAAGACGTCGTCACGCGCCTGCAAGTTTCAGTTATTTATGCAGGGTTGAGCAATACGCGTGGAATTGACTTTTCGAGCGGATTGTTTAAGATACTTGTCTTATTTTGCGGTTCATCCAACGTGAGAAGAAAGCGGGCAAAAGATAATGCTGGCTTACCTCGCCCTGGCCGGGCGGATATTACTGAGCGGATACGAGCGTATCATCCACAAGCAGGCGGGGCAGAGTTTCGGCAGCGAGGAAGCGGTGTTTATCATCTTCGTCACCGGCACCGCCCTGCTCGCTCCGTTCATGTTCCTGGCCCCGGCGCCGCGGAACTGGGCTTTCCTCCTGCCGGCCCTGGCCAGCGCCCTGGTCTATTCGTTCCAGACCGTCCTCTATCTGCGCGCGCTCTCCTCGGGAGAGGCCTCGCTGGTGGGGCCGCTGTACTATTTCAGCCTGTTCTTTCTGCTTATCCTGACAACGGTGTTCCTGGGCGAAAGCCTGGGGCTGTTCAAGGCGGGCGGCGTGGTATTGCTGTTCTACGGGGCTTCGTTCCTGAACCGCCAGGGCAGCGTCCTGCTCTCCCTGCGCGCCCTGGCCGGTCACCCCGCCTGCCGCCTGATGCTGGCCAGCTCGGCCTTGGTGGCGGTGGGACGGACAATCGACGCCCGGATGGTGCGGGATGTTCACCCGCTGACCTACACATTTATCCTTTGCCTGTTCACCGATATCCTGCTGCTGGTCCATCTGGTCTGGCGCGGCAAGCTGTCCGGCGCGCTGAGACTTTTACACCGCCGCCCCTGGCTGGGCGTGGCTGCTGGCGCAGCGGATGTCTATTCCTACCTGCTGCTGATGTTCGCGGTCGGCTCGATCGAGATGAGCGTGGCCGAGCCTGCCTCGATGCTCGGGATGATAGTCACCGTGGTTCTGGCCCGGCTGATCTTCAAGGAGGACATCCGCGGACGGCTGGCCGGGGTGAGCATCATGCTGGCCGGAGTGTGGTTGCTCTTCCTCTGACCGGGAATTTGTTATCTGTTATTCGTAACTGCCCACCCTTCGCGCCGTCTCCACCACCCGGCGGAAAGTTTCCAGGCTCACCGAATCCGGGATCGAGTGATCGGAGGCGAAAATATAGCCACCGTCTTTTTTCAGCTCCGGCACAAAGCTCTCGATCTGGGCGATAAATTCCTCCGGCTTGTCCCACAGGGCGCTGTTTATCCCGCCATGCAGAGTCAGGCGGTCGCCGAACTCGCGCTTGACTGCCAGCGGGTCCACTCCTGCCTTGACCTCCAGCGGGTTGAGCGCATCCACCCCGATCTCCACGAACTCCGGAATGAAAGGCCGTATGTCGCCGCAGGAGTGCAGACGGGCCGGGATTCCACGCGCGTGTGCCCAGTCCACGGCCCGCTTGTGCAGGGGCTTGAGCAGGTCGCGGTACATTCCGACCGAGAAAAACTGGTTGCCCTTGTAACCCAGGTCATCGTACCAGGTTATGCTGTCAAAAGTGTAGCCCGCCTCCCAGACCATCTCCAGCAGGTCCAGGTTGACATTCAGAAAATGGGTGAACATGTCCACGCACCATTCGGGGTCCTCGATCAGCGCCACCAGCAGGCGCTCCGTTCCCACTGTCCAGGAATGGGTGACATCGAACCCGAACCAGACCAGCGCCTCGATCCAGTCACCGCGCTCACGCGCACTCCGGTAGCCTGTTTTCAGACTGTCCCAGCCGATCCGGTCGCGGCTTGCGGTCATCCGCTCGCGGGCCGCTTTCCAGGTAGGACGGTCAACTATCGTGAACGCCTCGTAATGCGGAGTTGAGGCGATATGCCGCCATTGCTTGAGAGTCAGGCCCCACTCGGTCGTGTACAGCCGATACTCCGGGGTTTCTTTCAGCACGCGCTTAGGGTAGCGCGGGCTGTTGTCCACTATAATCTGGTAAACCCGATCCGCGCCGAAAAAATCCTCCCAGTCAACTCCAGCCGGAAGGCCTTCGTTGCGCCAGCGTTCCAGAGTGGTCGGCCAGGGAAAATCATAGATCGGTGCGCGATCGGCCTCGCGGTGGCTGTAAATGCGTTGGAACCGTTCACGGGCAGTCAGGGCTTTCATGAATTCACCTTTTCGATAGTTCCTGAGATAAAGTGCGCCATAGTCTCAATACGAAAAGCGGAGGGTGTCTTCAAAGTCAGAATATAGCCGTTTACACCGCTCGGAATATTTACGGCGGTATAATGTTAACAAGCATCTGCTGTTGGGGAAAGATTATCGGGTAAGATAGTGTGTACAGGGGCGCACCCGTGTGTGCGCCCGGGGCTGTCCCAAAAACCCCCGGTTTTGCTCTTTGCGAGTTGTTTCAAGCTATATTCCTTTGCAAATAAAGCAATTGATTGTTACAAGCCCTGCATTTAAAACTTTTATGGACGGCCCCGGATGATGGCAGAGAATCGAAATCAATATTTACAGGAGATTGTAACGCAGTGGCGATTCATGAATCGCCCTTACACGGTCTTATAAACTCTGAGTGATAAATTTATAGAATGTTAGTCCCGATAGAGGTGGGTGGTCCAAGTGTCTTATTCCTCCTCAAGCAGGCATCGCGCCACCGCCTGAGCCTCGATCAGTCCCATGCAGGGCGAGTCGCCGCAATTATCGCGGCAGGCCAGCTCGGCCGTGCAGTCCACCGGCGGAAGGAACACCCGCGCGCGCGGCCCCAGCGGTCCCCAGCGCCGCGGATGGTGCGCCCGCACCGGAGAATAAATTCCGGCTGTGCTCACTCCCAGCGCGGCCGCCAGGTGCAACGGCCCGGTGCTCGGCGCGCAGAAAGCGCTCAAGCGGCCCAGCACGCCGATAAACAGCTCCAGCGGAAGCCCCGCGGCCAGACGGACCTGTTCCCCGCAACCTTGGCCCACTCTCTCCAGCAGTCCCCGCTCCGTGTCTGACCCGGTCAGCAGAATCCGGACATTCCCGCGCGCCGCCAGGATTTCAACAAGCTCGCGCCAGCGGTCCTCCGGCCAGTTAAGCGCGCTGCCGCCCATCCCCGGATGCACGCCGATCAGCTTATTCCGGCCTATCCCATCGAACAGGCCGGAAAGGCAACTTTCGGCCTCGCGTTTCGTTTCTTCTCTCACAGCCACGAAAGGCGGCGGCAGGTGCGAGGTGTCCACGCCCAGGGGGGCCAGAAGGTCAAGGTTGTAAGCGGCCTCGTTCTTTTCGCCCCGGCTGCGGCGCTGTCGCAGCGGATGGCTGAAATACAGCGGGTCCAGGGGACGCACCCAGGGTCCTATCCGGAGCGGGATCCTCGAGCGGCGCACCAGCCGCGCGTTTTTCAGCGTGCGCACGAACACCACGGCGCAGTCGTAATTGCGTCCGCGAACTTCCCGCACAAGGCTGTCCAGGTCCCGGCTGTCGTGCGCCCCGTGGTCTGTTATGACTTCATCCAGATTCGGGTTGCCATTTACCACGGGAGCGGCGTAGGCCGAGCAGAGAAGGTCGATTCGGGCCTGAGGCATACTAAGCCGCAGGGCCTCGAATGCCGGGGTGGTCAGGACCAGGTCGCCCAGGCGGTCATTCCTTACGAGAAGGATCCTTCTGATATTTTTCCCAGAACCGGGCATAGCTCACGATCATGGTCATGGAGTTGAAAAGAGCGGCCAGAAGTCCGGGGATGCCGTCCAGAAAGCCGCCTTTAAGTAAGTAGCGCCGCAGAAATTTGAAAACCGGACGCAGGATCATGTGCAGCGCCGCGCCGAAGGCCGAGGGTTTCATGCCGGACGCCAGAAGGCGCTCGGCCTCCAGGACAGTGTAGCGGCCGAACTTTTCGAAATAGTCGTCCAGGGTCAGGTAGCTGTAGTGTTCGAGCACGCCGTCAAGCTCGCCCACCCGGCCCTCGACCTGGAGCGATTCGTGCACCGGGCGGGTGTTGAAACGACCGGAGCCGCGGCGGAACAGGCGGAGCTGACGGTCCGGGAACTGACTGCCGTGGCGCAGGGGACGGCCGAAATAGTGGTTGAGACGCGGAAAGCTGAATCCGTTGTACGGCGTGCTGTCATCCAGGGCGGCGATCTCGCGGGCCAGCGCCGGGCTGAGAGCTTCATCCGCGTCCAGGCTCAGCACCCAGGTACAGGCCGCCTGGCTGAGAGCGAAATTTTTCTGCGCCCCGTAACCGTCCCACTCCCGGTGCAACACACGCGCCCCGTGCTCGCGGCAAATATCCGGAGTGCGGTCAGCGCTGCCGCTGTCCACCGCGATGACCTCGGCGGCGACGCCGGCCACGGAGTCCAGCGCGCGCCCGACCGTTCGTTCGGCATCACGGGTTATCAGCACGACCGAAATGGTTATCAATTTTGCAGTCTCCGTGTCTTGCGCAAAACGGCCAGGGATTGTATAACATGATTATAAGTGTCAAAATAACGCTTCATGCTCCGGACCGGAAGTTCTATGGCCATCCGGATTGATAAGGCGCAGGCCCGGCTTTTGGTTTGACAATTCAAGGCACGGATGTTACAATACCGGTCAGATTCATGAGTTACCTGCCATTCAAGGTTTTCCCGGCCTCAGTACCGGCTGCCGGGAGTCTCACCTAACATGCAGAGGGGACGCGACTGACGTGCAGCAGGCTCTCTTCTATCTTTTCGCCGTCCTGAGCATAATATCGGCCTTCATGGCCATAACTCGCAAGAACCCGGTGCTGAGCGCGGTCTGGCTGGTGGTCTGCCTGTTCGGCATTGCGGCGGTGTACGTGCTGCTCGAGGCTTTCTTCCTGGCCGCGGTGCAGGTTATCGTGTACGCCGGTGCGGTGCTGATGCTGTTCGTGTTCGTGATCATGATGCTCAACCTGCGCAGCGGCATCATCGGCGCGATGCGCAACATCGGGATCAAGTTCCTCGGCCTGGCGCTCTGTATTTTCGTGCTCGGACAGCTCTGGAAAGCGTTCGGCGCGGCGGCGTCCCTGGCTGGCGCTCCCGCCGCGTTGCCGGACGGTTTCGGCGAGGCGGCCTCGATCGGCGAGATTCTGCTTTCGGATTACGCCTACCCGTTCGAGCTGGTGGGGGTCCTCCTCCTCGCGGCAGTCGCCGGGGCGCTGGTGCTGGCCCGGAAGGAGGAGCCGTGATCGGCCTGAACCACGTGCTTATCCTGAGCCTCATCCTGTTCATCCTGGGGGTGGCTGGTTTTGTCACCCGGCGCAACCTGCTGATCATGCTGATGTCCCTGGAGCTGATGCTCAACGCGGCCAATGTCGCCCTGATCGGTTTCTCGCGCTTCCAGGGCGGGCTGGACGGGCAGGTGCTGGCGCTGTTCGTGATCGCTCTGGCCGCGGCCGAGGCCGCGGTTGGGCTGGCTATCGTGGTCGCGGTGTTCCGGCTGAAAAAGTCGGTCAACGTGGAAGATCTCAATTCACTGAAGTGGTGACCGGATGGAATCTCTCCAGACATACGGGCTTCTGCGCTGGATCGTGCTGAGTCCCCTTATCGGCTCGGCGGTCATCGCCCTGGCCGGGAACCGTCTGCCGCGCCTTCTGAGCGGCGCGCTGGCCTGCCTTTCGGTGGGGACTTCGTTCCTGATCGGCCTGGCCGCGTTCGCCCGTCTTGCCTCCCTGCCCGAGGGGGCCGCCCTGACAGATTCTTTCTTCCGCTGGATCTCCGTGGGCGCGCTCCAGGCCGACATCGCTTTCGTGCTCGACCGCCTGAGCGCGGTGATGGTGCTGGTGGTGGCGGGCGTGAGCACCATTATCCATGTCTATTCCTTGGGCTACATGGCCCACGACAAGAGCTGGTGGAGGTATTTCAGCTATCTCAACCTGTTCGTGTTTTTCATGCTCGTGTTAGTGCTGGGAGACAGCCTGCCGGTGATGTTCGTGGGCTGGGAGGGTGTGGGTCTCTGCAGCTACCTGCTGATAGGTTTCTGGTTCGAGGACCCCGAGAAGGCCAAGGCCGGGATGAAAGCCTTCGTGGTCAACCGGATCGGCGATTTCGGTTTCCTTCTGGCGATAATTCTCCTTTTCTGGAGCCTGGGCACTCTAAGCTTCCGCGGCATCAGCGAGCTGGCCCCGGCGGCGTTCATGCCCGGCGGGGCGCTGGTCACCGCGATCACACTCCTGCTGTTCCTGGGCGCGACCGGCAAGAGCGCCCAGATACCGCTGTACGTGTGGCTGCCGGACGCCATGGCCGGGCCGACACCGGTCAGCGCGCTGATCCATGCCGCCACCATGGTCACCGCGGGTGTGTACATGATCGTGCGGCTCAACGTGCTCTACCTCCTGGCCCCGTTCTCCATGGCCGTGGTGGCCACGGTGGGCGCGCTGACCGCGATCTACGCCGCCTCGATCGGCCTGGTGCAGAACGACATCAAGAAAGTGCTGGCCTACTCCACAATCAGCCAGCTTGGCTATATGTTCCTGGCCGTGGGCGTGGGAGCTTTCAGCGCCGGTATCTTCCACCTGACCACCCACGCGTTTTTCAAGGCCCTCCTGTTCCTGGGCGCGGGCAGCGTGATACACGCCATGGGCGGCGAGCAGGATATCCGCAAGATGGGCGGCCTGCGCGAGAAGACCCCGATCACCTGGCGGACATGGATCGTGGCGACTCTCGCCATAGCGGGCATACCGCCGTTAGCCGGATTTTTCTCGAAGGACGAAATCCTTTGGCAGGCGTTCTCAGGCGCGCGGGGTCACTGGATTCTGTGGCTGATCGGACTGGCCGCGGCCGGGATGACCGCGTTCTACATGTTCCGTCTGACATTCCTTACCTTCTTCGGCAAGTTCCGCGGAAGTCATGAGCAGCTTCACCACCTGCACGAGTCCCCGCCGGTGATGACCACGCCGCTGGCAATTTTAGCCGTGCTGTCCGCGGTTGGCGGATTTGTCGGCATCCCGGCGGCCCTGGGCGGAGCGAACCATTTCCACCACTGGCTCGCCCCGGTGATCGCCAGCGAGAACGGCACGCTCGTCCTGCCCGAGGCGGCGCATTACCCGCATGCGGTGGAATACCTGCTGATGGCGCTCTCCGTGGCCGTGGCCCTGGCCGGGATAAGCCTGGCCGTGTGGCTGTACCTGCGCCGTCCCGAGCTGCCGGAGCGCATTTCCGGCCGTATGGCGGTGAGTTATCAGATCCTGCTGAACAAGTACTATATCGATGAAATATACAATATCCTGGTGGTGCAGCCGGTGAAGCTCATTTCCACCTATCTGTTGTGGAAGCTGTTCGACGCCGCCCTGATCGACGGGCTGGTGAACCTGACCGGGCGGGCCACGCGGGGGGCGGGGCGGTTGGCCGCGCGGCTCCAGAACGGCTACGCGCAGGTGTACGCGGTCTCGTTCCTTCTTGGCGCGGCGCTGATCTTAGGCGCGTTGCTGTGGCAGTGATTTGAATCACGGATGCCACGGATGTTACACGGATTGCACGGATAAAAGCAGGAGAGGTGCAAAGCCGGGTAGAACGGGCATCCGG
>CAYYNT010000040.1:0-40286 GCA_964473155.1 uncultured Gemmatimonadales bacterium | reverse complement strand
ATATGGTGGGCGATACTGGAATCGAACCAGTGACCTCTTGCATGTCAAGCAAGCACTCTAACCATCTGAGCTAATCGCCCATCCGAAGTCATGTTTGTGCAAGGTAATTTAACACCCGTTGCATGATTTGTCAAACCTCAATCTCCAGACCGTTTTGCCTGTTGGAATTTCAAACATCTATGCCGGAATTAATGATTGCCGTTCCATTCAATCGTAGAGATTTTGCCCTGCAAATCCAAAAGGGGCCACCCCTTAACAGGAGCGACCCCTTTGTCTTTCTGGAATCCTTAAACAGCCCTTACTTCTCCGGCCATTCGGTGTGGAACCAGCCCGGCTTGTCGGTACGCTCGTAGGTGTGCGCGCCGAAATAATCGCGCTGGGCCTGGATCAGGTTGGCCGGCAGGCTCTCGCTGCGGTACGCGTCGTAATAGGCCAGCGAGCCGCTTATCGCCAGGGCCGGGATGCCGTTCTCCACCGCGGTCTTGACTACGAAACGCCAGGCCTCCTGGCGCGACTCGACCTCCTTGCGGAAGAAATCATCTAACAGAAGGTTGGGCAGGCCGGGGTTCTTCTTGAAGGCGTCGGTGATCAGGTCCAGGAAACGGGCGCGGATGATGCAGCCGCCGCGCCAGATACGCGCGCATTCCTTGAAATCCAGGTTGTAGTTGTACTCGTTGCTGGCCGCGCGTAGCAGGGCCATTCCCTGGGCGTAGGAGCATATCTTGCTGGCGTAGAGAGCCTTGCGCACGGCGTCGATCAACTTGGCCGGGTCGCCGGTGTAATTGATCTTCGGGCCGCTCAGGATCTTCGAGGCCGCCACGCGCTCATCCTTGTACGCGCTCAGGATCCGTCCCTCCACCGCAGAGTTGATTGTCGGCGTAGGCGCGCCCAGGTCCAGGGCGCTCTGGCTGGTCCACTTGCCGGTGCCTTTCTGCCCGGCCTTGTCCAGGATCACATCCACCAGGGCCTTGCCGGTGTCCGGGTCGGTCTTGGCGAAGATGTCGGCGGTGATCTCGACCAGGTAGCTGGAAAGCTCGCCGCGGTTCCACTCGGCGAAGATTTCGTGCAGCTTCGCGGCGTCCAGCTTGAGCACCCGGCGCAGGATATCGTAGCTCTCGCTGATAAGCTGCATGTCGCCGTACTCGATGCCGTTGTGCACCATCTTGACATAGTGGCCCGCTCCGCGGGGGCCGATGTAGCTGACACACGGCTCGCCGTTAACCTTGGCGCTGATTTTCTCCAGCACCGGGGCGATCAGGTCATAGGCCTCTTTCGGGCCGCCGGGCATGATCGAGGGACCCCAGAGCGCTCCCAGCTCTCCGCCCGAGACTCCGGTGCCGATGAACAGGTAACCCTCGGCCGCAAGCTGCGTGCTGCGGCGCTCGGTGTCCGGGAAATGGCTGTTGCCGCCGTCGATGATGATGTCGCCCTTGTCCAGGTACTGCTTCAGGTTATCGATCATCGCATCCACCGGCTGCCCGGCCTTGACCATGATAATCACGCGGCGCGGACGCTCCAGGGCGGCCACGAAATCTTTCATCGAATAGGTGGGGATGATGTTCTTGCCCTTGGCCCCGCCGGCGGCGAAAGCCTCGGTGCGGGCCGCCGTGCGGTTGAACACCGCCACGCGGTAGCCGTTGCGCTCGATATTCAGCACAAGGTTCTCGCCCATCACCGCCAGCCCGATCAACCCGATCTGAGCTTTTTCCATGATGCAACTCCCTTATTTACTTGTTGAAAAGAGGTGATTAGTTTTATCTATCCTGTCATGCAGAGATAGTCAGAGAAGGCTTCATTTTCAATATACGGACGGGGCGGGCGGATTTCAAGCAAAAAGCAACCGAAAGCTAAAGCAAACAATCGAAAGGGACAATGATGCGGATAGCCGCAGATGAGAACATGCCGTTCGCCAGGGAGGCCTTTTCCACCCTGGGCGAGGTCAACCTGTCGCCGGGGCGCAAAATGAGCGCGGAAACGGTGCGCGAGGCCGATTGCCTGGCCGTGCGCTCGGTGACAAAGGTGAACCGCGAGCTGCTGGAGGGCAGCGCGGTGAGGTTCGTGGGCACGGCGACAATAGGCGTCGACCACGTGGACACCGGCTGGCTGGCCGGGGCCGGGATCGGGTTCGCCAGCGCGCCGGGCTGCAACGCGGTCTCCGTTGCCGAGTATGTCACCGCCTCGCTGTTCGTGCTGGCGGGTGAACGCGGGTTCCGTCTGCGCGGTAAAAAGCTTGGCGTGGTGGGAGCGGGCAACGTGGGAAGCCGGGTAGCCGCGCGTGCGGAGGCGCTGGGCCTGACGGTGGTGCTGAACGACCCGCCGCTGGCCGAAAAGACCGGCGACCCGCGTTACCGTCCGCTGGAGGAAATATACAACTGCGACATAGTGACATTCCACACACCGCTGGAGAAAACCGGCCCCCACCCGACTTATCACCTTCTGGACCGTGCCCTTCTGGAGCGCCTCAAGCCGGAGGTCATAATCCTCAACACCTCGCGCGGGGCCGTAGCGGACAACGAGGCCCTGGAGGAGGCCCTGGACAGCGGCAGGGTGGCCGCGGCCGTGTTAGATGTCTGGGAGGGGGAGCCGCAGGTGCGGCTGTCGTTGCTGGAGCGAGTGACAATCGGCTCGCCGCACATAGCCGGGTACTCGTTCGACGGGAAAGCGCGGGGCACGAGCATGATCTACCGGGCCGCCTGCGGGCATTTCGGCAAGACACCGTCCTGGGACGCCGCACCGCTCCTTCCGCCGCCGCACGTGGCGCGTATCCGGGTGGAGGGCGAGGTCGAGGACCCGGAGCAGGCGGTGGGGGTGGCGGTGTTAGCCGCCTACCCGATCCTGGAGGATGACGCCCGGATGCGGGAGCTTTTCAGGATGGACAGCGCGGAGCGGGGGGCGCATTTTGACCGCATGCGCAAAGAATACTGGGTGCGGCGCGAGTTCGAGGCGTTCACCGTGGAACTGGCCCCTGGCCTGCGCGATGCGGCTGTGACATTGAAAAAACTTGGTTTCAGGGTCGAGGTTTCGGACTGACATATCTCCCCGCGGGCGGTTCAAGTCCGGACGAGAAGCGGGGCATTCCCCTCAACTGAGCACTCCGGAAGGCGCGACATGGCAGAGACGGCAAAAATGGACAACGGAGGCGTGAAACTTCCGCCGAAAGGCTGGGCGATCCTGGCGATGGTGGGACCGGGGCTGGTCTGGGCCGGAGAGTATATCGGCTCGGGCGAGGTGATTCTCTGCACGCGCCTGGGCGCGATCATGGGGACATTGATCCTCTGGGCCCCGATGATGGCGATTTTCCTCAAGTACGTGATCGGGCTGGCCGGAGCGCGCTACACCGTTGTCACCGGCGAGGGCATGATGGACATGTTCAGCCGCGTGCCCGGTCCCCGCAAATGGGCGGTCTGGATCGTGCTGATCGGGCAGTTCGCGGCCGGGGCTGTGTCGATGAGCGGTCTGAGCGTAGCCTCGGCGGTGTTCGTGGATGCGCTTGTCCCGGTGAACAATACGATAGTCGCCTGGATCGTGGCTCTGTTCTGCGTGGGAGTGGTCTGGTCCGGTCAGTTCGATCCGGTCAAGTGGGTCACCTCGTTCCTGGTGCTGATCATGGTCTCGGGTGTGCTGTACGTGGCCTGGAACGTGACTCCGGGTTTGGGCGAGGTGCTTAAGGGGCTGTTCGGGTTCAGCCTGCCAGCGATTCCGGACTGGGCGCTTGACGGCGGGGCAGTGGCAAGCTCGAATGTCTGGGCCGAGATGCTGCCCGTGCTGGGCTGGGCCGCCGGAGGGTTTGCCAGCCAGGTCTGGTATTCCTACTGGGTGCTGGAGAGCGGTTACGGCATGGCCGGACAGGGCGGGTTTGGCAAGCCGGCGAACGAGAAAAAACTGGCCGTTATGGACGCCGAAACCGCCACGCGGGTCAAGGGCTGGTGCCGGGTGGTGTATGCGGATGCCACCACGGCGTTGTGCGTGGGCACTGTCGTGACCTCGTGTTTCATGCTCGCCGGGGCGGGAGTGCTGGGCAAGTTGCATATCGCGCCGAACGGGGCGCAGGTGGCGGTGCAACTGAGTGAGCTTTTCGGCTCGTTCTGGGGACGGACTGGAGCGGTGATGTTCCTTCTGGCCGGGACCGCGGCAATGGTGAGCACGAATGTCTGCCAGTACGCGGGCTGGCCGCGGCTGCTGAGCGACTGCGTGCGCATCCTGTTCCCGCCGTTGCTCAGGAAAGTCTCGCAGCGCGTGGTGTTCCGTTCGTTCGTGACCGTGCTGTTCCTGACCAACATGGTGCTGATCAATGCGTTCGGCGTGGAGCCTCTGCTTCTGGTCCGTCTTGGAGCGGTGCTGGACGGCCTTCTGCTCTGCCCGCTGCAGGCCCTGATCGTGGCTCTGGCGCTCTACTGGATCGCCCCGCGGATGCTCAGCCCCGAGGCCCGGCGTATCCTTCGTCCAAGCTGGGTGTTCCTGATCGGGCTGCTTGTATCGGCGGCAGTGTTCGGCTATTTCGCCCTGGTGAAGATACCGACGCTGCTGTGAGCCGCGCTCAGTTTACGAGCAGAGGGGGCAACGCAAACAGTCCAAGATGTATGTTCTAATAGTCTTGACCTGTAGGGGCGCGGCGCGCCGTGCCCCTGCGTAACTGCTCATTCTAAATTAAGATGTATAAAAAGTGGTCTTCAAACCTGACTCTATGGTCAATCAAAAGACATTTTGGAGAAGCCTGTTATACCCCCACTACTTGATAGGTTGGACGGGAATCTACATAAACGTAAACCAAAGCCTCAGAACTCGATGCCCCGGCGGGCGGGGGTGTCCTGCGGGAATTTGACCGGCAGCACCTCGCTGACAATATCGCAGGCCGCGGCAAGGCCCTCGCCAGCGCCGCGGCCGGTGATCACCATGTTCAGGCGCTCGGGGCGGCGCGAGATGAGGTCCAGCACGTCTTTCTCGCTGATTATCCCGTAGCGTATCAGATAAGTCAGCTCATCCAGCACCAGAAGGTCCCAACCCCCGCTCATGGCCTGCTCGACCGCAAACTGCCAGGCCTCGCGCGCGGCCTTGACATGCGCGGACAGCTCGCCCTCCCAGGTGAATCCCTCTCCCATCGCCCGGAAAAGCAACTGCTCGCCGAAACGCCCGGCGAGCTGACGTTCTCCGGTGGGCCAGTCCCCTTTGATGAACTGCAGGAAGCAGACTTTCCAACCGTGCCCCAGGGCGCGGAAAGCCTGTCCCAGGGCCGAGGTGGTCTTACCCTTGCCGTCGCCGGTGATCAGAATGACCACGCCCTTGTCCATCCGAAGCCCCTTCTGTCTGTCGAGACAGATTTCGAATCATTTAACCCTAAAAGAGTGTTGAAATATTGCCAAAATTGGGGTGGGCGAACACAAGGTTCGCCCCTACACCAGATTTCGACTCGCAGCGTAGAACACCCGCCTTGAGGGACTTGCGCCTGGTTTTTGTACGCTTATAAACAAGAGAATGCTGTAGGGGCGAACCTTGTGTTCGCCCGCCGGTTCTGAATCCGGAAACCGGATCAATTTGCGTCTGAAATATTGAAAATTTCAACACGCTTTTAAGCCAGGATCATAATAAGGAATCCGGGCCGGGCGGGTCAAGATGAGTGCTGAAGGCGACCCTAAAAACAAAAGCCCGGCTGTTTTCAACCGGGCTTTGGAGTCACGTGGATACTGAGGTTACGACAGGATAATCGCCTCGACCGGGCAGCTCTCGGCGGCTTCCTTGGCTTTGGCCTCGGCCGCGGCGGGAACCGGATCGGCGATGACCTCAGCGACTTCGCCGGTCAGTTCGAACACTTCGGGGGCGATGTCGGCGCAGAGGCCGCAACCTGTGCAGAGACTGGCATCGATCTTTGCTTTCATTGTTCCTCCAGATGTTTGAGTCTGTCTAAAAGGCTGCCGGACCGCAAGTGAGGCCCGAAAACAGTACCCTGAAAAGTAATAAAAATTGCTCGATCTGGCGAGTATTTTTTCCGCCACCCTGTTAACGCATTCTGTCATCCGGTGATACAGTGCGCCGAAGCGCCTGCCGGACGGGAATTTCGGGCGAAAAGCTTTGCCGGGAACGCGCCGGAACGATATAATATATGTATGCCGCCCGGACATTCCGGTCGCGGATGATTTGACAAGGGTTCCCGGAGCGTCCGCGGAATCCGCGAAAAGAGGAAGGAGTTATGGAGGCTGCAAAGGTAAGACAAGAGATGGAGGCGATGCAGGCGCGTCTGGCAGGCTGGAGGCGCAGTCTGCACCGTATCCCCGAGATAAGTTTCGACCTGCCGCTCACCGAAACCGCGTTGCGCTCGTTCCTGTCCGAGGCCGGAATCAGCCTTCAGGAAAGTTATGACGGTCCGGGGGTGGTGGCCCTGGTGCGGGGTGAGAGGGAGACTGGACCGACAGTGGCGATCCGGGCGGATATCGATGCCCTGGAGATACAGGAGGTGGAGGGTCGCGAGTACGGCTCAACTCACCCCGGAAAGATGCACGCCTGCGGGCACGATGCGCATGCCGCCATGGCTCTGGGCGCGGCGCTGTTCCTTCATGAGCACCGCGCCGGGTGGGGCGGCGCGCTCAAGCTTCTGTTCCAGCCGGCCGAGGAAACCATGGGCGGGGCGCAGCGCATGGTCGAGTGCGGGGCGCTGGAGGACCCGCGACCTGATTTCATTCTCGGGCAGCATATCGGCAATATCTGGGAGGAACTGAAAGCTGGTCAGGTGGGAGTAGCGTATATCCCTATGATGGCGGCTACGGATGCGTTCAATTTCACGATGAAAGCCGCGGGTGGCCACGGAGCTTACCCCCACACCACCGCCGATCCGGTGTTGGCTGTCAGCGCCGCTATCACCCAGCTCCATACCCTGGTCAGCCGCAACGTGGACCCCACCGACACGGCGGTGATTACGGTGGGCGAGATACACGGCGGCCACGCCCGCAATATCATCCCGACTGAGGTGACAATCCGGGGTACAGTGCGAACCCTGCGCCCCGAGGTGCGGGACCTTCTGGAGGCCCGTATCCGCGAGGTGCTGGAGTTCAGCGCAAGCGTGCACCGTTGCGGCTACGAGTTCAACTATTACCGGATCAGCCCGGTGGTGCGGAATGATCCGAAGGTGGCGGATGTGGTCCGTCAGGCGGCCCTGGACCTTCTGGGGCCGGAGGATGTCCGCACGATAAGCCGCCCCAGCCTGGGCGGCGAGGATGTGGCCTTTTTCCTGGAGCGCACGCCGGGCTGTTATTTCGGACTGAGCGCCCACAACCCGAAAAAAGGGTTCTACAGCCACCACCACAGCCCGGTGTTCGACATAGACGAGAGCGTGCTGTGGCGTGGCTCGGCGGTGCTGGCTCTCAGCGCGCTGCGGTTGTTCAATGGAGAGGTGAACGGGCCGGAAAAAAACGCATGACCTGACCGCTGGCTGATAATGATGTAATAAAGGTGTGTTGATTTTTTGGATTAAATCCCCCTCGGTCCCAGTAACGTCCGATCAGGAGCTTGCATCATGGGATAGAAGGGTTATTTTTTCATGTCCTTTTCCGGCTTGTGGAAAAGGACCAAAAGACGCTTTGGGGCCGTAAACTCGCACAGGCCATAACTCTTTTTCAGCCAGCGGTGTGCATGGAGTATCCTCACGCTGCCTTTGTCACCGGGCGACGCTGGCGCTGATTGCCCGCCCGGCCGCGGAAGCTTTTATATGCTTGAGTGTGCCCGCGGCCATTACTCCGCTTCTTCTACTCGGCTCGGACATACGGCCCCGGACGGCCCTGGGCGGGCCGCTTGGAAAACGAGACCCGCAAACAAAGGGCCGGGGAGCCGGAAAAAGTCTGTTTTCCCTGAGACTTTTCGGCGGGTCACGGCGCACCGTGACAGTAAAGCTTTTTCGATCCTCTCAGCAATATCCAAACAGGACACAGCTGGGAGCGCCCCGCTTTAAGGGCCTCCGTCGCTTTCATTTTCGGTTGAGATTTTACTTTCATTCTTCTCCGGCCTGAAGCAATATTATCTCGATAAAACCTTCCACATTTTTCGCCGCCATTAATATCTCTACTGATGGAGGAACCATGCGCTTACAGAAGATGCTCTTTTTTACCCTGATCCTTATCCTTTTCAGCGGCCACACTCTTTCCGCCGCCGGGAATCCGCCGTTGTGCGAGGGGCGCGGCGTGTGGATCGGCAGCCCGCGCGGCGTGAACTGGGACTCCACCATGGCCGCGCTCTCCTCCGCCGGGTTCAACATGGTTTTCCCCTGCATGCAGACCGCAGGTCAGGCGCTGTATCCGAGCGCGGTCCTGCCGCATAGGGGCGGGCGCGATGAGCTGGCGCTCTGCCTGGAAGCCGCGCACAAGCACGGGATCGAGGTGCATGTCTGGCGGATCAACTGGTACACGAGCGGAGCGCCCGATTCGTTCAGCACGTTCATGCGCGCCACCGGGCGCACGCAGGTTTCGAGCGAGGGCAAGGACGTAGGCCAGGTGATGGTGGATCAGGGCTACTACCGCATGAAAGACTGGCTCTGCCCATCGCAGGCGGCCAACCGCAAACTCGAGCACGACGCCATGCTGGAGCTGATGGAACGCTACCCGGTGGACGGCGTGCATTTCGATTACATGCGCTACGCCGATGAGTCGCTCTGCTACTGCGACTCGTGCAAGGCGAATTTCGCCGCCGAGAGCGGTCTGGACATGAGCGGCTGGCCCGCGGATTTCGCGAAAGGCGGCAAGCGCTACGAGGTTTATCAGGACTGGCGGCGGCAGCTTATCCACTCGCTGGCGCGCGAGATCGCGCTGGATGTGCACCGCCGCGACCCGTATGTCTGTGTCTCGCTGGCCGGGCGCGCGGGCGTCTTGGACTGGACCCGGGTGAGCGACGCCCAGGAGTGGTGGAAATGGCTGGATGAGGGAATCCTCGACTTTATCTGCCCGATGGATTACAGCAACAAACCGGATGATTTTGTCAAAACGATAACTCCGCAGCTTGACTTTACCCGCGGCGTTGCGCCGTTCTACACCGGCCTGGGGATGTACGAGTTCAAGGGTTACGACGATCTGAAAACGATGGTCGGCCTGGGGCGCGAGCGTGGGCAGGACGGGTTTGTGGCGTTCGAGCTGAAATCCCTGCTCAAGGTGCTGGACCAGGCGGGCCGGGAATTGACTCCGGGCAAGGCGCTTCTTCCGCACCGCGCGCCGGAGGTCCGGTTCCGCATGCCCGAGCCGTTGAAAAGGACCGCCGAGGGCTACCCGGTGTATGCGGCGGGGACGGAAATCGGCTTCCAGACTGTGGTTATGCTGCGGGCGAAGCTGCGCGAGGGCGTGACGAGAGTGAGCGGCGATGTTTTACTGGAAAAGGTAAATGGAGAGACAGCCGCAACCGTGGCGCATCTGGATCTGGACAAGGCGGCGATAGAGGGCCTGAAAGCCGCTCCGCAGACAGCGGGCCGTTACCGTCTGGCCCTGTCCGGCGAGATGATCCTGAGCAGCGGGGAGAAAAAGGCTTTCGTGGCGCGCGGTTTCCCGTTCCAGGTGGAATAGAAATAGGCCGATCTTGAGGTAAAAAGGGGCTATCCCAATAGTCCCCGTTTTTGCTCTTTGCGAATTGATGCAATATCTATCCTTTTGCAATTAAAGCAGTTCCGTAGGGGCGACCGGCCGGTCGCCCCTACATTTTAGACTTTTGGGACAACCTCTTTTTCAAGAGACAATTTTTATCTCATGCCACTATGTTTTCGGCCCTGGCTCCTTTTCCCGGCTCCGGAGGGAGCATCCCCAGGCGCACCGCCTCGCGGTGCACCGGCCCCCAAAAACCTATCGGGCGGCTCATCACATAGAACCGCACCAGACGTTTCATGTCATCCGGCGGGGTGAGGAAAGTCACCGGCAGGTAAATCAGCATTCCCAGACCTAACAGAAGCCAGAACTGCTGATAGTCAAGGAGTTCCGGTAGGATTCCATAGGCGGGCAGCACCCAGACCACCAGCCAGGACAGCAGAAGGTTGGCCAGCCAGGAAGTCAAAAAGCCCCAACTGTTGAACCGCCACCAGATCACCTGCAGGATCATCGGCAGCCAGCTTCCGGCAGCCATGATCCAGAGAGCGAAAATCAGCCAGCGGGTGATGTTCTCCATCATCAGGCCATAAAAAAACGAACCGACCAGGATCAGCAGCGTGCTGACCCGTCCGACCCAGACCAGCCGCTTCTCCGAGGCCTGCGGATTCAGGTAATGGTGGTATATGTCGCGGGTGAAATACATCGCCCCGAGGTTCATGATCGTGGCCACGCTGCTGAAATGTATCGCCAGGATGGCGGCGAAGAAGAAACCGACCATGCCCGCGGGCAGCACCTTGAAGCCGAAAATGAACCAGGCCATCTCATATTCAGAGGGGTCAAGGATGCTGGGGAAGAGCACGAAGAAACCGAGTATCGAAACGGCCCAGAGGGCATTGCGGGTGAGAACCATGGCCGTTCCGGACCAGATCGAGTAGCTGGCGTCACGCACTGTCCGCGCGCTCTGGATGCGCTGGGCCTCCACATACCAGTCAAGGTTGGTGCCCATGCCGATCCCGCCCAGAAGGGCCACCACGATCATGGTGACAAACCAGGCGGCAGGGAAATCGCCGCTCCACCAGCCGGTGAAATGGAACGGGTCGGCGCGCCAGCTCTGGCCCATTGCCGCGAGTTTGTCCATTATGCCGGAGGGACCGCCGGCGGCCCATATCTCCCAGACCGAAACGATGAGGATAACGCCGAAAGCGATCACCCCCTGCTGGAAGTCGGCCATCACCACGCCCCAGTACCCGGCGAACAGGACGTAAACCGCGCAGATGCTGCTGAACAGGACCATCCCGACCCAGTCCGGATACGCGGGGAACAGGAAATGGAACACCCGTCCCATGGCGATGCCCACCCAACCCAGGATGAACATGTTCATGAACACCTGCCAGCCGGCCAGCCAGCCGCGCAGAAGCTCGGCGCCCATACCGGAGAACCGGAGATTCTGCCATTCGGCCTGGGTGTAGGCCACCGAGCGACGGAAAATACGGGTGCTGACAAAGGCGCTGATAGCGCACCAGGCGCAGAAGAACGAGTACCAGATTCCGGAAAGCCCGTAGCGGTAGATCACGCCGCTCATCCAGATCGGCGTGTCAGTGGCCGTGTGCGTGGCGTAGACGCTGGTGGCGGGGAGCCACCAGGGCAGGTCGCGGTCAGCCAGGAAGTAGTCGCTCTCGCTGCGAGAGGCCAGGCGGTGGAACAGCACCCCGGTGATAACCATCAGCAGTATGTAGGCGATTACCCAGAACCAGTCGAGATAGTTGAAATGGATCATCTGGAAGTCCCTTGACAGAGGTGCACTGCAGGGAATGAGAATATACGAGACAGAATTTTGCAGCCGGTTCAGGCTGTCTGTCAAGGTTTGTCAAAGCCTTGCCGTTATTTCTGGATTGACTTGACCACGGGCTTGAGCTACAATGAATCCAGCCCGGTTTGTTTATTTCTTGACAGCGTAATGCGTTTCCGTCCCGGTGGCCTGCGGGCTGCCCAACCTGATCCACAACGTTTCCGGAGGTGTACGGATGAAAAAGCTTTATTCAGCACTGGCCCTCGCGGCCGTGGCCGCGGCCTGGAGCTTCTTCGCCTGCGGGCCGTCCAGCGCGGGGCTGGATTTTGTCCCCCTGTTCAACGGCAAGGACCTGACCGGCTGGGTCAATGTCAACTGCGCTCCGGAGACCTGGACAGTCAAGGACAACATGATTGTCTGCACCGGCATCCCGACAGGCGTGCTGCGTACTGAGAAGATGTACGAGAACTACGTGCTGGAAGTTGAATGGCAGCACACCGTGGCCGGGGGCAACGCCGGGCTGTTCGTGCATTCGGACGCGATCACCGCGCCGGGCCAGCCGTTCACCCGTTCGGTGGAGATACAGGTGATGGACGGCAACCACGGCGACATTTTCTCGATCCACGGCGCTACGCTCGTTCCCGGACGGCCGCATCCCGAGGGCTGGCAGCGCGCCCTTCCCTGGGAAAACAACGCCAAGCCCGCCGGGCAGTGGAACCGCTATCGCGTGGAGAGCAAGGATGGGGTGCTCAAGCTGTGGGTCAACGGCAAAGAGGTCAACCGGGCCTACAACTGCAACCCGCGCAAGGGTTATATCTGTCTGGAGAGCGAGGGCAGCCTGGTCTATTTCCGCAACATCCGGATCAGTGAGCTGCCGGGTTCCAATCCGCGTCCCGAGGTGACCGCGAAAGAAGACGAGGGTTATGTGAGCCTGTACACCGGCCTGGATTTCCGCAACTGGAAACAGGTCCCCGGCAACGAGGGCCACTGGGTGGCGAAAGACTGGATAATCGACTATGACGGCAAGAGCGAGGCCGAGGGCGAGGACAAGAACCTCTGGTCCGAAAAGTCCTACAAGAATTTCAAGCTGATTGTCGACTGGCGGCAGAACGGCCCGGCCGTGATCGACACAGTCCCGGTGGTGCTGCCGGACGGCAGCCACCTGAAGGACGAAAAGGGCAATGAGGTGAAAGCGCCGGTGCCGGATGCCGGCGACAGCGGCGTTTATCTGCGCGGAAGCTCCAAGGCGCAGGTCAATATCTGGAACTGGCCGGTCGGCTCGGGTGAGTTCTACGGCTACCGGATGGACGAGACAATGCCGCCCGAGGTGCGCCGTGCGGTCACCCCGATCCTCAACGCGGACAAGCCGATCGGCGAGTGGAACCGGTTCGAGATCACGATGGAGGGGAGCGTGGTCACGGTTTACCTGAACGGCAAGCTGGTGATCGACAAGGCCGAACTGCCGGGGGTGCCGGAGAGCGGCCCGATCGCACTCCAGCACCACGGCGACCTGATCCAGTTCGCCAACATCTATGTCAAGGAGCTGCCCTGAGGCGCGCCGCGCCGGGGCTGTAAGCGGATGATCGAGATCGCGCCCGGAATAACGCTCGAGGACAGCCAGTTGAGTGAGACGTTTATCCGCTCGAGCGGCCCCGGCGGCCAGAACGTGAACAAGGTGGCCACGGCGGTGCAGCTACGTTTCAGAGTCATGGAATGCCCGGTCCTGACGGGGGAGGTGCGTCAGCGCCTCCTCCGCCTGGCCGGGAAACGGGCCACGGCCGGGGGCGAGATAATAATCGAGGCGCGGCGCTACCGCACCCGCGAGGCCAACCGTCTGGAAGCCCGAGCGCGCCTGGCTGGGCTGGTCGCCCGCGCCCTGGAGCCTCCGCCCAGGCCGCGTAAAAGGACAAAGCCATCACGCGCCGCGCGCGAGAAGCGCCTGGAGGCTAAGAAAAAGCAGGGGGAGAAAAAGAGGCTAAGAGGGAGAATTGAACCGTAGGGGCGCGATATATCGCGCCCTCGAAACGGCCGGGATTTACACGGTAACATATTTTTCATAGTAGAGGCGAGATACAACTCACCTGCGTCCCATAATGACCGGCATCAGGTTCAAACAGAGAAAAACTATCCGTCTGCGGGGATATGATTATTCATCTCCCGGTGCTTACATGGTCACAATCTGCGCCTGCAACCGTTTGAAGGGGTTCAGTTCGTTGAACAGAGGAGCGGTCATTCTGTCAGAAACCGGACGGATTGTAGAAAGATGCTGGCTGGATATCCCGAAGCATTTTCCGGGCGTTAAATTGGATGTCTGGGTTGTTATGCCGAATCATCTGCATGGTATTCTGGCATTTGTATCGGAGAGGCCGGGCGGGATATATCCCGCCCCTACGGCAAGGCCGGGGGCAGGAGGATTGCCGGAACTGGGGAATGTTGTCGGCGTATTCAAGGCGGCGGTGAGCCGAGAGGCCCGAAGAAAAGGAATCACCCGGGGGCCGCTCTGGCAGCGTGGGTATTACGAGCATGTCATCCGCAACCAGACAGATTTGGATTCAGCTCGGGAATATATCGCCTTGAACCCCCTACGGCTGGACCTGCCGGAATATCCCTTTGCCTGGCCGGAATGAATCACGGTCAAGATGCGGTCAGTCTGCATCTTCCGCAGGGCCTGGTTTTAAGCGTCCACTACCAGGAGGCCAACAATAATATTGAAGATGAACTTAGAAAACAACAATCAAGGAAAGGTAAAACAGAAATGAAACGCATAATAATCCTGCTGACTCTCCTTTTGGCGTTCACAGGCAGCGCGTTCGCCGGGCAGCCGGCCTATCCGGTCAAAGTGAGCGATAACGGACGATACTTTGTGGATCAGCAGGACAGCCCTGTTTTCTGGCTGGGGACGACTCAGTGGCAGATTTTCAGGGAGTATACGCGTGAAGAGGCCAGGATTACTATCGAAAGCGTGAGGAAAAACGGATTTACTTTCATCCAGGCGATGCTCATGGGAGTAGGTGACGGGACCAAGCCCAATGTCTGCGGAGAAAAAGCCTGGATCAATGACAATCCCCTCACGCCGAACGAGAAATATTTCCAGAATGTCGATTCGGTCATCCAGATCGCGCGCGAAAATGACGTGACCTTTTCGATCACACTCTACCATCAGCGCTACCGCAAGCTGATAACAGTGGACAATGCCCGTGCCTGGGCGAAATGGCTGGCCGGACGTTACAAGGATACGCCCAACATAGTCTGGTCCATGACGCCGGAGGCGAAACCGGAGTTTATTCCGGTGTTGCGGGAACTGGCCGCGGGCCTGCACGAGGGGGACGGGGGATATCATCTTATCACGTTCAAGCCCGATCCATCGCCCTACACCTCCAGTTTCATTCATTCCGAGGAGTGGCTGGATTTCAACTCGATGCAGACCTGGAAGGACGTGGAGCTGATCTATCCGATGGTGACAAATGATTATAATCTTAAGCCGGTCAAGCCGGTCCTGATGGCCGAGGGGGCGTATGAGAACGGTTCGGAGTACGGGTTTGATGTGACGCCTCTCTGGGTCCGTCGGCAGGCGTATTACTCATATCTGGCCGGGAGCCATCACACCTACGGGCACAATGACAGTTGGCGGGTGCTTCCAACATGGAAAGAAGCTTTGTATGCACCTGGCGCGGTCCAGATGGGTGTACTGAGAAAGATATTCGAGGGGCTGAACCAGTGGTGGTATCTCGTTCCGGACCAGTCCATATTTGCGAGCGGAGGCAATGTCGAGGGCCAGATATTGAACCTGGCGGCCCGTCATAAAGACGGCAAGTGGGTGATGGTTTACCTGGGCAGTAAAAGCGATTTCGCGATAAACATGGATAAGGCCGCCGGGAATGTCAAAGCAAGCTGGATCGATCCGGTGACCGGCGCCGCGACTGCGGCGGGCAGTTTCCCGAATGCGGGTGTGCGGAAATTCTCGACGCCCGAGGGCTGGGAGGACGCGCTGCTGATACTGGAAACGGCTGGAGAGTGAAGAGGAGTTTTTATTTCGAGCTATTTGAGATGCGCGAAGCTATCTCGACTGAAAAGGATAGGCCGAGGTAGCTTCACGCGCTGGAGCCGCCCCGAAGCCGCGCAAGAAGACCAAACCTTCCCGCGCGGCGCAGGGAAAACGCCTGGAGGCCAAGAAAAGGCAGGGAGAGAAAAAGAGGCTCAGGGGGAGGATGGGTGAGTTTCAAAACCGATGGATAACTGATCCACTATTATTCCAGAAAAAATTTTGGCATAGTTTCTGCTAAATGATATCGTCAATAACAGACCTGAATAGCATAGCCACTGGATGATTATCGCGAATCAGAATTCAAGGGGTTTAGTCGTGTCGATAAGGTTGCCGTCGCTCAGTCAGAGGCATATATTGTTAGCTAACTATACTATGGACAGTTAAGCACTTTGAATTCGACAGCGTATTGGCAACTTATTAGTTCCAAAAGGATTGCAGCTTCATAAAGATAATCTCTGAGGGTATAAGCCATGAAAAAAATAGAAATGCATACACTCCGAGAGCTTCATTTTGTGGGCGGACGGTTTGAGAAAAATAAGGGATGGCTTGATCTTGATATTCTCAACGAATTGATCACCTTTAAGCGTATCTTGATAGAGACAGCAAAAGAAGAATGGAAAAGATGTAATCCTGAACGCAGGCACTTACCACGTGGCTTCGAGGAAAACGTCTGTTTAGGATTTCGTTCCATTCACGAGGGGTCATGCGTGATTCCATTAGAGCGAGCGGTCGAAGTGGATGATAGTGAATTGAAAATATATACCGAGGATGAGTACGATATTGCCGCAAAGATCATTGACGAAACTTTAATTGCAGCACATGATGAAACACCATTTCCCGAGAGATTACCTGCGCGGGTGATTCCTCTTTTTGGTGATTGGGGCAAGTCACTCCGCTCTAATGAAGGGATTGAGTTTAATGGATATAATAAAACCAAGATATGTAGATTTGATGAAACAATTAAACAGAAAATACTGGTTGCGCAACGTGAGACCTACGAAGACCTTGTGGATTTGGTAGGCGAAGTCCGTTCTGCCGAACTTAAAGCGCAAGAAGGCGGCGCATTTACTATTTTATTTGAAGGCGCAGCAATGGTAAAGGGAGCTTTTTCAAGTGAACAAGAAACAACTATCACAGAAGCTTTGTATAAGCACAATTCTATTCGATTACGGATCAGGGGATTGGGAGAATACGAACCAAATGGGCGGTTGTGTCGTATTGTTCATGTTGACAGCGTCGAAGAACATTCGTTGAATCCAATTCGATTCGATCCTGATGTCACGCCCATTTGGGAAGAGATATCAAAAATCGGAGCCAGTATTCCAGAAGAAGAATGGCAAAAAGTGCCTACCGATCTTGCTGCAAACTTGGACCATTATCTTTATGGGAGTCCTCGTAAGGAGGGCAGGCTATGAAGATGATTTTTGCAGATTCCTGCTATTGGATAGCGCTTTTGAATCCAAAAGACGAGCTTCACGAATTAGCTAAAAGGGTGTCTGGTGAATTAGGTCAATACAAAATTGTAACAACTGAAATGGTTCTGGTCGAATTTTTGAATGGTCTCAGCAGGTATGCGCCACCTTTACGTACTCAAGTTTCTGAGACAGTCAAACGACTCCAATCCAGCCCGAATGTTGAAATTATTCCTCAAACTTGTCTTCAGTTTCGTGATGCCTTAGAACATTATGGAACTCATTCGGACAAAGAATGGGGTGTAACAGATTGCGCCAGCTTTCTCGTCATGAAATCCAAAGGAATTTCTGAAGCGTTAACTCACGACCATCATTTTAGTCAGGCAGGTTATTTAATCCTGTTGAAAGATGGTAAAAGCAATTGATAATCTGAATCTGTTACAGTATAAATAAGTGATAAATACAGAATAAATATAGGCATCTCATTATCAAGTACACAATGTACACACAATGTAATACAATATAAAGTGCGCTATCTTGTTTGATATCATTGCTTAACAATTGATTGATTGGTTTGAGTTTTCCTGATTATCACACAATAATTCCATCAATCCGAGTCAAAGAAAAAGACGCACACAGAGTTATCATGAGTGCGTCTTTTATCATCATCAAGCTCGTCTTTTAAAGCCAGCCTTATTTTTCCTTCTCCGGCTTTTCCGGCTCAGCGGCTTTCTTCTCCTTGGCAGCCTGGCTCTTGCGGCGCTGCTCATCGCCATAGCGCGACAGGCGGCTCTCGATGCTTTTTTTACCTCCGCCCGTGCCCCGTCTGTTCGAACCCCTGAATCCCACTTTGCACCTCTCGGACAATAGTATTCTGTTTTAACCGGCCTCAATGTCAGGCCGGATCGTTTCCTTACTTTATTTTAGATGATTCCTTCACGAAGATCAAGATTAATGCAGCCCGGACAGCTTTCCGCAAGTTTACGATCCAGAAACAAAGGCGCGCCCCGGTTTCCAGGAGCACGCCTTCAGTTTCCCCTGAGGTGCTTCTTCGCAGAGCTTTCCTGCCTCACTTGCCGCGGGCTTTTTTCACCAGGGCGATGGCGTTGGCCACGTTTTTCGCGATCCCGTCCCAGTCCTTTGCCGCCACCAGATCCTTGGTGATCAGGTTGCTGCCCATGCCCAGGCACACGCAGCCGGCCTTGATCCAGGCGCTGATACTCTCCTCGGTGGCCTCGACCCCGCCGGTGGGCATGATACTGGTCCAGGGCATCGGGCCCTTGATCGCCTTGACAAAAGCCGGGCCGCCCACCTGTCCGCCCGGGAAAATCTTGATCACTTCGCAGCCCAGCTCCTCGGCGGCGCTCACCTCGGTGGCCGAGCCGCAGCCGGGGCTGTAGGCGATCTTGCGGCGGTTGCAGGCCCTGGCCACATCGGCGTTCAGCACCGGGCCGACCACGAAAGCCGCACCGGCATTGATATACAGCGAGGCTGTGCCGGGATCGACTATCGAACCCACGCCCAGGATCGCCTCGGGGTCCTCCTTGGCGATTGAGCGCTCCACCTGCGAGAAAATCTCGAACGCGTGGTCGCCGCGGTTGGTGAACTCGATGCAGACCGCTCCGCCTTTGCGGCAGGCGCGGGCGATGTTCAGGACGGTGTCGGGATCGCCGTTGTAGAACACCGGGATCACGCCGACTTCGGTCATTTTGTTCAGGACATGCAGACGCGCGAACCTGGACATGCTCTTGCTCCTTCTGACGTTTATGGCTGTTTTAATATATCCGGGCATGTCTACCTTTTTACCCGGACCAGAATTTCAATGAAACGGTAGAAAAAACAATTCTTATTTCGATCAAGGCGGGAAAGGCAAGGAGGGAGCTTTCAAGCTTCGTAGGGGCACGGCGCGCCGTGCCCCTAAGGAAAAATCCCTCAACCTGCACTGTCCGTATTTTCCCGGCATCATGGCCGAAAACACACTTCGGCTCCGAACTATAAATTACGGAAAATTTAACAGCCTCTCAGTTTTTTTTCCAGTCTTTCGCCTCCCTGTGCTTTTAGAAGGCCAGGGCTGCCTCCATCTGCTCGCGGAACTGCGCCTGCCGCATGTTCCAGGCTATGGCGCTGAACATCGCACCATCAGGTCCCTGCGGCGCGGGGCGCTCGGTCCAGAGTCCTCCGGCCAGCTCCACAAAGTACGAACCGTCCTCGAAACGCACCCAGCCCTTGAGGCGCAAAAGGCAGCCCTCGAGACTTTTCATCGCTTCCTGGAAACGCTCGCGGCTGGCCGCGTGCGCGGTCCTGAAACTCTCGGCGAAAAGAGGATCGGGCGGCTCTTTCAGATAGCCGGGCGGGGCCGGGAAATGTTTCAGGGATTCAATGAACTCCATTGGAACCTGGCCGTTCGTGGTCACTGTGACATGAGCCACCGGGTTGAGGCGGCCGATAATCTGACGGATCGTATCTATCTCCGCCGCAGCCGCCAGGTCGGCCTTGTTGACAATAACGCCGTCCGCCCCGGCCACCTGGGTTTTGACCGCCCGGAGAAGGGGCAGAACTTTGGTGAAATTGGCCGCATCCACCACGCAGAGACTGGCCTGAACCCGGAATTTCCCGGCCAGGTGCGGCTCATCCAGCATGGATTCAATATCGCGCGGCTCGGCCACGCCGGTGGCCTCGACCAGCACGAGGTCGGGCTTTCCCCCGTTGACTATGGTTTCGAGCACGTCCAGGAAGTCCGTGCGGATACAGACACAGAACAGGCTGCCCTTGTTCAGCTCGTAGAGCGGCCGCGCGCCGCTGTCCACCAGACGGCCATCCACCCCAAGCTCGCCGAACTCGTTGATTATCAGGGAGACGTTTTTTCCCCGGATCGAGGGCCGGGCCAGAAGATGGTTGAGCAGGGTGGTCTTGCCCGCGCCCAGGTAACCTGTAAGAAGAAGAAGCGGGATTCCGTTCACAGGGTGTCCTTTATCCATTCGCGCACTGCGCAGACCTCGGGGGCCTGACGGGCGCTCTTGACCTGGTAGCGGGCCAGCACCACCGCCGGTTTCTGTACCGGTGAGAGGCCGAAAGCGTAGAAATCGTGGTCATCGGTCAGCAGGCGCACCTCCACCTCCGCTCCCAATTCACGGATGGCCTGGTCGACATTGCGGCGCACCTCGCCGGTCTTCTCCGACTGGTCCCCCAGGATGAACAGGGTCGCCCGCCGCCGCTGGATTTTGATCCGCAGCTTTTCGAGGATGCGGCGCTGGATTGCGGCCACCATCTCCTCGCGCCGCGGGATGCGGCTCACGAACGTAATCTGCCCGTCGATGCAGATTGTCGGCACGTTCTTGACCATCAGGCTGGTCATGAAGACCAGGGACTCGCGCTGCTTGATCTTGTGCTCGCGCCACTTGACTATTCCCTCGAACTCCGGGGCCACGGCGCGCACGGCCTCGACCATATACTGGCAGGGGGCGCAGGCCTCGCTGTCCAGGGTGATTATATCCACTATCACGCGGTCGGCCTGGCCGTACTCGCTCATGTCAAGGGTGTCGCACACCGCGCTGTCAACGGTCAGGGTCTTGAGCACTTCCTGCTGGTACGGATCGGACACCAGACGGCCCACGGCTTCGAGGTTGGCCGGGGGAGTGTCGTAGGGCAGGTCGCAGCCCGGGGCGAGGATAAAGCCGCGCGCGCCGCCGGTCTCCATGCAGGCCAGGGCGTTGCGCTGGGAGTCGGTGGCGCTGCCCAGCAGAAGGACGGTGGTAAGCTGCATGTTGCCGCCGAAACTGATCCCGCGCGGCAGGCAGATGTCGCGCACGTAATCGAGCGGGATGTTCTCATCGATGGAGATGTTGTCCGGACCGCAGTCGCACATGGCCTCGATGTTCTGCTGGGCGTGGCCGCAGACAAAGAAGCTGCCGAGGCGGCCCGCGGCGCGGATGCTCTCGAACAGCGGCGCGACATGCGGGGTGACGAACTCGCGGAACTGGTCCGGCCCGATCTGGCTGGTCATGGGATCGACCACGGCCACGATATCGCAGCCGGCCTCGATGAACCAGGCGGCCATGGCCTCGGCCACCCTGCGGCAGAACGCCATCAGCTCGTGCACGCCCTGCGGGTCATCGAACATGGACATGAATATCCCGGTGCCCTTCAGGTGCAGGGCCAGAGTGAACGGTCCGGTGATGATGCCGTAAATCGCCAGGTCCGGGTTGGCCAGGCGCACCTTGCGTGTGGCCTCCAGCGCGATTCCGATCCGCCCGTCCGTTTTGCCCGGAACAGTCAGGTCCGCCAGGCTGACGCCTTGTTCCAGCGGATGCGTGCTTACCGAGGGAGGGTTCTCGGCGGCCCAGACCAGGCCACAGCCCAGCGCTTCGGCTTCGAGCTGAAGGTCGAAATTGGTCGGGACGCCGTCCGGGCTGTAACGCTCGATAGCGGCCTGCACTCCGGCGGCGATCAGATCGGATGATTTCAGGTACTGGTCCGCTCCCACGCCCAGAATGTGGCCAGCGTGGCAGCCGACAAACGGGACCCAGGGGATGCGGTCGGTCTCCTCGCAGCGGATAGACCTGAGCACTCTTTCCTTAGGTGACATCGACATTTCTTCGGTTCCTGGAAATTGATTTTCAGTTTCGGGGGAAAATGTAATATAATAAGTTCGGAAGAAAAACCAAAGCTTGTTGCATGGAATTAGGGAGGATCGGCCGATACAGACATGAAAATGCCGAAAACGCGTGAATGGTTGACATCCCTGAAAAGAAAAGTATATTAGATTGGTATTCGGAAAAATCACACTTTTCTAATGAGGGAGGGGTTATATGTCTGTTGTTAAAGTGATTGCGGGCGCGGCAGTTCTGGCCAGCCTGTGCCTGGTCCTGGCTGGAGCCGCTCAGGCCCAGCAAAAAGCCACCGCCGAACCGGTGAAGATCATTTTCCTGCACCACAGCACCGGCCACAATGTCTGGAACGGCGGAGTAGCCGCCTGGTTCGACAAATACAACAAAGACAACGGCAAGGCGTACCAGATCACCGAGCGCGCTTTCCCCTCCGGCAAGCCGTACGAGTGGAAAAATTACCCCTTCGATTATTGGAATATCTGGGTGAAGAATGCCGGGCCGAAACCTTTCATGGAAGAGCCGACCCTGGAGATACTGGCCCCGCAGTACAAGGTGATCGTGTTCAAGCACTGCTTCCCGGTAAGCGGGATCGGGCCGGACAAGGAAAAGGCGGATGTGAAAGACGAGGACAAGACGCTCGGGAATTACAAGGCCCAGTACGCGGCCCTGAAAGACAAGCTGCATCAGTTCAAGGAGAACAAGTTTATTGTCTGGACCGGCGCGGCCCTGGTGGAGAAGGATACGAACGCCGAGGAAGGGAAGCGGGCGCGCGAGTTCTTCGACTGGGTCAAAAAAAGCTGGGACGAGCCGGGCGACAACATTTTTGTCTGGGATTTATTCGAGCTGGAGACCGAGGGCGGTGTTTTCCTGAAGGGCGAGTACGCCGCCGCGCCGGATGACTCACACCCGAACGAGGCGTTCTGCAAGAACGCCGCTCCTCTATTCGCCAAGCGGATAGTGGATGTGATCGAGGGCCGCGGAGACTCCGGCAGCCTGACCGGCAAGTAAGGCATAAGCAGAATCGTAACGATAAATATAAGACAGAGACGCCGTCCTGGAACGGTCCGGGAGCGGCGTCTCTGTTTTAATGCCCTGGACTGGACTGCGGATATAAAATGATATAGAATTAATCGGCCCGCGCGGACCTTGCTAAATCCGGCGGGAGTTTTATTTTTGGCGTTTCGTTTTCCGGCAGGTTTAACTCATTGAAGGCAGCAGGGATGAAAAAGACGGCATACAACGAGAGAATCAGAAACATCGCCATAATCGCGCACGTGGACCACGGCAAGACCACGCTGGTGGACGCCATGTTCCGTCAGAGCGGCCTTTTCCGCGAGGGCCAGGCGGTGAGCGAGCGGATAATGGACAGCATGGACCTGGAGCGCGAACGCGGGATTACTATATCGGCCAAAAACTGCTCCGTGGTCTGGAGCGGCATCAAGATCAACATAATCGACACGCCAGGACACGCGGATTTCGGGGGCGAGGTCGAGCGGGCGCTGTTCATGGCCGATGGCGCGCTTCTTCTGGTGGATGCCAGCGAGGGGCCGCTGCCCCAGACCCGTTTCGTGCTGAAAAAAACCCTTGAAGCCAAGCTCCCGGTTATCGTGGCGATTAACAAGATCGACCGCAAGGATGCCCGTCCGGCGCAGGTGCTGGACGAGATCTACGACCTGTTCATCGACCTGGACGCCACCGAGGACCAGCTCGAGTTCCCTCTTCTCTACGTGATCGGCCGCGAGGGCAAGGCAAGCCGCAGTCTCGAGGAAAGCGGGAAGGACCTGACCCCGCTGTTCGAGGCCGTGCTGGAGCAGGTGCCGCCGCCCGCCTATGACCCGGAGGCCCCGTTCCAGATGCTGGTGGCGGATCTGGGCTACAGCGACTACCTGGGCCGTCTGGCCGTGGGCCGCGTGGTGGGCGGCACGGCGCACTCGAATGAAAGCCTGGTCTGTCTGGGCGAAAGCGGAGCGCCCAAGCCGCTCAAGATTTCCTCGCTTCAGGTTTACAGCGGTCAGAGCCTGGGCCAGGTGGAATCGGCCGAGCCGGGGGATATCGTGGTGTTAGCCGGGATCGAGGACGTGCGGATCGGCGACACGATCGCCACGCGCGAGCAGCCGCGGGCGCTCAGGAGGATCACGGTCGAGGAGCCGACTGTCTCGATGCGCTTTGCGATCAACAGTTCGCCGTTCAGCGGCCGCGAGGGCAAGATTGTCCAGTCGAACAAGATACGCGAGCGCCTGTTCAAGGAGACCCTGAAGAACGTGGCGATCCGGGTGGAGGAGTCGGATGAGCGCGACTCTTTCGTGGTCAAGGGGCGGGGCGAGTTTCAACTGGCTATACTGATCGAGACAATGCGGCGCGAGGGTTTCGAGTTGTCCGTGGGCCGTCCCGAGGTGATACTGAAGCAGGAGGGCGGCAGGACGCTGGAACCGGCCGAGAACCTGTTCATCGACTGCGAGGAGGCTTTCTTAGGCGTGGTGACCGAGAAGCTGTCATCCCGCAAGGGACGCATGACCAACATGGTCAACCACGGGACCGGCCGGGTGCGCCTGGAGTTCTCCATCCCCTCGCGCTCGCTGATCGGCTACCGGGACGAGTTCCTGACCGACACGCGCGGCACGGGGATAATGAATTCGTATTTCGCGGGCTACGAGGAGCACCGGGGCGAGTTCCTCAGCCGGTTCACCGGCTCGATCGTGGCGGACCGCACCGGACGCGCCACACCCTATGCCCTGTACAACCTTGAGCCGCGCGGGACGCTTTTCATTCCACCGGACACGCAGGTTTACGAGGGGATGATAGTGGGCGAGCACAACCGCGAGGACGATATCAACGTGAACGCGACCAAGGAAAAGAAGCTGAGCAATATGCGCGCGGCGGGCAAGGATGACGCGGTGATCCTGGCCCCGGTCATACCGATGATCCTGGAGAAGGCGCTGCATTTCATCCGCGAGGACGAGCTGGTGGAGGTGACTCCGCTGTCGATCCGGCTGCGCAAGGTGGTCCTGAGCCTTCAGGATCGCACGGTAATGCGCTATGCGAGGTTCAAGGACACGCGCTGAAAGTGCTGCCGATGGAACACAACAGCCGCCCGGGCCGGAAAGGCCGGGCGGCTTTTTTATTGACGATCAGGGCCGAAAGAGGCCATGAGTTCGGAAAGCCTCGCCGGACGGCATCCCGGAGCCAGGATATAATCTATAAAGCCGGAGAGAAGCTTGATATGTTTCGGACTGGCCCAACTGTACCAGCGGCTGCGTGAGGGATGAAATGTCAATTTCGACGGCTCGACAAATTCATAGGCATGCGCGTAGAACACCAGAACCGGCGTGCGGCTTGCCACACGGGATGCAAGAAAACCGAGATAACGCGGGCCGAACTTCAGCAGGGCTTTCATGTTCAGAGGAATGACACATGCCGAGGGCGGCGCTTCCAGGACTGCACTATCCCCACGGTGCGCAAGGTTATTACGGCAGGGATGGTAAGGAAAAAGAGGAGCGCGGAAATACCGGGTGTAATTCACCGTGCCATGACCAAAATCGAATCTTCTTGCCGGGACCGAGGAATCGAGCCGGTAATCGAGGTTTTCGAGAATGGTCAGGGTGGTTTCGCATATTGCCAGAAAGGGAGCGCGGAATGCCCGTGGACGTACACCGCAGGCGTTGCCGATAGCTTCAGTGGACAGAGTTATCCAGTGTTTCTGTGCAGTTGCCGTACTGTGGCGGTAATTTTCCAGCGGGTCGAGGCCGTGTTCCCACCCATGCGAGCCTATATCCCCGAAAGCGGCCATCTGGCGGAGCAGAACCGCGTTTTGCATCGCCCACCGGCCAGTCACGAACAGGTTAAGCGGCACACCGCGGCCGGAACAGTATTCTGCCAGAAGCTCGAGGCCGGACTCTGAACCGGGGATCCAGTCAATGTCCACGGTGAACAGAAACAGCTTTTCCCGGCTATCAGGCACGGGATTATCCGCGTGTTCCAGGATCATTTACCATTTCCGGGTTTGACAATCAGGTAATCTCCTATCGCCAGGGCGTCCAATCCGCTGGTGAACAGGCAGGCAATCGCATCGCGCGGCAGGCAGGCCATGGGTTCGCCACGCACGTTCAGTGACGTATTGAGAACCACCGGCGCCCCCGTGCGTTCTCCAACCGCGGCGATAAGACGGCGCCAGAGCGGCATTTCGTTGCTGTCGACTGTCTGTGGCCTCACGCTGCCGTCTACATGCACCGTGGCCGGAGCCAGAGCCGCCAGTTCTGTATCCGGCTGGCGCGCGACGATCATGTGGGGGAACGGCTCGGCTGAACCAAGCAAACGAGGCGCGCTTTCAAGGACAAGCGAAGGGCAGTAGGGCCGCCAGTTCTCACGCCTTTTGACTCTCAGGTTCACCCTCTCTTTCATTCCCGGGCGGCCTGGATCGGCAACGATACTGCGCCCGCCGAGCGCCCTGGCCCCCATCTCCGCTCCACCCTGAAACCACCCTACAACAAGCCCGTCTCCGATCAGTCCGGCTGTTGACTCACAGATATCATCCGGCATCCGGTAACTCACTCCCCAATCCTCCAGACAGCTTTGAATCTCTCCGTTACCGGCGGCCGGACCCAGTTGGATGCCGTGGAGTCCGCGCGCCGGAATCTCGCGCATCCCGGCTGCCGTCACCAGCGCCGCGCCAATGCAGGAGCCGTCGTCAGAAGCGGCCGGGTGGGCGAAAATGGCCCGCGCTCCGGAAAGGTCCCGCAGGACTCCATTGACTTTACAGTTCATGAATACGCCACCGGCCAGGCAGAGGTCTTGCAGGCCGCTTTCAGCCAGCGCGCGGCGGGCCAGAGACAGGACAACCTGTTCCAGGCGGTCTTGTACGGCCCAGGCTAAATCTATATATCCAGGCAGGAGATAACGCGGCTGTAAGGAACCTTTGCCACCGGCAGTCTCGCCAAGGGAGACCGGACGCATCTCGGAGTCGAATCCGGTGATGAAGGCGGCCAGGGCATCCGTAAACCGCGGATGATGATTGTGCGCACCGGGTTTGAAAAAGCATGGGTCCATTTCGTAGCCCCCGGAAGCCGCTTTCAGGATGCGGTCCAGACGGCCGGGCCAGGGATTGGAACCGGAGCGGGCCTGTCCCAGCGCGGCAAGCCCCATCAGCTTACCCTCATCCCGATTGGGCTGGAACCCCAGATAGGCGGTGAAACCGCCGAAAAACCAGCCCAGTGAGTACGGGACATCCACGCCGAACAGTTTCCTGAACCGTCCCCGGCGAACTCCCCAGGCGCTGACACAGTTTTCCTCTCCACTGCCATCGGCAACCAGCACGGCCGCATCCTGGAAAGGTGACTGCCAGTAAGCCTGCCAGGCATGGGACAGATGATGCTCCACGAACTCCAGGCGCGGCAGCGGCCCGCTTATTCCGGCGCTGCGCAGGCTGTCGCGCACTTTGTTCCGGATCAGGCCAGGGGACCAGGAAACGAGGTATTCCGCAATAGAGCTGGAACTATTGTCCCGAACGCCTGAATCGTCTGGTTTAAGGCGCGCTTGAGCCATGGCAAGCTGTCCGAGCATGCGCCACGGGTATTTATCACAATCCCAGCTCAGAGCGATTCGATCTACATCTCCAAGGGCAATCCCCTGGCTGGTGAGACACCATTTGACCGCCCGTTCCGGAAAGATGGCGTTCACTCCCTTAAGCCGGTTAAGACGTTCCTCCTGGCAGAAGGCTGCCAGGTGTCCGTCCCGCAACAGGCAGGCGGCCGGTTTCTGTCCGAAGGCGTTAAGGCCCAGCACGATCATTCGGTCTTCTCCGGCAGGTCAAAACAGGAAAGGTCAATTCGCGGAGCGAGGTTCCCAAGGCCAAGCTGTTCCAGCGCCGGGCGCACGCTGGTCTTGAAATGGTTCTTACTGTCAGTCAGGAGTTTCAGCGCCGTGTCGCGCTCGAGCAGCTCCCGGCGGACCTGGTTGCTCAGGCATGCGTCCGTATAGGATGCGCCTAACATGCTCTGGAACATGTATTCCTTGAGCACGTTGAACAGACAGTCCGAATGCCAGTCATCCGGCCCATCGGGCCTCCGCCAGCCTGTTTCCATGCTAAGGACGCGGCGCATGCGGTCCGGCTCCCAGGGATGGTAATCAAAAAACGGCAGGTGTTTTACACCCGGATGCCGTAGCCTGAGCCAGGGCGAGGCAGGTGAAAAAGCCAGACAGCCTTTCAGACAGAGTGGGAAACGCCGCAGCACCTCAATAGCCAGAGCGGGCGAGCGCGCCGCCCCGCCAGCCAGCCGCAACGCGCCCGAGGTCAGGCTGCCGCGTTTCGATCCCCCGTTGCCATCCGGCTCGACAGAAACGGAGAGGAAAGGCGAATACTCCATGGGGCTGGCCGCCCAGACCATCAGCGGGATGCCGCGCCGCGCGGCCAGTGAGGCACCCAGAAGATGAAGGTGCTTGCAGGCCACGCAACTCATGGCGGCGGAGAGGATGTCTTTGCGGTCCAGCCAGAGCCGGAAAAAGCCGGTGAACGAATCCAGGTGAGTGTTTCCGGGCAGGCTGAGCAGGTGGTGGCGCACTCCGAGGCTCGCGCAGACTTGCCGGGCGTTCCGCAACGCCCCGGCGGTCAGGCCGGAATGAGTATAGGTGAAAGCCTCGGCCCGCATTCCGTGATAGCGGACGAGGCTGAAAAGGGCATAGCAACTGTCCTTGCCTCCGCTGACCCCGACAAGGCAGTCAGCGGCCCGGCCCGTTCCATGGAATCTGTCCAGCGCTTTTTCGAGGGCGTTCTCGCCGCGGGGATGGTAATATGGGAAATCCTCGCGGCACCAGGAACACACCCCCCGGCTGTCGAAAGCGCTGCCCGCCAGGCTGCGAGGCATCAGGCAACGCGCGCAGCGCGCGCTTTTCAGTGTCGAGGCCGGTTTATCCAGTACGGAATGTTTCATCGGTCTTTTTCCAGGAGCAGGGCATAGGAAAGAGTCAGCGGATTGCTGATACGGTCGGCGACACGCAATCCGCTGCCCGGAAGGAGACTCTCTATCCGCCAGGGTTTCAGGTAGAATGAGTTGGCGCCGAGAGCGGCAATGCCGTTCCGGCTTAAATGCCCAGGACACTGAGCGATAAAACGGCGGATCGTTTCGGTCCCGCCCTCTCCGCCCGCGAACCGCCTCTCATCCAGAATATCATGCAACACCCCGATCCTTCTGCCGAAAGCGGGTTCGATATAGGGGGCGTTGAAAGTGATGAAATCAAAAGCGCCGGAAATGGCCGTGAAAAGATCACCGGCAGCCAGATGGACAGGGGCTTTCAGGCCGCGCGCAGTTTTGTTGGCCGAGGAAACCGCCGATGGAATATGGTCCATGGCCCAGACCTCGCCGCAGCCGAGCCTCAAAGCCGCATAAAGCGCCAGCACTGCGCAGGGTCCGCAACCCATGTCCAGATAACGCATCCCCGGCCGGAGCCGCCTGTGCATAACTCCGCGCAACACCAGGGTTGTCCAGTCCCAGGTTCCTTCATCCCGGCGCTTCTCCGGAGTAAAGCCGAACAGAAGGCGGTGCAGGTCGCCGTCCGAACGCAGCTTGCCTGCAAAACGGAAATAAACCCGGTGCACTGCCGGAGTCAGGCGATCAGATATAGTTGATTTTTCAAGCATCACGCGCCCCTCCGGAAGGGGTTTCGCTGTCCCGTGCCCCGGCTGGCAAGTTCCGGAAAAACACCCAGGCCCGCAATGCGCCCGCGCCCGTCAATGCCAGGGACACAAGCACAAACCAGACATGTTCGCGCAGAATAGCCGTGGCCAGGGCCAGGACCGCCAGTGCCAGCGCGGCTGAACGCATGCGCCGGATTATATCCGGCACGCACCAGCCCTGGTTGAGCAGGCGCAGGGCGATACTGTCGGCGCTGGGGTGGTAGAACGGCAGGCCGCCGCGGATACGTTCGGTGAGGACAAAACTCATTTCAAACAGCGGGACCGCACCGGCCAGGGCCAGGGGCCAGGCCAGAGCGAATCCGCCATCCAGGGCCGCCTCGACTGTCAGAACTCCGTGCAGAGCGCCCAGAGTGAGGCTGCCAGTGTCTCCCAGGTAGATACGCGCCGGGTAGCTGTTCCAGAACAGGAAACCCAGGCAGCCGCCAGCCCCGGCCGCCGCCAGGGCGGCAAGGCTGCCGGAATACCCGGTCAGGTGGAGGACCAACGCGCAGGCGGCGAGCGCGATTGCGGCGGTCCAGCCCGCCAGACCATCCAGAATGTCGATAAAATTCCAGGCGTTCTGCAAGGCAAGCAGCCAGAGAAGAGCTGACAGAGTTCCTGCCAGGCTCAGCGGGCTGAGAAGAAGGTAGGGCATGAACGCCAGGCACTGAAGAATAAGCTTGGGGACTGCTTTTAAAGCTCGGATGTCATCTATAAGGCCCAGCAGGCCGGCGGGCAGAAGCGCCCAGAATATTCGCCACGGCAGAATGCCGGCATTGGCCCACCAGGCCGCGGCGGGCAGGAGCATCGCAAGAAGGGCGATCCCGCCGCCAAGCGCGATGGGCCGCAGGTGCGTTTTCACCAGTGGATTCGGAGGGCAGACCAGGCCGCTTTTTTCGGCCAGCGGGATGATCATCCGTGTAAGAAGAAGGGACAATGATACGGAGGCGGTAAAGAAAAAGATTGTCAGCATGGGCAATAACTCCCTGATACTGTCACGGCATCCGAATATCAGGCCGGATTCAGAAGAGTGTTACCTGGAAAGTTTCAGTGTAATCCGGAAAGACACACCGGTTCAAGCCGACGGATCGTGAACATTTATCTTTCGCATGGATTTGTATTTCTGTAACCGATTGTCAAAAAATAAATTGCCAATTTTTCTGGAGATTCATGACATCTGTTCACACATGGCGCCTGAAACATGATCCTATTTTTATACCCCGCAAGTAAACAATATATTCAAGAAAAATGCCAGAAACCGGATGGTATCTTTGATTTAAAATATATTGCCTTGCCTGTATTGCTTTGATAGGCTCTCTCAAATTACAATTAAAGGTGAATCTGCCTTTGTCGCGTCCAGTCGCACCGGGCAGTTCGACGGTGGTGAAACAAAGTAACTTTATGTGGAGATATCCACCAATGTTCAATAAATCCGGTCTGGCCCTGGTCCTGGTTACAGTTCTTGTGCAGTCGACGCTCCAGGCTGAGGTGAAGCTGTCGGTGCTGACCTCGATCGGCTACACCGGCCTTGACCGTCAATCGAAGATCAACAGCATGTTCCGGGGGGATGATCCTTTCAATCCGGTCCGGGTGGTTGTGTTCGGTGAGAGCTGGATAAATCCCCGGCTGGGTGTATTCCTCGAATTCCTTTGGGACCAGGGTAAGAGCATGTCAGGGTCGGACACCAAGCCGCGGGTCAACGGAGCTTATGCCGTGGCGAAAGTGACAGAATCATCCGATGCGCTGATCCTGAAGATAGGGATGATCCCCTCGCCGTTCGGGGTCTGGGCGCCGCGCAGCTACGCCGACCGTAATCCGCTGGTAGGCCTGCCGCTGATGTACCACTACCGGACGCCGATATCCAACGGCAACCTGTCACTGAGCGCAGATGAGGTGCTGGAGCGTAAGCATCAGGATGTCTATGGCCTGCCCATAGTGTACGATGCCTGCTGGGACAATGGAGTGGAAGCGCTGGGTTTCGCCTCTGGCGGTAAGTTCGAATACCACCTGGCTGTCACAAAGGCCTCTATTTCCAGTCCCTCGGCTTACATGAACGACGGATTTCAGGTGATCGGGCGGGTGAGGTTCAGTCCTGCGCCGGGACTGAAATTCGGTTTCTCGGCCGAGCGTGGCAGCTACTTGTCCGAGAGCGCGACCGGTCTTCCGCAGGGTGTGAGCCTGCGTTCTGTGAATCAGAAAGCCCTGGCCCTGGATTTAGCTTTCAGCGCCGGACACACCGAAATTCAGTCGGAGCTTGTGCACAACTGGTGGGAGAACCCAAATCTTGAGAAGGACCTGACAGTGACATGCGGGTACGTTGAACTGAAACAGACATTGTTCGCCGGCTTCTATGCCGCTCTGCGCTATGACCGTCTATTCTACAGCCGTCTGACAGATTCTTCCGGCGCCCGGTTCGACTGGGGGTACGATGTCCGGCGGGTGGAAAGCGGGGCGGGCTATCATATCACGCGCGGGGCGATGATCAAGGCGGTCTGGCAGCACAATTCTCTGGAGGATGAGGAAAACGTGGACCTGCTGTGTACTCAGCTGGTTCTGACATTCTGAGGCGAAAGGAACAGGAATGAAAACCGTTAGCTTTATGCTGATAATGCTTTTTTTGCTGAGTGCGCCCCTGTCCGCCGTTTCGATAAAAGGGCGGGTGACTGCGCAGGCGGTAAAAAAGAAGCCAGAAGGCGGGGGGTATTCGCGAGGCGTGTTCATGCCGTCGCCGGCCAAGCAGGAGGGAGCGCAGGAGATGGCCGAACCGGATGACCAGGCCCAGGTGGTTGTCTGGGCCGAACCGCTGGATGCGCCAGCCGTGTTTAACCAGCCGGAGAAAAAACCGGTAATGATGCAGCAGGGCAAGAAATTCGTCCCTGCGGTCCTGGCAGTGCAGAAAGGCACTACGGTGGGTTTCCCGAATCTGGATCCGATCTATCACAACGTATTTTCCTATTCCAGGGCCAAACGTTTTGACCTGGGCAGGTACGCCGAGGGCAAGTCTAAGGATGTAACATTCGATGAGACCGGTGTCATAGAGGTGTTCTGTGAAATCCACGAGACCATGCACGCGTATATTCTGGTGGTTGATACGCCATATTTCACCGTGGCGCCCCGGAATGCCACATACAGCATCGAGGCGCCTCCCGGCCGCTACATGGTGAAAGCCTGGGTGCCCAACCAGGAAAGCGAGGCGCAACAGGCAGTTCTGAGCGTTTCGGCAGATGCGGCAGTGGATTTCAGCTTCTGAGTCTTTTAGAGCAATGTTGATTATGCCGTCCTTTTTTGACAACAGCGCCTGACTGGCTGTATAATGCCGTAGGACTAAAGGCTTTATCGGAACAAGCACATTACGTTAAGATATAGTCCGCCCGGAAGGGGCGTGAAATCAATCGCATGGGAGGGCGAGACAGCTTGTTTCCCAGGCTCAGGTTCAGAATAGCCGCATATTTCGCGGTGCTGATCGTGGTGCTGATGGCGGTGGTTCTGTTCACCGTTAATTTGCTGGTGGGGCGCAACACCAGTTCTGTAATTCAGTTGCGGTTCAACGAGGCCAGCCTTCTGCTCGAACAGCAACTGGCCAACAACGTGCGCTGGCTGACCTCAATGGGGCAGGTGGCCTCGCGCGCGCCTCGTCTTGTGGCGGCAGTCAGCACGGCTGATCCGCCTACGGTGCTGGATGCCGCGGAGTCGATCAGCCGTCAGCTTGGAAGTGAGTTGATCACCGTGGTGGGTGCGAATGGGCGTGTTCTGGCCAGGGTGCACGATCCGGAACGATGGGGCGATGATGTCTCGCCGGACAGCATGATAGCCGCGGCGTTAAGCGGCGAAACGGGCAATGGCCTGATATCGAGTGAAGGACTGCTTTATCAGGCCGTGACAATCCCGCTTGTGACAGGTTTCCAGGAGGTGAGCGGGGCGCTGCGGCTGGGATTCCGGATAGATGACGAGTTCGCCCGAAAGCTGAAAAACCTGACCGGCACGGACATAACTTTCCTTCTTAGCGGCCGCGTTGTGGCCTCATCCCTGGACTCAGCGGCACAGGCGAGAATGCGCAAAGAGATGGAAGAACCGGTTCGTGAGAATCCTGTCGAAGAGATCGGAGAGATGGTTAAAGGCCGTGATGAATCCTTCCACGGACTGCATGGCGAACGCGCGTTCGATGTGTTTCTGGATGGTGAGCGATACCGTTGTGCCATGGTCGACCTGCCCTCGGTGGGGGCCAGCTATGTTATACAGCGCTCGATTGACCGCGAGAGAGCCTATCAGAGCAGTCTCCAGGGCTGGCTTATCGCGGTCGGGCTGGCGGCAATAATGGTGGCCGCGCTTCTGAGCTTTCTTCTGGCGCGCGGCATCACCCGCCCTATCTCCCGTCTGGCCGAGCTGAGCAAACAGGTGGCGGCGGGGGACCTGGATGTAAGTTTCCTACATTCCGGCCACGATGAAATAGGCGAGCTGGCAGATTCCTTTAACGCAATGGCTGACCATCTACGTCAATATCTCGAGGAACTGGAAGGCCATCGCCGTAACCTGGAATTGAAAGTCGAGGAGCGGACCAGTGAGCTGGAAAGAGCGAACCTGGCCTTAGAGGAGCGCAACTATCGCCTGCGTGAGCTGAGTGAGCTGTCTCTGGCCAGCTTCGAAGACGAGGATGGATTGTTCCGCGGGATTACGCAAAAAGCCTGCGAACTTCTGGGTGCGGACATGGCGGTGCTGGCGCGCTCGACTCCCGAGGGCGGCCGGATACTTGCGCTGGCGGGCGAGGCAACGGACGCCGGACCGGAAAGCGGTCTTTGCACGAGGTTTGAGGGAATGCTGCATGAGCAGCACGATCAGGAAATCCTTTTATACAGGTTCGACTCGCCAGGTGAGAATCCGTCCGGTTTCAGGACCGGTGTGATGGCGGATATCAACCTGAACAGCGGCCGTTTCGGTTCGCTGTGTCTGATGAGCCGGCGGGTGGAGGCTTTTACGCCGCAGCATCTGGAAGTGCTGGGGATATTGCGGCGTATCCTGAGTTCGGAAATGGAGCGCCGGGAGTGGGAACGGCAGATTCTGAGTTATGCCAAGCAGGTGGAGAACGCGAACCGGGCCAAAAGTGAGTTCCTGGCAAATATGAGCCATGAACTGCGCACGCCGCTGAATGCGATAATCGGGTTCAGCGAGCTGATGAGCGCTAAGAGTTTTGGGGAATTGAACGAAAAATACACGCGCTATGTGAATAATGTGCTGACCAGTGGCCGCCATCTTCTAACTCTGATCAACGGCATATTGGATCTGTCCAAGGTAGAGGCCGGAGTGCTGGATCTCAACCCGGAGCGTTTTGCTCTGGCGGATGCTCTGAATGTGGCTGAGTCCATGATCCGCGGTTATGCGGCAAAAAAGAACATTCGGATCAGTTTTGAAATTCCGGAACGGCCCGAGGTGATGTATGCCGACCAGACCCGTTTCCGCCAGATACTGTATAACCTGCTTTCAAACGCCGTTAAATTCACCCCGGAGGGCGGGCAGGTGACACTCTCTACGAGTCTGCTGTCAAGTCCGGACGAGATTGAGCCCACGCGCGGCCTGCCGACGGCGGCTTACCTGATGGTGAATGTGGTGGATACGGGAATCGGGATTGCTCCCGAGCACCACGATCTGGTGTGGGCCGAATTCCGGCAGGTCGACAGCTCTTATGCCCGCAAGCAGGAGGGTACGGGATTGGGCCTGGCCCTTACACGCCGTCTGGTGGAGTTGCAGGGAGGACGTGTCTGGTTCGAGAGCGAGCCGGGACATGGGACGGTGTTTCATTTCGTTCTGCCGGTGGAAGGCTTTCCGTCCGGGCAGGACCATCTTCCCACGGCTGCGGGAATGGAAAGGAAAACCTGATGAAAAGTCCCAACGAAAACATGACGGGAAAGATACTGGTAGTGGATGACCAGCCGCTGAATGTCGAGTTGCTGGAGGCAGACCTTCTGGCCAGCGGTTACGAGGTTATCACCGCCTATGACGGATTGACCGCACTGGAGAAAGTCCGAGCCGAGAACCCCGACCTTGTGCTGCTGGATGTGATGATGCCCGGCATGGACGGATTTGAGGTCTGCCGGAGGTTGAAAAGCGAGGAGGAAACCGTGCTCATCCCGATTGTGATGGTCACGGCGCTGTCCGAGAAAAGCGACCGCATTCGCGGGATCGAAGCGGGAGTGGATGATTTCCTGAACAAACCCTATGACCGTCAGGAACTGAAGGCGCGGGTGCGTTCGCTGCTGCGGGTGAAGCTTTTCACCGACGAACTGGAGCGGGCCGAGAGCGTGATCGCCAGCCTGGCCCTGGGCGTGGAGGCCAAGGACCCCTACACCGAGGGCCACTGCGGCCGTCTGAGCGAATACAGCGCCAGGCTCGGCGAAAGCCTGGGATTGCCGGACGAGCAGTTGCGCGCCCTCCGTCTGGGTGGAATACTGCACGATGTCGGCAAGATAGGCATTCCGGACGCGATACTGCTGAAGAAGGGCAGCCTGACCGGCGATGAATGGAAAACAATGCGCCGTCACCCGGAGATCGGCTACCACATCTGCTCTCCGCTGCGTTCACTCAAGCTGGTTCTGCCGATCATCCGCCACCACCACGAGCGGTTCGACGGGAGCGGCTATCCGGATGGGCTGAAAGGGGAGGATATTCCTCTTACCGCTCGTATCCTGACCGTGGTGGATGTATATGATGCCCTGAGAACAGAAAGGCCGTACAAACCGGCATTCGACCGGCCGAAATCCTTGGAGATTCTGAATCAGGAGGCCGCGCGCGGCTGGTATGATCCCAGGTGCGTGGAGGCGTTCGCCACGCTGGAACTGGAGGAGTGATGACAAAGCCGCGGGTGCTGGTTGTCGAAGATAACGAGCTCAATATGGAGTTAATCTCGGATGTGCTGGAACTGGCGGGTTTTGAGGTCATGCAGGCTACGGATGGCCCCTCCGGAGTGGAGGCCGCCACTGCGGATAGACCGGACCTGATCCTGATGGACCTTCAGCTTCCGGGCATGGACGGCCTGGAGGCCACGCGCAGTTTGAAAGCCAACCCGGCGACACGGAACATCCCGGTGGTGGCGGTGACCAGCCACGCCATGAAAGGCGGCCGCGACAAAGCCCTGGCCGAGGGCTGCGCCGGATATATCACCAAGCCCATAGACGTTCACAACCTCGCCGCCGAGGTGCGGCGGCATCTCCCGCGATGAGCCGTCATACGATCCCCCTGTCATGGCTGAAATGACAATTTAAAAAAGCTGGCAGACTGCCCGCCCTGTATCAAGCGTTTTCGATCTGAATAAAGCTGTAACAGTCGCCTGTCTTTCAGGTGAATGTGTGGAAGGAAGTTATTCCGGCGGATTGCCAACTGGTTTCATGTCATGTTGATGGCTGGTAAAACGTAGAAATATGTTGCAAATGCAATTCGACATAGTATAATCAGGCAGGGAAACATGTGGAATATTCACAATCTGGCGGCCACTACACCTTGACAGCAGGGGAGAACCGGCCATGTCAAGCTGGGAGGAGTCTTACAGCGTGGGCATCAGCCAGCTGGATGCCCAGCACATCGAGTTGTTCCGGCTGGTGGATGAGTTCACCGAGGCGATCGAGAACCATGAACCGCTGGATATCGAATACTCCGTCGCCAAGCTGGATGTTTACACGCTGTATCATTTCGTGTGCGAGGAGCACATGATGAAAAAATACGGCTACCCGGAGTTCGAACAGCAACTGACCGAGCACGAGGAATTCAAGCGCCGGGTTCGAGAATTCAGGGAACGCCTGAACCAGGACCGCGCCGTTCTGGCCGGGGAGATCAAGGAGTTTTTGCGCGACTGGATCGAGCACCACATCCGTCAGGAGGACCACAAATACGGGCCATTCCTGGTGGAGCGGTTACGGACAATACCATTCTGAATAAGTCGCAGCACTTCTGCATTGCTGGCTGTATATTCTTGCCTGGCGGGTCTTTTCCTGTTATATTTTTCAAAATCCGGGCTGGCCGGTCCGGTCAGCGGATATTTTTTCTTCATTAAATATGGAATAAACAACTGCCATATTTAGCACCCGCCCTGTTGCGAAGGAGCAGGACCTAAATGAGCAAGACCCGGATCACCAAAAAAGAGCTTAAAGAGGACGCTTTTGTAACCGCCGCGTTCGAGGCGAGCCATTTTCTGAAGGAAAACCTGTTGAAAATTGTTCTGGGCGCCGCGGGGCTGATCGTGCTGGCCGGAGGGATCTGGCTGTACGTCAATTACCGCAGCGAGAGGATCACCGAGGCCTCGCTTGAGTTTTTCAAGGTTGAGTCGACTTATATCAGCGGCAATTTTGCCCTGGCAGCCACGGATTTCGACCGTGTGGCCCAGGAATACTCCGGCACGCCGACGGCGGCCAAGGCCGTGTTTTTTGCCGGGGATTCCTATTTCAAGGCCGGGCAGTACGACCAGGCCAAAGAACGGTTTGAGACGGCGCGGAAGAGACTGAAGAGCAGCGATCCGTTGAAGGTCAACAGTGTGGCCGGGCTGGCGGCGGTTGCCGAGCAGCAGGGCGACAACGCCAAAGCCGTGGAGTTGTTCCGCGAGGCGCTGGCCATGGCACGGTACGATTACGAAAAAGTGATCCTGATGGGCGATCTGAGCCGGGCGCTCGAAGCCGCGGGCAACAATGACGAGGCTCTGAAAGTAATGGATGAGATCGTGGAGAAGTTCCCGGATCACCCGCGCACGCCGCTGATCAAGGAACACCGCGCCGAGCTGCGCGCCAGGATGCAGACTGCCGCAAAGGGCTGAGACGGGCATCCAGGATTAATTAATATAGAAAAACAATTACGGTCTCCGGAATGTATTCCGGGGGCCGTTTTTTTCGGACATGCGGCGCAAAATGATCAGGGAACAAGTATTGCCGCACTCCCGCTCACGCGGTATATTTTGACACATATATAAGTGTGTGAACCACTCCAGCGGGGGAGACAGATGCAGATATCATCTGCGGATTACCTTCACGGCGGCACACAGAAGGACAGCTACACCGAAGCGGATGTGGAAACCTGCGCCTGCCCGTTGTGCGGAGCCACGGAGAACATTTTTTTGCACCGGGAGCGCGGTGCGCTCGGCGTGGTGCGTTGCGCGGCGTGCGGACTGATCTATGTAAGCCCCAGGCTGAAAGAGCCGGAAAAGATCTACTGGGGCGATGCGCAAGCCTATTTCGAGGAGGCCCGTCTGATCTTCCAAGGCAAGCGCCCGCATCACCGTGACCCGAATTACGATTACGATTTGAGCCTTATTGCAAGCCACCGTCCTGCCGGGCGGTTCCTGGACGTTGGAACCAACATGGGTTTTTTCCTGCGGCGGGCGCGAGGCCGCGGGTGGGAGCTGTACGGGGTGGAACCCTCGCCAAGCCTGTCGGAACTGGCCCGTCAGTATTTCGGGCTGAACGTGAAGACAGCCTTCCTGGAAGAGGCGGGTTACGAGGATAACTTTTTCGACATAGTCACAATGACCGACGTATTCGAACATATCCGTCAGCCCGGAGCCATGCTGGACGAGGTGCGGCGCATCCTGAAGCCGGACGGGATCGTTCTGATCAAGGTGCCGAACGGGAATTACAGCCTGCTTAAACTGAAACTGGCCGGACTGCGCGGCCGCCAGGCGGATTACGATATTTTCGACTCGTACGAGCACGTAGTGCATTACACCATGCGCACCCTGGCCGCGATGCTCGGGAAGCACGGGTTCAGCGTGGTGCGCAAATACTATCCGCCGCCGGTGCAGATACCGGTATGGCATCACCTGGTGGGACACTACTACCAGTATCCCTCGCCCGCGCTGCTGGACCTGAAGCATGTGGCCCTGCGCAAGGCGTTTCACTGGGCGGGAAAGCTGGAAAGCCTGATTCCAGGGCATGGCTCACCCTGCTTCCCGGCGGCTCTGGCCGTGGTGGCGCGCAAAGAGTCCGCATGAAATATTGTTGCGGAGTATTCCGGTCATCACTTCAGGCCGGACTGAAACAGGACGGCCCGGCAACCATGCGATCGGAGCCGGAACATGGATAAAGAGGAACCGGTATTAAGCACTCCCAGGGATGTCGTGATAAGCTCCTGGAGCGAGCTGCTGGATGAGCTGTACGCCGAGTCCTGGCAGGAGAATATCCGCCGCTACCGCTCGAAATACGCTTTCCGCGGGCTTTCCAGCAGCGGGTACGATCTGAAGACCTCCCTGATCCGCCTGGGTGGGGATTTCACCTCGCTCGAATTTCACCTGATCCGCAATTTCAAGAAATATTCCCGCATTCAGTCGCACTCCGACTTCACGGTCTGGAAATGGCTGACCCTGGCCCAGCACCACGGCCTGCCCACCCGTCTTCTGGACTGGACCTACTCTCCTTTCATCGCGCTGCATTTCGTAACCTCGGACATCGAGCATTTCCAGCGCGACGGGGCGATCTGGTGCGTGGATTTCGCTGCGCTCCACCATACCCTGCCCGCGAAGATAGAAAGTGTGCTGGCGCGGGAGAAGGCCAACGCTTTCACCATAGAGATGCTCTCCCAGGTGGCGGACACCCTGCCGGGATTCGACAATATCTCGGACGAGGACTTTGTCCTGTTCTTCGAGCCGCCTTCGATGGATGACCGGATAGTGAACCAGTTCGCGCTGCACTCGGTGATTTCGAATCCTGGCGCCATGCTGAACGAGCTTCTGAACCGCTTCCCCGAGTATTACAAAAGGGTGATCGTGCCGAAAGAGCTGAAATGGGAGATACGGGACAAACTGGACCAGGCCAATATAAACGAGCGGATTATATTCCCCGGCCTGGAGGGCCTCTGCTCCTGGCTGACGAGGCATTACAGCCCGAGATGATGGAGCAGGGGAGTTTCTGTATCACTTAGATGTGTACTGTAACATTGGTTATTTTTTATCCGGGCGAACACAAGGTTCGCTCCTACACCAGTTTTTGATTCACATGGCAGAACACAAGTTTCATGGGATGCAGGTTTGAAGTGTATTTGTAGACAAACCAAGAGGATACCGTAGGGGCGAACCTTGTGTTCGCCCGTTTCTCTATGCTATAAATGGTTTTCGAACGACTGGCGCAAAGCGGCGTCAGATGCGCCTTTCGCTTGATTTTATCAGAGGTTTTGCGAGAGGGGATTACGGCGGGGTATTTGCTTGACATGCAAGAGGTCACTGGTTCGATTCCAGTATCGCCCACCATATTTTTCAT
>CAYYNT010000039.1:5727-40693 GCA_964473155.1 uncultured Gemmatimonadales bacterium | reverse complement strand
CTACGATGATCAGCGTAATTGTCAGACCGATCATCATTTCGATCAGGCTGAAGCCTGGCGCTGCTTTCGAGAGGCGAGTCCGCATGCGGCCGGTCCGGTTCAGGGGTAGATTATAGTTGTAATAACAGCGCGCTTGAGCGTGTCGGTCAGGCTGGGGCTGAAAAACACCGCCACGCTCACGGTCTTGGTGTTGTATCCGGCGGTATTTTCAGTCACAATTGTCTGACGGGTGTATTTCCCGCCGGTGGAAGCTCCGTTCTGGTCCAGTCCGCTTTCGGTCTGGCTGTGCACCTGAGTGTAATCGGTGAGCTTGATCTGTTCGATTTTCTGGCGGGCCAGGGCGGTGGCGATAGAAATATCCGTGGCCCTGCGGTTGGTGGTCATGACATTGGTCAGCATCCCGGCCAGAGCGAGCAGCCCCACGGCCCCGATCACCAGAGCCACCATGACCTCGACCAGCGAGAATCCGCGCGAAGAGGAGTGCAATTTCGGTTTTATTTCCACTGGTTGCTCTCCCAGCGCCAGGTGCGCACGCTGCCCAGATTTCCGACTGTGACCGCATAACAGGAGCCGGATGTTCCGGTCAGATAGACCGCCCCGGCCGAGGTGGCCTCGCCGCGTGAGTTGAATCCCACCCGGTTCGCGCCGCTGAAATCAACTCCATCCGCCGGGAGGGTCCGTCCCTCCGGACCGCTGGATACGCCGGCGTATCCGAAACGCGAATCGCGCGAGACTTTCCATCCGCGAAGGCTGCTTTTGGCTTCGGGCATGGCCATTTTCACGCTGTCAGTTTCGCCAGTATCCATGACCAGGTCCCCGTCCATATCCAGCCACATGGTGTAGAAGCTGTCGGCCGGTGTAAGGCTGCCGGGCGCAAAGTCGATAAAACAGCGGCGGTTGGCGTTGATTGCCTTGAGTCTTGCGGTCTGGAACGAAACCGCCACCTGCCGGGTGCTGTTTTTAAGACGGTTTTCCCGGATAAAGTAGGAGAAACTTGGAGTCCCGGCGGTGATGACTATAGCCAGAATAGTAATCACCAGCATCAGCTCGATTATGGTGAAACCTCTTGCAACTCGCATCTTCAGCCGGTCCGGAGACTGGGGTCAGAGTAATCTTTCTATCAGATTGTAACAGACTAAGCCAGTCATCGTCAATCCGAAAAAAACGCCCCTGAAAAAAAGGAGGGCACAATCTCCTGGCCAGATTGTCCACGCAGGATGATATGTGCCCTCCCGTCAAACGGGAAGAACCGTCGGGCGTTGCTATTCGACCAGGGATGCGGGTGTCACCGCGCCGGTGGTCAGGTTGACTGACGCTTTGGTGCTTTCGGTGATCTTCTGATGATCGATAGTCAGCACGCCTGCGTTGATCGTCAGCTTCATGTTGTTGACAGTGGCGGCGATATCGGGGTTGATTTTCTGCAACTGGCTGATCTTGCTCGCCGCGGTCCCGTCGATACGCGATGTGCTGTAGCTGAGAGCCGCGGTCTTGACCGCCTCGGCCATGGTGTTGGCATGCGCCAGGTAGGCCGAATCCTTGGCCCCGGTGAACCGGGAGATCAGGATCGTGGCCAGGATGCCGATGATGACCACAACGATCAGCAGTTCGATCAGGGTGAAGCCCTTGCTGGAGCGGAGGTTTTTCATCTGGACTCCTTGGTTGGGGGTTATGGAACACAGAATTGAACCACACACCTGGTAAAGCAATTCTCAGACCATTTTCATTCTTTTGAGCAATCCCTTGATCTGCGGGGCCGGTAGAGCGATGAGGCGCTCTAAGTCTGGGAAATAAATCATGCCCCCCCGATGCATTTTAAAAGAAAAATTGTATTTTGCACTGTCCGGGGTCCGCCGGACGTAGTGAATGATTCAGTCCCCCATAACACGTCTCAGAACAGAGGCGTCCACTTTTTCTCCACCGGCCAGCAGCCGCTCGATCATCACCAGGCGCTGCATTGACTTGCCCAGGGGATCATCCGGATACTCGGCGGCGTACCGATCGAACCAGCGGGCCGCCCGGTCAAAATCCCGCGCTTCGAGCGCCGCCTGTCCGCCACGGTGTATGATAACGGCTGGATCTGGGGCGGCGCTGTCGCTGTCCGTGGCACGCAACTGGAGCGCGGACGCAAACTGTTCCTCGGCTTTGGCATAATCGGCCATCCGGCAGAATATGTCGCCCAGGTCAAAACGGTGCAGGCTGCGGCCCGGTTCGAGCCGGGCAAGAGCGAGCTTCATGTCCAGCGAGCGCGTGAAATCGGGCGGGTTCACGAAAGAACCCGTGCTGCGCTCATCCAGGGAAAGGGCCACCGGAAAGCGCAGGTTCAGCAGTTCTGTTTCGGTAAGAGCGCCGGTTGAGTCAAGGCGGTCTATCACCGCCTCCGCTTCGGTGTATTTCCCCCTTCCTGCCAACAGTTGCGCCATCAGACGTAACGCCTGTGGATTGTCCGGCTCCAGCGCCAGCGCGTCATTCAGGGCCGCGTACATGATCCCGGAATACCCGCTGCGCGCCTGATAACGCGCCAAGGCAAGAAAATCCTGCGCCGTGGGGGAATGGCCGCGCAACCATTGACGCAATAAGGCGCTGTTTCCGGGATTAAGACGCGGCGCCTCGGGAAGGACTACCCGCTCGGCCAGGAAAAAGCCGCGCGGCGCAAGGTATTCCACCAGCGGGAAATTGTCGGTGTTGAACGGTCCAACCCCGGCCCAGCGTCTCAGGGACTGATTGTCGAACACCTGGGTCGAGAGCAGGGCGAACGGCCGTTCGAGGTCTATCGGGGCCAGATCGTCAGATACCGGGGGTTGACTCATGCGGCGCTCAAAGGTGTCGAAATCGACGCCGATTGTATCGGCCGGGCCGATCAGGAGCAGGTCATTGTTCTCCACCGAACTGAATGCCACCGCTCCGGGGAAAGCTTCGAGGAAAGTGCGCAGAATGGTTTTGAGCACGCTTTCTTCCATCTCGTAAAGGTGGATCCACTGGCAGAAGATGCCGCGCGGGGCCAGGCGGTTCCGGCAGAGGCCGTAAAACTCCCGGGTGTACAGGTTGCCTATTCCGGCGATCCAGGGGTTGGATGGTTCGCTGGAGATGACATCAAACTGTCCGGGGCCGCGGAATACGTATTCACGCCCGTCCTCCAGCACTGTCCGCACACGCGGGTCCTCCCAGTAGCGGCGGTTCCAGCGGGCGAACAGACGGCTCGCCTGAAGCACCTCGGGCGAAATCTCCACGCAGACGAGGCTGTCCAGCTCGGGGTGGGCCAGGGCCGCGCCGCAGGTCACTCCGCTGCCAGCGCCGATCACCAGCAGGCGTTGCGGATTGCCGTGGAGCAGCATGGGCAAGTGCGCCAGAAGCAACTGGGTCGGCATGTCCAGGCCGGTGGAGGCGTCGGTTTTGCCGTTCACGGTCAGCGAGACGAGCGAATCGCTACGTTCCACCGTGACTACAGACGAAACGCCCTCGCGGTAGAACAGCAGCTCGCGCCGGCTGTCCGCGCGGAGAGCCTCCAGCGCGTTCGAGGCCACCGCATGAATGCGGTAGACGCCGGAGGTAAGGAGCTGGCGCTCCCAGCCCGGGGCCAGGCCGATATACAGCGCTGCTCCGGAAGCCGATACGATCAGCGCCCGGCGGGCGAGCTGGAGCCGGTGAGGCCCGAGTGCAGCCAGCAATGATACACCGGTCAGAAGGTTCAGGGCCGCGGCGCTTTCGAGAGTGGTTTTCAGTCCGAGCAGAGGTATGAGAACCAGACCGCCAAGCGCTGCGCCCAGGATGTTGCCGGCTGTGTTCAACGCGTAGACATTGCCGATCCGGCCGGCCAGTCTCTGCCTTGAGACCGCGGCCAGACGGCTCACCAGGGGAAAGCCCATCCCGAAAAGAGTGGTCGGAACCAGCATCACGGTCAGGCAGACCAGGAACTTGAAAGCCTCGTTCGCGCCGTAGCTGAAATTGATCACTCCCCGGCTGGCCACGAAGAAAAGAGGCAGACGGCTGTACAAGGGGAGCATGGCCAGCACGGCCAGACCGATCCCGGTCTGGCAGAGGCCGAACCAGACAGCCGGACTGGCGATACGTTCCATGCGGCGGGCCACGATCAGGCTGCCCAGTGCGATGCCGCTGATAAACGCCGCCACCATCACGGCGAAAGAATATGTCGAGGAGCCGAGGACCAGGGAAAGAAGGCGCACCCAGGCCACCTGGTAAACCATGGCGGTCAGGCCGCTGACAAAGATGCCGGCCAGCACCCAGGACAGCCGGCGCGGCGTGTCCGAAGGAGCGGATATTTCAGGTCCGGTCTGCGGCGGCTCCTCCGGAACTGAAAGCTCATCATGCGCATCCCCCCGCATCCGCAACGCCAGCGCTCCCACTCCGGCGGCTATGTTGAGCGCCGCGGCCACCGCGTAGCTCAACGAGACTCCCAATTGAGGAACCATCCAGAACGCCACCGCCAGAGTCCCGGCCACCGCGCCCAGGCAGTTTACGAAATAGAGCCGCCCGGTCACCTCGCCCACCCGGCTGAGTTCGCGCCCCAGCCTTTTGATAAGCACAGGAAGAGTGCCGCCCATCAGGATTGCCGGAAGGATCAGGATCACGAACGCCAGGCTGAACTTGAGCGCCAGTGTGGCGACACGCCCCGGATCGAACGCCTGGTAGAGGACCAGAAGGAGCCTGTCCTGTGCGGCCAGAATCTGCTCGAATCCCAGGCAGTAAAGACCGACCCCGATCTCCATCCAGCCATAGAGTGTCAGGGCGGAAACTTTTCTCTCCAGCCGGTCGGCCAGGGCGCCCAGATAACGGCTGCCCAGGGCCAGGCCACCCATGAAAGCGCTGAGCACCAGGGTCGTGGCGTAGGTGGTGTTGCCGAAAGAAAACCCGAACCTCCGGGTCCAGAGCACCTCGTAGACCAGCCCGGAAAACCCGGACATGAAAAAAAGTATATGAAGAATGAATGAAAGTCTGGAAAGGCCCGGCTCTGAGGATCGTCCCATCGTGTGCGCGCTCCATGGCTGAAAGATGAAACGCTCGACAAGCGGAGCAGAGCTTGTCTCCCGGCGGGGGAAAGTTCCGGCTGAACGCGGCGCGGCCGGTCATTTCAGAAAGTAACGCCTGTATTCCTCATCCGGTTCGATATCCATGTAGATGCACAACAGGATACCGTTGGGATCGCGAAGGCTGAAACTGCGATCGCCCCAGGGATGGCTTTCCGGATCGGGGACATCCAGGCCCAGCGCGGCCAGGCGGGCGTGCTCGGCATCCACGTCCTTAACCCGGATATTCAACACCAGGCCCTCCGGCCGGCAGGGCAAGTCACGGTCATTGCGCGGGGACATGAACGCCAGTGCAGCCGAATCAGCGCCGAAACGGACGATAAGATACCAGCCACAGTCGAAAACCGGTTCAGCCCCGAGGCGGCCGACATAAAAATCCCGGCATTCATCAATCCTGGACGTGGTGACTGCCGGACAGAGGCTGAGGGCGTTCATGGAGTTCCCGGCGATGCCATGTCCGGGCTGCGCGATGGCGATGGAGACATCGCGCAGCCCGGGTTAATGAAGTTTATCAGAGCTGGCTGGTCAGCACGCGCTTGCAGGCCATTATACCCTCATCCGAGGGGGCCTTGCCCTCGTACTCGATGCCGATAAAACCGTGGTAGCCGGCATCCAGCGCGATCTGAACCATGCGCTTGAGATCATAGGCCGGGTGGCTGTCGCCCGGCCCGAAATCCTGGCATTTGGCGCTCAACGCCTTGGCGTATGGCATCATTGCTTTTACGGCCTCATACTTATCCACACCCTCGGGGAAATTGCCCCAATCGGGAAGGAGACCCATCAGGGGGTGATCGACCATCTTGATGAGATGGATGAGTTTTTCGGGATTGGATGAATACCCGCCGCCGTGGTTTTCGATAGTGATCTCGACCCCGGATTCCTGGGCATACTCGCACAGGGCGCGGAAACTCTCGCTGCCGCACTTGACCAGCTCATCAACTTTTTCCGGTGCTATTTTGCCGTAGGCGCCAGCGTTACAGCGGATCGCATGGCAGCCCAGGTAGTGCGCGATGTCAACCCATTTGCGGTGGTTGATCGCGGCCTGCATGCGTTCGGCCTTGTCGGGACTCGACATGTCTCCCTCGCCATCGCACATGATCAGCACCGGGGTCACGCCATGGTCGGCGGCCTGTTTCTTCAGGTCGTTCAGGTAGTCGATCCGGGGCAGCTCGAAGAAGCTGTTGACGAACTCGACGCCCTCGATGCCATATTTTTCGCGTGCGATCCGGGGCAGGTCGATGTTCTTCCATTCCTTGCCGAACGTACGGTTCAACGACCATGCGGCCAGGGATATCCTGAATTTCGGCGATGCGCCTGTCGCGGCCTGCGCCACGGCCTGAGCTGTAACGCCTGCCGCGCCGAGAGCGGCCAGGGCCGCGCTGCCCGCGGCAAGGGACCTGCCGATGAAGTCTCTGCGGTTGATCGTATCCATTCCTTGAATCTCCCGTATGAGTTAAACATAGAAGAGCGGACGCTACTCAAATTATCAGACTGTATCCGGTTTCAGCGCCTCTATTCTCCTCCGGATCTGCGCCGCCACGGACAGTTGCAGAAGGGTGAGAAACAGGCACAGGACCAGAGCCACACGCATGCCGGCTTCGAAAGAGAAGCTGCGGGACAGCCTCCCGATAGCGGGAGTAATTATAGTCTGGCCCAGCGTGCCCGAGGCGATGACAATGGAAAAAACTGTCCCGGTATAGCGCTTGAATACAGCGCCTGTCGACCCCAGGCTGCTCGGGAAAACCGGGGCGAAACACATGCCGGTCAGCCAGAGCGAGACACAGGCAGTCAGGAGGCCCGGAGCAAACGCGAAGCCTGTCAGACCCAGGCAGGCGCCGAAACATGCCCAGATCACCACTGTCTGGCTGGGTATCCTTCTTAACAGGGTCCCCGCGACAGCGCGGCCGAGCGCGAGCGACCCCCAGTAACCGGCCAGAATCCACTGGTCATAAGGAGTATCCACCCCCCAGAGTTTTTTTACCGTGGGGCGGCTCCATGCGCCGAGACAGGACTCCAGGCCTACGTAAAGAAAGAAACAGAAAGCGATTGTCAGAACCAGCGGATCGGACAGGGCCCGTCCGCTTTCAGCCAGGCGAAACCTCGCACCCTCCCGCGGGGGCGGATAAGTTCCGATGCCGAACAAAATCACAGGCAGCACGCACGATACTGTGATAAGCAGGATCAGCACGGGGAAACCAAGCCGTTCCACCAGCGCCCCGGCCGCGAACGGCAGACTTACCGCTCCCGCTCCGAACGCGATATTCACCAGGTTGAGCGGCGGACCGGGGTTTTCCGGGAACAGGTCATCGTTTATCAGGGTGTTTATCGCACTGCTCAGAGCGCCCGCACCCGCCCCGAGGACGAACATCGCCCCCGCGGCCTGCGCCAGGTTGTTCGCAGACAGCAGCAACACCATCGAAAGACCAATGAGCGCGCTGCCGGCTGTCAGGATAAGTTTCTTGCCGTACCGGTCGATCAGAGGCCCGGAGGCAAACTGCACGCTGATTGCCGCCAGGCCTATGGCGATAAAAAAACTGCCCCCCACCTCTGTTGCATCGGCGCCCAGGCGGGCGGAGAAGAAATCGAGAGACGAGCCGATGAGCGATATCGCCAGACCGCTGCAGAATAGTCCGAGACAACTGGCCACGGTCAGTTGTTCGCGTGAAACTTTTTTCATTCTATCCTATTGTTATATTCAGGTCAAGACAGACCGGCGTTCTGATGGCCGGAGATCGCCATAATTCCGTTCCTGCCCCACCCGCGAATCCAGATTGCACCGCCCGGCGATTCAGGAAAAGCCGGAACAAGATACTTCACACGGTTTAGTCTGTCAAGCCGACTGGTATGCAGTATAATGAGTTGCACCTTCTCTTTCAGTCCGATGAATACCGTACGGACTGTCTATGTAATTTCCCGCTGCCGGCGGCAGCAAGCTGGTCTGACAGAGGCTTTCCTGTGATCCGGGAGGGAGTATATTGGTATTGATAAAAATCTAATTCCATGAATGTTATTCGGTTAGCTCTAAAATTTCCTTGCGTGACAATGAAAAGCTGCATAGATTGCAAATTGACGGCTATCCGGCCGATCCCTCAGCACTGTGTAACTTCCCGCAAAATAAGGCACCTCTGTAAAGAAGACATTAAAAACAATCAACAAGGGGAAACACGAGTGTCGAACGTGGCAGAAGTAAATTCCAAGTGTTCCAGCCTGTCGGGATTGCAGGCGTACATGCTTCTTTTTCTCCGTCTTACAATAGGATGGCATTTTCTTTATGAGGGATTTGTCAAAATCGCCTCTTCCGGCTGGACTGCGGCAGGTTATCTGAATATAGTGCCGGGTCCGTTTTCCGGATTGTTCAGCGGGCTGGCCGCCAATCCCTCGATGATCGCGTTTGTGGATTCTCTGATGAAATACGGTCTGACCGCAGTCGGCCTTCTGCTGATGCTCGGCCTTTTTTCCCGGCTGGCCGCAGTCGGCGCAGCCATGTTCCTTGCGTTGTTCTATCTGTCCAATCCCCCCTGGCTGGGAGTTCATTCCATGGCCGGAGAGGGCAGTTACCTGATAGTGAATAAAAACCTGGTTGAGCTGGCAGCGGCGCTGGTCCTGGCTGCTTTCCCCTCCGGGCGGGTACTGGGACTCGATATGCTTTTCTGCCGGGAATAGTTCGGCTGAGTCGATTACGCGGGGCCTCACTGACTGCCCCTGATACTTAAGGAGAAACCTTCAATGGCAGGAAAGAAGAATGAAAACGGCGGGATCGGCCGGCGTCAGTTTCTGAAAGCCGCTGCTGGTGTGCCTGTGGTCGGCGCTTTTGCTTACAGCGTTGGACAGAAGAAAGAAGAGGATAAGGTCGCCCGCGAGCGTATCCTTCAGACCGCCGGTTCCACCACCGAGGTCCGCCCGATGGTGGAGCGCAAGAAAAAGCAGGTTTCCATTCCCGAAAGCGCGGCGAGCAAGACTCTCAATATCGGATTCATCGGAATCGGCGGCCGGGGATCTTCGATCATGAAATCGGCCGGATTCATCGCCAACGAGCTTGACAGCAACGGCGTCACCCTGGGAACCAAGGACCAGCCCTCGCTGAATATCCGCTGCACCGCGGTCTGCGACCTGTTCACTCCTAACGTGGAGCGTGCGGTCGAGGCCTCGGGCGGCAAGGCCAAAGCCTACCGGACGTATCAGGAACTGCTGGCCCAGTCGGATGTGGATGCCGTGGTGATAGCCACCCCGGATTTCTATCATGCCCCGATAGCCAAGGCGGCGGCGGAGGCGGGCAAGCATGTTTATGTAGAGAAGTGCATGACCCGCTACCTTCAGGAAGCCTATGATCTGCGCGATGCGGTGAAGAAAGCCGGGATCATTTTCCAACTCGGTCACCAGAACCGCAACAGCAACCATTACGATTCTGCCATGGAAGTGGTGGACAAGGGCCTGTTAGGTAAAATCACGCTGGTCCAGTGCTATACAAATCGCAACAGCCTGCACGGCGCCTGGTACTACGATATCCCCAAGGAAAACGGCCCGATGGATGCCGCCAGCGGTTCGCGCAACCTGGACTGGGAACAGTACACGGCGATTACCAATAAAGTTCCCTATGATCCGAACCGTTTCTTCCGCTGGCGCTGCTACTGGGATTACGGCACGGGTTTGAGCGGCGACCTGCTGACTCACGAGCTGGACGTGATCAACATGATCATGCGCATGGGCATCCCGGCCACCTGCGTGGCCTCGGGGGGCGTGTATTACTTCAAGGAATACACCTCGATGATGACCGCTCAGGGTGAGCCGATCAGCGCCGACCAGCCCCTGCCCGAGGGATCGATGCCCCGGCCGGATGTCCCGCCCTGCCGCCGCGAGGTTCCGGACCTGATGCAGGTGACTTATGAATGGCCGGACCGTGATCTGACAGTGGTTTATAACGCATCCCTGGCCAATGAATGGGACCGCGGACAGATTTATCTGGGCGATGAGGGCACGATGGACCTGACCAATGGGGTCAACGTGTATGCCGACCCGCGCAGCAAGCGTTATGCGGAGCAGATCAAGCAGGGCCTGGTCCGTCTCGGCGAGCCTATGATCACGTTCCGTGACGTGGCGGGCAAGGGTATCGAGGCGGTCACCTCGGCCACCAGCCAGTGGACCCTGAACAAGGGGCTGCTCTGGACGTTCCAGGATGGGCGGCGTATCGATGTCACCTATCTGCACTTCAAGAACTGGGTTGATCATATCCGGGCCAATGACACTGATACGATGTGCAATATCGATGACGGCTTCCAGGAGGCGATCACGGCCCACATGGCCACCGAGAGCCTGCTCAAGGGCTGCCGCACGCGCTGGGATGCCCAGGCCCAGAGAGTGGTTTTCGATTACCGTCCGGATGACCAGACAATGGTGATGAAGTCCTGAGCCGCCTGAGGCGGGATCAGAGCAGAGTGTCTGAATATGCCGGTGCATGACGGTCGCGGCGGAGGCGGGAATACCTTCGCCGCGATTTTTTGTAAAAAGATCGGCATTTTCACAACTGATTGCGGAGCGGCCGGATGAAAAGAATGAGAGTGGCTGTGATGGTCAGCGGTGGCGGCAGCAACCTCCAGCAGCTTCTTGACCGCTTTCCAATGCGCGAGGGCTCGACCGCCAGCGCAGAGATATGCCTGGTGGTGGCGGACCGCGAGGGGATCGGTGCGCTCGATCGCGCGGCCAGGGCCTCGGCGCCATCGGCTGTCGTGCCGCCACGCGATTTTGACTCGCCCGGGAGTTTCGGCGATAGACTGCTCGAATTGTTCGACGAACATAAAGTCGAATTGATCGTGCTGGCCGGTTACCTGAAAATGATCCCGCGTAATGTGGTGTCGGCCTACAGCAACAGGATGGTCAACATACACCCGGCCCTGCTGCCATCCTTCGGCGGACAGGGCATGTATGGTCATCATGTTCACCAGGCCGTGCTGGAATCGGGAGTGAAACTGAGCGGTCCGACCGTGCATTTTGTGAACGAACAGTACGACCGTGGACCTATTATTGCGCAACACGCCGTGCCGGTGTATCATACGGACACTGTCGAGACACTGGCGGCGCGGGTGCTGGACGAGGAGCACCGTATCCTTCCCCTGGTGGTGGACCTGATCGCCCGGGGCAAGGTCAGTTTGCGGGGAAATATCGTCGAGGTCGAAAACGGCGAAACCTGAATTATATTAAATGCAATAAACTTACACCGGACGAGGCTCGGGATGGACAAAGTCAGAATAAATCGGGCGCTGATAAGCGTCTACGACAAGACCGGAGTGCTCGAACTGGCGCGTGTGCTGCGTGAATACGGCGTGGAGATTCTTTCCACCGGCGGCACAGCCCGTCATCTAACAGAATCGGGTATCGAAATAAGAAGCGTGGACATGTTCACCGGGCACCCGGAGATACTGGACGGCCGGGTGAAAACGCTCCATCCCAAGGTCCACGCGGCCATCCTCGCGCGCCGCGAGCTGGAATCCCACATGACGCAGTGCCGGGAGATGGGTATCGAGCTGATCGATATGGTGGTGGTCAATCTCTACCCGTTTGAACAGACGGTCGCCAGGCCGGGTATCACTCTCGAGGATGCGGTGGAGCAGATCGACATCGGCGGTCCAACCATGTTGCGTTCATCGGCCAAGAATTTCCGCTCCGTGGCCGTGCTGACCAGCCCGGAGCAGTATGGTGAGGTTATCGGGCAGCTGCGCGCCAATGACGGAGCGCTGGACCTGAAGATGCGTTTTGGTCTGGCCCGCGCGGTATTCCGCCGCACAAGCCAGTACGACAGCCGGATAGTCGAGTATCTGGATCGAATCGCCCCGGAGAGTTTGGGCTGAGTCCAGGGCTGGTCCGGTATGCAGGTATCAACACGTTGCTTGACTAAACCGGCAGATGCATTAAATTTACGCGCTGTCTATCCAGATTCTCTTTGAATAGCAGTCTATAAACGCGAGAGAAAGAACATATGGCAAAAGAGAAGGCCGCTCGCGCCGGTGCACCGCGGACCGAGGATCTGTCGAAGTCTTTCGGACAGAAGAACCTGATCCTGTTCCTGGTTGCGCTGGTGGTGATAGTAATCGGACATGTGAGCTTGGGCATGGGCTCGATAACCCTGGCGCCGATCTGTCTGGTGCTTGGTTATTGTGTGCTGGTGCCGCTGGCGATAATACTCTGACAGAATCGGGTGCTTAGCTCAGCTGGTCCAGAGCGCCTGCCTTACAAGCAGGAGGTCACTGGTTCGATCCCAGTAGCGCCCACCATTATTAATTAAGGACTTGCAGTGTTTGGCAGGTCCTTTTTTATTGGCCCATACGAACTTTCCCCAGCATTATCCAAAGCAATCTGCTTTATTTCATAGCCAAATTGATTCTGTTTTAAGAGCGTGTTGAAAAATGATTTCGAAACACAACCCTCTGTGACCCGGCTTTGTTAAGGGGAACTACAACACCGCTACGGACAGGCATTGTTTTAAGGTAATGCCGTCATTTGGTCCCGCAATATGAGCAAGGTCTCATTTGAGATTCGTCGGCAGGCGCAAACCCTGTTCCGATACGCATGAATAATATAAATTATAGCCGCGATGAGTGTTTTAATGGAAAACGGATGGATTGAAATATATTATTCCATGGTAAGTTTCCCCTGACAAAACGGCAACCACATTCAACCAAGGTGGTTCGGCATCATGAAGATCAAAATATTAATCCTGCTGCAACTGATTTTGTTTGGCCTGGTTGGCTGTTCTTCCGGAACTGAGGTTCTGCCCTGGCGCTGGGTGTTCGTTGAGAGCGGGAACCTGGGACGGCCCGCCGAGGTCCAGAAAATAAAAAAGATCGTCACGACCGCGGCGAAGCACGGTCTCAACGGTATGGTTCTGACAGCCGGTTTCGACCGGCTGGACCAGCAGGACGAGGACTATTTCAAAGGCTTGGAAGAGGTTAAAAAGATCAGCAGTGATCTGGGGGTGGAAATAATACCCCTGGTTTTCTCAGTCGGCTATGGCAGCACTCTCTCCCAGGATATCAATCTGGCCGCCGGGCTGCCCGTGCGGGATCAGTTGTTCGTGGCCGGGGAAGGGGAGGCTCATTTTGTTCCGGACGCCCCGGTGGCGTTGGTCAATGGCGGTTTCGAGGAATTTAAAGACGGCAAGGTGGCCGGTTTCGTGCAAGGGGACAGTCTGGACCAGGTGATCAGTCAGGAATCGTCGGATTTCAAGGAAGGCAAGGTTTCCCTTTGCTTCCAGAATTTCGACGCCCTTGGGAAGCGGCCCGCGGTGCTGAAACAGACAGTTAAGGTGAAACCCTGGCGCAGTTACGTAATACGTTGCTGGGTCAAGACTGACCAGCTGGCTCCAGGACGGTGTTTCGCTGTCCGGGCGATGGGCAGGGAAAGGATGGTTGGTGAGTACGTCCCCCGTTGGGGCGCAACAAATGATTGGACTCGGCTGACATTGGGCTTCAACAGCTGGAACCACGACGAGCTCGAGATTGCGGTCGGCGCTCCGGAGGCAAAGGCTGGCCGGTTCTGGATCGATGGTCTTGAAATGTATGAGGTGGGCCTGGTCAACGTTCTGCGACGGCCCGGCGCTCCGGTCACGGTCAAAAGCGAAACCAGTGGCATGTTGTACGAGGAAGGACTGGATTACATGCCTGTAACCGATCCATCGCTGGACCTGCTTTTCGAGCATGACGGCCCGCGGATCAAACTGTCTCCTGACTCGCGTATCAAGCCTGGCGAACGTCTGCGGGTCAGCTATTACCATGGTTTCATGTCTGAACCGGGAAAAGGTCAGAGAACGACCTGTTTTTCGGAGGAAAAGGTTTATCAGATCTGGGCTGAACAGGCAAGACTGCTGGCGAAACATGTAGGGGCCAGGAAATTTTTCCTGGATATGGATGAGATCAGGGCCGGCGGCACCTGCAAGGCCTGCACCGACCGGGGTAAGAGCATGGGTGAAATGCTCGGTGACTGTATCACGCGGCAATACAAAATACTCACCGAGGCGAATCCTGGAGCTGAGGTATTTATCTGGAGCGACATGCTGGATCCCGGCCATAACGCCGGAGACAATTACGAAGGCCGGAGTTATTATTACCAGACAGCCGGACTTTTTACCGGAAGCTGGAAATACATACCGCGTGATCTGGTCATAGCCTGCTGGTGGGACGAGATCAGGGAGAAAAGCCTGTCTCACTTTTCCGGACTGGGTCACCGGACAATCGCCGCCGCCTATTACGACGCCGACAACCTGGACAATCCCCGGGCCTGGCTCGAAGCCATGAAAAACGTGCCGGGCGCTTCCGGGATCATGTACACGACCTGGGAGCAGAAATACGATCTGCTGGCGGATTTCGGCGACCTGGTCAGCGGCAGAAAGTGAAGAACTATCAACCGATCTGTATTTTGGTAAGACAAAACTGCACCGTCGTATTCGTATTTTAGTTTCTCTGCTGTCCGGGGAAGTTTTTAGCGATTTCTGCATATAACAGCTGTTGTGACTGAATGCCCTGCTTTCTCCGAAACGAAAGCAGAACAATCGTCTACAACAATTATGAAATACAAGGATCGCAGAAATTCTCTCCGGACAGCATTGACGTCAAACTACAAAAACTGAAAGCCGCCGGGATGGTCGCCAGCGGCTTTCAGGCTAATGTTCCAGTTTCTCACCCGATCAAATATCGGACCGGATGCCAGATTTCACCTGCACGGAATTCAGTTCAGACTGCGTTAAATTTCCAGCCCTTGCGGAATACCGGCTTGATATACTTGTTCGCCTCGCTGTTGTTGGTGAAACGCATGCGGCTGGAGTCCCAAATGAGTTTGCCCTCGAAGTGAAGAGCAATGCACCCGAGCAGGATCCACTCGGTGAAAGGCCCGGCGATATTGAAATTCGAGCAGGCCGGCTCGCCGCCCTTACAGGCGCGGATCCAATCGCGATGATGTCCGGGCGAACGGGTCAGGAACTGCGGCGGATTCTTGAAATCCTGCATCCTTGCCGATGGCAGAAGTCGCACGTTTCCGGCATAGCTGTCGGTTGTGAGAATGCCTTTTTCTCCGATAAAAATAGCTCCATTGGCCTGGTCCGGGCGGCGCGGCGTCTCCCCCGCGGCCGGGGGCTGGGGTTTCAGCGGGGCCAGGCCCCGTCCCACATCCAGGCCCGGGCCGAGGATCAACTCGTCCTCAGCCAGCCCCGCCGGACGCATCGGCACGTCTTTCATGGCGTCGTACCAGATCAGTTTCAGCGGGGGCATCGCTCCGCGGGCCGGGAAATCGAACCGGATAACCGATAAGCTGGGGAAAGAAAGGCTGTTTTTGCCTTCCTGGCGAATGACCTCGACGCTTGTCGGGGCGCCCAGCCTCAGGGCCATGTTCGGAGCGCCCAGGATGTGGCAGGCCATGTCGCCCAGCGCCCCGCAGCCGAAATCGAAGAAACCGCGCCAGTTGAATGGCAGGTAGAAACCGCTTTTCCCCTCGGCGGCGCCGCCCGAGGTGAATGGCCGCGCCTGGGCGACTCCCAGCCAGAGATCCCAGTCGAGAGTGGAGGGAACCGGTTCGGCGGGGGGAATCGCACTCATGCCCTGCGGCCAGATAGGGCGGTTGGTCCAGGCATGCACCTCGGTCACGTTTCCGATCTCACCGGACCAGATGACCTCGGAAGCCAGGCGCGTCCCCTCGTTCGAATACCCCTGGTTGCCCATCTGAGTGGCGACCTTGTATTTTTCGGCCGCCAGTGTCAGTTGACGGGCTTCCCAGACTGTGCGGGTAAGCGGTTTCTCGACGTACACGTGCAGCCCGCGTTCCATGCACCATATCGCCGCAGTGGCGTGCATGTGGTCCGGGGTGGAGACTATGACCGCATCGATCCCCCGTCCCTCTTTATCTAACATCTTCCTGAAATCTCTGTAGCGGGCCGCTTTGGCAAACCTTGTGAACATTTCCGCGGCCTGACGGTCATCGACATCGCACAACGCCACGATGTTCTCTGCCTCGCAGCCCCGTATGTTGCCCGTGGCCCGTCCCCCTGCGCCGATTGCGGCTATGTTCAGTTTTTCGTTAGGGGATTTGTACCCCAGGCGTTTGAGCGAGGGCACGCTGCCGAATCCGGCCGCTGGAATCGCACCGGCAAGAAGGCTCCCGTAAAAGAAAAATGTCCGTCTTGAAATATTGTCTCTCCGGGATGACATGGCTTGCCTCCTTTGGATCTGTTGTAAACCGTATTAGTATAATCAGCTTATAAACAGGTTATTCGTGTAGAAATCAGGGTCGCTTGTAAGATTCGCTCCTATTTTTCTCAGGCCGGCTGCATCTCCGGGTGTCGGGATATGTGTCATATGAACTTCACATCCATTCAGCTCTTTCAGTTTTTCAACAGCTATCTGGGCCAGGGGATTTGTCGCCGCACTGATGCAGAGAACAATCAAAGTTTCTCCAAGATCAAGACTGGCCATTTTACCTTTCAGGATATCTTTCTTAAAATGATTCAAGGATTCTATTATGCTTAGAGGCAATAAATCGATATCCTTTGGGATTTTAGCCAGATGCTTGGTAGCATTAAGAATAAGGCTTGATGCTGCGTGCATCAGATGTGAATTTCCACCTGTAATAATCGTACCATCCTTCAGTTCTACAGCCGCGCCGCAAAAAATGCCCTTGTTTCCTTTTCCTTTTCTTTGCGTTTCTAAAGCCGCTTCTCTTGCGGGTATTACAACCTTTCTATCATTAATTTTAATATTAAGGTCCTCCATAAGAAGTTCTATTCTCTGAACCGTCTCTTTGTCAACCAGGCCCATTGCATATTCGCAGGAGTATCTGAAATATCTCCTGATTATTTCCTGGATAGCGGCTTCTCTGACGACCTCATCGTCTATAATGCTGAAACCCGCCCTGTTAACTCCCATATCTGTAGGTGAGTTATAAAATGATGAGGTTTTTGTAATTTTTTCCACTATTCTTTTGAGCAACGGAAATGCTTCAATATCGCGGTTATAATTTACAGATATCTTGTTATAAGTTTCCAAATGAAAATTATCTATAAGATTTACATCTTTCAATTCGGCCGTGGCAGCCTCATATGCAACATTGACCGGATGCTTTATTGGCAGATTCCAGATGGGGAATGTCTCGAACTTCGCATATTTGGCATCAACGCCACGCTTGTACTCATGATACAATTGCGAGAGGCAAGTGGCTAATTTGCCGCTCCCCGGACCGGGGCCGGTCACAACAACAATCGGCTTTTTTGATTCTATATACTCATTTGCACCATATCCCTCTTCACTGACAATTGTGTCAACGGCTGTAGGATACCCTTTTGTAAACTTATGAGTATATACTTTGATATTTCTTCTTTCCAACTTGTTTATGAACGCTATGGAAGCCGGCTGATTGTCAAAACGGGTCACCACAACAGCCAGTACTCCTATTCCCCATTCGTTGAAATCATCAATCGTCTTCAAGGCATCGGAATCATAAGTTATTCCAAAATCCGCCCGGACCTTTCTCTTGGCAATATCACCGGAATAAATACAAAGTATTATATCCGCCTTGTCCTTAATCTGTTGCAGGAGCCTCATCTTAACGTTGGGATCAAAACCCGGCAACACCCTGGCAGCGTGATAATCAAACAGGATTTTCCCGCCAAACTCAAGGTAAAGCTTACTTGAATTATTGACTCTTTCAAGTATGGCCGATGTCTGTTCCTTCATATATTTTTCATTATCGAAACCGATTTTATTCAGCATTCTCTCAGCCTTTCACTATTAAACTCGAGCTACTGTCGAAAGTAAAAAAAGGATGAAAACGGAAGTATCCTTCCAAGTCAAAGTCAGACCATCCGGCATAATGAAGGAGACGCCGCCGTGGAGGAACTTACTACGGTTCACATGGAGAAGTCAATACAGGAAAAATCGGGTATTGAATTTTCATCCTGGTGAACAACCATATGGATTCAGTTGCGAGGGGCTGTCGAAGATAGAGAGAGACATTCTGTTTTCAGGAGGGATAATAGTTTGACCTGCTTACAATTAAGAATTGACTCATCAGAAACGGAAAGCCGCTGGAGCATTCTCCAGCGGTGGCCATCATGTATGGCTCGAATTTATAGACGCATTCAGGAAATTCTGACTGAATCCGATTGTTCCCGACTGGCGGGCATTTGAGAGGGAACTGGGATTGATTTCCAGTACCTGATGTGACGCTCTCTGAGCTTCGAAAAACAAAGGCAGGCTATCCGTTCCATTACAAGATTTCACTCTGAGCGTGCTGGCTTGAATGCGGGAACTCTGCATTTCCCAGTCGCCTCTGCAAGGGACGCATCCTGAGTGGCGAGTGCCAAATCGAGCCTTATGGCGAGGTCCAGATAGGAAGCGTCATATGTTGAAAGCCCCTGTTAAGGAGCGCGAAAAATCGGACAACCGAAACCTGGCTGAAACATCCTTCCCTTGCGGCGAAAAGAAGGATATTACCCACATCGAGAGGCCACTCTGCAATACCAAATCTCTTTTCAATGTATATTACGAATCCGTTGCTTCCAGTCTTAACGTTCTGACATCATCTCGCCCAGAGCCACGATCAGCCGCCGGCCAATCGTCCGGATGTCCTGCTCGGTGCGGCGGTGCCAAGAGAAACTCAGGGAAACTCCACCTGAATCAAACGAACGTATCAACCATTGCCAGAGGTGATTGTCAGCCGTGCCGCTCTCCCGGACAAAGCTGACTTTCCAGATATAGTCCTGGAAGGAACTGTCCGGAAGCTCGGCCAGAAGGCCATCAGCCACCCACTTATGAGTGCACCACATTCCGTCATCGCCTTCATGCGGCCAACTGTGCACATCCACCCAGATATCGGGACGCACTTTACGCACGAGATTCTGAAGGGTTAAAATCTCGGGGGCCCTGGTATCTGCTGCAAAACTCATGTTAACGCCATCCGGGCCGGTGCGCTGGTTCATACCAAGCGCAACACCGTCCGGATTCATCATTGGCAATACATAAACCACGCACTTTTCGAGCACCCGGCTGGCCTGTTCCTCACCACTAAGCAGGAAACGGATTATTTCCTCTACGACGAAAGAGCCGCTTGTCTCGTAGGGATGGTTGCGGGCTGTGAGCAGTATCTTTTTCTTACCCGACGCCGGTGTTTCCGGGTTTGTCAGGCGGCAGCACCAGATTTCCCTTCCAAGCGCTGATTTTCCCTCCACCACTTTTTCGAGCAGTGGAGACTTCATGGGCAGGCTTTCGATGAACTGAAGGTAATATCCGTAACTGTAGCGGGGATAGAACCCCACGAACGTCTGACCGGGCCGGACCGGCACCACCAGACGGGCTTCCGTGCCCTTTATAGTAGCCCGCACCGCGTGCCAGTCTCCCATGTCTCCGTAGAAGTAGTAGTCGTACGGATGGTCCGGGCGGCGCTCCAGAGCAGGCCACTCGACGATCAGTTCCACATCCTCGGTCCCGCTGCCGTGATTCAGCACGAGGGTGCTGAGCCAGAACCAGTAATCATCGTTGCTTCCCGGTTCATTGAACGGCCTGACGCGGAACCTCCTGGCGGACTCCATCTTAATGTCGTCCTGGCTTTGCGGATTGGCTCCGTCAAAACCGGCTAACAGTTCGATTGCCGCCATATCTTTCCCGAATGCCCCAGACTGTAAGATGAAACATAAAATTAAGGAAATGATTACGGACCGCATCAGCATCATGGCCTCCTGTAAACAGATTGGCGCAGTATACAGCCCTTGCCGGCCAGGTATGATCGTCAACAGCACACAGCGAAATTCAGTTCCGGAGCCGAACCATAAAGGTTTTTTAATTTGATTCAACGCTGCCAGACTCGTAAGCGCCGATATCGGGAGCCGCGCCTTTAATCATCCGTTCGGATTTTCCAGCCGGGTGACGGTAATGGAACTGCGGCTGCCCCTCGTCAACTTTAATCCCGGCATCCACCAGCGGACTCGACGGGAGTGGAGAATAATCGCCTGCGGTCATATCAGACAGGCCGGGATTTGTTCCATAGAGAGTGCCTTTCAGTTCCTCGGTCATGCCGGCAGTTCCATCCACAAACCAGTTGTTGCGGCCAGTGACAGGCAGCTTTTTCTCCGAGCGTACAAAAACCTGATCTCCAAAAGATTTGTCGTGATAGAAGACGTTGTTGTACGCTTCGAGCGTCGTTGAGCCGACCTCAACCTCCTCCGGGAACCACATATGGACATAGCAGGCGTTGTACGGGTGGAAGTTGATGAAAGTGTTGTTGTACATAAACAGCGAACCGCCGTTGCGGTCCTCGCCGAACACCATCATCTGGGTGGGGTTGGTCGGCATGTTGTCCGTAACCACCACGTTGCCGATCAGCACTGCATCCTGATCCTCAAAGCGCGAGCGGACGAAATCAAGCTGATAGTTTCCTGGTGAATGCACATAGTTATAAGCGAACAGGCACTTTTCGCTTCGGGTCTTGAAATTCTGCCCGCCGTTGTTGTGGATGTAGCAGAAACGCACGGTGGCCGTGCCGCGGCCGTTGACATAGTGTCCGTGCTGGTAGGCGGCCCCGGGGAAGCTGTTCCAGGCCACCTCGTTGTGTTCAAGGGTGATATTGTCGGTGCTGTTGGTGGAGAAAATCCCGTCTCCTCCAAAATAAACCGCGCAGTCACGTATTGTTACGCAACTGGCGTCGTGGACAAAGAAACATGAAGAGTTGTCGCGGCCCTCGCCCCAGGGATGGGCGTTGCGCACCTGAATGTGCTCGATTGTCCAGTAATCGCCTGTCACATAGATCAGACCGCGGTCGCCGCGACGGTTGTCATCGGGTTGCCAGATGCTCATGGAGCCATCGATCACCGGTCGCGGGTCGCCATCGCCGCGCAGCTTCAGCGGGGCCTCTGCCGTGCCGTCACGGTCAAGCTCGAACGACTCGTAGTACACTCCGGGACCGAGAACGATCTCCTCTCCCGGCTGAACTATTCCGGCGGCGGCCTGGATGTTTTCGCACTTGATGTATTCCCCGCCGCGCAGGACATAGATCCCATGCTCCAGAACGCTGGTGGAGGGGAAACCCTCGGCAGTCAGCGAATCCGGAGCGGGTTCTCCGCTATGCTGCAGCACCAGCATCGGCGGCGCGCCGCTCTCCCGTGTGTTGAACCCGAGTCCAGGCACTGTATCGTTTTCCACCCGCAGACCGAATGAGACAACGTTGCCGGTCTGGGATTTCACGTATCCGGTCACGTCCAGACTGTTCCAGCCCTCTCCGCAGAAACCGGAGGCCACCTGTTCGCCCATCGGCGGCGCATTGTCCCAGACCGTTCCGTATTCGTCCCAGGCGTCGTCCTTCACTGCATAGACCCGCAAGGTGTCCTGACGCTCACGTCTTTTGTACAGGCGGAGCTGAGCCGAGGTTATAGCGGCAGGATCGATTCCATTCAGCTCGAACCGCAGGTACGAGTTGTAGCGTCCCTCGGCGCGGTGCAGATTCCCGTATCCGACCAGCATGAATCCCTGACGCCCGCCGCCCGGCGAGCCCGGGCTCTGAAGGCTTATATCCGTGACAGTGACATCGGCATCGCTGTAAAGTATGCTTTCCGATTTCGCACCGCATCCTGATACGAACACAGCAGCAACAAGCCAGGTAGCCAGCAACCAAAGGCATGCAGGGAATGAATCTTCAGCCGTTTTCTTCATCACTGTTCTCCTGCCATTCAAGGATTGTGCATTCAGTAGCCGTAAGCACAACCGGCACGCCGCGGGTCGGACGCGCCGAGGTACATCCCTGTTTCAGGATCGAGCATAATCGCCTGGTAGCCGCCGAAAAAAGTGCCATAGGGAGGAGTGAGCCGATGACCTTTTCCCACCAGTATCCTTTCAGCATCCGGACTGATCCCGACCTCAAGCGAAACTGTCCCGCCAGATTCCATTTTTCTCCCGGTCGGCTCGGAAGACCCCTCATGACGGAATCGTGGCGCGTCCCCTGCTTCCTGCAGGTTCATGCCGAAATCAATCAGGTTGCACAGGACCTGGACATGCCCCTGTGGCTGCATGGCCCCGCCCATGACTCCGAAAGCCAGCCAGGGTTTTCCCTGATGGGTCACGAAAGCAGGAATGATCGTGTGAAACGGCCGACGGTGCGGACTAAGATGGTTTGGGTGCTCAGGATCCAGACAGAACATCTCACCACGGTTCTGGAGACAGAATCCAAGACCTTCGGGGACATGCCCCGATCCATAAATCCAGGAGATGCTCTGGATGAATGAGATCATGTTATGATCCTTGTCCGCCACCACAAGGTACACCGTGTTTCCACCTTCTGGGACTTCGCCAGGAAGATCATTCTGTGCGGCTCTGGCCGGATTGATCAACGCCCGTCTTTCAGCGGAGTATTCTTTGGATATCAGCTTTTCGACAGGGGTACGGAAGAAATCCATGTCCGAGTAATAACGCGCACGATCAGCGAAAGCCAGTTTCTTGGCCTCTATCAGCAGATGCAGATACTCTCCCGAGTTATGACCCAGCGCCGCAAGGTTATAGTCTTCAAGGAGGTTGAGCATCTGAAGAGCGGCAATACCCTGCCCGTTAGGAGGTAGTTCCCAGATATCGTATCCGCGGTAGTTCGTGGAAACCGGATTGGTCCACTCGCCGCGGTGGTCCTCGAAATCGCGCATCGAAAAGAAACCACCCTGCTGTTTCGAATATTCTACTATTTTCTGGGCGATATCCCCACGATAAAAGGCATCCCGCCCCTTTGCGGCGATCATCCTGTAACAGCGGGAGAGATCAGTATTCCGGAAAATATCGCCGTCTTCCAGGACACGTCCCTCGGGCATGAAAGTACGACGGAATGTCGCGTTGCAGGAGTCCTCCGGAGAAGGCGCTGACCATCCGCTGACCGGAAATCCCTCCTCCGCGTACCGGATTGCCGGAGCGAGAACTTTGTCGAAATCCAGTCTCCCGAATCTTTTGAGCAGCATGTCCCAACCATCCACGCAGCCTGGGACAGACCAGGCCAGCGGATTTTTTGCTGGGATATACTCCAGCCCGCGCTTTTTCAGTTTTTCAAGGCTGATGTCGTAGGGTGAGCGGCCACTGGCGTTAAGGCCGTAGAGTTTCTGTGTCTTGTTATCCCAATATATCACGAACAGGTCACCGCCAATCCCACAGCTTTGCGGTTCTGTAAGACCGAGCATGGCATTGACCGCCACCGCTGCATCGACTGCGTTTCCACCGGATTTGAGGATTTCAATCCCGGCCTGCGCTGCCAGAGGCTGACTGGTAGCCACCATGCCATGCGGCGCGCGAACTACAGCGCGGGTCGGACCCATCATGAAACGGCTTGAAAAATCTGCGGAGTAAAGAGAGATGGCTGAAAGAAGAAAAATGGCATAGAACAGAGATGGCATATTGAAGCCTGGATTATCCATACGCACTCCTTTTTTTATCTGGAAGCACAGACTGGCAAGCAGGGACAAGCCAATTCAATTGTCATCAATATTCTTCCTTAAGGTATTTATTGCCACTCCCAGCAATTTGGCGGCCCTGGCGTAGTTTTTCCCGCAAAGTTCCCAGACGCGCTGGCAATATTCCCGCTTGATTTCCTCCAGGTCGCGGATTTCATCTTCGCTCATGGGATAGAGGCTCTGCCCGTTCGTTCCATCGAATGAACCGAATTCCAGGTTGCCCTGGCTGCGTTCCTCGGTCAGCGCCTCGGCTACGCTCAGTCCCATGTAAGCCATGCGCTTGATCAGTTTGAAAAGCTGGCGCACGTTGCCCGGCCAGTCGTATGCAGCCAGAAGCTCATATTCTTTTTTCCCGAGTTTAAGCGGGTAACCCTCTGCCTTGAGCGCGATCAGCTTTTCGCGGGCGATCTCCGGGATGTCCTCCGGATGGGAACGTAAGGGTGGAAGCTCAATTTTTAAAGTGTTGATCCGGTGATATAAATCGGGCAGGAAGTTTCCCTCGCGGATCATGGCCGGCAGACAACGGTTGGTGGCGGCTACAATACGAGCTTCCACCGGGATGGGACTGTCCGATCCTTCCTGCAGCAGCTCGCCATCCTCCAGCACGCGCAGCAGTTTGCCCTGGACTTCCAGGGGCAGAAGGCCAAGTTCGTCCAGGAACAGCGTGCCGCCATCAGCGCTCAGGAAAGCTCCTTTACGGTTTTCAGCCGCTCCGGTGAAAGCGCCTTTAACGTGGCCGAACAGGGCGGAATTCGCCAGTCCGGGATTGCCCCCGAACACCGCGCAGTTGACTGCCCGGAAAGGCTCGCCCGAGCGCGGGCTGCGCTCATGGATAAGCTGGGCCGCGTACTCCTTGCCTGTGCCGCTCTCGCCGGTCAGGATCACCGGCTCATCCACCACGGCGCAACGGGCGATCATCCGGCGCAGCTCTTTCATCCGTTCGGAATGCCCACGGATTATGTGCCGGTCGCTGAAACGCTTGTAGCGGCGGAGGGTCTCGCGATCCTCGGGAGCGAATTTAAGGACGGTGAGTTTCTTTATCGCAGCCGGACAGACTGCCTCATCCTGATATTTCAGGAATGTCGTAATCGCCGCCAGGATTAAATCCCTCCACTCGGCGATTTCAGGTTCCACAATACCTGAATCGAGGTTCGGATCGCTGGCGGCGATTTTCATCAACTGGTTCGCCCAGAGGTTGCGATCCAGGCCCAGGTGACGGCATACCGCCTCGGCGTTGGTGCGGCATTCGAGAAACACCGGCAAGGCGACTGTCCCGATTTTCTCCCTGTACTGCTCCAGATAGCCTCTCCCACAGTACCAGCGGATATCCACGCCTCTTTTCTTCAATTCCAGGGCCGGTTTTTCTATCTCCTCCCAGTCGCAGAAAAATCCCACACCACAGACTTGGATCGTGCAGCGGCCTTTGATCTCTCCGGCCAGACGGGAGAATGTCCGTCCGATCCGCGAGGCGCTGGTCATGACAATTTCGGCCTTCGGGTGATACAGAAGCGCCGCCGCCGCCGCGCAGAAACCATCGACCCCGTTGTAGGCCAGTATCAGGTTGTCTCTTTCCGGTTTAACCATCTTCCCTCCGTGTCTGAATGCCATACTTGCTTATACCACGGACTGGCTGATCCTGCAAGCTTAAACTGCACCCGGCAATCAGAATGTGACTTCGAAAAATCAATTTGTGACTGATTCTCCTGCGGCAAGCTTGCAGAGCAGTGCGGAGAGTTGATTGTGCAACAAATTGAGAAATAAAGGATTCCACGCTTGGAACGGCTGAGGTTTCTCCTTTGGCACGGCGCTTGTCAATACAGGGTACGCACGAACAGTTCAGGTTAGCCTGATTCCATATCAAATCTTTCAATCACCAGGAGGAGAAAATGAGTTCCGTGCTGAAAAATCTGATCGATTCGTTCGAACTGGGATCGCCGTCCTCTTTCAGGAACATGGGGGTGATACCGCTGCTTGGGAAAGCCAGGCCGGTGATCGAGTATTTTCCGTTGAGCGAGGCTTTGTCCCTGAAGCTTGTGTTAGTGACCGAACTGACCCAGACCGGCAGCGTGCCGGAGCTGAAAATCCGGAACCTGTCGGACAAGGCCGTGCTGGCTCTGGATGGAGAGGAAATGGTGGGGGCCAAGCAGAACCGGGTTCTTAATACCTCCATTCTGCTGAAAAAGCAGACCGAGACAGTGATTCCGGTGAGCTGCACCGAGCATGGCCGCTGGTCCTACAGCACTCCGGAGTTTCACGATTCAGGGAACGTCCTGTTCCGCAGCGCCCGGGCCTCAAAGAGCGTTGCGGTTTCGGATTCGCTTTCATATTCGCGGCGGTTTGACTCGAACCAGGGTGAGATTTGGAACTCGATCAGCAGCCTAAACCGCCAGGCCAATATCGACTCACCCACCGGGGCGATGAACGATTTCTTCACCGCCCGTTCCACCGCTTTCGCGGACTACCTGAAAGCTTTCCCCTGCCAGAACGGCCAATGCGGGCTGCTGGTGTTGATAGACGGTTGTGTGGCGGGTTTCGACTATGTTTCCATGTCCGGAGCCTACAGTTCGCTTCACGCCAAGCTGCTCAAGAGCTACGCCGTGGAGTCGCTGTTGACCGAAAAACCAGGTGAATATGCTGTCTCAACGCAGAAAGCCGCAGAGTTCCTGGAAAGGCTTGAAGAGATAACGGAAACTAAGTTCAAGTCACCGGGGCACGGCTGGGACCACCGTTTCAGGGGCGCGTCTCTGGTCGGCTCTGTTCTGGCATACCGTGGGCAGGCCGTGCACGCGGCGTTTTTCTCCAACGGTGATGGCAATGGCCAATCTGACGACCGGATGAGCAGCCTGAAAAGGCGGATGGGTTTTCGTGGATAGTTAACATGAACGCCGATATGGGAGGGCTTAAATGAGTTATAAATCCAGATCAGACCTTGGGCTGACTCTTATTGCGGTTGCTTTCTGGGGACTAATCATCGCGGCATTCCTGACCGCAGTGATTCAACAGGAAAGGGAAGAAGTCCGGCCGGCAGTTGTCAATCCAAAGCCTCACAAGAGAGAGATTGTCCTTACGCCCGAGGAGCGGGAGAAATTCGAGGCGTACCTGGAGCAGGAGAATGAGAACGCGGAATACGAGAGGCAAATAGAAAGTGAGGTCAGAGATGCCAGCCGTTTCGGTGGCGGATACTGATATCGATTGAAGCCATTTTGACCGATCATCATTACGAACAGGGGAGGCGATAGAGAAACATCCTTTAGCCAGTAATAGAATCCACAGGGAGGTCCCGGGCCCGGTCGACGGGCCGGAGCCGTGGGCGAGAGGCGGGAAAGGCAGTACAGGCGCCTGTACCACTTGTACTGCCTTTTCGTTTGCCTCCCGTTTTAAAGGTCCAATTTCCATTTATCCATGAGGAGAAGTTATCATGTTAAAGCCGAATGTTAAGTTTTTGAAAGTGCTTGTGCTGTTTGGAATCCTCCCGGCTCTGGTGCTGATAGGCTGCGCCACGATCATGAATGGCACCACCGACAGTGTCGTGTTAGCGGCCGATTAAAAACAGCCACCGAGTGTCGAATCAAAATCAGCCATTATTGAGGAGCAGCCATATACCTTCTTGGCGATAAGGATGTAGTCGACGGCGAATGTACTCAAGATGGCTAAGAAACACGCGATTATAGGTCTATTGGAGAACGGCTGGTCCTATCGGCGCATTGCGCGTGAGCTTTGCATCGACCGCGAGACCGTAGCACGCTACGACAAGTTGCGCAGATCAAACCCCGCCATTCCGTCGCATCGAGGTCGAGCCCGGCATGGAGGCGGGTGCGTGGGTTGAAATAGCTGGATAAAATCCGCTTCGAGCGGAGAGAAGTTCTAAAACTCAATTGTCCCTCCCATCAAAGCCTTGAACCTTTCCTCACGAACTTTCTTAGGAGCTAAAAACTTTCCGTATTCACACTCAATACAAATTGACAATCCAGCCACCAACAAAGCTGAATCAATAAACATTGTCCTGACAGCCTTCTTTGTTTTAGAAGTTGCCAAGTTTTTGAAGTGTTCACTGAAAACTATAAACTCTGCAATGTTAGGCTTAGGTTTTCTGGACATGATAACCTCAATCGACGTGGCGACGGTACAGGCGTCAGTGAATCACCCTGCCCACAGGGCGGAGATGAATGCGGGATTTTCATAAAAAAGAGACCGCGGCAATGTGCCGCAGTCTCTATACTCATCACTGTACAAATAGAAATCTTTCAACCAAACCATAGCTTGTTTGACAATGAACTACCACGCAGTATGCTGCGAGGTATCAACTTCTGGAATTATTCATTTCCGAAGCAAGCTTCGGTGAATTCAATCCGAAGAGATTAAAAAGCGATTCCCTTGTTTTGAAGAATCTCAACAAATTCTGAACCGCTCAACCATTGGTTGGAAGTACTCTTCAATTTAATTTGCCATCTTTTACCTATAATTTCTTCATTATTCATATGCTCCAATGCATTTCGCCCGCCCTTGATGCCTACAAACAATTTATCTCTAAACGTTGATGCAAGCTTGAATATACTCTCTGCTCCAAAATAAGAGTTATCGATTTTGTTAAGTATTTCAGGATAAGCTTTTTCACCCGAAAGCCAACTGGTCATTTCCTTGAATGTCGCCAGATCCATCCAATTCCTTTTATCTGCGAGTGATCCATCCCTTGAATACTGAAAGAGTTTCACTCGAAGATTTTTGTTATCCAGTTTTAATAGTCCGGATATACCAGAGGCTACTCCTACATAACCGATATCCATTGAGCGTAATTCAGAAAGAGTCTTACGCCCTTCAGTCAACGGATTCAAGCCTGATGAAGAACTGATTCGCTTGAATTCGTAACCGTCGAATTGAGAACGGATAAAGTAATTCAAAGCCTTCAATGTGTGCCGCATATATTCAGTCATAGGTTCGATTTCACCAGTTACATCCTGGTTGAGAAGTTCTGTTATCACTGCATAGATGCTTGGGTATTTCATATGATTGGATTGCCAGGTATAAATGGCTTTGAAATCGTCATGACCCATATCCGTCAGCGCATCATATTCATTAGCAATCCGGCCATCGAGTATTTCCATATCTTCATCGCAGGGAATGAGAAATATCATTCCGATCTTATAATTATTTGATTTAACATCTTTTTTTAATCCTTCGTATTGCTTATAAATTTGGAGGGAGTTTGATGCCGCTTCATTTCTGACTTTATTCTCGATGGCCAAAATCCAACCATCACCCAGTTCCAGAACTATATCGATGAACGAATTATCTACAGAATATTCCAAGTGAGTGGAGATTTCTATCTCATTAATATCTCCGCTTCTTAATCTCGATTTTAAAGCCTCAGCCAGATTTCTGAGCTTCCCTTTGATATCCTCGCTTATCTCGTTTGACTCAGCGAGGCGTGTAATAAAGAGCTTTAAAAAGCCAAATCCGAGACCATGCTCCATATATGGATTCATCAGCCAGGCCAGCAGCGATGAAGCGTTTTCTTCTAAAAAAGGCTTCTTGCCCGATACTAAAGCTTTGAAGATGTTCATTTGCATTCCTTGTCTGGAGGTTAGAATCGCTTATTCCATAATGTCCAACAAAGATTAATATGATTTTGCAAAATATCAAGTCAATTGCTTGGAAATATTATGCGGCAAAACCTTCAGGGTTCTCCTCAGATTCCTAATCTCCGAATTACCTTGTGAACGTCCTCTCTATGTCAACAGTCATAATAAAACCAGTTAGGCCAACCTATAGCCCGAGGCGCCAATTCGGTCGGCGGGGTCCCTGTGGTGCTTCTCCTATATTGTGCCGGCATCCCCTTTTCTAACCTCTTTCCCAGTAAGTATTATCCTATGACCGATTGCTTTCGAGCTGCATCACTTCCCCGTCCTTCAACAGCCTGACATGTGAATATATCTCCCGGAACTCATCCGGGTGTTCAGTGTGCACCGGCGCCAGCACACCCGGAGCCATGGACTTGGCCAGCGTGTTAAGGTCCCCGACAGAGGCGTGGCCGCTGGTGTGTACGATACGGAAATCGAGGTCCGGCCGCTCCTGAAGCTCCCGCAGGTCGTTTCGGCCATTGCGGTCATACGCAGGCGCAAGATAGCCCTCCCACATCGAGTAAATCACCAGTGTCCGCTCAATGGGCTTAAGACGGTCGAGCAGGGATGCGACCCGGTTGGTTTTCACCAGATAGCGGCCGGGGTGAAGGGCGAGTTCATCTTCGGTGACCGTGTTGCATGACTCGTACAGCTCGCGGGTGAACCGGCCGAACAGTTCCGGATACCGGAGCAGAACCCGGTAGTGGCTCGCGGCGGTGCTTCCTCTGGCAAGCACACGGATACCAGGCCAGCAGAGATCGGGCACATTCACGAAGCGGCTGGATATTTCGCGCAGCACCCAGGCGGTGTAGATATCGAGCACCAGTTCACGACCCGCGCGTCTGGCCGCCTTGTAAGCGGTCACCAGACGGTCCAGGTTCTGGCCTGAGGCGACAAGGAACGCTGGCCCGAGATTGTCCCTTAAAAGATGCTCAAACTCTAACTGAACCGCTTCCTCGCTCGGATACAGCTGCTCTTCTCTCCCTATCGTCGTCCCTTCGAGCAGCAGAAGGTCTATGTCAGGTGGTGGATTGTTGACCAGATGATGAAATAATTTCGCCTTGCGCCCATGGGCCCGGAAATCACCGCTGTAGAACACCCGTGCTCCTTCGCCCTCGATCAGAAAAGCGTAGGCATCCGGGCTGGAGTGGTCCATCAGGAAAGGCGTAACAGTCAGTTCGCCAATCCTGAACGCATGCCAGGCTCGGAAAAAGTTGATCTTTTTCTCAGGTGTTTCGATCTTTCTGAACAGCCGCGAAGTCCGGATAAGATTCCAGCAAAGCTCACCACTATAGACCGGTGATTCAGGAGGCAGAAGGTCAATAAGTCCCCAGTGGTCCTCGTGTGCATGGGACAGCAGGACCGCATCAAAACGCCTGAGCGTGTCCGGCAGGCCCGCGTCCTCATCCTGGAGCGGCTTGCCCAGGTCGAGCAGAATTGTGGTCCCACCGCAGGATATCTCGATACAATTTCCGCCGATCTGGTCACTTCCCCGGTGGATTGTAACTCGTAAACCTTCACCAGGATTTTGTTTCTTTTCGAATTGAATGTCTTCTCTCACTCGTTCACTCTCAATGGCAGTTATGTTCGTAATCCCTTCCTTTCAGCGGGAATGAAGCCTCAGCTTGGAACGTAGATTATCCAAGAAGCTGGAAAGCCGGTCGATGAAACCAAGCCGGTAGCTCTCGGGTTTTGCTATGCTTTCAGCATAGGGGCCAAGCCCGAAGATTCTGTTAAGCTGGTCGGCCTGGGCTTTAGTAAGCCCTCTTTTTCTGGCGCTGTTCACTTGCAGCCTCCGTGGTGGTAGTGAAAAGCTATCTTGTATATTCAAATATGCCTCCGATAAATTTACTTTATGTTTGATAGATGTTCTCAATAACATGCAACTCTATCATTAGAAACTACATTGGTCGAACCACCGTTGCACCGCCTCCATACTCTCAGCGCCAACTTGGCTGTTGGCAGGCCCGGCGATCTCACCCAATTCCCAGCCCTCCTCACATTGAAAGACTTCCAGGGTCGCCCTTTCAGGCCGGATCATTCTATAGATATAGACTGTTCCATTCAGAATGTCGGTCAGGTAGGAGGCCACGCAGTTGCTTTGCTCCTCACCCTCGCGGACAAGTTCCGCCGGGCAGGTGATGGGTATTATGTCCGTGTTTCCAGGCAACGGTGGCGAAGGGAAACGGCGGGTGTCGGAACGCACACGCTCGATCTCGAATTCCGCCGAAACCTTTATATAGGCTCTGGTAAGCGCTTGCAAATTTTGCAGGTAAAACTCTTTATTCAGGCAGTCAGCCAGCATGGACAATTCCGCGGCAATTTTTGACGATAAATCACACTCCTGCTCATCTTCATGCGCCACCTGGTGGAGAAGCCCGGTGCTGACCTTTATTCTTTTCGAATCCGCAAGCACGCGCATGAGTTCAAGCAGGCCCGCGCCGACAGACCGGAGGTGTGGCAGGCAGCTTCCGAAAAGCGGGTCAGCCAGCATCCAGCCAAGCAAATCCGGATCGTAAATTTCAAGAGCGGCTGGAGTGAATTTTCTAATCAAATGCACCGAGGACTGACTGGCCGGAAGGCCCGCCAATGCAGCCAGATCGCGCCGTTTCAGACGGGCCAGCCCATCCATAAGCTCGATTTTTTCCTGAATGCCGAACCCGTTGCCATATTTCAAGGAAAGAAGAAAGGCGAGTTGCGGATTCGATACAAACAACTCCCGGAAATACCTGGAGCGTGAGCAACAATGAAGGATCAACCATTTGTCCGATGTCACCCTGTCCAGCGCTGTACGTATATCATCCGGGATGCTGGCGACCAGTTCGTTGAGGGCTGTCACACGGAGAGTTTTTTCATCGGCGCTCAACAAGGCCATGTCCGGCCGAGTATCCTGCCACTCAGGTTTTATGTCCAGAGTTTCAAAGGCCAGAGAGCAGAAAAACCTTTCGGCTTGCCCGTCCCATGAACTCACCGGATAGAGCGGCATCTCATCGATACATTTCAGGTCATCAATTCTCTCTTTGCCGGATACTGTCTCGACAATGGCATCCGGTCGCGGCCAGAGACGGAGCCGGACAAAATTGTTGTTCCCGTTCAGCGACAGGCATCCATCCGCACTGACACACTCAGATTCAACGGCGGGCAGACTGGAGATAAGCTCAGCGTCAAAAAGCTGCTGTATGGCTTCTAATTGCATCTTAAACTGACTCCTTTCCCTGTGGCGGGATCGATGAAACCGATGTTGCGCCTCAATCCTGCTGACCAGGCCCCTTCGAATTCCATTTCCAGCGCCCGGTTGAAATGCTCCATCGACACGCAATCTCCGCCATCCACGGCCAGGCGCGCGGCGTTGAGAATCAGGATTTTTATCTGGCCGCCGCTGAGGGCGTGCTCTGCCAGCTTGTCGAGGTCCACATCCGGGCCAAGAGGCATCCTGGGGGGCAGAAGCCTTTTCCATATCTGAAGCCTTTCAGACCTGTCTGGAAGAGTGAACTCGACCTTGAGACCGATCCGCCGTTCCAGGGCTTTGTCCAGAACTACTTTCCTGTTGGTGGCCAGGATACAGACCCCCTCGAAAGACTCGATCTCCTGCAGCAGGACATTGATATCACGCACCTCCCAGTTACGGCTGGCGCTGTCGCGGTCGAAAAACATGGCATCCGCCTCATCCCAGAACAACACCGCACCGTTGTCGCGCGCCTCGGCGAACACCTTGACTATGTTTTTTTCCGTGGCCCCGACCCAGCAGTTCTGAATTCGCGAGTAATCAGCTACCATAAGCGGCCGCCCGAGCACCTTGGCCAGGGCCTCGGCGCAGGCGGTTTTGCCTGTTCCGGGAGGTCCGGAGAAAAGGACCGTAACCGCCCTTCCGTATGGAAAGACCTCGGCTAGGCCCCAATTTGTCATCAGTTTCTCGCTATGGATTGTCTGCGAGACAACCATCCTGAGAGCTTGCTCCGTTTTCTCATTCAGTACAAGACTGCTCATGGACAGGCGAGGAACCAGGAGCCGTGCCACCTCAGACTTTTCGCGTTTGATAGATTTGCTCAGTCCCAGTCTTTCAAGGCACTTACGGCTCAGTTCGAACTCCGCCTCGGCCAGATCACCTGGATTGTCAGTCAGATGCGAACCCGCACCGCTGGCGGCCTGAACAAGGCCCTCGGTGATAAGACGGGACTTCGAGGCAAGATTCTTTAAGAGTTTCTGGACTTGCTGAATATCCGAGCAAACCGCCCTGGCAAGCCCTATCCCCTTGAACAGGCCGTTATCTGCCTCAAGATGGATGCACTCTTTCGCTGCAAGGATCACCAGAATGGAATCCTGGAGTTCGAGGTAAGAATTCTCATTCGGGCCGACCAACTGGCTCAGTTTCCAGTCGGGATGCATGCGCAGAGTGTTGGCCAGGCGCTTTTCCTCACGGCGGATCGCGAGTTTGATCTTGAAGAATTCTTTTTCGTTCGCATACCCGCGTTCCATATCACCAAGGACATCGCACTTTTTGGCGTAGTGTCGCATGAGGGGATCAAGTTTTTCGTAGACCTCTTTTTCGTCGTTCAATGTCCAGTGGTGCGCTGAGGGTTCCGATTTCTCAAGAACCAGGTCGATGAAATGCGGGTTGAGGACCAGTTCCCGTTCTCGGAGATCCTCCTGTGGGTTTTCGAAAGCGACGAGACCGCTCGAAGCGAGTTTCCCGTTTTCGGAAAGGCTTCGAATCAGTTCGAGGCTGCCCAAACCATTTATGTCGAGAAGATCCAACAGCCCTTCGCAGCAGTCGGTGCCATGGGGAAGAAGACCAAGCTGATACAGAATAAGGGACACCACAATCTCAAGCTCAGCCCGAGAGAGAGCGTGTTTTGCCAGCTCCCCGCAGATTGTCACTGAAGATGGAGTAAGCTCGAAACATCTGTGCCAGTATTCTTTCAGCGCCTCCGACTGACGGGTTGCATTTTCCATGGACATGAAGTCATCATCACCCTCTGAAATACGGGTGATGGTCGTGCGCGACTTCAGCATCGGGAGCGCTGTTTCGAGCAGGGAATCATTGCTGGCGAATGGTTCAGGGGCCGGCAGGTTGTCAGGGGTGTAGGCGACTCCCCTGATTTTTACGGTGATTGCTTTGCTGCTGGGTTTGGTTCTTTTCATAGCGTTCCTCTTTCCCCCTGTGTGAATCAGCGTTTGAATGCAGCACAGGGAAAGCAAGAGGAATGCCAGGCGGCATACATCAGATGATCTGGTTTGTTATGAATGAGTTAGAGAGAGGAGGGCGGTCGGAGTTCAGAAAGCGGCAAGTTTGCTTCTGTCAATAAATGATGTATCAATGTCATTTATTGATAAACAGGGCCACCATCTGCAACCGGTGGCCTGTTTGTTTCGATTTTCTCTACTCCTTTATTTTATTATTTTTATTGCCTCTTTCACGGTATCCATCAGCATTGTATACAGAAAATTCGCACGCACTCTGGCTGCAGGATGATAAAAATCGACTATTAGCCAGTTCTCTCGGTGGTTAATTGTATAATCAACTCCATTTATAAGCGAGCCTTTTTCCGAATCGGGATCATTCTCATAGATAATTTCTGACAGGAAATAATAAGTACCACAAGCGACAATAATATCGGGTCCGATAATTTGAATTTCCTCTTTAATCAAGCCAATGCTTTCCTTAACTGCGGATTCAAGTTGTGAGAAATCAGAGTTACTTGGGCCTCCACTCTTTTTTATGTTCATCACAGCTACTTTGCATAGCCACTTCTTGCGTTCCTCCGGTATACTGAAGTCGAGTTTATGGTTTTCTTTCCAGGGACTGAAACCGTTAAAAATGCCGTTGCACCAACTGGACACAGGGATCCATGTTTTGCCTGGAA
>CAYYNT010000039.1:0-5627 GCA_964473155.1 uncultured Gemmatimonadales bacterium | reverse complement strand
CGATCCAGTTTTCCCTGAAATGCTTGATCTTGCAGTATCTTTACAACCTGAGCGATCCGGCGCTGGAAGATGCTTTGATCGACCGGATGAGTTTTCAGCGTTTTCTGAAGATCGGATTCGATACCGACATCCCGGACTTCAGCACTCTGTGGCGCTTCAGGGAGCGCCTGAGCAAAGCTGGTCTCCTGGACCAGGTCTTTACGATTCAGGGAATGGGAGTTTCTGCCAGCTTGCTCACCCCTGTTAAGGACTTGAGTATACTCTCAAGTTTTTATAATGGAACGCTACTCCCCTTGGCTAATGATCCCTGAATCTAATTTCAAAGAACAAAGTGAGAGGTGGAAGCAACTTGCACTTGGTGAGGTCACTACCTCTGTGAGCCGGGTACTCTCTCAGTTGCTTTATCCACAGCTAATGTTTTCTTTAAAGCTATTGCGGCACTTTGATCGACCGGCTGTTCTTTCTGTATAAGACTCAAAGCCGTTTTCAGTTGGTCTTGCGGCATTTTCTGCATTCCGACAAGAAGGCGGCAACAGTTTCCAATGCCCCCAGGCCAACGCTCGACAAGGTCGTCTAACTGTCTCCATCCTCTAAGGTTAAAATAACCAACACAGAAATCTGCTCGTTCCGACACGCCAAGGGCAGATTTAAGAGTTGGCAGCAGTTCTTTTTGAATGTTGTCGAAAATCTGAGGCATGATATCCTCACGATTGTCGTGGTTAACCTGCTACTAATGTGAGAGATAAGAAATTCACTTGGTCATGCAATGGTTCCACCCAAAGCACGATATTTGGCTGTCGGAAACAATAATAACAAAAATTTATTTTAAAGCGAGATTTGTTTTTCCCCTGTGGACCTTTTAAAGCAAATAAAAGAACTACATTGAACTGGCGTTGGAGTTTCTGGATTCCGGTTATCATCCCGTTCTCTGGTTTGACGGGACAAATATGGATGTGTATCCCGATTTTATGGTGAGTCACCTGCTCAGCCACAAACCGGAATCGAGCCAGGCACATGTTATTATCCCGCTACTCAAGCCCCTGAAAAAAGCGTATACCATGATTGGCAGGAGCCTGGATGCTGGTGTTCTGGCTTATCCGGCACCCGGAATCCGAATCCAGAAGGGCAAGGAACTTGTCGAGTATGACATCGCCTTGATGGGAACGCTTGGGTTTGAGCTGATAAAGGGTAGCGCCAGGACCACAGGAGGTGAAAATGCATCAGAAAGGACTGGAGAAAAGGCGCTGCAATAGTTGCAGCACTGAGCTTGAATGCGCCTTGAAGGATTTACGCGAGATTGTTCTGGACGGTTTAAGGCATGGATTCTTCGAGTACCAGATCACCGGTGAGATGCTCAATGAGAATAAGCGCAGACTTATAATCAAGGCTGGGAAGAGCCACCGGTTTGTCATTTCGCCCGAGGAATTGAATTAGAGATTTTTTTATCGCGATTCCTGTGATTGGAGCGCAGAGACCGAAAACACAACGGGTCTTGTTCCAGCGGTGTGATTCCGCGGAAGGGGCTGGAGGGCTGATTCCAGGGCAGAAAACCTGGATTGGGAGTAAGAGATGAACGAGAGTGATAAAAGTATAATCGACCAGACGCTCGAGTTCTGGCAAAGCCGGAGCGAAGAGCGACTCACCCGTGAAAGCGCCCGCCAGATTGTCGCCAATATCAGCGGTTTTTTCCAAGTCCTTGCCGAATGGGACGCCGCTCAAAGCCAGGCCGTCTCCACAAAACAAGAAGCTTCTGACATATGTCAGTCCCGTTTCAAGCGGGCGGTTAATGACGATTGCGCCCGGTTCGAAGCTGAACCTTATTCCGAGAATTAGCCCCGGACTGTGAGGTGGTCCATGACCAAAGATACGATTGAGAAATATTTCCGGGGCAATGCGAGCCAGTTCTACCTCAAATACCTGCCGGATGCGAAAAGAATTTCAAAACAGGAATGGGGTGCTATTTGCCCGTTCCACAATGACACGAAACCGTCCTTAAATTTCAACAACGAAACCGGTGCATTCTATTGTCATGGTTGCGGTGCAAAGGGTGGAATTGGGCTTTTTACAGCAAATATAAAGGATTAGAGGGCAGAGAAAACTATACGAGAGTGATCGAGGATATAGCCACAGAACATGGTATATCAGATTCGAGGAAATCAGGTCGAATAGTGAACACTTACGATTACAGGGATGAGAAAAACAATCTATTGTTTCAGGTTGTTAGGTATGAGCCAAAAGATTTCTGGCAGCGTCGGCCCGATGGAAAAAGCGGTTGGATAAATGGCCTGAATGGACAAAAAAGGGTCCTTTACAATCTGCCGGAATTGTTAAAAGCAGAAATGATTTTGATAGTAGAGGGAGAGAAGGATGCGGACACTGCAGCCGGCCTGGGTTTCTGCGCGACCACCGCTCCGATGGGGGCCGGAAAGTGGCAACTGGAGTATTCAGAATGTCTTCGTGGCAAGGATATAGTCTTGATTCCGGACAACGACCAGCCGGGACGGGATCACATGCAGAAAGTCGCCCGTTCTCTCGATGGGATAGCGGCCCAAGTTAAATGGATCGATCTGCCGGACTTGCCAGAGAAAGGAGACCTGACAGACTGGGTGGAAAAGGCACCCGACTCTAAGCAGGCAAAACAAATGTTGGCCCAGATGATTGTAACAGCCCCGCTCTACAATCCTGTCAAGGCGCTAACGTTGAGTGACGTAATAATGAACGACAAAGCATTCATTCAGGCTGATCTGCCCGTAACGGATTGCATATTATCGCCTTGGCTAAATGAACAGTCTATTACCCTGATATCGGCCTGGAGAGGTTCGGGTAAAACATGGTTGGCTCTTTCCTTAATTTATGCGGTTTCACGCGGAATTTCTTTCGGTCCGTGGAAAGTTGTGAAACCGGTGCCCTGTCTTTATCTCGAAGGTGAAATGGCGGCACAGGATATCCAGCAAAGAGTTAAAGCTTTGAATCCATGCGCGTCCGACAGGAAAACCTCTCTTCTGGTATACTCGGATGCCTATGCAACTCATAAAGGTTTCTCTCGGACGAACCTTCTATCAGAGGTTTGGCGGAAAGCATGAAAGAATTTCTTCTGTCGAATCGAATCCGTCTCTGGGTCGTAGACAATCTGGCTTCTTTGAGTTCAGGAAGTGATGAGAACAGCAAGCAGGAGTGGGACCCGATAAACACCTGGTTACTTGACTAACGTTTTGCGGTATCGCGACAATTCTTCTTCACCACACAAGCAAGAATGGAACTCAACGCGGGACCAGCGCCCGAGAGGACAACATCGATATTTCGATTGAACTGAAGGTTCCTCAGAATTACGAACCGGTATACGGTGCGAGATTTATCACTCATTTCTGCAAGAGCCGAGTTTCGACAGAGGGACTGTCATACATCGAGGAGCTGGAATTCAAACTGGCCAAGGATGAGTACGGCAATTTGACCTGGTTGTGGAAGAATAATTCAAAAGAAAGAAGACTGAGATACTGAGAATGCTGGATGCAGGTTCCGATTACGGAACAATTAGTGAAGAACTCGGAATTGCCAAGTCATACATTACCAAAGTGAAACAGCAGGCAATTCGAAACGGGCATCTGACGACTGGAGGGAAACTGATCCAAGCAGGCTATTTGGTTGAGGGAGTTTAAATGGTGAACGAAATCGGTGAACAAAAACAACTGTTCACCAGAGGTTAACGACTCTTCTTGTTCACCCTACTCCCTTTAGGGGGGTGAACAGAGAACGAACAGAAAATAGTAATAGCATGAACGGCTGCAATTCATGAGGGGATAGTGGGTGTAAAATCCTCAGAGTTTGCTGTCCCAGAACGAGCGGACCACCGACCTTTAAGAGTCGCAAAATAGCCAAGCCCTTGCTTTGTCAGACCGCTCAAGGTAAACCTTGGAGCTGGCAATTCGATTGATGAAGACAATTCTCTGAGATAAACCGGCACAGGGAATAGTCAGTCTGTACAAGGCATATGAGTAAAGACAAGAAGAATTTCAGGCAGCTATGAACTGAGGAATAGATATAAGATTAATGGAAGCTGGAATCTGCTCAAGTATCTGTTCTTTGACTTGGTCATCCAGGTCATTGAGCCAGGTCTCATGGCGTAAATCACCCGAAGGGAACTCGTAGTGCAGGATTTCACCGTTATCGGTTTCAAGCACCTTTTCGATCTTTACCGAATGGAAGTTTATACTGATGGAGATTCTCATGGTGCGCTCTGGGAAAGCATGTCATCGAGTTAAAAACAGGGAAGCCATTCTATTCGAGCGGCTTCCCTGGGACCTGTGTCTCCGCTCGTGGATTTAAAGCGCATAGGGCAGAATCACGAAGCTGAAGTAGACCACAACGCAGACGGCCACGTTGCCGTAGAATCTGATCTTTTCGCTGGTGTTCATTTTATCCTCCGGGATTGAAAGTTGAGTTTCATCGTTCTCTGTTTATTAAGACGTCCGGTTTTTGTTTATGGATTCAGAAAAAGAAGTCTGAGGGGATAGGGGGGTAAAATCACGCCAGATTTTAGCCCTCCAGACCGAGCGGCCAGTCGAGAAAAAATCTCGCAAGTTTTGAGGGGGGGGTACATCCCCCCATGGGGGGAGATAATCATGCCGGAATTTTGCCCAAGAATTATGGGGAAAGGACAAGGAAGTTTTGGGTCCTGCAGGTAGAAGGAAAACCGATAGGTATTCAAGACTGCGAGTAATTCAGCGGCTGTGCGGCTTTTTGATCTCTGAGATATAGACAAAGAAAAGCATGGAGACAAAACAGGCGTCATGCCGACACACGACGCCTGCCTCGGTATGGCTCCCCAGGCCGGACTCGAACCAGCGACACGGTGGTTAATCCCGACAATGTCGGGACTCTGCCGGCTGAAAAAGTGATTCAATGGCTTTACGGCTTTTCCATTTTTTGATTTGCAGTTCTCTGGACATGGCATCGGATCGAGATTCGAATGATTCGCTGTAGACGAGGGACCAGGGTCCAGCGAACCGTTTCGTGGTTTTAGAGCCGTGGTAGAGGGGATCGTTGTGCTGGGCAATCCTGCGTTGAACGTTGTCGGTGTGCCCGATATAGAAGCGTCCGGAGGATTCGGATTTGAGAATGTAGACAAAGAAAGGCATGGAGACAAAACAGGCGTCATGCTGACACACGACGCCTGCCTCGGTATGGCTCCCCAGGCCGGACTCTTGCTCAGCGACACGGTGGTTAATCCCGACAATGTCGGGACTCTGCCGGCTGAAAAAGTGATTCAATGGCTTTACGGCTTTTCCATTTTTTGATTTGCAGTTCTCTGGACATGGCATCGGATCGAGATTCGAATGATTCGCTGTAGACGAGGGACCAGGGTCCAGCGAACCGTTTCGTGGTTTTAGAGCCGTGGTAGAGGGGATCGTTGTGCTGGGCAATCCTGCGTTGAACGTTGTCGGTGTGCCCGATATAGAAGCGTCCGGAGGATTCGGATTTGAGAATGTAGACAAAGAAAGGCATGGAGACAAAACAGGCGTCATGCTGACACACGACGCCTGCCTCGGTATGGCTCCCCAGGCCGGACTCGAACCAGCGACACGGTGGTTAATCCCGACAATGTCGGGACTCTGCCGGCTGAAAAAGTG